>NZ_CP022437.1:2478526-3098158 GCF_002224365.1 Virgibacillus necropolis | reverse complement strand
TTGATAAATATACTACTAAAACACTTGGGGGCGCTGATACAAACGTTCTCAATGAAAATGGGCTTGAATGTATTACATTAGGCAATGGGTTTCGAAATATTCATACCTTTCATGAGCATATCAGCATAGAAAACTTAATGAATGGTGGCAGATATGCTGCAGGCCTTATAAAAGATTGGTATGAAACGCATTAAAAGAACTAATAATGTTTTAGGATTCTGGCTCATGACGAAGCCGGAATCCCAATTTCATAAAAGTATTATTTATTAGGAAGCATTTCTCTTTATTTACGGTTTAAAATTTACTGTTATTTAAGACTCATAGTTAAGATGGAAAGAGGTTGTTAAGATGAGTGGAATTGAAAAGTCTAACATTCCTGAAGATAATTATGTGCAAAGTGACATTAATAGATCTACTCTTTCTCCGAGGCATTTTTTGAACTTCTTTGTTTTTAGTTCTATTGGAATATTTATGTTTTTTGTACCAATTGAAGTAAATGGTAAAAGTTCAATACCATTGGACCATCTTATAAGTTGGATACGGGGATTAATCGGTGTTGGCGCTTCCTATTATGCGTTGCTCCTTGTTATTTTAGGAGCAGCATATCCCTTTTACAAAAGAACATGGAATAAAAATAAAGTGGAGGTTGTTATCTCCGTTTTTAAGGTATTGGGAGCGGTTGCAACTTTTCTCGTAATGTTTGAAATGGGCCCTGGATGGTTGATGGCTGAAAACATGGGACCATACTGGTTAAATTTATTGCTTATACCAATTGGGTTGCTTGTGCCCATTGGTGCCATTTTCTTAGCTTTACTTGTAGGTTATGGCTTGCTAGAATTTATTGGGGTTATCATGCAGCCGATAATGCGACCGATTTGGAAAACACCGGGACGGTCAGCGATCGATGCTGTTGCTTCATTTGTTGGGAGCTACTCAATCGGACTATTGATTACAAACCGAGTCTATAAAGAAGGAAAGTATTCGAAAAGAGAGGCAACAATTATCGCTACAGGTTTTTCAACCGTCTCAGCAACATTTATGGTTGTTGTCGCAAAGACGCTGGATTTGATGCACATATGGAACTTATATTTCTGGGTGACGTTTTTAGTTACATTTATTGTCACTGCTATTACTGTAAGAATTTGGCCATTAAATAAAATAAGCGATGATTATTATACAAAAGAAGGATATCCAGAAGATACAATTCAAGGTAATCGTATTAAACATGCATGGCAACAAGCAATGATAACAGCTCAAAATGCTCCTAGTCTAAGGAAGAATATTTTTGATAACCTAAAAGACGGTTTGTTAATGGCAATGGCGATCCTTCCAACTATTATGTCAGTAGGTTTACTAGGCTTTATTTTAGTCAACCATACCTCAATTTTTGACTATGTTGGGTATATATTTTATCCGTTAACCCTTTTATTGCAAATACCAGAGCCATTTCTGGCTGCAAAAGCGGCTACTGTTAACTTAATTGATATGTTTGTTCCATCGTTAGTTGTCTTGGACACAAGCTTAGAAACTCGATTTATAATAGGTTCTCTTTCCATTTCAGCTATTCTATTTTTCTCATCATTGATTCCATGTATTCTTTCCACTGAAATACCAATTAAACTAAGTCACATGATTGCTATTTGGTTTGTTAGAACTGTGTTCACTTTATTAATTGTTACACCAATTGTTTATTTAATACTTTAATTAGCTTTTTTAGAATCATACCATTTAAGGCTATAGCCATATACATAAATTTCCACACTAACTTGCAAGCAATTCTACAGAGAAGGGGAGAAGAAAAACATGTCACAAAATCATGTCATTAAACTAGATGGATATACGCTGGATCGACACAAGATTGAACAGGTTGTTAATGGTGTCGCAGAAGTAACTATAGCAGAAGAAAGCTTGGAAAAAGTAAAAGAAAGCCGTAAACGAATCGAAAAGCAAATTAATGAGGGTCAAATAGTTTATGGCGTTAATACTGGTTTCGGAAAATTGAGTGATATAGAAATTGAAAAAAATGATATTGAAAGACTACAATTGAACCTTCTGCGTGCAGATGCAGTCGGTGTTGGTGAACCATTTCCAAAGTCAGTTGTTAGGGCAATGATGACATTACGTGCGAATTCACTTATCAAAGGTTTTTCCGGAATTAGAGAAGAGACGCTGACATTACTAGTCAACATGATCAACAAAGGTGTCCATCCGGTCATTCCATGTAAAGGTTCTGTTGGGGCCAGTGGAGATTTAGCTCCTCTTGCACATATGGCAATTGTACTGATTGGTGAAGGGAAAGCGGAGTACCAAGGAGAAGTACTTTCTGGATTAGAGGCGTTGAAAAACGCTGGACTAGAACCCGTTACTTTACAGGCAAAAGAGGGACTTGCTTTGATTAACGGTACTCAGGCGATGACAGGTGTCGGGGCAATTGCCCTTAACGAAGCAGAACGACTTGGTATGGCATCAGATATGTCTGCATGTTTGACAATGGAAGCCCTTCAGGGGGTGATTTCTGCTTTTGATCCGGATTTATTAGCTGTTCGTCCTCATCCGGAGATTGAAAATGTTGCATCCAGAATAAGAAAGTGGTTAGAAGGCAGCAAACGCATTACCGAACAGGGAGAGATCAGGATGCAGGACGCTTATTCTATTCGTTGCATTCCTCAGGTTCATGGAGCATCCTGGCAGACATTCAGACATGTAGATAGTGTGCTAGGAATTGAATTTAATTCGACAACAGACAACCCAATTGTTCTCGAAGATGGCCGGATCATTTCTGGGGGCCACTTCCACGGACAGCCGATCGCTCTTTCTATGGATCATTTAAAAATTGCTGCAGCTGAATGGGCAAATATTGCAGAGCGAAGAATTGAACGCCTTGTTAATCCGCAATTAAGTGGTATGTCTCCATTTTTAGCAAAAGATCCTGGTTTAGAATGTGGATTGATGGTGGCACAATATGCTGCAGCCGCACTTGTTTCTGAAAATAAAGTACTGGCACATCCGTCAAGTGTTGACTCAATTCCAACATCAGCAAACCAGGAAGACCACGTTAGTATGGGAACAATCGGTTCAAGACAAGCACGTGATATGATTCATAATTCAGCTCGCGTTATTGCGATTGAAATGATTTGTGCTTCACAAGCAATTTATTTAGAAAATATAGAAGAGGAATTAGCTTCAGTTACAAGAGAATATTTGAAAAAAGTACGTGAAATTTGTCCGCCACTTGAAAGTGATCGTGATATTTCGGATCAAATAGAGAAATTGGCTACATTTATTTTAACGGAAAATATAAATTACTAATTTAATAACTCTGAAGTATTGTAGTCCTATGGTAAGAAGAAGTATGGTGCAGCATACTTTCTATTTAAATTGACCGAATATTAATAATTATCCATCTGGAATGATGGCTTATTATAAAATCCATTAAAAAAGGTGAGTGGAAAAATGGTTTTGCTAAACCCTGTTGTATTGTCTGTTTTGACGTTAGCACTTTTAAGTTTGTTCCGAGTACATGTTATTTTTGCATTGGTAGTGTCGGCAATTGTTGCTGGATTGACGGCGGGATTGCCTCTTGCAGATACAATCAATACATTAATAAGTGGTATGGGTGGGCAAGCAGAAACAGCTCTTAGCTATATACTACTTGGTATTTTCGCAGCGATGATAGCCTTATCTGGGATAACAGAAGTTTTAGTGCAATATTTACTGAGAGTTATAAAAGAAAAGAAATTCGTTTTGCTATTTCTAATTGCGGGTCTTACCTGTCTCTCCGGAACGGTAATTCCAGTACACATTGCTTTTATTCCGATTTTAATCCCGCCACTTCTCATACTCTTTAATCACCTTGGGATTGATCGACGCGCGGTAGCCTCTGCATTAACATTTGGATTGAAGGCACCTTATATGGTAGTCCCAATAGGGTACGGTTTAATCTTTCACGGAATTATAGCTAGTGAAATGGAGAAGAACGGAATGCCGATAGCAATGTCAAAAATTCCCTTGGCAATGAGTATCCCTGTATTAGGCATGATTGTGGGGCTTCTTATTGCGATATTGTTCACCTATAGAAAATCTCGTAAGTATAAGGATGTTGAAATAAAGGATCCGGTAAAAGATGCCGCCGAGGAAATTGCCGTTACAACAGAGGATAAACCAGGCGTGACTAGTAAAAATAAAAAGTTGCATGCTTTCACTTTAATTTCCATTATTGCAGCTTTTGTCCTTCAACTCACTTTTGATTCGATGGTGATTGGTGCTATCGGTGGTATTACCGTAATGTTTTTGTCTAGGGTTGTTTATCTGAAAACAGGGGATAGGGTTGTTCAGGAAGGCATGTTAATGATGGGGGCTATTGCATTTATTATGTTAATTGCTTCAGGTTATGCGAATGTTTTGAAAGAAACAGGTTCTGTTAATGAATTCGTTTCAAGCGCCAGCACGTGGTTTGATGGGAGTAGTCACTTAATTGCAGCATTCGCGTTGTTGTTAATCGGACTTTTCATAACGATGGGAATTGGTACTTCTTTTGGAACGATACCAATTATTGCAGCAATTTATGTTCCATTATGTGCTGCTTTAGGTTTTAGCACATTAGCGACTGCTGCTTTAATTGGTACAGCTGGTGCGCTTGGTGATGCTGGGTCACCTGCATCAGATAGTACACTTGGTCCAACAGCAGGTCTTAGTGTTGATGGACAGCATGATCACATTTGGGATACATGCGTACCAACGTTTATTCACTACAATATTCCATTGCTCATTTTTGGCACAATAGCTGCAGTTGTACTATAAGTAGATTTGAATTACGTCATAACATAAAAAGCTCCAAGTCGGTTTAAACCCGTCTGGAGTTTTTGGTTCTTGTGGAAATTATATTGTATAAGGTAATCATTAAAGTCTAGGTGTTGGTATGTATATGTTACAGGAAGGAATTAAATTAGCTGAAAAATGGGATATAAGGGAATTGTTTTGAAGAGTTTATCGCTATTATCATGCTTTGGAATATAACATCATTTGAATTCGGAATTTATGCGGCAAGAAAAATCTTCGTCTTCTGAAGAGAATTTAATGGCATGAATCTTAATAAAGATCGCCCGTATTTTTATAATACCTGTGGGTCTGTTAGGAATTGCAAGAGATTAATAAGGCATCAGGCATAATAGCTCGAAGCTTTTTTACGTCATATATCTCAACTCAGCTCCAATATCCTCTAGTATCTGCTCTTTTAGCTCTTTCTTTTGTTCTAGTATATCTTTGCAGTATCCTGGCTCTATTTGGTTTATATATCTGTATAAATCCTCTAGGTCTGCTTGAGCCTCAGTCTTTAATTCATGTAGGTTAGTTATTCTTGTCTGTAGATTTTCCATTCTATTCAACATGTATTCTAGCTCCTTATAAGACATTTTGATTTAGTATAACCAACTTAGTTTTTTTTATTTATCTTATTTTCCTATTAAAAGATTAAATTTTGGGCATAATCACCTATTATAGATAATTATGTTAGGAGTGAAATATGATGGAACGTGATCATGTAAAACTGACATCAGCAGAAATTACACAACTTTGGACTGCATACATAAATGACAGTGTCCTGATATGTAAGTTTCAATACTTTTCAGCTAAAGTTAAGGATGAAGAAATTAGACCACTTATCCAACAGGCTTTGGATTTAGCTCAGGGTAATGTAAAAACGTTAACTGAAATTTTTAATAAGGAAAATTACCCAATTCCACATGGATTTAAATTGGATGAGGATGTAGATGTATCTGCTCCTAGTTTGTATTCTGATTCATATGTTTTGAATTACCTTCATTTAGGAGCGCAAATTGCCTTACAAACCTACAGTATCAGTTTGTCTTTGGCTGTAAGGGCAGATGTTTATAGTTACTTTAATGAATGTATTTCACAGTTAACTCCATTTCTTAGAGAAACAAAGGAACTTTTATTATCCAAAGGGCTTTATATCAGGTCACCATACCTCCCAACACCTGAGAATTATGACTTTGTAAAAAGCCAGAGTTTCCTTACAGGTTATTTTGGTGAAAGAAGACCTTTGGTAGGTACAGAAATTATAAACCTCTATTCTAATTTTCAAAGGAATGCTTTAGGTGTAGCCACTATGATTGGGTTTAGCCAAGTAGCAAAGTCAAAAGAGGTAAGAAAGTATCTTGTAAGGGGTAAAGAAATTGCATCTAAACATTGTGAGATATTCGGCTCAATCATGAGAGAGGATGATCTTTCTGTACCTATTACAATGGATACAGAAGTCACAGAATCAACTGCTTATACTTTTTCTGATAAGTTAATGATGTTCTACTCCACAGCTTTAATTGCTTTGAGTGTTGGATATTATGGTTCAAGTATGGCAATGAGCCCAAGAAGAGATTTAGGTGTAAAATATAGCAGATTAGTACTTGAAATACTTAAATATGCTGAGGACGGAGCAAACATCATGATTAAAAATGGATGGATGGAAGAACCACCTAGAGCATTGGATAGGGATGAATTGGTGAAGAAAAAATAAAATTAAAAAGGGCTAATTTTCTTTATGGACCTTTAAAATAATGAGTGTCATTCTATCCAATAGGATTTTATATGGAATTTTATAGATGATCACTATATTACATTTATGTTACATTCTTTGTAATACCCTTTTAATTTGTTTGAAAATTGCTATGATTATGTAAAGGTGGTGGGTACAATGAATTATATGGACCAATACATAAGTCTTGTTCAAGAATTTAAACAGAAATTAGACAGGGAATTAACAAACGAAGAATATGAATTTATTGTATGGTTGGCAGAACAGCAAGCCAATTTCCAAAAGATCCCGCAATGTTCATAAGAACTTGTATATAAATTTTATAACATTAGAAAACTTAGCTTATCGCAAGCCTTAGTTGCACTTATGCAGTAAGAAAGGGTTTATACTTTCTTAACTGCCAAAAAAGTCTTGCTGGTTACGTGGACAGCAGACTTATTTGATTGATGCATTCTTTATCTAAGCTAGTCAGTATATTTATTTGCTAACTCATTTCTGTCAGGAGCTATAGGAGGTTGTTCCATCCATTTATTTTTCACCATAATTCTAGCACCTTCTAATGCATACTTTTGTATTTCTAATGTTAATCTGTTATAAAGCACCCCAATATCAATTCTTGGACTTTCAGCAATAGCAACACCATAATAACCAATACTCAACGTATTCAAAGAGGCTGTAAAAAACATCATGAGTTTTTCAGAAAATGTGTAAGTTGTGCTATTTGTAGTTTCTGTAGCCCAAGTCATAGGAGCAGTAAGATTACCTTCTTCTAATTTTTCACTAAATAGTTTTCTATGCTTTTTACCAATTTCTATACCTTTAATGAAAAATTGTGTTACATCCTTAGACCTTGCTACTTGGCTAAAGCCATATAAGGTAGCTACTCCTATAGCATTTCTTTGGATGTTTGTATAAAGATGTGTTACCTCTAATGCTATTAAAGGTCGCTTTTCTCCAAAAACATCTAACATAAATCCTTGCTTATTCACATAATCAACTTGCTCCAAGTTTGGAAAGTAAGGTGATCTGATATATAGTCCTTTTGACAATAATAAATTCTTTGTCATTTCATATAATTGCATTGTTTCTGATAGACATTCTTTATAATAATCTGTAATGTCAGTTCTTACAGCCACAGATAAACTAAGTGAATAACCATGAAGTCCAACTCTAGCCATATTATGTATAAAGTTTAATACATAGCTGTCAGAAAATAACCTAGGAGCAGTTAAATCAACATCCTCTTCTACTTTAAAGCCATGAGGGATACTATACTTTTCCTCCGTAAGTATTGCAGTTATTTTTTGAATATGACTAGTTGCTATTTGTAAAGAATGTTCAATTACAGGCTTTATCTCAGCATCCTCTACTTTTTCACAGTAATATGTTAACATACAGATGCTTGCAGTATCACTCATGTACTGAGTCCACAGCTGGGAAATCTCTGCTGCTGTTAGTCGTATCTGTTTACCTTGTTCCTCCATAAAATGTGACCCCCATAAAATTGCAAGATATGAGATATTCTTCCCTTTAACTACCTATTTATGTAATCTTTTGTCACATTTATTTATATTAGTCTTTTACAAGAGGTTAAAGATAAATCAAATTGACCATCAAGTACTTTCCACTAGTCAGGTAACGCTACTAGTTGATTTTTAAAATTTTATAGTAAAGGTAACTAAATCCAAGGGATACGTTATTAAATTAATCTGCCCTTAATTCGTAAGGAGATATTTATGTGAAGATTCGGCTTACTGAATATGACAAAAACTGGATTCAAATGTACGAGGATGAGACTAACTCGTTAAGAAACATATTTGAAGATGAAATAGTTAGATTTGAACATTTTGGGAGTACCTCTGTTCCAGGCTTGAAGGCAAAGCCTGTTATTGACATGATGTGCCTTGTTCTAGACCTCCAGAAAATTGATACATTCAACGAACAAATGGGCTCACTTGGGTACGATGTTGCTGGCGAATGGGGGATATCAGGCAGACGATTATTTCGTAAGGGTGGAGAAAGCAGAACTCATCACATTCATGTTTATCAAGTCGATAATCCTCAAATCGAACGGCATTTGGTGTTCCGAGATTACCTGAGAACTCATCCAGAAGAGGTTGAGCGTTATGGGCGGCTGAAAGAAGAATTAACTCAACGTTATGAAGATACAAGTTTCTACAGCAAGGCTAAAAAGCCATTCGTACAGGAAATGGAACAACGGGCATTGAGTTGGTATGAAAAACATAAAACGTAAGAATCGAATTAACGAAACGTTTGCTTAGGCATAAGACTGTTTATATTTGCGATTTTGCAATTGTACCTGTATTACATATAAGTTATCTCACTAAAAATCGAGCGCATTCTAATTAAAGAATGCGCTCGATTTTTCAGTTGCTTGAAAGGGGACAAAGAGACGAGGTTCCTGTCCCTTTGTCCCCCATTTAAGATATCTATAAAAAAAGTAAATAAAATTAGCACTTTATACTAAAAATACATAGTACTTACTATGTGAAGGATGTTGTATATGAAAGTAGCTGAATTACTCGTCAAGTGTCTGGAAAATGAAGGTGTTGAATATATCTTCGGTGTTCCAGGTGAAGAAAATATTGATGTCTTGGACGCACTCAATGGTTCGAGTATTAATTTTATCGTAACAAGACATGAAACAAGTGCGGCCTTTATGGCTGGGACGTATGGAAGATTAACAGGAAAACCGGGTGTGTGTCTGGCGACGCTTGGGCCTGGTGCAACGAATTTGTTAACTGGTGTCGCAAATGCAAATATGGACCTGAGTCCGATTGTGGCAATCACTGGACAGGCGGGACTTGAGCGTCATCACAAAATATCGCATCAGTATTATGACCTTGTTGATCTTTATCAACCGGTAACAAAATGGAATGCTCAGGTTAAGAAGGCTGAGATTGTTCCTGAGGTCGTTCGAAAAGCTTTTCATGTTGCAACGCATGATAAACCTGGTGCCACGCACATTGATCTTCCTGAGGACGTTGCAGGAATGGAAGTAGAAGGATCGCCGCTTCCCGTTGTAGAGCATACGATGAACGAGGCTGATGACCCTGTTATTGATCAAGCTGTAAAATTAATCGATCAAGCCGAACGACCACTAATTTTAGCTGGTAATGGGATTACGAGAGATCTTGCTACGGAACATTTGCGTTCTTTAGTCCAAGAGATATCTATTCCTGTTGTTCATACATTCATGGGTAAAGGGGCAATTCCTTGGACAGATGAACGCAGCATGCTCACGGCTGGTATGGGCGGAAAAGATTATATTACGTGTGGGTTTAATGACGCTGACCTAATCATTGCGATTGGCTTTGATATCGCAGAATACCCACCAAGAAATTGGAATCCGGAAGCCAAGACTCCTATTGTACACATTGATACACAGGAAGCAGAAACCGATTCTCATTATCCAGTAGCATTAAATGTAATTGGAGACATCAAAGAGAATATAAAGAAATTAAAGCAGTCCATACCAAAAAAAGAAAGAAATCTCGATTGGATTCAATCTGTTCGCAAACAAGCACTAGATGAACTGGAAGCGTTTAAGGACGACACGAGTTTCCCTGTTAAACCACAAAAGATTGTTTCTGATTTACGCTCCGTTCTGGACGAAGAAAGTATTGTTTTGTCTGATGTCGGTGCACACAAAATGTGGGTCGGCAGAATGTTTCATTGTTATCAACCAAATACGTGCTTGATCTCGAATGGACTGGCATCGATGGGTGTTGCTGTTCCTGGTGCAATTGCAGCCAAAATGGTACACCCAGACAGAAATGTTGTTGCAGTATGTGGCGATGGATCGTTCCAGATGACAAGTGCCGAACTAGAGACGGCAATGCGTCTAAATCTGCCAATTGTTATTTTATTGTGGAGAGATGAAGGATATGGACTGATTGAATGGCATCAATTAAAGGCATTTAAGCGATCGAGTCATATTAAATTTGGAAATCCTGATTTTATACAACTGGCAAAATCGTATGGATTTGAAGCTATGAAAGTTGAAAGAACAGAGGAATTAAAATCGACAATAGAACGGGCCGTAAAGTTGAATAAACCTGTACTAATCGATTGTCCTGTTGATTACAGCGAGAATATGAAGTTAACGGAAAAGCTTGATAATATCGAATGCTAAAAGGAGGTACAAAAAATGCAGATTGGATCGATTATAGATGGAAAAGAGCGAAAAGAAGAAACCCGGGAATCCATGATGGTTATGAATCCATATAATCAAGAGAAAGTTGCAGAGCTAAAACTAGCCACAAAAAAAGATCTTGATGATGCTGTAGATTCCTGTTTTAACCTTTTTCACTCTACCATGAAAGTCATGCCTGCACACGAGCGCGCGGCTATTTTACAAAAAACAGCTGATTTATTGGAAGAAAAAAAGGAAGACTTCGCGTTAACGATATGTAAAGAAGCTGGAAAACCAATAACAGGTAGCCGTGGAGAAGTGGAACGATCTGTACAAGTTCTTCGTTTTGCAGCTGAACTCGCAAAGAATATTACTGGTGAAGTAATCCCAATGGATGCTGCAATTGGAGGCGAAAATCGACTTGGGTTAATAAAACGAATTCCACTAGGTATCGTTGGAGCGATTACACCATTCAACTTTCCTTTAAACTTATCGTTGCATAAACTAGCACCAGCTATAGCAGCTGGCAATACAGTGGTGTTTAAACCAGCTGAAAAAACTCCCGTAACAGCGTATAAGCTCGTCCAATTATTTCAAGAAGCAGGATTGCCCGATGGTATTATCAACCTACTTATTGGAACCGGTAAAGATGTTGGAGAGCCGCTTGTCACGCATGAAAAAGTTCATAAGATCAGTTTTACAGGAAGTCTGAAGGTAGGGAAGAGCATTGCTGAAACAGCCGGTTTTAAGAAGGTAACACTTGAACTTGGGTCAAACTCGCCAAACATTTTGTTTAATGATGCAGACATCGATTATGCAGCTAAATCATTAGTAAAGGGTGCATTCGCATTTTCAGGACAAGTCTGTATCTCAGCTCAACGCGTTTATGTACAGAAGGATATTTATGATACATTCCTTGAGACGTATATCAACCAAACGAAAGCGTTAAAAATCGGCGATCCATTAGACGAAAAGACTAATATCGGACCAATGATCAATGAGGAAGCTGCCAAACGGGCGAAGCAATGGATTGATGATGCGGTAGAAAAAGGCGCAAAGATTGAAACAGGTGGTGAACAAAATGGCACTGTATTATCGCCTACGATCATGACAAATGTTGATGAAAACATGAAAGTAATTGCAGAAGAAGTGTTTGCACCTATCGTATCAGTCATCCCATTTGAAACGGAAGAAGAGGTAGTCGGCTATTCAAACGATTCCATTTATGGTCTTCAAGCTGGGGTCTTTACAAAAAATATTGACCGAGCTTTGCGCGTTGCAGATAAGCTGGAAATGGGCGGTGTCTGGATTAACGAAATATCCACATACAGGCAGGATAACCATCCATACGGCGGTGTCAAGCAGAGCGGTGTAGGAAAAGAAGGCGTAAAATACGCGATAGAAGATATGACAGAAATGAAATTTATTGGGGTAAAGTTGGAGAAGTAGCAGTGTTGTCGAAGAAATTAATGTTGATGAAGTTCACTTAGTAACTATAGCTGTGTTATAAACTGGACTCGAAAAAGGGTTAACCACTTCATTAGGTCAACAAATCGAATTAAATGGTCATAAAATCACCTACACCGAGAGACTTTTTGATGGCGGTCCAATTTACATTGGCTATTTTCTGGGGAATTATTCAAAAATAATATCCAGCCTACAATAAATGGTCGGCGCACTGCTTTTGGAATGGGAAGAAAAGATGGAGAAATCCAATTAAATTATGTGGAAAAAACACCCGTAGAAGTTGTATATAATATAAACGGCTTCTTCGGGTGTTTTTTTGCTATTTACATATAGTTGTTTAGAATAAAGGGTATATCCTAAAGTAGTGTAGCTTGAATTATTACTCTATTAATGTTTTTTTAATACCTCTGTTCAAGCTCTTATGATAATCGATATACGCATAAATATCTTCATTGATATCCGAACTGAAAGACTTTAATTCTTCCAGCGATAATTCTTCTATACCTTTTTCATTATCTTCGCAATAAATGACTATTGAACCCACTACGCTATGTGCGTCTCTAAAAGGAACTCCTTTTTTAACAAGATAATCTGCTAATTCTGTCGCATTTAAGAACCCTTTTCTCACTGACTTTTCCATGTTTTCTTTGTTTGCTTTCAAAGTGTCTATGATTTGAGACATAATTTCAAGGCAAGACAAAGTTGTATCTACTGAATCAAAAAAGGGTTCTTTATCTTCTTGCATATCTTTATTATAAGCTAAAGGCAAACCTTTCATAGTCGTTAATAAGGAAAATAAAGAGCCATATACCCGACCAGTTTTTCCTCTTATTAATTCTGCTGCATCTGGATTTCTTTTTTGCGGCATAATACTGCTCCCAGTAGAAAAAGCATCATCTATTTCAACAAAATTAAATTCTTGACTACTCCACAAAATTAGTTCTTCACTCAGTCTGCTGAGATGCATCATTACTATCGAAAAGCATGACATTAATTCCAATAAATAATCCCGATCACTTACTCCATCTAAAAAATTAGTAACAGGTTTCTCAAAACCTAATGCTTTGGCAGTGGTATCTCGATTAATATTGTGAGTTGTACCAGCTAAAGCTCCGCAGCCAAGTGGACTTTCATCCATGAGCGTCTTTGCATTCTCAATTCGAGTTTTATCCCTATCAAGCATTTGAAAATAGGCCATCAGATGATGTTTAAACGTTACAACTTGAGCTCTTTGTAAATGTGTATATCCTGGCATGATAATCACATTCTCATCAGCTTTCATTTTTAAATTGTTTTGAAGTAATTCAATAGCTTCAATCACATCAGCAGATTTTTTTTTCGCATATAGGCGCATATCAACTGCAATTTGATCATTTCTGCTTCTCGCGGTATGAAGTTTTTTTCCTGTTTCACCAATTCTATTAATTAAATTAGTTTCAACAAAACTATGAATATCTTCATAATCCCCATTTACTAATAGCTCTTTATTTTCAATATCAGTTAAAATTGAATTTAATCCTTCGATAATTTTATTACCTTCTGGTTCAGTAAGAATTTTGCTCTTGATGAGCATGTTTACATGCGAAAGACTGCCAGTTATATCTTCGTAGACAAGTCTTTTGTCTATAGCAAGAGAGCTGTTAAAGCTTTCCATTAATTTATTTTCTTCCTTTCGAAAACGACCGCCCCAGAGTTTCATAACTAAAAATCCCCCTTGTATTAATAAATTGTATTCTACGATGAAAACTTATCCACAGACGGAGGTGTTCTTCGATTGTATAGTTTAGAAAGAAGAAGAACGCCAATAACCATTAATGTCACAGCTATAAAAATTGTTGTAGGATAACCAACTAGACTTCCAACAACAAATGCAATGATTGTTAAGACACCATTAAACAATGCAATGGGAAGCTGGGTTTTATTATGATCTTTATGATCAGAGCCTGCCCCAGTGGATGATAAAATTGTTGTATCTGAGATTGGTGAACAATGATCACCAAATATTCCACCTGATATGACAGCACCTATACATGCGTACATAGATATATCAAGGTGGAAAGCTAAAGGAATAGCCAAAGGAAGCATAATGGCAAAGGTTCCCCAAGAAGTACCATTGGCAAATGACATACAGGCACCAACGACAAATATAATAGCTGGTACCAAGAATAGAGGTATATTTCCATCTATTAATTGGACAATATAATTTGCTGTTCCCATCTTATCAAGAGCTGCTCCGAGTGACCATGCAAGTACCAAAATGATTAAAATATCCATCATTCTCCTCATGCCAGAAACATAAATTTCGAAGGATTCTGCTATTCTTTTTACTTTATACACAGTCATTAAAACGATAAGAGATATCCCTGCAAATAAATATGCCGTAGTTAAAGCGACTCTAAAATCGTTCCCATCAATTTTTTTAAATGGAAATCCAAGCGGAATTAACAATCCAATAATTGTTACTAATAATATTAGAATCGGAAGCCAAACCAGTATAGGCTTACTACTTGTTTCCTTTATTTCAGTGATCGCTTCCGATTTACGCATTGGTTTAGAATCAGGCCAATATACTTGTCCAGTTTCCTGTATACGCCTTTCTGCTTTAGCCATCGGTCCAAATTCCAGCTTCGTTATAACGATTAAAGGGACGATGAGTACTGCCAATATTGGATAAATATAATAGGGAATAGCTTGTATAAAAGCATCCCACCCAGATTCAGTTATATTTAAACGCCCGTACTCTGTATTGATGAGTCCTATTATGTAGACCCCCCAACCGATAAAAGGAATCATTACGGAGACTGGGGAAGCCGTTGAATCAATTATCCAAGCTAACTTTTCTCTTGATACCTTAGCTTTGTCAAACAGTGGTTCGAATATAGGTCCAATAATTAAAGGTGTACCAAGCTCAGAGAAAAAAATAGCAATACCACCTATCCATGCAGAAAGCTGAGTCTGTACCCGAGTCCTAATCAAGCTTGTTATCTTAGATGCAAAAGCAGCAGCTCCTCCCGACTTTTCCAAAAGTGCTACGAAACCTCCGATAAATACTAATAGCGCTAAAATACCAGCGTTATAACTGTCAGCGATCTGTACAAAGAAGTAATCGCCAATCACAGTTTTTACTGAGCTTAATGGATTAAAGTGCGACAAAATCAGAATTCCTGAAAATAAGCCTAAAAATAATGAAATAATCACATTCCTGGTCCAAAGTGCCAAAACAATAGCAATGATGGGAGGGGCTAAAGACAATACTCCCAAATGGTCCATACAAACAACTCCTTATTTACTTTTTGGGTATTTAAAGGGTAATTACCTTTTATTTAGTATATACAGATATTTTATCCTTTTCAATCACTTTTTGAAAATTATAAAGAGTAGAGATTCGAAAGGTTGATCAATTATTATAATAAAGCTGCCTCGTATCATCATGATGATACGAGGCAGCTTTATAGGAATTTTGTTATTATAAGGGGCTTTATACTCCTTAAACTGTTTCTGATTCAGTCTGAATCAAGCGATAGATTCTACTTGGTCTTCCGCGAGTAGAGGAAGAATCTTCACCTACGCACTCAGCTAAATCAACCTCACATAAACTGCCTATTATACGTCGTGTATTACGTCCGTCCCAATAAAGGTGGGATGCTAAATCGTTTATCGTAAAATCATTCCATCCCATTCTTTTGATTACAGCGTATATTTTATTATAATTTTTTACACTGATGTTGACTTTTTTTAATTTGTTCAAAAAATCTTTATCATCTATACGATAGGAATACGTTAGCTCTTTTTCTTTGCCTACTGATTCCCTAATTCTACCGTCTTCTTGAACAATGACGATTCCTCGTTCCGCCTTTTCTTTCGATTGTTGGATTGCACGGCCAGCGTTTAATTCTGCCGAATGGACTGTCTTGCCGAACCCAATTCCTACCGCAACCGTCGTATGACATTCAATAGACACTTGGGCGACAGTTTCCGTTAGTTCATTAATCTCACGTTCAATCGTACCACGTGAACTAAAAATGACATATCGGCCGTTCCCTTTTTCTAGTAAAGAGCCATCTAATATTTCGCAGAGTCTAAGAAATGTTTCCTTTAGTTTTATCTCCAAATATTGCAAATGATAAGAGCTTTTGGCCTTCTTTACAATCGTATCAAAGTGCTCAATTTCAATAATTTCGACACCGATTTGTGTGTCCTTAAAGTAAAATGTTCTGACCTTTTCTGCCAGGATCCTTAATGCTTGATTAATTTCCATGTTCGTTAACGATATTCGATAAGCCGGCATTCCAGATTCTTTTAGACCAACATATACAGCCTCAAAACAGGTTAATGCTCCTTCAGTTTTCCCATTTCTCCATAGATCGAGATGGAAATCTATTAATTCTTGTGATTTGGTATCCACATTAAAGTTTTTTACATAAACCTCTTTTGGAACGATATCTAATTGTTGCAATGCCTGTTCCAAGTGAGACGACGTTATTTCATCAATACTTACGCGTTCCAAAAATTTTCCTTGATAATATGCCATATGCAAAAGACATTGGTAAATTCCGGATTCAGAATGATGAATGTAAACTAGGTTTTCTTCTTTTCCTAAAGCATTCTTTGCTATCATATACGGAATATGTCCCGAAAAAACCCATGCATCAACTTGGTGTTCATCGTTCAAAACTATATTCTCTGTTTCTTGGAATTCAGTGTAAGGGTATGATATAAAATTCATAGATTTGTCAAATCTTTTGGCTAACCTTAAAATTTGTTCTACTGATGAATGCGGGCCGATAACACCAATTCTATACATGCTTATACGTCACTTCCTCTTAATTTACAGACCATATTTTTTATGGAGGCGTCAGACTGCGAAGATAATTTTCTACGTTTCTATTAGATATTGAAGAGAAAATTCAAGATCTAAACCGAGTACTATATGGACTTTACTAGATGTTTGAGAAACTTGGCTTAAATTCCATCGGTTTCAAACGGAAAACAGTGTTTATATCTAGAACATTATTTACAATGTTAACACACTACCTTCGTAATGTTGAATAAGTCATTGGTTTAATAAAGGATATTTTTGTCAATCGATATTGGTAGTTACGATTAGTTAAGGTTAGTCATATAGTGGGCAAGCAGAGTGGTATAGGAAAACAAGGATGGTGGCTCCCTATCCAGGAAGCATTATTTTGATGTTTCGGAAGCAACTGATAAGTTAAAAGGTGAGAAATAATGTCTTTTCTTTGGAGATAAACATAGTGATGACTTTTCTTTATAATACTATCTTAGTAGGCGGCAGAATTTCCCAATCATTAGTTTCTTTTAATAATCTTAACACAAATTTTCCATTTGAATAGTTGAAGAAAAGAACAAAAGGATTATACAAAATAAAAGAAGACATGCATTTTTCGACTCTAACAGCGATAGTCTAAAGTATTGGTACTATTTTTAGCGATCAATATGCTGTTATGGAGGGGTTATGATGCAAAGATTTCACAATCCACCTGCTGGCGATTTAGGATTGATAGCATATACATCCAATCGTGGAGGTAGTTATGATATTTGGTTATATGATCTTAGTACAGGGGTGAGCAACCAAATTACATCTGGTCTAGCGGAATCTTTTTCGGTTCCATTTTGGTCGCCGAATAGTAAAAGAGTCGCGTTTGTTGGGAAAAATGGCATTCTGTACGTTGTCGAGTTAGTTGATGGGGTGATTGCTCGTATTGACCAGTTTGTAGATGGTTTAGGTGTTTACTTAGATTGGTCACCAGACAGTAAAAAATTAGCTTATACGAAACAGAATGATATAATTTTGTACAACATTACCACACATCAAGCCAAGCGTGTAAATCAGCCTGGTGCAACAGATGTTCAATGGTTTCCAAGTGGGGGTGAACTGCTTTTTCAAGCGCCTGATTCTTCAGGTGTGAGCCAGCTTTTTTACATTCAAGATGATGGATCAGGCAAACGACAAATCACACAAAACACGGGTGGAGCGTTCAATAATGTCCGTCTTTCTCCTGATGGTTCTTATGTGCTGTATACAACTCCCGGCGTAAGTATTTCGATTATTTATACCATAGAGATTTCAACTGGTAACGTATTTGAAGTAAAGGGTGGCCCCCTTGCGAAAAACTACTTCCCGGTTTGGTCGCCAGATTCAACGAGAATTGCATACAGCACAACTGCTTTTGAAGACGTTGGCTATTTTTCATTAGTTAAAGTAACGGGTAGACAAGGAGAAGACGATCGCATAAGGGCGATTTCAGATTGCTATGCTACCCCTGTTACATGGTCTCCAGATGGTAGAAAAATTGCTTATCTCTCAGGTTGTGATAATCAGGGAATTGCTAGTGAAATGTGGTTATTTGACGTATTGCATCCTGTTCCAGTTCAGTTAACAGAAGGTGATTTCATTACGGCCCTACAATGGTCCCCTAAGCCAATTTGTCTTTCAAAAAACGCCTATATCAATCCAGTCTATAATGTTCAATTTGACTATCCATCACATTGGCAAAAGGTAACGGATCAGAGGTATGAAGGCCCAGATGGCTTCTTCCAAATTTCAGCGATTTCCTCAGAAGAAACGATATTCGAAGTTTGCCAAAATGAGGCATTCCACCAACTATTGCCATACGGATCCGAACCGCGCATTATACACACACAAATCCAAGAACAAGAGGCATGCTTTATTTTTCCGTCAAAAGACCAGCCTCCAGAAATGAGAGGTCAAGCTGCTGTAATTATCCGTTATCCAAATCCAGTTGAAATCGAGGGAGCTACGTATAATTATTTTATCTTATGGGCGGACCAAGGCCACATCAATGAAATAAGTTCGACTCTTACTTTTTTGGTTTAAGAATTCATCCATATAAAGTGGTACTAACTAGAATCTCTAAAGCTTGAATTATACTATCTGAATAAAAAATACGTTTCTACAAAGAGTAGAGACGCATTTTTTTTGGACTTAACATGGAAGGTTAATTATTAAAAATTCGTTAACCGACTTGATTCTAATATATCCATTGCGTAAACAAGAATGATAGCAAGTAATACAGCTAATGATAAATAGAGTACCAGTGATTTGATTTTTGTCTGTAAAGAAGTCCGATAATACGTTTTAATTCGGGTTACTTCATTTTTGATTCTTAAACGTTCAGTTTCATTTTTCCTTTGAACATACTCAATGATTACATCAAATCGTGGAGCTACTTCAGAAGTGTACCTTGTTCTGTCCAAATCGTTCAAAGTATTTATTAGTACTTTCTTCTCTACGTGTGATTTCTTGATTTCCAATCGTTTCTTTTCCTGGAAAAGTGGCATTTTGAACCCCGAATTATTCGAAAGGAAATGACTAACTTTGTCTTTTTGTTTTTTTAGTTTGTTATAAAGGGTTGTGTATTCATTTTCACCATAGAACTCGCAATTTTCTTTAAACTTCTCAAGTTCGTTGTTTACGTATGATAAAACCTTTTCTTCATGTTTCATGGTTGCTAAATTTTTGCTTTCTTTAAATTGCTTCCACCATGTCACTAGACCAAAAATAAAGATTAAGAAAAGAATTGGATCTGGCGAAAGAAAAATAATTGGAATGAGAACTAATAATCCTACTATCCAAATGTTTGGTGATAGAACACTTACAATCCGTCCACCATCGAGAGGAGATACAGGAAAAAGATTAAACAGGTTAATCAATGCTCCTAGTTGGATGACAAGGACCCAGTAAGGATCATCTGTGACCAAGTAAAGAACAATTGCTGGCACGATGGATAATAATCCAGCTAAAGGACCTCCATAGGCTACAAAAAATTCAGTTTTAGCATTTTTAATTTTGTTAGGATCAATTCCTATCGCCGCGCCTAAAAATGGAATGAAGATTGCGGGACTAGTCGGGATTTTCTTCATTTTGGCGGCAACTAGGTGACCCATTTCATGGACGAAGATTAAGTAAACGAGTGCAATGGCAAATTTCCACCCATAAAATACCGCATATGCCCAAAGCGATATAAACATGGAAGCTAGAGTTGCGAACTTTCCAATTTTCAGTACGACTAATAACCATTTTGCTTTGGTTAGTAAAAAGACTCCAATTACAGCAAGCCATCCCCAATAGCTTTTAGTTGTTTTTTGTTCAGAAGTTGTTGCCATTTAACATTCTCCAATCGATTATTTCTTTCACTAATCTTAACACAAAGTGAAACTTCATTCAGTGCGGGTTTTACTACCAGTCAAGCTGCGATAAATTTTCTATTCAGAGTATCTCCGTTTTATTAATTTAAATTGTAAATTAAATAAGAGTTGCTATCTATTAGGAGATAATACGCAATATTCCATCCTTAAATTTATCCTCATCACGAAAACTACCAGATAAGTACAGTAACTAATAGATCACCGCGATGATTTTTTGCTTGCCAGAGTGAAATAAAATGAATGTCAATGCCAGATACTAAAATTGACTTTTGGTAGGATTGCTTAATTCGTTCCCGATCTTGATTAGCAATTGTTTTATCCCATGTTGTATGAAATATAAGTTTTTGGATTTGGTGCCACCTCTTTCCAATTATATTTTACTGTAGCAGGATAAAGTATCGAACATAAAAAAAGATGAGCAAGGATTTGCCTCGCTCACCTACCTGAAATATTTCTTAATATACTTGATCCCCATTAAAAATAGAACTCTTCACTACGACATAATCAACAGTACGGATGGCCTCCAATTTGTTTCCCCCAGCATACGAAATGGAAGATTGGAGATCTTGTTGCATTTCTTTTAATGTATCTTGCAAGGACCCTTTGTGCTCGACATACATTTTCTTGCCTTCTACATTTTTCTTTTCACCTTTTTGAAATTCAGAAGCTGAACCGAAATATTCTTTGTAGAGCTTTCCTTCTTTTTCAAAAGTTTCTCCTGGAGATTCCTCGTGGCCAGCAAATAAAGATCCAATCATGACCATCGATGCGCCAAACCGAACAGATTTAGCAATATCGCCATGCGTGCGAATTCCTCCGTCGGCGATAATTGGTTTAGTTGCTGCCTTTGCACACCAACGTAGCGCAGCTAGTTGCCAGCCACCAGTGCCAAATCCAGTTTTAATTTTCGTAATGCATACCTTCCCAGGTCCAATACCCACCTTAGTTGCATCTGCACCAGCATGTTCTAACTCTCTTACAGCTTCTGGTGTGCCAACATTTCCAGCAATTACAAAGCTTTGAGGTAAGTGTTTCTTTATATGCTGAATCATCTCAATCACCGCATTTGAATGTCCATGTGCGATATCAATCGTAATGAAGTCTGGTAAAAGCTGTTCATCGGCCAATTGGCGTACGAAATTATACTCCTCATCTTTGACTCCGACACTAATAGATGTAACTAAGCCACGCGCGTTCATTTCTTTTACAAAGACAATTCGTTTCTCTGGTTCAAAACGATGCATGACATAGAAATACCCACTTTCTGCTAAGGAAATGGCAATCTTTTCGTCTATAATTGTCTGCATATTTGCAGGTACCACTGGGAGGTTAAATGTATGTCCACCCAAGCTCACGGTTGTATCACACTCAGAACGGCTATTTACAACGCATTTTGCCGGAATTAATTGAATATCTTCGTAATCAAAAACATTTTCCATGCTTAACACTCCTAAAAGCGAATAATATATAATAATTTTATAAAAACGTTCGTCTATTAGTTAATTTACATCATTTTTTTCAACGTGTCAAAGTTTACACATGGTATATACTTTTTTAATAGGATGTAGGCAAAGGAGAATGCATATGGAGTGATATATTTAATAGGCATTCAAAGTAATGTTGCTTGGTGTAAAAATATATGTGATACCTCATAATAGTAATTATTCAAAAGTTCAATAAATAATAGGTGGTGAATTTAGTGATTTTGTAGTAGACTGGGTTAAATTAATTTTTCGAAATAAAGAAAAATATTTAGGGGGTATAACTATGAAATTACTCAAAGTACTGTAGTGATAAGAGCGAACCGTTAGGGAGTTGTTTTTGCGGTGGAATTTCTGAAGATTCAACATAGACTTAGCTTTCAACTTTGATACTAATATGAGGGGGTCTGTAAATGAATACAAAGCTATCAACATTTAAGGCTTTATTCTTATTAATTATTTCCTTTACACTTATCTTAGTTGGAGTTCTTTATCTAGGCGCTCCTTCTACTATTGTTCTCATTTCAACTGGTACTGTAGTCATAGCATTAGCTGTAATATGGGGGATTAAATGGCAAAAAATTGAAGAGGATTTAATAGATAACTTGAAAACTATGTTTAAACCAATTTTAATTTTACTTGCAGTTGGGATGTTAATAGGTTCTTGGATGTTATCTGGGACTATTCCATTAATTGTATACTATGGATTGCTAAGTATAAATCCTATATACTTCTTATTTATCACGGCAATAATTTGCTCCTTAATGTCAATTATGGCAGGAACATCATGGGGAACCATTGGAACAGTCGGAGTTGCTTTAATAGGTGTTTCCGTCGGCTTTGGTATTCCAGTTTACTACACCGCGGGCGCAATTGTAGTTGGTGCAATTTTTGGAGATAAATTATCCCCCCTATCAGACACGACTGTAATGAGTTCTGCAATGGCAAATGTTGAGCTTGTTGATCATATAAAGCATTTATTATGGACAACCATACCAGGTTATATTATTTCACTTGTACTTTATCTAGTCCTAGGCTTCCAATTTGGAGGTAATACTGGAAATAGTGGAGATGTAGAGCTAATATTATCAACTCTAAAAGAGAACTTTAATTTAAATCCGATATTGATAATTCCACCAATTATTGTTTTAGTGCTAATTTATTTTAAGAAGCCGACCCTGCCAGTGTTTGCTATAGGTATTTTAAGTGGTTGTCTATTAGCAATTTTCTTCCAAGGAAAAGATATTCTTGAAGTCGCTAATGTACTAAATAGTGGATTTCAAGATACTACTAGTGTCCCCCTTGTTGATGAAATGTTACAAAGGGGTGGTCTATCCAGCATGTTGGATACCGTTGCACTACTAATCGGAGCTGCAATTTTCGGTTCCCCCTTGCAAACTGCTGGAGTTATAAAAACGATGTTAGATAAATTTATCCGATTATCAAAAAGTGCAAAAACAATGATGGCTTCAAGTTTAACCTTACACGCATTATTTTTTACAATAACAGGAAGCTATTATGTAACCTACGCTGTGTTAGGACCAGCCATAACTCCATTGTATAGTAAATATGGATTGCATAATAAAAACTGGTCAAGAACGATGGAGGATACAGGAACAGCATTAGCTCCAATTATCCCATGGGGTGTAACAGGTGCATTTATAGCAGACACTTTACAAGTCTCAACTGGAGAATATATATTATATGCTCCGATGACTTATCTTGGCATGATCTTCGCACTGATATATATATTTAGTGGATTTGGTATCGCTAAAACACAAACAGATTCATTACATAATGTAGATGTAAGAAAGTCCGTTTAGTTAGTCAAGAAACATCGGGTGAAAAATTCATACATAATACCAGAATTGCCCACCTCCTCTGACCAGAAAAATACATTGATAATGCAACTAATGATAAATAACGGATCAAACATCGGGAAGAATAGTCAATTTGCCAATCTAAGGAGGACGAATGTATGAGAGTAAAAGAACCAAGCATTGGTCTTGCACTTGTTCCATTAATTGTCTTAATTGGAGCTGCAGCATTATCCATTTCCTTTTGGAAAGCAGGGATGTTTATTCCGCTTATAAGTGGAATCGCTGCAGCTACAATAGTAGGTAAACTATTGGGTCATAAATGGAGCGATTTGCAAGATGCTTTATCGAATGGCGTATCAAAGGCACTGCCAGCTGTTTTTATTTTGTTTATTATTGGCACGATCATTGGAACATGGATTTTAAGCGGTGTTATTCCAACACTTATTTATTATGGACTTGCTATTATTAATCCTAATTTGTTTGTACCGCTCGTCTGCCTAGTGACCGGCCTTGTTGCATTGGTTCTAGGAAGTTCATTTACTTCCATAGCCACAGTAGGGCTGGCGTTTATCGCGATTGGTCAGGGGATGGAATTTCCATTGGCATTAGTAGCTGGTGCAGTAATTTCTGGTGCTTACTTTGGTGATAAGCTATCACCGTTATCCGATACCACAAACGTGGCCCCAGCAATGGTTGGAGAGGATTTGTTTGCCCACGTGAAACACATGCTTTGGGATACGATACCAGCTTTTGTTTTAGCAATTTTATTATATTGGATTGTAGGATTAAATTATGTTTCCTCTTCAGCTAGTGTGGAAGAAATCGGAGCGATTATGCAAGGGTTAGATAACCTGTTTGTAATCCATCCATTATTGTTCATTATACCAATAATTACGTTATTATTAATGCTGAAGCAGTATCCAGCTATTCCCTCCCTAATTCTAATCAGTATTCTGGGAGGAGTTACGGCTATGCTTGTGCAAGATAATACAATTACGCAAGTGATTCAGGCGATGACATCTGGATTCGTTTCAGAAAGTGGAGTGGCGGCAATCGACTCTTTATTATCCAGAGGTGGGATTAATTCCATGCTCAATACGATCGGGCTCATTATCATTGCGACAGCGCTAGGTGGTGTGCTGGAAGCGACAGGTGTATTTAGAACGATTGTCAAATTGATAGTATCGAAAATCCAAACAACTGGTTCTTTAATCTTATCAACCGTACTATCAACGTTTCTCATTGCTTTTGCAAGTGGCTCACAATTCCTTGCGATTATCTTACCTGCTAGGGGTTTTCTCCAGTCATATAAAAAGTTTGATCTCTCCCCATTAAATTTATCGAGGAGTGTAGAGGCAGCTGGAACAGTAGGGATTAATCTTGTTCCGTGGGGAGTACCAGCCGTGTTTGCAGCGGGAGTGCTAGGTGTTCCGGCGATAGAATTTATCCCGTTTATTTTCTTTGCTTATCTAGTCCCACTTATAAATATTATTTATGGGTACACAGGATTCTCAATTAAAAAAAATCCAACAAGCGCAATAACTCAGACGTTTGAGGAGGAAGTCTTATAATGTTTGTTAAAGTACTAGGTACAGCACAAGATGCAGGTGTCCCCCACCCAAATTGTTTTTGTGAAAACTGTGAATTAGCAAGGCAGAACAAAAGTTATCAGCGTTTTGCCTCATCTCTTTCCATACATTTTCCAAAGGAAGGTAAATGGTATTTAATTGATCCTTCACCAGATTTTAAAGAGCAGTTAACGATGGTTCAAAATCAAAAAAAATGGCGAAAAGTGATGGATGGCATTTTCCTGACTCACGCCCACATCGGTCACTATACCGGCCTTGCTTTTTTAGGAAAAGAAGCAATTTCCACGAATAGGATGCCGGTAATGGCAGGAGGAAAGATGAGTCGATTTTTGTCTTCCCATTACCCCTGGAAACAGCTGATTGATTTTAATAACATTCAACTAGAGACATTGGAAGATAGGAAGCCTTATACACTTCCGGAAGAAACAAGTATTATACCTTTAGCTGTTCCGCATCGAAATGAGTTTTCAGAGACATTTGGATTTATCATTCGAGGAAATCAGAAGTGCTTGCTTTATATTCCAGATATTGACCGCTGGGATGAATGGCATGTAGATCTAGATGAATTGATGAAGAACATGGATTATTGTCTGATAGACGGAACCTTTTACTCAGCTAAGGAACTAGAGCAACTAGGAAGATCTTATAATGACATTCCTCATCCTTTAATAACGGACTCAATGGAGAAGTTTAGAGCATATAAAAGTACGTGTAATATCTATTTTACACATTTTAACCATACCAATCCTGTTATTCGAAAAAATGGCAGATATAAGGAATTGATTGAGGAGAATGGATTCTTTATTTTAGAAGAAGGTCATGAGTTTTCATTATGACTGGTGAATAAGGTGGAATTTAAAGGACGCTTTCCTGTAATAAGGATTGCGTCCATATTTTTTTATAAAAAAGAAGGAATTTTAATAAGTATAGAGAAGTTAGATAGCAATCGATAAGAAATAATAGTTAAAGTTATATGATATTGTAGGTGTATCAGATGACCACTTAGTGATGCGCGAGCCAATATGCTTTAGATTAAGCTCATCTAGGTTTAACAAATGGAAAAATTATTATTATGGAAAGGAAGATGGATAATGGATGATCAATCGCTTGGATGCTGTAATCCTGTTAATGAAGGTGCAAGTATATCATCTAGAAACGATAAAATTAATAATCCAAGAATCGTTTCAAGAGAAGAATGGCATAAGGTTCATCAGGCGTTTTTAGAGAAAGAAAAAGCATTTACTCGTGCCCGTGATGAGCTAAACGAAAAACGACGTCAGTTGCCGATGATGGAAGTTACAAAAAGTTACGTATTTAATGGTACAGATGGGACCTCAAGCTTGCTTGAATTATTTGCTGGTCGAAGTCAGCTCATTGTTTATCACTTTATGTTCGATCCAAGTTGGGAAGAAGGCTGCGATGGTTGTTCAATGATGGTCGACAATATGGGTCATCCCGTTCATTTAAATACCCGTGACACAACGCTTGTTTTGGTATCCCGGGCGCCTCTCGAAAAGATAGAGCCATTTAAGGCTAGAATGGGCTGGTCGATCCCGTGGTATTCATCATTTTTGAGCGAATTTAATTATGACTTTGGAGCAACGACTAAGGAAGGTGAAACACACGGTTATAGTGTTTTTCTATTAGAAGACAATCGAATATATCATACCTATTCAACTTGGGCGCGGGGGGTTGAATACTTAGGTAGTAATTGGAGCTATTTGGATATTTCTCCACGTGGGCGACAAGAGTTATGGGAAAATTCACCTCCAAAGATCGATCAAACAGCAACATATGAATGGTGGCGCCATCATGATCGGTACGAGGAGTGATACGCATAAGTAATAAAAATGCGCCCTATATAAAGTTGGAGAAAGAAACCATAAGTTCAATGTCGTAACTATAATTGCAGGAGGTTAACAAATGGGTCTGGAATCAGAGTTATCAACGAAAGTATATAGATTAATGGAGTTACATCAGGAATTTGCGGATGGCAACTATGAAGAAATGAATGCTTTATATGCGGATGATTTTCAAGGGTCACTCTATATGCCGAGGGTAGGGCAAGTAGAAAATTTTAACGCTGACCAGATTAAAGAAGGAAATAAGGAAGCGGCCAATCATTTCAACGGTAAAAAAATGCAATTTATTTTTTCGGGCTTGCAAATTGTGCCACAACATGAAAATCAGGCGGCAGTATCTTATGAGATTACTTATCGAGATGAAGAGAGAATGGTAAGAGCCTTAAATCTAGAAGTTTGGCGTAAAGGCACGGATGAAAAATGGAGGATTATTCGGTGGTATCAGGAAAAGGGCCAGAGCGAGACTTAAGGCTGAATTAAACGTGTCAAATAACTTGTAACTAAAATTTTGTCTACAAATACTTCTAAATTGGTTGCAATATTTGTAATTTTTGCAGTTACTTTAAGTACAGATTACAATAATAGAAAAGAAATAATTAACGGAAATGAAAAGGAAGTGTAAGTATTGTCTAATCAATTAGCGAACAACAATATTCGTAATGATTTAAGTGCGGACTGTGAAAATTGTTTTGGCTTGTGCTGTGTAGCTTTGCCTTATACAAAGTCAGCTGATTTTGCCGTTGATAAAGATCGGGGTACTCCTTGTGTAAATTTGCAATCAGATTATCGCTGTGGTATTCATAAAAACCTTAGAAAAAAGGGCTTTCGAGGCTGTGCTGTATATGAATGCTTTGGTGCAGGTCAAAAGGTATCTCAAGTCACCTATTCTGGAAACGATTGGCGAGAAAGTCAAGCGGTAGCAAAGGAAATGTTTGAGGTATTTCCTATTATGCAACAACTTCATGAGATGCTTCATTACTTAAATGAAGCACTTAGTTTGGAAGATGCTCAACCTATTTACAAAGATTTGGAGGTCGCTCTAGAAGAAACGGAATATTTTACTAATTTAAATCCAACATCTATCTTAAACCTTAATATACCAGCTCATCGAGCGATCGTTAATAGTTTACTTCAACAGACAAGTGAACTTGTACGTGCCCAAGCACGACATAAGAAAAAACAGAAAAAAATTAGCAGGGGAAGTGACCTCATAGGTGCAAATTTAAAAGGCGCTGACCTTAGGGGAGCTAACTTAAGAGGAGCTATACTTATAGCCTCAGACCTCAGGGATTCTGACATGAGAGTAACTGATCTTATCGGTGCAGACCTTAGAGACGCTAATCTAAGCGGTGCTAATCTTATAGGGAGTATCTTTCTTACGCAAGCACAAGTTAACTCGGCTAAGGGCAATGTGAATACGAAATTACCAGCTTCTTTAAGCATTCCTGATCATTGGTCTGAGTAAATTGTATAATTTATAAATCAAGTGATGGTTTATCAGTAAGAGTTAAATGATTAGAAATTTAAATGAAGAGATAAAAGTTTTACTTACTTTAATCATAAATTTTCGAAGTGAAATTGATTGAAACCTTTCCTGTATCTTTTCGTATAGTATGTTGATGGTTTAAACGAATATTTTCTAATTATTTTAAGATTAAGTTAGTTCCTTCAAAAAGTAGGGTACTAAACAAAGGAATACTTATCATGGAGGGGAATACGGAGTGAAAAAAATTGTAATTACTGTTTTAGTAATGACTATGCTTACAATTCTAGTCGCGTGTGGTGGTCAAAGTGAAAGCACCAGTGGAAACGGGAGCGCATCAAATGAAGAAGCGCCAAAATCAGAGGAAAAGAAAGAAGAACTAACACCGCAACAAGTTATCACGAAATCAAGCGAGGCTATGCAGGATTGGCCAGGAATGCAGTATGTAGTGGATGGAATTCAGACCATAAATGCATCAAAGGGCGAACAAAAACAAACAATCGATCAGAAGTTCACAATTGATACAAAAACGACGATGGATCCGATAACCATGCACATGACTGGTAATATGACCATGCAGGGTCAAGAAGTACCTGTTGAAAATTACTATGTAGACGGTACGATGTATACAAAAGCCCCACAAGATCAATGGATTGCAATCGAAGGAATGAACCTTGATCAGCTTCAAGCGCAAAGTCAGGGACAAAACCCATCCGAGACAATGGAGCAATTTACAAAGATGTTAGATGAACTTTCAGGGGAAGATAAATCAAGTGAATTTATTACAATGAAAGAACAGGACGATTTGTATGTAGTAGAATTGGATCTTAACGAAGAAGCTTCGTCAAAGGTAATGGATATTGTAAAAGAGCAAGCTAAGGGTACGATGCAACAATTAGAAAAAATGGGTATTTCGGATGTAATGGAAAACATGAAAATTAAAAGCATGAACCAAACCTTTTACATCGATAGGGAAACATTTGAACAAAAGAAAATGGATCAGCAAATGACGATGGAAATGTCAATGAATGGTGCTAACATGACAATCGACATGGATATATCTATGGATATCAAAGGAAAAGTGGATGAAAAAGTCACGGTTCCAAAAGATGTTAAGAAAAAGGCGCAAGTAGTTAGTATGGAGCAACTACAACAAGCACAACAACAATCAGAACAACAAGCACAATCACAACAATAAACAGTGCCTGTCACTTGAAACAACTCAGAATAGTTTCGAGTGACAGGCACTTGGTGTTTTATAGATTCCAACTAGGAGTTTCACTAGGTTTTCATACTCCTAATCGAATTATTTGAAATATGGAAAGGTGGGGGTATAACATGATAAGAAAGGCAACGGTGGCTGATGCTGAAGGGATAGCTAGAGTACACGTGGATTGTTGGAGAACTACATATAAGGATATTATTTCCGAAAAATTTTTAACGAATCTCTCATATGAACAAAGAACAAAGTTATGGGTGAATAATATTTCCAGAAAAAATGATTCTGTGTTTGTCGCAGTAAATGATGATGAGAAAATTATCGGATTTACCAGTGGAGGTAATGTGAAATTAGGAGAATACCAAGGATATGATGGTGATGTAACTTCTATTTATATTTTGAAAAAATTTCAAGGTTTAGGGATAGGAAAAAAATTATTGAAAAGACTCTTTACTGAATTTGAGAGTTTAAATTTCCATTCAGTTATTGTTAAAGTGTTAGAGGAAAATAAATCTTGTCACTTCTATGAAGCAATGGGAGCTGAAATTATAGATAGTACATCCATCAAAATGGCTGATGATAACTTGAAATTATTAGTTTATGGATGGGAAGATATCAGTACTTGAATTTCTAAAAAAGAAATGTTTGATAATTAAAATTAAATATCTGGATAGAGACCAATTAAAACAATTTGTTACATTTCACACGTAGAAAAAAGGATTCTCTAATATGAATTAGGTTGTTTCCGTATTAGTTTAATTGCTTATTCAATACACCTTGTAGCTGGAATTGGCGGACATACGATCTGCTCTATTGAAACAGTGATTTTGAGGAGGTATGAGGACATACTGCATTATAATAAAAAGTGGATCACTTCATTCGTAAGCGACGATAACTCAATTTTACCTGCGCAAGTGACCTATTTATGTATACGTTCACAAAAATAAGCAAAATAACAGCATTCGTAACTAGTACCCCTAGCGTGATAAGAATTATTTTCTTTTTGTGGCGCTTTTTCTTTTGTGGTTCTACAGTGACCTCTTGTGTTTCCAAGCAAATTCCCCCAATTTTTTTATATAACTATAGCAATTCGACTTAGATTTGTAGATTTCTTGTTTAATGAATTTGTAAAAGAGGTATTGGTATTATATAACTTTTAATGGAGGTTTTTAGCATGGCGAATGATGGTTATAAAGATAAAGCAAAAGGATTTGGGAATAAGGTAAAAGGTGAGGCAAAAGAGCAATGGGGAAATATAACAAATGATAATAATAGAAAGTCAGAAGGAAAGTTTGACAAAGTAAGAGGAGAGGCTCAGAACGAAGTGGGCGAGACGAAAGAAAAGTTTTCTAATCGAAATGAAAATAAAAAATAAAAGAATGGAAACTGGGCAATCTAAGAAGCAAAATGAATAGTGGATTCCGGTATAAATCAAAAAAGTAGCTATCCTATCATGAAGGGGATAGCTACTTTTTTTGTTTGCCTTTTTCCAAATGAAAATTTTACAGATCTAATTATTTTGTTAATATGAACATGTTCATTGAAAAAATACATTCATTAAACAGAAAGGAGAGATTACTAGCGTTTGAACTAACATGGCTATTATGCGGGAGTATTTTGTCCTTTTGGTCAACCAGGAGATTACCCCTCTGACCAACGTTTAGAAAATGGGAAATCTGTAGTTTTTACCTCAGAACCTTTTAAAGAAACTGTAGAATTATTAGGTCATCCTATATTTAACGCTGAATTATCGTCAGATCAGGAAAATGCATTATTATCCGTAAGATTAAGTGATAAAGCACCAACAGGTGAATCAACATTAATTAGTTGGGGCGTCCTGAATTTGACACATCGAAACTCTCATGAACATCCTGAACCGTTAGAACCAGGAAAAAAAATATAAAGGGAGACAATCCGTTATCTGCACGTGTCAACTGTGAATGGGAATTAAATGTAGGAAGAGACGATTGGCAAACAAGATTAAAAACCTTCAGCGAAATGACGAGTGATGAAACAAACTTTTATTTAACCAATACAATGACAGCTTTTGAAAGTGATAAGGAAATTTTCACCAAAACGTGGGAAACTAAAATTCCTAGGGATTTGGTATAGAGGAAGAAAACATTAGTGCCTGTTACTCGAAACAAGAATAGTTTCGAGTGGCAGGCATTTGCTGTTAAGAGGTTTGATTATGAAAATTTAAGTAATTTGAAGATATAGAATTTGAAGAAAAGGTATGATAGAATGATTATAATTTATTAGTCGGGAGGAGTTCATGTTGGAAAGTAATAATATTGTTCAAACAGATGATGTTGTTTGTTCTAATAATGGAGTTAAATACTTATCCAAAAGTTGGTCAAGTAAGATCAAAAACTTTTACGTAATATGTATTTATGACCAAGAAGTGAAACTCGATGACCGAACTATCTCAAAGCCACTTAATACATCCAAGGAAAATATACCAAGCATGCCAGTCTTCCGAGAAAATAATAATTCCAATACATTTATTGTTTGGGAGCAATCATACCACGAAAACGAAGACCTTTTTCTTAAGTTACGTCTTGCAGCTAGGAATGAATTAATTCTACTGATAGCAAAAAATATTGTTACTTATTTATTAAAGAAATATGAGGATTATACAGGGGCTTCTATTAAATATCACCCCAAATTAAAGAAGAATTATTTTATTGATCAATTGATACAAAAGTTCGATACTATTTTGAAAAATGATTCGTTCCTGGTTAATAATACAGTCTGGGAGGACTTTTGTAATTGGTTTCAAGTTCATCTGACAGATTGGGTACTTGAAGATATGGAAGGTTCAATTGGTTCCAATAAGTTGAAGAATTTGGATGAAAAAGAACTAAATGAACTATTCTATAAATATATTACAAATAGTTTGGCTGAAGATTCAACTTTTAATTTAAAATTCCTAAATGTTATAAACGAGTACACAGAAGCTTGGGTGAAGAAAGTTATATCTTCAATGAATATAAAAAGCATTTCAATTAAAAGAACAAAACAATTACTTGATCTCGAAGAAGACCTCTTGTTAGGAGACAATTCGAGAAATGATATGACATTTACATTAATTGATCAAGGCAACTTCCTTGTAATGAGTAACGCTCCATATCAATCAGTAAGAGAGGCACTTTCTATAAAAAGCTTTAAAAGTTATGATGATAAACAATGGCCTACAGCTAAACTAAGTAAAGGAACTATCGAAGGCGTGGTTCAACTAATTCCATTTAAAATCGATATAAAAAATATAGCAGATTATCATAAAGTGGTACAAGAGTCTTGGGATCAAGCAAAAGAATTATCGGAGCTAGATGTCGATGTGTATGATGCACTTTGCAGCTTTTTCCTCTCAAAGGCAAAGAATCACAAAGGTACTGTAGAAATTCATCTAGATGACATATTATCCATTCGCGGTTTAAAGCCTAAACTTGGTGGGAACGGTCGCAGAGGTGGGTATGAAAATTACCAACGAGAGCAAATTTTGAAAGCGCTTTCCAAAATACAAAACTTGTGGATTAATTTGGATAAGGCCATTGTTTATGAAAAAGGTAAAGCTGTCCATAGGCAACTCCAAGGTCGTGCGTTTATTTTTAAAGATCACAATAATGAAGATTATATTATTGGAAAGCACGCACTAGAAAAAAAATTCATGTTCACTGTCGATGAAGTGTTTGGCAAATATCTTAATGGTTCGGGTAGACAAGTTGCCCTTCTTCCTATCCAAGCGTTGCAATATAACCCTTATCAGGAAAGATGGGAAAAAAAGCTTATAAGGTACCTAAGTTGGAGGTGGAGGACTCAAGCAAGGAGAGGAGACTACTTGCAACCTCACAAAATAAGTACTCTATTGGATGCAACTGGTGAAAAAATGAATGAGCGAGCACCGTCCCGTACGAGAGATAGATTGGAACAAGCTTTTGACAGATTACTTGAAGATGGGGTTATTGCTTCCTGGCAGTATGAAAAATGGCATGAATCCATTGCATCTAATAAGGGGTGGGCTCGAGTATGGGGAAACTCGACCGTTCTTATTGATCCCCCCAAGACAATTAAAGAACAATATCGGCCGATTGAAAAGAAACAAAAGGTTCAACATAAGCCTTCCAGCAATCGAGATTTTTCAGGACAAAAGAATATGGGAAACATCGGAGAACAAATAAAAGATATCCGAAGAAAACTAGGGCTTACCTTATTACAAGTAGCGGAAGAGCTTGAAATATCTTCTTCCTATTTAAGTAACATTGAAAGAGAGATTAAAATACCATCAAACAAAATACAAAACAGAATTATAAATTGGTTACAACTTTATTAGTCGTTAACGTTTTAAACTGAACCACATGCACAATTTTAAAATGTGCATGTGGTTATTTTTTTAGAGCAAAGAAAGTATAAAATTTTGGTGATTATCTGTCTAGCGCAAGCGCCCTAGACACTCGAGACATAAGCAGAGCGGTGCAGTGTGGGTGCTTTTGCCCACACTGCACCGCTCTGCTTATGCTTGTCGTGTCTTTCAAGGCGCTTGCGCTTTTCTTACCATATCTGCGTTTATCTTATTCAGTTGTCGTGTTTGTTATGTACCTATGCCGGGGTTAATGAGCTTACAAATAAATTTGGACAATCACAAACCTATTGCTGCAAGGAGTTTATTGGTATTCCTTATTAGTTTTACATCCTAACTATTAAATTAATTTAATGAAATTTATATTCTGAATAATATAACCTGATATTTTAGGATTAATACCAACAAGATAAGTTCCTCTCTTAAATTTATTAAAAGAATGGAGTGATTGAAAATGACTAATGAACAAGGTTCATATCTAACGCTTGAACCATTATTTAATCCTAATTCTGTAGCAATACTAGGAGCATCTGAAAATAAAAGGAAACTAGGCTATATGCAAGTAAAAGCTTTATTAGATGGGGGATTTAAGGGTGAAATTTATCCAATAAATCCCAGATCACAAGTAATTGAGGGATTGGAATGTTTTCAAACTTTATCAGATGTCCCAAAACAAATAGACTTAGCGATATTTTGTGTAGGTGCTGATAAAGTAAAAGTCTGTCTTGAAGAATGTGCTGAAAATAAAGTAAAAGCCGCAATAATCTTTGCGTCAGGTTTTTCCGAGATTGGAGAAGAAGGTTTAAAAGAACAACAGTTAATTCGTGAGATAGCTAAAGAAAGTGGAATTCGTCTTATTGGCCCAAATTGTGTTGGTTTAGTGAATACCACAAATGGGTTAATCGGTACTTTTTCAGCTGGTCTTACAAATGTCCCTTTAAACGTTCAAAGAGATGTAGGCTTTGTTACACAAAGTGGTGCATTTGGTGTTCTAACGTACATAGCAGCTGCACAGAATGGACTTAGCTTTAACTATTTTGTCAGTGTAGGTAATGAAGTAGAAACGGAATTTTCGGACGTAGTTGAGTACATGATACATGATCCAAAGACAAGTGTAATTAGTGGGTATTTAGAAGGGGAAAAAAGCCCTGGTAAGTTACGTCAGCTTGCAAAACAAGCGCTAATAAGAAACAAACCAATTATTGTAATGAAAGCTGGTCGTAGTTCAGCAGGTATTAGAGCCGCTGCTTCACATACGGGATCTTTAGCAGGCTCCGACAAGATTTACAACAGTTTTTTTAAGCAAACTGGTATTATTCGAGCTGATGATTATGATGATATTATTTCATTCGCCAAGCTTTTTCTATCAAAAAAACTTCCTACTGGTAGAAATACGGTAATCATTACTAGTTCAGGTGGTCGAGGAATCAATGAAGCTGATCGCTGTGAAGCACATGGTTTAAAAATTAATTCTCTTAACAGATTAGCAAAGACAGAAATACAGCGTCATATTCCAACTTATGCAAGCGCTATCAATCCAATTGATTTAACTGCCGCGGCAGCTGTTTCAAATCCAGAATTATATCTTGAACCTCTAAAGGTTCTTGCTAAAGATCCAGACACAGATATCATCATTTTCACTGAATTTCCAATGAATTGGACATCAGATAATCCATTGTTCAAAGAGTTTATTGAAATTTGCAGGGGGACAGACAAATTTATACTAGTATCAACGTTCCCACTAGAAGGAATGTCCATTCCCAAAACAGCAGTAGAGCTAGAAAAAAATGGTATACCAGTAATTCCAGGTAACTTAAATCCTATAAAAGCATTAGCAAAATTAGTAGACTATAGCGAAAAATATCAAAAGAATAAACACAATGAGAATCTATCAATTCCAAAGCTCCAAGAGAAAAAAGTTTTAAAAAGTTTGTTGCAGGCCGGAACTACATTAAGTGAATTTCAATCGAGTGACATCTTAGATTTATATGGAATCCCTACAACTAAGAGAGCTATAGCAACAACAGAAAATGAGGCTACTCACCATGCAGCTAACATCGGTTATCCAGTTGCGTTAAAAATAGATTCACCAGATATTCCCCATAAAACGGAAGCAGACGCTATAAGGTTACATTTAAATGATGATCAGGAAGTGCGTAACGCCTTTAAAGAAATTCATCTAAATGTTAGCGATTATAAACAAAATGCCAGAATTAATGGTGTCTCTGTACAAGAAATGTTACCAGAAGGGGTCGAAGTAATTGTAGGAGTAACAAATAACCCTGTATTTGGACCAGTTATTATGTTTGGTTTAGGAGGGGTTTTTGTAGAGGTTTTTCAAGATATTTCATTTAGACTCGCACCTTTAACAAAAAATGATGCGATTGAAATGATTGAAGAAATTAAGGGTTATTCATTACTAAAAGGTCCACGGGGTAAACCTCCCGTCAATATCGATGCAATTGTAGATGTTTTGTTAAAAGTTTCGGCTCTTGTTACCGATTATGGGGATTGTATAGAGGAATTGGATATTAATCCACTTATTGTAAATGAAAAAGGTATTGTAGCTGCAGACGCGATGATAGTTACCCGTGACTCTATAGATCAAACAACAGCAGTAGGGAGGTAATAAGATGGATTTAGATAAAAGTATTATTGGTTTATCAGGTAAAACATTTATTTTTGAAGTTGAAAAAAGGCATCTCAGAAAATTTGCAGAGGCGATTGGGGATGCTAATCCATTATATTTTGACGAAGAATATGCCTCCAATACCCCGTACGGGGGACTTGTTGCACCCCCGACTTTTCCGATGGCTGTTGGGGCGAATGGGGGAGATTTACCACTTGAACTTGATACTCGGCGCATGTTGCACGGGGAACAAGAATTTATCTATTACTATCCGATCCGTCCTGGAGACAGGCTGGAGTGCCAGATGAAAGTAGCGGACCTCTATGAGCGTGAAGGTAAAAGTGGTAGCATGCAGTTTTTAGTACTTGATACGGAAATGAAGAACGAAGAAGGAAAAACAGCGGCTATAAGTCGTACGAATATTATATATCGGAAATTAACTACTTAGTTAAAGAGGGTGGAGTTAATATGGAACTTGATACGGCATTGAATTATGAATCCTTACGGGAAGGGCAACAGCTTGAACCTCTAACAAAGCCACCTGTTACAAAAGTGCAATTAGTGAAATATGCAGGGGCATCTGGGGACTTTAATCCACTGCATACCGACGATGAATTTGCTCAAAAAGTTGGGATGGATGGAGTAATAGCCCATGGCATGCTTGTGATGGGGTTTTTAGGTCAATATATTATGGAAATTGCTGGGAATAGTGCAGAACTTACTCGGTTTCGTATGCGATTTGGAGCCGTGACTAAACCCGGTGATCGGATTACTTGCTCGGCCACAGTAGAAAAGGTTTTTGAAGAAAATAATGAACGGTATGTTGAATTAGAACTCAAGGCTGAAAAGTCACCAGGCGAAGTGGTTGGGTCTGGTATGGCTGTATTACGTTTTCATTAAAAAAATGGATAACAAAAAGAAAAAGGAGGTTTTAAAAATGGGGAAAATTACGGATCGCTATGCGATTGTAGGCGTTGGAGAAAGTGAACGTTCGAGAAATTCTGGCACTACCCCATTGCACATGGCATTAGATGCTGCAAGGTCGGCACTGAAGGATTCTGGGTTGAACGCACAAGATGTTGATGGGTTCATGAGCTATAACGAGAATGATTCATGTACGTCACATGAATTGGCCACATACTTAGGGGTACGACCTAAGTATGTAAAGGATATACATGGTGGTGGAAGCAGTACCGAGATGTTAATTGGTGATGCTGTTGGATTAATCGAAGCGGGCATTTTAAACACCGTATTAATCTTTCGATCTATGAATGGTAGCTCAGGGCAGCGCGTGGGTCGTGGATATGATCCTGATATGTTACAGGGAGCATTGCCTGGAGGAAGTTATATCATCCCATATGGATCTGCAAGCCCTTCCCAATGGTTCGGTATGTTTGCAACTCGCCATATGCATGAAACGGGAATTACCAAGGAGCATCTTGGTCATGTTTGTACAAGTTTTTATGAACATGCTGGACGAAATCCAAAAGCATTCTTACATGCCAAACCTTTAACAATGGAAAAATATATGGATACACCAGATATAAGTTATCCGTTTAATATACACGACTCCTGTCTTGAACTAGATGAGGCAAACGCAATCATCGTAACTTCTGCCGAAAGAGCAAGGGATTGTATGTCAAAGCCAGTTTATATTATGGGGATGTCTGCTAGGCAGTGCCACCCACATGCTCATTATTGGTCTGACTTGGATCAGGTAGCATCAGACTTTGTAGCGCCTAAAGTTTATGAGTCGGCAGGTGTGAAACCGGAAGATATTCAAGTTGCATCGATTTACGACTGTTTTAGTTGGGTAGTACTTCGTCAACTAGAGGCATATGGGTTTGCTCCACGAGGAGAAGTAGGGAACTTCGTAGCAGAAGGAAATCTGCGTATGGGGGGCAAGTTGCCTACCAATACGGCAGGGGGCATGTTATCTGAAGGATATACGCACGGTATGAATAATGTTTTAGAGATAGTCAGGCAGATTCGTCACGAATACAAAGGCACAGATCGTCAGGTAGAAGGTTGTGAAATAGGCATATGTACGGGCTGGAGTGGTCCAGATATTGCCGGGGCAATGATTCTTAGAAATTAGAAGGAGGGATTAGCATGGAATACCAAAAACCAATTCCACTCAAAAATCAGGATAATAGTCCATACTGGGATGCAGCTGATCGGCATGAGTTGACTCTACAAAGGTGTGATAGCTGTCATGAATATGCACACCCACCAGGCCCGAGCTGTGCGAAGTGCGGAAGTACGGACCTTAGTTGGGTAAGCATAGGTGACGATGTCAAAGCGACAATTTATTCGTATGTAGTCTCGTATCGTCCTTTTTTACCTGGATTCCAGGATGAATTACCGTTGATTATCGCTCAGGCCGAATTGGAGAAAGTTCCAGAAGTTAAAATTATGTGCAATGTGCTGGAATGCAAACCAGAGGATATTCAAATTGGAATGCCTGTCCAGATGATCTGGCAGGATATCGCAGAAGACCGAGCACTCCCTCAATGGAAACCAGTTGATGAGTAACACTTTATTCTTTAAAAATAAGTAATTGATAGCGAAGTAAGGGAGGATGTGAACAAATGGATTTTACGATTACAAAGCGAGAAGAAGACTTTCGCCAGGAACTAAGAGCATGGCTAGAAGAAAATCTTCCAGATGGTTGGCTAGAAGGAAACAGAGAGCTACCTAAAGAAAAGGATAAATACTCTGAGTTCCTTAGAAATTGGCAAAACACCCTATACGAAGGGGGATGGACAGCGATTGCTTGGCCAAAAAAATATGGTGGCCGAGATGCGACGCTAATGGAGGAGATCATCTACCATCAGGAAATGGTTCGAGTGCAAGCGCCGCCACTTGTTAACTACATTGGTATTCATATGGTTGGACCTACATTAATACAGAATGGCACGGAAGAGCAAAAGGAGCAGTATATTAAAAAAATCCTAACTGGTGAACAGGTATGGTGTCAAGGTTACTCTGAACCGAATGCGGGATCAGATTTGGCTGCGATTCAATCCAGCGCAGTCAGGGATGGAGATCGCTGGATTTTAAATGGACAAAAGGTTTGGACGAGTTTTGGTCATTTAGCTGATCGATGTTTTTTATTAGCACGAACTAGTCATAACTCGGAGAAAAAGCATAAAGGTATTACAGCTTTTCTTTTGGATATGAATCAATCTGGGGTAGAGACAAAACCGATTGTTCAAATGGATGGTCGTCAGGAATTTAATGAGGTGTATCTAACGGATGCAGTTGCTTACGATAGTGAAATTGTCGGTGACGTTGATGAAGGCTGGAGAGTTATGATTGCATTGATGTTACATGAGCGTACTGGAATTGGTGCTGAAATGTTCACGCTTGAAAAGCAATTTAATGACATGGTTGAAATGGCAAAAGAGTTTCGCGTTAATGATAAGCCTTTGCTTAAAGACCCTTTTGTCAGACAAAAAATGGCTGATTTTTATGCTCGTTCTCGTGGATCTCTATTAAACTACTATAGAAATCTTACAAATACACTTAAAAGAGGGAAGCCGGGTCCAGAAAGTTCGATTGATAAATTGTTGGTTAGTGAACTAACAAAAGAAATGGCTGGATTTATCATGTCTATACAAGGACATAATGGGGTTTTATGGAAAGAAGATGCCCCTGTCGATACGTACTGGCAAGATAACTTTCTAGGGTCATTTGGCCAGACAATTGGTGGTGGAACAAGTGAGGTACAACGAAATACAATCGGAGAAAGGGTTCTTGGGTTGCCAAAGGATATGGGACGTTAATCGAAATGGAGGTGTAGGATAGATGGATTTTGCTTTAAGCGAAGAACAGGAAATGTTTCGCGGATATTTACGAAAATATTTGGATGATGCTGGTCAAACCAAGGTGGCACGGGAATTTATAAAGGGAGAAATGCATGCTTTAAAAAATTCACTTGCAGGCTTGGCAGAACTTGGTTGTACGGGGATTAATATTTCTGAAAGATACGGTGGGCTGGGGCTTGGTGCATTAGACTTAGTGCCCGTTTTTGAAGAAATCGGCCGTGCACTATTACCAGGTGTTTATTTGGAAACAATGGCTTTAGTTGTTCCACTGCTTGAAAAGTACGGATCAGAGGAACAAAAGGAAAAATACTTATCGGAAATTGCATCTGGATCAAAAAACGTTACCCTTGCATGGGCAGAACCACGAAAAAGCTACAATCCTGACGAGATTGCATGTTTTGCTCGCGAAGAAGAAGGTGCGCTTGTTATCGATGGAATGAAAAGCCTTGTTCCTGATGGTGAACTGGCAGACACCTATCTTCTTTTAGTGCGCACTAGTGAAGGAACCGGGGGAGATGGATTATCCTTAGTCCTTATTGATGGAACAGATGATATAGAGATGAGAACTCAGAAGTGCGTGGATGAAACCAAGCACTTAGCTGAGATGACGTTTCGGGAAGTTAAAGTTTCAAAACGACAGCTACTCGGATCGATTAATCATGGATGGTCTATTTTACAAGAAGGATTGCTGTACTTAAATGCTGCTCTTAGTTCCATTATGGTAGGAGGAATGGAAAAAATTGTAGAAATGTCTACAGAATATGCAAAAATTCGTGAACAGTTTGGTCAGCCCATCGGCCGTTTTCAAGCGATCAAACACAGAATTGTTGATATGAAATTGGAATTAGAAACTGCACGATCCTTAAGCTATTATGCTAATTGGTCACTTGAAAGTGAAGAGAAAGATCGTAAGGCGGCAATATTCAGTGCGCGTGCTTTTACAACAGAGGCTTATATTCGTGTAGCATCTCACAATATTCAAATACATGGAGGGATTGGTTTTACAGAGGAAATGGATTGCCAACTCTATCTGAAACGTGCCCGTTACTTTGAAAATTATCTTGGTTCAACTTCTCATTATAATGAACAAATAGCATTAGCCATGGGATGGTAAAAAGTGCGGGAAGATAAGGTACAAAAATAAAAGATTGAAAGGTGGAATGAATTTGAAAACTACAAGTGAAATTAAACAGTACCATAATACAGTCAACGGCAAGATGATTACAGGATCGTCAGGAAATACGATGAATAGTATTGATCCTTCAACAGGCAAAGTTTGGGCTAAGATTCCTTTAAGTACAAAAGATGATGTGGAGACAACTGTGACTTCTGCCCGTAAAGCTTATCATAGCTGGTCGTCATTGTCCGCTAGGGACCGTGGAGATTATTTAAGGCGTATTGGTGACCTAATTTCCCAGCACGGTGAAGAGTTGTTAAAGCTAGAGACTAGGAACAATGGTTGGGTGCTCGATGAATATCAATATCTTTCCATTGTTTTGAAACAACTTTGGTATGATGCTGCTGGAGCTGCTTCTTTAGTCGGAAGTCAAGGTAAAACAGCTCAGCTGGGATCAGGTAGTTTTGGTTATACATTGCGGGAACCCTTAGGAGTAGTATTGGCAATATTGCCTTGGAATGCACCACTCTTTACATTTACTATTAAAGCAGCCTATGCTCTTGCGGCAGGTAATACGGTGGTCATAAAACCTTCAGAGTACGCAGCGGTTGCCTCATTACGTTACGGTGAAATACTTTCAGAAATACTTCCTCCAGGTGTTATTAATGTGATTTCAGGTTTGGGCAGTGAAATAGGTGATACGTTGGTTAGCCATAAAGAAATTAATAAGGTCAGTCTAACAGGTTCAAAAGCGACTGCTGAGGCAATTACGCTTGCTTCGGCAGGTGTTCCAAAACCACTAATTTTTGAGTTGGGTGGAAAGTCACCAAACATCGTCTTTGAGGATGCTGATATAGAAAAGGCTGTAAATGGGGTAATAAGTGCTATATTTACTCCTAATGCAGGTCAAATATGTGCTGCTGGATCAAGAATTCTTATTCAAAGATCTATTTTTGACGAGATGTTGTCTCGTATGAAAGAAAGGATGTCAAATCCAGACACGACAAAGTTCGGTGATACATTGGATACAGCGAATACAATGGGACCGGTAGCCAACTTACCACAGTATAATAAAGTTCGTTCTTATATCGATTTAGGTTTGGAAGAAGGAGGAGAAATAGTTTTTGGGGGGCGAGTTGGTGGAGATGTTCTTTTGCCAAATAACCCTGAATTTTCCGATGGGTACTGGGTTGAACCAACTTTATTTAAAGTGGATAGTAATTCTCTACGCATTTGCCAAGAGGAAATCTTCGGTCCTGTTGCAGTTGTTATACCTTTCGACACGGAGGAAGAAGCACTGGAGATTGCAAATGATACCTCATATGGACTTGCCGCAGGGGTATGGACTAGTAATCTAGGTAGAGCACACCGTATGATTGAAAAAATAGAGTCCGGTAATGTATGGGTGAACACTTACAGTAGAGTAGGGGCAGATCTACCATTTGGTGGTTTTAAAGATAGTGGATATGGAACGGATTCGATTTTAGAGTATACAAGGGAAAAAGCCTGTGTTATTGAGCTAGGCTAATGATTTTAAGGGCAACTGAAGTTGTCCTTTTTATAAACCTTTAGGAGGTACTAAATTTGGAAGAAAAATCAATTCGAAAATCGTTTCATATTTTATGCATTGGGGTAACTTTTGTTGTTTTTGCTGAAGCTTCAGGTTTAGTAGCATATCCTAAAATGCTGGAGAACTTTGATTTAAGTACAGGTTATGCGGTTTGGATGCAATTAGGCTTTGCCTTAGGATTAACTGGATTCCAACCATTATTTGGATGGTTAGGCGATTATTTTAACCAGAAAATGGTTATTATTTTAGGTTCTATACTTCTCACTATTGGATCATCGTTAGTTGCTTTGGCCCCTTTCTTTTGGGTGTTAGTTGTTGGGATGTTCATTAAAGGAGTAGCCGGAGCTGCGGTAATACCCGCAGGATTTACCTATGTAGGAAAGTTCTTTAATGATGAGCAACGTGGGAAAGCACTTGGTATATTTGGATTTTATTCTGTAATAGGTGGTGTATTAGGGCCAGTTATAAGTGGGGTGTTTGTTGATAGTTTGGGATGGACATCCATCTTTTGGTTTTGTGCGCTTCTTGGTATTGTATCGTTTCTTTTGTTTTTCACGGGGGTACCAAAAGTTCAGGGAAAAAAATCGGGATCTTTTGATTTTTTAGGTGTAATATTCGTGTTATTAACATTGATAGGCATCTTAACAATACCAACATTTATTAACAGTTATGGAATTTCTTCTTGGATGTGGCTTCCGCCCTTTGGTGTTTTTGTTATCGCATTTTTATTACTAATTGTTGTTGAAAAAAAACAAAAAGATCCTTTGGTTGATATTAACTATGCCGCAAATCGAAACTTTTGGGTAACATCAATAATTTCTGTTCTGTTGTTTGTGACATTTAGCAGTGTAATGTATTTATTAACGTTCTTTGTTCAAGGTGTACAGGAGAAGTCTTCCACAATTGTTGGTTTATTACAAATGGCACTTTTCGCAACAATGGCAGTAGCAAATTTATTGAGCGGTAGATGGATGAGCAGACTTTCCGCACGGTTTATGATTGGGTTAAGTATTGTTCTGCTTGTCGGAGGATCAGGGATGCTGATAGCAGTGACTGTGGAAACCTCCTTTTTATATTTATTAATATCCATGTGTCTAATCGGAATTGGTATCGGTTTCGCCGGTCCTGCAACAAGAGCTGTTGTCTTGTCAAAAGCAGATCCTTCACGCCTCGGGGCTATTACATTCACGTATACCATGATTGAAAATACTGCGCAACGTGTAGGAGCTTCGTTCGCTATTGTAACTTATGCTCTATTTGTTGCAGGGGGAAATGCTGTAAGTGCACTCTCTAGTACAGCACTTATCCTTACCATCCTTACTGCAATGTCTTTTATATTTCTTTATTTAATTCCAAAAAAGGTGAAAGGATTTCAGGGGGTAACCGAATCAGCGCAGAAAGTAGAAGTTGATACAACAGAATACGACATGAGTTCAACAAAGTAGATACAAAGGTTGATAGTCAAATTAGGGAAAGAGGACTTACTGTAAGTTAACAAATAACTAAATGGTATGTAAATAAAAACACTGGAGTGTGTTGGGTACAGAAGTGGCAAGAGGGAAATCGACAATTCATATTTGTTTAGGTTAAGTTTATCTAATATAAATTAAGAGGTGATTTTTAATGGATAAGACAGATTTGGTAATTATAAATGCTAATGTTTTAACCCTTGATCAGGATAACCGAAGAGCAGGTTCAATTGCTGTATCCAATGGTCGTATAATCGGAATTTGGAAGGAATCAGAGCCGCCTAGAAATACTGCCAATATTACCACAGAAACAGAGGTTTTAAATTTAAAAGGTAATACATTGATTCCCGGATTTATTGATACCCATAATCATATTCTGGGATACTCTCAGTCCCGTCAGTTGGTTGATTGTAGTTCCCCTTTAAATCAAACCATAGATGATGTTATAGGGAATATCCGACACAAGGCTGCTCAAATTCCGAATGGAGAATGGGTGAGGGGGCAGGGTTATGATGATACATTGCTAGCCGATGGTCGCCATCCAACTAGAAAGGATTTGGATCACGCAGCTCCCAGTCATCCTGTTTTTATTCAGCATACCTCAGGACATTTGGGTGTTGCTAATTCCATGGCTTTGGAAATTGCGGGTATTAAGAAAGATATTTCCGATCCACAGGGAGGACATTATGGACGTGATGGCTCAGGCCAATTAACCGGTGTTTTATATGAAATGGCAGCAATGGCTCCAATAATGGCTGTAACTCCCATTCCTAATGAAGAGAAGTTAATCAGTGAGCTTGGAGATGCAGCGGATGAATATATAGCTCAAGGTATTACAACAAATACGGATGCTGCTGTTGGAGGAATATTGGGTGACGATCTTAATATCCATTTAAAAGCTGCGGAAAAGGGGATCAACCCGATGCATACTCAATTGATGATCATGCATAACCTTCTGCGGGAAGATGGGGAGTTTAGCGGGTATACTGCAAATCAATTGGATCAAGAGGTAAGAGAACGTTCGAATAATCGTGCGCGTTTGGACAGCATCAAAATGTTTCAAGACGGTTCGATCCAAGGATTAACCGCTGCACTAAGGAAACCTTACTATTGTGATGAGAATATTTATGGCGATCTTCATCATGACCAGACGGCATTAAATAATGAAATATTGGATTTACACAACCGTGGATTTCGAATTGCTGTACATGGTAATGGTGATAGGGCAATTGGATCAATCCTTGATGCCTATGCCAACGCACTTACTAGCACACCACGATTAGATCATCGACATCGTATTGAACATGTCCAAACAGCCACCCTTGAGGATCTAAACAAAATGAAAAGTCTTAAAATAGCGGGTTCGTTTTTCGTTAACCATGTCTATTATTGGGGGGACAGACATGAAGGGATATTTTTAGGACCCGAACGCGCAAGGCGAATCAGTCCACTGGCCGATGCTGTTGAACGCAATTTATTGTTTACCCTTCATGCCGACTGCCCAATAACACCAATATCTCCCTTGTTTTTAGTCTGGCAGGCCGTAAACCGTACAACAAGGGAAGGAAATGTTCTTGGTCCAGAACAGTGTATTGATGTAACCACCGCATTAAAATCAATGACGATATATGGTGCAAGGCTAAACTTTGATGAAAGGAATTCTGGAAGTATTGAAGTTGGGAAACGGGCAGATTTTGCTGTTTTAGAGGCTGATCCGACAAGGGTTGATTCTATGGAGATTAAGGATATTTCAGTTCAGGCCACGATAATAGACGGAAAAGTTGTATATGTGAAAAAGAGTGTCTCGAAAACATAAATAACCCCTAGGGGTAGTTCTTTATATCATCTAGGAGTTATAAAATAAGGAAGAAGATAGAGTGATTAATATCAGGCATCTAAGATCAAGATTGCTGAGGGTGCCTTTAATTTGAAGGATACAAGATATAATATGATTCTAAAAGGTGCTACTTTAATGAGTGGCATCTTTTTTGCACTGATAGAAATCATAAATTTTAATGGATATTAGTATAAGTGCAACTAAGGCTTTCGCCATTAAAGCTTGGCGATAAACCAAGTTTTCTAAGGTTAAAGTAATTACGCTTTCTTTTATGACATCTAATTATCATTTTTATTATAATATTGACAACAAAAAATCAAAATGATATAGTTCTATTATTGAAAGCGCTTATTTACAAAATAAACGCTATTGATTAAAGTTAGGAGATTATTTATGAGCATATTGGGAAAAATCAGCAAGAAATTAATTGTTTCCTGTCAAGCACTTGAAGATGAACCGCTGCATGATGCTTATATCATGGGAAAAATGGCTTTAGCGGCAAGTCAAGGAGGTGCTTCTGGAATTCGCGCTAATACAGTGAAGGACATCCAGGCAATTAAAAAAGAAGTGAACCTCCCCATTATAGGGATTATAAAAAAAGACTTTGCTGACAGTGATGTTTTTATCACACCGACTATAAATGAAGTGGAGGCGCTTTATCAGGAAGCCGTGGATATAATTGCTTTTGATGCTACAAAGCAGGAAAGACCAGATGGTAAAAGCTTTGAAGAATTCTTTTCTGAAGTAAAAGCAAGGTATCCTGATCAATTATTTATGGCAGATGTTTCTACGCTGGAAGAGGGAATAAATGCCGAAAAAGCAGGAGTGGATGTAGTTGCTCCTACATTAGCTGGTTACACATCATACTCCAAAGGAACTGTTCCACTTGAAATAACAAAGGATCTTATCGAAAATGTTTCGATTCCAGTTATTGCAGAAGGAAATTTCGATATACCTGAGAAAGCGAAAAAGGCTCTTCAACTAGGTGCACATGCTGTTGTAGTTGGAAGTGCAATTACGCGTCCTAAAATAATTACTGGAAAATTTGTAAGCGCAATAGAAGAATTATAAAAAAATCTAACTAATGGAAGGTGATCATAATGAATGGTTTATATACAGCTCTTATGTGTTCATTTGATGAACAAGGAAATATTAACGAAAAAGGATTAAGGGAGATTGTCCGATACAATATTGATGTATCAAAGGTTGATGGTTTGTACGTGAATGGTAGTACAGGAGAAAACTTCTTGATTTCTACTGAGGCTAAAAAGAAAATTTTCGACATTGTTAAAGATGAAGTGGGAGACAGTGTGAAACTTATCGGACAGGTAGGTGCATTAAATATTGACGAGGCAATTGAACTTGCACAATATGCAACGGATCTTAACTATGACGCAATTTCTGCTGTAACTCCTTTTTATTACAAATTTGAATTTGAAGAAATTAAGGATTACTATAATACCATTTTAGAAAATGTAGATAATGATTTAATCATTTATTCCATTCCTGCATTGACGGGAGTAAATATGAACCTTGAACAGTTTGGTGAGCTGTTTCAAAATGAAAAAGTTATTGGGGTTAAATTTACAGCACCAGACTTTTTCTTATTAGAAAGACTAAGACATGCATATCCGAACAAATTAATTTATTCAGGATTTGATGAGATGCTTCTTTCCGCAAGCGTTCTAAATATTGATGGAGCTATCGGCAGTACGTTTAATGTTAATGGACAAAGAGCGAAACAAATCTTTGAATTAGCTCAAAACGGGCAAATTGAAGAGGCTAGAGAAGTACAAAAAGTTACAAATGATCTTATTGCTGAGATTTTGACTAACGGGCTCTATCAGACAATTAAAGAGATACTAAAATATAAAGGTGTGGACGCAGGTTTTTGCAGAAAACCGATGAAAACGCTTAAGCCAGAAGGGTTAGCTAAGGCTCGAAAAATTGCAGAAAAATACCTGTAATCATAACTAAAGGGGGAAGGTTCAAATGAGGGGAACGTTTGAGGTAATTGATTATATCATTTTATTTGCTTATTTATTATTCATACTGTACATCGGTATTGCTGTTGCAAAAAAAGAAATGAAGGGGAAGGAATTCTTTAAAGGGGATGGGACAGTACCTTGGTGGGTAACATCTGTTAGTCTTTTTGCAACGTTACTAAGTCCTATTTCTTTCTTATCGCTAGCAGGTACTTCTTATGGAGATACTTGGCATCTTTGGGCCGCACAATTTGGTCTCCTTATTGCTGTCCCTGTAGCAATGTACTTTTTTCTTCCTGTTTATCGAAATTTAAATTTAGATACAGCTTATGAGTATTTAGAAAGAAGGTTCGATAAAAATCTTCGGATGATAGCTAGTATTCTATTTATTATTTATCAATTGGGTAGAATGTCTATTATCATGTATCTGCCAGCTATAGCATTATCCGCGGTAACAGGAATAAATACCGTTCTTATTATTTTATTTATGGGTGGAATTGCAACGATTTATTCATCTATTGGTGGAATAAACTCTGTACTTTGGACTGATTTTATTCAAGGAGTCGTATTAATCGGTGGCGGTATTTTTGCACTTATTGTTCTCATTGTCTCAGTAGAAGGTGGGGTTCCAGAAATATTCCAAATGGGTATTGCGGATAACAAATTCTTAAGTGAAGCAGTAATTTTTGATCCCAATATCTTAAATGACAGTTTGTTCATTATCTTTTTAGGTGCAGGATTGTCAACCGCATTTTCCTATATATCCAGCCAGGATATGGTGCAACGTTATTTGACTACAAATGACTTGAAACAGATGAAGAAAATGACAGTGTTTAATGGTGTGCTTTCATTTGGTACAGCAACTTTATTCTTTTTCATTGGAACAGCGATGTATGTTTTCTACACGCAACAAATGGGACAAGATATTCCAAGTGGAAATTCTGATTTAATTTTTGCGAATTTTATTGTTAGTGAACTTCCAGCCGGGATATCAGGGTTATTAATAGCAGGTTTATTTGCAGCTGGTCAATCAACACTTTCTACTGGCTTAAATAGTGTTGCTACAAGTTGGACACTTGATATCCAAAAGGTATTGACGCCTGGTATATCTGATGAAAAAGGTACAAAGATAGCGAAATATGTATCCATTCTTGTAGGTGTTTTCTCTATAGTTTTTGCTATTGTCCTGGCATATTCCGACATTAGTTCAGCTTATGAGTGGTTCAATGGTTTAATGGGATTAGTCCTAGGTATTATTGGAGGAACATTTACACTAGGAGTTATGACTAAAAAAGCAAATTCTAAGGGTGCGTTAGCAGGCTTTATTGCTACTTCAATCATAGCAGTTTATGTTTCTTACTTTACGGACACTACATTATGGGCATACTCGTTAATCAACTTAGTTGCATCTCTCGTTTTCGGATATGTATTTAGTTTATTATTCAGTGGGAAAAGTAAAGCTGAAAATGATAGCTTAGAACTTACCTTTTATGATCAAAGAAGTAAAGAATAGATAAGCATAGGTGGGTTAGTCTTGAAAATCGACAGTAAAATTACAACAGACGTATTAGTTGTTGGGAGTGGACTTTCCGGAATTAAAGTCAGTAAAGAGTTAGCAAGCTCAAAACATGAAGTTTTGATGGTAACGAAGACGAAGCTTGCCTCGGGTTCAAGTTTTTATCCTTTAAAGGCTTCCTTAGGTACACAGGTTACCAAAGATGCAGATGACAAAGAACTTTTTCTGCAGGATATAGAAGATCTAAGTCGGGGGATGCATAGGCAAGATCTTGCTGAGGTTTATGTTGAGGAAATTCCTGATAGAGTAACGGAATACAAAGATATCGGTGTTCTTTCAAAGAAATTGGAAGGCGAGCGGAAGGCTTGTTTTGCGAATCATCCAAGGGATATTTATTTATTAAGTGATTGGGACCAAATTCGTGAAAATGTAAGAACAATTTTCAGTGAATATGACAATTTAAACTTAATGGAGAAGACAGTTGTCGTTTCTTTGATAAAAAAAGAAAAACGGATTGTTGGAGCGGTGATGCTAAATGAAGAAAATGAATTTGTTCTTGTAGAATGTAAAGCAGTCATTCTGGCATCTGGTGGTTTCGGAAGTTTATATAAACATAATCTAAATCCAACCGATGTAGATGGATCTGGTCACATTTTAGCGCTTGAAGCGGGTGCAAGTTTAGTAAACATGGAATTTATTCAATTTATTCCTGGTATTACTGCTCCCCGCTATAAAACGTTATTCGGCGAGCATACGTTAATGTATTGTCAGGATATTATAAATGACAACGGGGAAAGCTTGCTCGATCCTTATCTACCAGAAGAAGTAACCAAAAAGGAATGTCTGGAAATCCGAAGTTCACATGGGCCATTTACACATTCGCTTGAATCTAGATATTTCGATATTGCGATGATGAAAAGTATTATTGCATCTAGAGATGAAAAGGGATTTTCACTAGTCTATGATGAAGAGCTTTACGAAAACAAAGAAGAGTTTTATACCGTGTACTTGGATTGGTTAAAGGGCAAAAATGTTCATTTAACAAAACAGGAGGTTAAGATTGCTCCTTTTGCCCATGCCAGCAATGGTGGTGTATTTATTGACACGCACGGGGAAACAGGAATTGATGGATTGTATGCAATTGGAGAACTTTCTTCTAATATCGAAGGAGCTAATAGGCTTGGAGGCAACTCTACAGGAGCATGCATGGTATTCGGAAAACGTGCTGCAACAGCATGTGGGAAGTACTTACAATCCGTAGATGCCTACGATTTAACTGAGGAAGAAGGTAATGAACAATTACAAAAACTATTGGACTTTACTAATTCGTATGAATCACAGGAAAGTGAATTAACAGCGAATCAGATTGTAGATAAAATAAAAGAAATTATGTGGTATCATGGAAATGTAGTAAGATCAGAGAAACAGCTAGTCGCTGCACTTGAGGAAATCAACGTATTGGAGTCCGATTTTCAATTTGAAGAACTTATTGAGCACCGACATTCCAGAAAGCTTGCTATAAAGGTAAGAAATTTTATCAGGTTGTCTCAAATTTTACTTCAAGCTATGCTGGAACGAAAAGAAAGTCGAGGAGCTCATTATAGGGAAGATTTCCCTGTGGAAAGTCCTGATTTTAACAAACGATTATTTGTTTCACAAAACAATCAACATTCCGTGAGCTTAGAGTTTCTAACTAAATAAAATTTAGATTATGAGAACGCTACTTCAAAGAGAAAAACCTAAGTATGGGTTTTTCTCTTTTTAGCAGTTAAGAAAGTATAAATCCTTTCTTACTGCATAAGTGCAACTAAGGCTTTCGCCATTAAGGCTTGGCGATAAGCCAAGTTTTCTAACTACAATGAAACAGAGGAGAAATTAATATGCAGCTTGGTGTTATAGATATCGGCGGAACATCTATTAAATATGGTGTTGTAACGGATCAAGGCAATTTTTTATATAGTGCCTCTACTCCTACAGAAGCTCATCTTGGAGGGATGGAGGTTATCGGTAAAGTTTTAAAAGTCTGTGATGAATTAAGGGGTAACGATGAACTAACGGGCATTGCTATCAGCAGTGCAGGACAAATTGATAATGTAAATGGCACCGTTGTTTTTGCGACAAACAATATTCCAGGCTATACAGGAGTACCCGTTGCAGAACTTGTACGTAAACATACAGGATTGCCAGTTACCGTAGAAAATGATGTAAACTGTACAGCACTCGGTGAGTATTGGAAGGGTGCAGCTGTAAATGTAAATGACTTTTTATGTGTTACGATTGGGACAGGAATTGGTGGAGCGTTATTTCTAAATGGTGAGCTCTATACAGGTTCTAACTTTTCAGCCGGAGAAATCGGTCATATTAGCCTTTATCCGAATGGAAAACCATGTACTTGCGGAAATAATGGATGTTTTGAAAAATATGCCTCAAGTGCTGCACTGGAAGAAAGGATTTTTGAAACCCTTGGACAACAAATTGATCTAAAAGAATTTTTTACGATGACCAAGCAGGGAAATCATGCGTGCATAGAGATTTTTGAAAAATGGATTGATGATATGACAACAGGTCTGCAATCATTAGTACATATTTTCAACCCGAAATTAATCGTTATAGGTGGAGGGGTTTCCGCACAAGGAGAGTTTTTATTACAAGCAATTAAACGATCACTTATGGGGAAGGTGATGCCAAATCATCGGCGTTCTTTAGAAGTAAAGCTTGCTGAAAATGATAATAAAGCGAATTTATTAGGCGCAGCCAAGCATTATCTGATGAATTTCTAAATTGGGAAGGAGTCTACTATGGTAGAAGATCAAGTGAAGGTAATTAAACCTTCCATTATAATGGAGCAAAATAAACAAAGCTTCACAAAGTCCGAAAAAAAAATATACGATTATATCGTTTCAAATGAACAAAAAGTTTTATATCATTCATTAACGGAACTGTCGGACACCAGTGGCGTTGCTGAAGCTACTGTATTACGCTTTTTTCGGAAATTGGGTTTCAAAGGTTTTCAGGATTTTAAGTTTGCATTTGCCCAGGAAGTTTCTATTGCATCAAACAAGCATAACGATGGAACATACATGGAAAAGATTAGAAACAATATGATGCAAGCAATCGAAGACTCTTATGAAATCATTGATAAGGAAGCACTGGATGCGTCTATTCATGCAATCAATAAAAGTCAGGATGTCGTAATTTTTGGATTAGGATCTTCTGGGATAGCAGCGTTGGATATGCAAAACAGGCTGATGCGTATTGGTAAGCATGTGAGTGTTGTTACAGATTCTCACTTTCAAGTGATGAGGGCATCATCTATGAATAAAAATACAGTAGTTATTGCGATTAGCTTAACTGGGAGTACAAAGGATATCATTGATACAGTAAAAATAGCGAAAGAGAAAAAAGCCACAATTATTGCGTTAACCAATTATACTAAATCACCATTAACCAAATTTGCTGATCACATTTTGTTATCTTCAACTAAAGAAAGTCCGCTTGATAGTGGTTCATTAGTATCCAAGGTCACACAGTTATTCCTTATCGATTTAATTTGTACAGGACTTACAATTGAAAATTATAAAGAAGCAGAGAAAGTGAAAATGGAAATCACGGAAAATACAGCTAGTAAGTTGTATTAGGGGTGGAGACAAAATAGATAGGAAGAGCCTACTGAGCTCTTCCTATCTAAATAGTTGATTATAACTTTAAATTCCTTCTACTGTTTACTTACCATATGAATCATATCTTCTAAAATTTCAGGGATTTCTTCAAAAGCATTTTTGATATGTAAACGCTCTGTCCGTTTATGTGCATCTTTCCCGAATGGTCCTATATTTAATACAGGTGCGTTCAATTTGTGCATCCCTTCAAATGGAATCGTATAACTATCAGCCCAGACAGGTGTATTTTCTTCAAACGCTGTCCAACCTTCACTGGAACCAGCGTAGTTTACGTAACTTAAATCGCACAAACCATTAAAGTAGTGAATTAGTTTGATAGACAGATTGTATTTTTCTGATGCCTTTCTAGTAACAAAATCTGTACACGTATCAATAAGGTTGTTTCCCGTTGAATTAACTGCGGGATAGAAGGGTGGTGCAAATAAAATAATTATCGCTGGTGCTAATTCCTGGCATTGGATCATCAATTTATCTGTAATTCTAAGAGATTTTTCACGTTCATCCCATTCTTCATGGAACTGGACGTCAGCTTTTACTGAACTAACATATTCGTCTCCAAATTTCTTAGTCGCATGCTCTAGTAAATCTTTATATCGGATAACGTTAACTTGTCCGATAGGATCTACCTTGTTTTTTTGACAGACCTTATTATAATCTTCATTACATTTCCTAGCTGCTTCATTGGCAACGTACTCGAAAAGATTAAAGACTTCAGAAGCACTTCGCTCCATTAAGAAGATATTATACAATGCCATTGAACGATAAGGCGTCTGCGTAGAATATTCTAACCTTAAATCCTTTTGCTGTAATGTTACTGGAAGGGGAGTTGTTTCACCAAAAAACGTTTCTTGAAAGGTATCGTTCCATTCCATTTCCTGTGTTAAAAAGGAAGCAATATAAGGAGATGTCATTCCACTTAGTGGTTCTCCTGCGTGTGTTTCTCTACCATAAAAGAGAGCTGCGGGTAAAATCTTCCCAATGGTCCCCGAGTAAATATAATGCTCATGACGCTTTGGTTTCTGAGTGAAAACAGACTCACTATTTAAGAATAATTTATATGTTAGCCCATGTTCTTCCTGTAAATCAAGTAACGTTGGGACAGCACATCGCATTCCTGAAGAGTTTACTTCCTCATCAGGAACTGTTACTAACAATAAGTTAATCGGCCATTTTTCGATACTCGCTTTTTCAATTAAACGCATGTGCAGAACTAGTCCTATTTTCATGTCCATGGTTCCGCGTCCAAATAAATATTCACCAGACTCTAAATCTTTAAGAACATCTTCTGGTAATTCGTCCTGTCTCTCAAGTAATACTTTGGTAAGTTCCTCTGGTTGTGTAGCGAGTGGTTCAAAGTCTCCGTATTCTTCTGTGTTCACTGTGTCAAAGTGGCTGATTAAACAGATGGTCTCTGTTGCTTCAGGATGTTTATAAAGTGCAGTTAAAAACTTCCTCCGCAAATCGGCATCATGAAGAGAAAGGTGTTCAGGAAACTCTTGAAAATAGTCAAGATCCTGTAATTTAGCTTGTAGTTTCATTGGAAATTGACGTTCTCCTTCTGACAACGTTATACTCTTCCAACTAACAATTTCAGATAGTAAAGACCTTAGATCATTGGGAGTTTCCCATCTAAGTTTATTCATAATATCTAACTCCTTTCTCTTGTTAACTAGTATTTTTATATTATAATAAAGACTGTTTTCTAAAAGTTTGTTGGTTATTAAAGGCCGTTTTAGCAAAGTCTGTTGCTATTGACGTAAAATATTTCGTAACTGCTGGTTGATTTCCATTTTTAAAATCCACCACTTTTTCAGTGGCCTCGAAGACCACCGTTGCGGGGTCTTCAGACACGTGCTGTTCCCGCAGGAGTCAACTGTCCTCCGCGGAAATCAACTGTCATGATAGTGAAAATTCATGCTAAAATGATTACTATCATTCCGTTATTTGACACCACAGCAGCGAAGGAAAAACACGAAGACTCCTGCGGGAAAGCGAAGACGATGAGACCCCGCGGAAAGCGTAGTGTTTTTCCGCAACGATCGCATAGCACCTAGCAAATAGTTAGTCATGATGAAAGTAGGGACAGATCACCCTACTATTCATGCCTATCCATTTGTACGCCGCTAGGAGCCATAGCTAGACAGAGTAATTTCCACTGCGGCATTAAAAACTTTACTAAAAGTTCTTTAATTCACTTTAAATCAAAATTAAAATTTTTCAATGCGTGTAGGTGTCTCATCTATTTTGCTATCCTTTTTCTTCCCTAACTTAAATCGATAGAAAAGTAGACAGGCGATTAAGAAACCGATACCGTAAAACAATCCAATCCGTTGTGTCGGGTCAAAAGCGAGAGAGATCAAAATTGCCAAACAGGATCCAATACAAAACAATGGAGTAAAAGGATAAAAGGCTACTTTATATTTCAAATCTGCTACTTTTCCACCACTTCTAACATACTTTCGTCGGAACATGAATTGGGAAAAGGCAATTCCCATCCAAGAAATTGTGATTGCAATACCGGCAATAGACATAAGTAAAACAAATACTGTATTCGCTGCCATAAAGCTTGTTAGTAGTGATAAAAAGGAAAATGAAATGGTGAAATAGAGAGCGTTTAGTGGAACTTTTTTCTTTGTTAGCTTTCCGAATACCTTTGGAGCCATACCTTCATGTGACATTGACCATAGCAGTCGTGTTGATGCATAGAGACAAGAATTACCGACTGAAAGGATAGCAGTCAAGATAACAAAGTTCATTATATCCGCAGCGAACGGAATACCAGCAATTGTCAATAAGGTCACAAATGGGCTTTCTAGTAATCCTAATTCAGAAGCAGGGAAAATAGCAGACAGTATAATGATAGATCCAATATAAAAAACAATAATTCGTACAATGATATTACGTATAGCTCTTGGAATATTTTTTTCGGGCTCTTCTGTTTCACCTGCTGCAATTCCAACTAACTCTGAACCTTGATAGGAAAAGATTACATTCATCATTGTAACGAATACCATGGCAATACCCACAGGGAAAAGACCGTCTGGTGCGAGATTCTCGAAGAAGGGGGTAGGTCGATCAGTCAATGGAATAAAGCCAAATATGGCTGCAATTCCAACTAAGATAACCACTAATACGGCAACTACTTTTATACCGGCGAACCAATATTCTGCCTCCGCAAATCCTCTAGTGGTTAAGGCATTCAACGTAAATAGAAGAGCGATAAAGACTGCACACCAAATCCAAATCGGTGAGTCAGGAAACCAATGTTGCATCAGAATACCTGCTGCTGTAAATTCGACTCCCGCAGTAGCGGCTGAACCGACCAAATACATCCAGCCAAGGGAAAATCCGGCAGATGGTCCAATATATCTAGTAGCATAAGTTTGGAAGGAACCAGTGACGGGCATATGTACTGCAAGTTCACCAAGACATACCATAACCATAAATAAAATAAGACCACCGAATAAAAATGCTAGGATAGCTCCACCTGCGCCTGCTTGATTGATCGTATATCCTGCATTGAGAAAGAGACCTGTACCAATTACACCACCAAGCGAAAGCATGAATAAATGACGTCTTTTCATCGAACGTTTTAATTGTCCGTGCTCTTGATCATGATTCATAAAATTTAGCACTCCTTCTTTTTAATGCAATATTATTCTACTATTTTTTTGGGGAATTTTTAAAACCGTAAAGAAAGGCAGCTCAAACCACCATCATGCTTCTGAAATTCAGTCATATCGACCTCAATTGTTCTATACCCAGCATCGTTTATCTGCTTTTTCGTCTTTTCAAATCCTTTTGGAAAGATGACAAAATCATTAACACGGATGCAGTTAGCTGAATATTCTTCTTCTGGTGGTACTACAATTTTTTCATATTGTACGAAGTCTGGATGATCAACAAACTCGCCGGCAGCAATAATAAGGTTATCTCCAAGATATGATACTCCGGATTTTAAATGGAAGAATTTCTTCAAAGGTACAATCGTTGCTTGATAACCAGATGATTCTACTATTCTTTTTAATTGGTTAGCACCATCTTCATTCGTACGGTCTGAAATGCCGATGTAAAAATGTTTATCGATTTGAAGGACATCACCACCATCCAAAGTACCCGGTGCATTTATATAGCGAATGTCTGTATAAAATTCTTTTAAAACATGCTCCATTTCTTTAATTTCACCATTCCGTGAATCAGCGCCTGGATTTGTTATTACAGCAAATTCGGATGTTAGCACGGCTGTATCCTCAACAAAAGTAGAGTCAGGAAACTCCTCACTTTTGGGGAGTATTTTAATCGCCACATCGCACATTTCTAATGCCTCTATATAAGCATCATGTTGTGAAAGTAATTTAGTATAGTCTGGCTCTCCTAAATCACTAGTAGTTAATCCATTTAAGTAGCTTCTTCCAGTTTTTTTAACAATCAATTGTTTAAACATTTTACAAACCTCCATTTAATTACGAATAACGGGACAGGTTAGACAAGTAGGTCCTCCTGTTCCTTTATAAGATATCTCTATACCTTTGTATTCAAATACGGTTGCTCCTGCTGCTTCTAGCTTTCTTTTTGTTTCGTTGTTACCAGAAACGATTAAACAAACTCTTGGTTCCAAAGCTAGGACATTGCATCCAAGCGTCAGATATTCTTTTTCTGGTACTTCAATTAAATTGATTCCCCGTTTAAGTAATAATTGTCTGAAAAATACGGGCATCAGCCTAGAATGAACTACCGCCAAATCATGATCAACCATACTGATGATAGACATAAGATGTAAGCATTCATCTTCTCCCTGATCATGTGGCAGTTGTACAACAATAAATTCATCTACCAAGTGTGCAGTTATTTCCTTTAATTGCCGGATGGCTTCATCATTTGTTCGATAACCACGACCAACTGCTAATGTACGGTTATCTAACCAAACAATATCTCCTGCATCTGACACAGCTTCACCAGTTAATTCACCAATAATAGGTATGTTCTTCTCTTGCAAGAATTGTTTATACACTTTGGCTTCAGGTTGCCTTAGTTCTTTTCCGGATTTCAAAATGATAGCGCCTTCTTTTGTGAATTTCACGGGATCATGCGCATAAATGGAATCAAGTCCTGTTTGTTTAGAAACCGGTAAATAATCGATATGTGCTACATGATTCTCCAGGATTGTTAAAAACTGGTTAAATTCATCTAAAACTTCCTCGTAATTAGGTTCTTCGATATAATTAAACCTTTTCCATTCATTACGTAAATGTTCTTGACTAATAAAAGCGTCACGTGGATGTTTAATAATTACATGCTCTAATTTTCGAACCATTGAACCACTGTAGCTCACCCTTATCATCCTTTCCGTTATGTGGAAAACACTTCTGACAATAGGAAATGTTTTTATTAGTATAATTGTTCAGTTAATATAATGTCAATGAATTTTCAAAAAAGTTAACCAGCTTAAATAAATTTTAATTTAGAAAGTTAAGTGATATAGTGAAATTAAAAATAGAGGGGAAGAAGATAGGATGCAGACCATTGATCGAACCATGCAAATAACAAGATTACTATCTTCAAGTGAATTGAAAAAGGGGCTATCTATCTCTAATCTGTCCAAGCAATGCAATCTTCCACTTAGTACGATGCACCGTCTTTTGAAAGCAATGAAAAAGCATGGGCTTGTTATACAAAATAGTGATACAAAACTATACGCATTAGGAACTACCTGGTTAGAATATGGCTTACAGTTGTATGATAATCTGGATTATGTTGAGGTTATACGTACTGAGTTAGAAAGACTTATGCAAGAAGTAGAGGAAACTGTTTATTTCAGCAAACCAAATGGTCTTGATTCGTTAATAGTAGAGCGAATTGATTGTCAAAGTAATCCCATTCGCATTTATGATCAACTAGGTATCCGAATTCCCATGCATATAGGGGCGGCTAATAAAGTCATGCTTGCTAATATGTCCACACAACAAGCAGGATTAGTTGTGAATACTTTAGTAGAAGAAAATGGAAAAGAGGAATTTTGGAATACGTTAAATCGAATAAAGAAACAAGGATTCGGTGAAAGTCATGGAGAAAAAACACCTAATACTTCCGCGTTAGGTGCTCCCGTGTTTAATCATTTAGACGAACTCATCGGGGCAGTAAGTATTGGGTTCATAAACTTTAACCTCACCGATGAACGTTTGCATAGATTAATAGAACAAATTATTAAAACAGGAATGCGCATTTCTAGTAAATTAGGCTATAAAAATTCTGCTAGCCTTTAGCCCCAATAAATACATTTTGGTTTAAAGTAATGTTTAATCAAATTGATTCTAAATTAAACGAACAAAAGGAAATAGGGCGTGTTTTGAAAAAGATTGATCAAAACACGCCCTTACTATATTCAACTTAATCTTTCTTTTATAGAAAAGCTTGATCATCTCTTGAACCTCAAGAAAAACGCTCCAATATTGAATAAGCAATTTTACTCAACTTAGTTCTTATCCTCATGAAACTCTACAATAGCAATTTCAGTAAAGCTTTGTTCTTCAAGAAATTTGTCGTCTTTTACTACATCTTTCAATAATTATTTGTTCCTTTTTGTTTCTGTTTAGGTTAAAGATAAATACTTACCGCAGAATAAATCAATAATAAACTCATAATAACTCGAAAGGACTTGTCATGTTTTGTAAATAAATTTTTGAAGATAGAGCCAAACCCTGACCATAAAAGCAGTGCTAACCACCCTAGAAAAATGGCTAAAGTTAAATAAAATACAATGGATTTAACAGAATGATAAAACGGCAGAATAAAAACGCTCATCACTGTTAGGAAAAACAAAATACTTTTTATATTAATAACCTGAAATATAAAACCTGATAAAAAGGAGGATTGCATATCCTCATAGCCCTTTTTTGAACCTTTTTGGAAGCTAATTTGCCATGCCAAGTAAAGTAGATATGCTGCACCAGCTAATTTAAAATAGGGCTCTATAACAGGAATCCAACTGTATAGACTTGTTGTAAGTGCTCCACTCATAAATCCAAGTACAGCAAATCCTGCCAAAATCCCGCTGCTGAAACGCCATGCCCCAGTAATGCCGCATTTTCGTGATTCATTCATCATTAAGATGTTACTTGGCCCAGGCGTAATTGATGTAATTACTACATAAGAAAGAAATGCTGTTATACTCATTCAATCACCTTCAATACTAATTTGTTAATGGACTACTTTTATTGTATGATAATGTTATCTATAAATAAAATTGAAATTAATAAAATCATTATCGTTTTTTTCGATGCATCTTTTTAGAGGAGGAGAATCGGTATGGAAATTAGACATCTTATAACGTTTCAAACCATTGTAGAAGTAGGAAGTTATACAAGGGCTGCTTTGAAGTTAGGTTATACTCAATCCACGATAACCTCTCATATTCAAGCACTTGACCACGAAATTGGTGGCGAACTTTTCACTTTTGAAAATAGGAAATTGCAGCTTACTCATTTAGGAAGAGAATTAATACCTTTAGCGGAGGATTTACTTTCTACCCATGATCAGATTAAGAACATGCAAAGCGCCCATGAAGTTAAGGGAGGATTAAGGGTGGCCGCACCAGAATCTTTAACTATTTCTAAAGTAGGTCCAATCATTAGGGGCTATTCCTTGAAATATCCTCAAGTGAAACTCACGCTAACCAACGGTACATGTGGACAAAATCAAGCTGACTTAGTAAGCGGACGGGTTGATATTGCTTTAATGGTATACCCAGAATTAAATCTCGAAAAGTGCATTCATTATCCCTTAGGTGAGGAGAAAATCGTCCTTGTCAGCAGTAATGATGGTCCAGATCATTTTGATGAATATAAAAAAGATAATCAACAATACTTTTTTATAACAAACGAAGAAGGATGCAGTTACCGGTCAATGTTTGAAAGATATCTTTTAAAGCATAACATCCACAACTTTCAAACCATGGAGTTATGGAGTATAGAAGCAATCAAACAAACGGTTATGAGTGGACTTGGATTTGCTGTATTACCTTACATTACAGTGAAAGAAGAAGTAGATAGAGGCAAGCTAAAAATCCTAAGTCATTCTGAAAAATTTGACCCAATTTATTCCCATATGCTAATTAAAAAGAAAAGATGGGTGTCTCCCGCCGTTGAGGCTTTTACTGAATTAGTTTTAAATTCGTTTAGGGAAAATGACGAGGAGTGTTTTAATTGAATAAAATTATGGTTATTTACGGTAGTTCCAGGAGAAACGGAAACACAGATTTTTTAGAAGATAAGAAGGCATTAAAAGAGGTCGCTGCTTTACAAGCCGAGATCCATAGCCTTAAAAAATAACCTATGTATAGTTGACGTTGGTTACTATTAAATTTCATTGATTTTCAACCGATTTTCTGATCTTCATTTTGTTATAATAATGTAATAACGTTGAGAGTCTTGGAGGGGTTTGTGATGGTATCTTTAGATAGTTATCGGGATGAAATCTTTGAAACTGTTTTTGAGCATGCCTATCATTGTTTTGTTGTAGTTAATGAAGAAGGGTTGATTACCTATCTAAATAACACCTATTGTGATTTTCTTGGTGTTGATAAATCAGAAGCAATCGGCGTGCATGTCGCCGATGTCATTGAAAATTCTAGAATGCATATTGTTGCTCGGACAGGGATTGAGGAAATTGCAGATCTTCAATATATTCGTGGAAACCATATGATTGCGAATAGAATCCCAATACATTCTGACGGAAGAGTAGTTGGAGCAGTTGGAACGGTGCTGTTTCGTGATACAAAAGAATGGATGAAAATGAATAGTCATATAAAAGATCTATTATTAGAACTTGAACATTATCGTAATCAATTCAAAAATAAGGATGGTGCTACATACTCCCTTCACGATATAGTTGGAAGTTCACGCCAAATGAATGACCTTAAGAATAAAATTAAAAAGATTTCCCCTGGGGATGTATCTATCTTATTTAGGGGAGAAAGTGGAACAGGAAAGGAGCTATTTGCACATAGTGTTCATCAATTGAGTGAACGAAATACAAAACCATTTGTTACGGTTAACTGTGCGGCAATACCGGACCATTTACTTGAATCAGAGCTGTTTGGTTATGAGGACGGGGCTTTTACAGGTGCGAGGAAGGGCGGGAAATTAGGAAAGTTTCAACTAGCAGATGGTGGTACACTTTTCTTAGATGAAATTGGTGATATGCCGTTAAGTGCTCAAGTGAAGATTTTAAGAGTTTTACAAGAAGGAGAAGTTGAAGCGGTTGGATCAGTTAATACCCAGAAGGTGGATGTAAGAATTATAGCCGCAACAAATCAACCGTTAGAGAGGCTAATAGAGGAGCAGCGGTTTAGGGAAGATTTGTTTTACAGAATTAACGTCATTCAGGTCCATATTCCACCACTTCGAGATCGACCAGAAGACCTGCGTGTTTTATCTAAATTTTTTCTTGATAAGGTCACAAATCGAACGGGAAAAAGAGTTATTGGTATTGATTTGGATGTCTTAGATCGATTCGTTCAATTAAATTGGCCAGGAAATATAAGAGAATTAGAGAACGTTATTGAATCTGCAGTTCATTTAACCAACACAGAGCTTATTAAATTTGAAGACTTACCAGACCATATCCAGTTAAATGCTTCTTTTCTTAAAGAGAATGGTACGTTAAAAGAGATCATGGAAAATACAGAAAAACAGGTGATTGAGAAGGTATTAAACAAGGTGAACGGAGATAAAACGAAAGCAAAAGAATTATTAGGAATAGGTAAATCAAACTTGTATGACAAAATAAAAAAGTATGGGTTGTAACATTTCCGTTATTTCGGAAGATTATTCCGAAAATGTGGAATGCTTTATTTATACATAAAAAAGTAAGGGCTTTCATTATTGTTACGCATGCCTTGAACTCTATTTTCCGTGAAAGCGGAAAGTGGGGTTTTTTATTTTTCAATTTAATCTAAGTCATTATTGCATTTTCCCATAATCTAAATGTTGGCATGCTTATTGCAAGTATATATCCGAGGGTGCAATAAACAGAACATCTTAGTAAAAAGAGGTATAGGAGGATGGTTACAATGGTTGAAAATAAAGTTGTATTTATTACAGGCGCAGCGAGTGGTATTGGTTACGAAGTTGGGGTCGAATTTGTTAAAAATGGAGCTAAAGTAGCTTTTTCTGATATTAACGAAGAGAAAGTACACGAAGTTACGCAAAAATTAAATCAAGAAGGTTATGACTGTTTTGGTATAAAGTGTGATGTTACAGACGAAGAAGAGTTAAAAAGCGCAATTAATGCGACAGTCGAACGGTATAGCAGGCTCGATGTTCTGATTAATAATGCGGGTTTACAACATATTGATTCAATTGAAGATTTTCCGACAGAGAAGTTTGAGTTTATTACAAAAGTGATGCTTGTTGCACCGTTCATGGCGACCAAGCATGTATTTCCTATCATGAAAAAACAAGGAACGGGTCGAATTATCAATATGGCTTCTATCAATGGTCTGATTGGTTTCGCAGGAAAGGCTGCTTATAATAGTTCGAAACATGGTGTGATTGGACTAACTAAAGTTACTGCTTTAGAAGGTGCGGATAGTGGAATCACGGTTAATGCTATATGCCCAGGGTATGTAGATACACCTCTTGTTCGAAACCAGCTTGAGGATTTAGCGAGTAATCGCAATATTTCATTGGAAAAAGTACTCGAGGAAGTAATTTATCCACTAGTTCCACAAAAACGTTTATTGTCCGTTCAGGAAATTGCGGATTATACACTGTTTCTGGCAAGTGATAAAGCAAGAGGAGTGACTGGTCAAGCTGTTGTTATTGATGGTGGGTATACCGCGCAATAACAGTGGATAGCTTTGTGTTGTAGATGTAAAACACTATTTCAAATCAAGGAGGGGTTTTCATGTTTGGTATATTACTTGGTCTTATTGTTTTAATGGTATTAGCCTACTTGGGTTGGTCAATTATTTGGGTGGCGCCTATTGCTGCGGGGGTAGTGGCGCTCACAGGGGGGCTTGATCTACTTGAAGCGTATAAAGACACATATATGGGCGGTTTTGTGTCATTTGCAAAAGATTGGTTCCCAGTCTTCATGCTTGGGGCAGTGTTTGGAAAGTTAATGGAAGATACAGGTATGGCAAGATCGGTCGCGGTTGCGACAACAAAAATTATTGGCACCGAGCGTGCAATTTTAGGTGTGTTGGTTTCTGCGGCAGTATTAACATATGGTGGTGTTAGTCTGTTTGTAGTTGTTTTTGCTGTTTATCCACTAGCTTTAACATTGTTTCGTGAAGCTAATATCAGTAGAAAGTTAATACCGGCAACAGTTGCGCTAGGAGCTTTCACTTTTACAATGACAGCAATACCAGGAACACCACAAATACAAAATCTAATCCCTATTGACTATTATCAAACTTCCGCAACAGCGGCTCCAATAATGGGAATAATCGCTGGATTAATAATGGCAGTAGGTGGATATTTGTATCTTCGATGGCGCGAGAAAAAGTTAACGGCTAATGGAGAAACATATACAGAACCAAAAGATAATAAAATTTTTAAGGTGGAAGGGAAAACTCCTTCATTTATATTGTCTTTATTACCACTTCTAACGGTGCTTATTACGTTGAATGTCTTTAAATGGGACATTGTGCCATCGCTAATTTCGGGGATTGTTCTAATTATGCTGCTAAACTTGTCCAAATTTAAAGGTTTTGTAAAAGCTATTAATAGTGGAGCAGTTGGTTCAGTTACAGCAATTATTAATACAAGTGCTGCTGTTGGATTCGGTACTGTTGTAAAAGCGGTTCCAGGATTTGATAAGCTTACAGAGGTATTACTAGGAGTGAAAGGTAATCCATTAATCTCTGAAGCAATTGCTGTCAATGTCTTAGCTGGTGCGACAGGGTCTGCCTCAGGGGGATTAGGAATAGCACTTGAAGCACTTGGGGATAAGTATTATAAAATCGCTCAGAACACTGGAATTGATCCAGAGCATCTTCACCGAGTTGCCTCTTTATCCTCTGGAGGGTTGGATGCCCTACCGCATAATGGAGCAGTGCTAACGTTGTTTGCGATAACTGGTTTGACACATAAAGATAGTTATAAGGATATATTTGTTGTCGCTGTATTAATTCCAGTAATTTCAGTACTAGTAGTTATCCTCTTAACCTTTATAGGTATCTATTAATTTCAAGTTAAATTTGTAAAATAGAGTAGGTGTATAAATAATTCATGCGCCTACTCTATTTTGGTTTTTATTTTTTAGCTTCACCTAAATATTTTCGTTGAAACGCTGCAATATTCTCATATTCTTCATTAAGTATTCGCGACAATCGAATGTAAATGGGCAAAAGTTCACGATAAACAGCTGTCGTTTCCTCAACGGGGTGATGCGTATTTGTATTTCCAACCATTTTCGAAACGATACTGAAATCATCTATTTCCCCCATTGCATACATTCCTAGTACTACAGCGCCTAAAGATGAGCTTTCAAAGCTTTCTGGGACGATAACTGGTTTATCAAAAATATCTGCCATTAACTGGCGCCACATTTCCGAGCGCGCAAAACCACCAGTTGCTTGGATGCGTTTTGGTTCCCCCGTTAATTCTTCAAGTGCTAGCAAAACGGTATATAGGTTGTAAATAGTTCCTTCTAAAACTGACCTAATCATGTGTTGTTTTTTATGATGAATGCTTAGACCAAAAAATGATCCCCGTGCATTGGCATTCCATAATGGGGCACGTTCCCCAGTCATATATGGATGAAAAATTAAGCCATCGGAGCCTGGATTTACACCATCAGCTATTTTTGTCAAAACATTATACGGATCAATGTCCAGTCGTTTGGCAGTTTCAACTTCAGCAGCAGCAAATTCGTCACGTAGCCAACGCAAAACAATCCCGCCATTATTCACTGGCCCACCAATAACCCAATGATTTTCGGTTAAGGCATAACAAAATATCCGTCCCTTTGGGTCTGTTTTTGGTTCGTTGTAAACGGTACGAATAGCCCCACTAGTCCCGATTGTTACAGCAACTACACCTGGGTCGATTGCGTTAACACCTAAATTAGAGAGAACACCATCACTAGCACCGATAACAAAGGGCACATTACGATCAATCCCCATATACGACTGGTATTCTTCTTTAATCCCAGTCATTTTATACGTTGTAGGAACAATTTCCGATAAATGCTGAGGGGTTATCCCCGCAAGTTGTAATGCTTCTGTATCCCAATCAAGCGATTGTAAATTAAACAGACCTGTTGCAGAAGCAATCGAATAATCGATTACATATTTACCGAAAAGCTTATAGAATACGTACTCTTTTATCGAAATGAATTTAGTTGCTTTTTCAAAGATTGCTAGTTTTTCTGCTTTTAACCAAACTAGCTTTGCTAGCGGTGACATTGCATGTATTGGTGTCCCAGTTCGCAGATAGATCGCATGCCCATTATGTTTTTCTTTGATTTCTTTGGCGTATTCTGCACTTCTTGTGTCAGCCCAGGTAATACTGTTCGTTAACAATTCTCCTTCTTCATTCACTGCTATAAGGCTGTGCATAGCTGAGCTAAATGAGATAAAGTTTAGTTGATAGTTTGACATGTCACTTTTTCGAATTGTTTCTCTAATCGTTCCGACAACTGCATCAACTATTTCATCTGGGTTTTGTTCGGCGACTAATGGATTTGGGGTATGTAATGGGTAGTTTATTGTGTGAGATGCTACAACTTCACCTTTTTTTGTATATAAAATAGCTTTTGTGCTAGTTGTCCCAATATCTACCCCTAAATAGAATGATTGCTGCTTCATGGCTGTACCTCCTACTGTTTATTATTTCAATAGAAAGAGAAAAAGGATTTAGATAATGCTTCCTTTTTCTCCCTACTATATTATTTATTTACTACTTCGTGTCCACCGAATTCATTCCGTAATGCTGCTACAACCTTACCTGAAAAAGTATCGTCTTCTTGAGAACGGTAACGCATCATTAATGATAACGCGATAACTGGTGCTGCAACTTGAAAGTCAAGCGCTGATTCAACCGTCCATTTTCCTTCTCCAGATGAATTCATTACACCGCGCAATTCATCCAACTTTGCGTCCTTTGAAAAGGCGTTTTCGATTAATTCAATCAGCCAAGAACGGATAACAGAGCCGTGATTCCAAACTTTCGCAACCTTTTCATAGTCATAATTGAAGTCACTTTTGTTTAAAATTTCAAATCCTTCTGCGATTGATTGCATCATGCCATACTCTATACCGTTATGGACCATTTTTAAAAAATGTCCGCTTCCTGATTTTCCAGTGTATAGATAGCCATTTTCCACGGATAAATCTTTGAATAAAGGTTCGATTTCCTTGAATTTCTCTGCATCTCCGCCAACCATTGTACATGCACCGTTTCTTGCTCCTTCAGTACCGCCGCTTGTTCCGCAATCAAAGAAATAAATTCTTTTTTCCATAAGAGATTCAGCACGTTTTACGGTGTCCTTATAATTAGAGTTCCCGCCATCAATAATCATGTCACCTTCTGTTAAATGATGAGTTAGCTCATTGATAACTGATCCTGTAATCTCACCAGCAGGGACCATTAACCAAATTTTTCTTGGTCTAGGAAGCTCCTGCACAAAATCTGCTATAGACGCTTTAATTTGTAATTTTTTATCATCAATGTTTACTGATTTGTTATCATACCCGATAATTTCATGATTGTGATCGTTTAAGTTTAATGCTAAATTCAGCCCCATTTTACCAAGGCCAATAATACCTAATTTCATCGTGTCCACCTCGTTTTAGAAGAATTATTTTGACTTTAATGTAAGTATATCAAATTTTTTTTCATATGCAATGTTGAAAAAAGATTTTTTTTCTTGTATAGTTATTTTATAATTTCAAAATCAAGGAGCTGGCCAATGAATAACAGGCATAAACATGGTTTAGCAAGCATTCGAGGTAACTATGGAAAATTCAGTGACAAAGAAAAGAAAATTGCGGACTATATTTTACATAATCCCCAAAATATTATTCATCATACGATTAATCAGGTGGCAGATGAGTTAAATGTAGCCGAGTCCACCGTATTTCGTTTTTGTCAGCGAATTGGTTTTAAGGGGTATCAAGCGTTAAAAATTGCGTTAGCGGCAGATATTGTAACACCAATGAAGGATATACATGAAAAAATTAACGAAGAGGACAGTATAGGAACAGTTTCAGAAAAAATATTCCGTTCTAATATTAAAACAATTGAAGATACGATGCATATTCTGGATGGCGCTATATTTGAACAAGCTGTCGAAGCAATTTTAGAAGCGGGTAGAGTAGAATTCTTTGGAAACGGTGGTTCAGCGCTCATAGCAATGGATGCGTATCACAAATTTATCCGAAGTGGTCTTCAAGTAAGCTCTAACCTTGAATCACACATGCAGCTAATGTCAGCTTCACAATTAACGGATAAAGATGTCGCAATATTAATCTCTCATTCTGGATCAACAAAGGATATGCTGGATGTTTTGCAAATTTTAAAGGAAAGAGGAGTCAAAACGATTAGTATTACGAATTTTGCTAAATCTCCATTAACAAAAGATGCGGATATTTCGCTGTATACCGTTGCAGAAGAAACTGATTTTCGTTCAGAAGCAATGTCATCAAGGTTTGCACAGCTCAGTATTGTTGATGCGCTTTATACCAATGTAATGATTGCAAACAAAGAAAAAGGGAGAGAAGCTTTGCAAAATATGCGAGAGGCAATTTCGTTGAAACGGTTGTAGATGTAAACGTTTTATTGTGCTTGAAGCACAATACGAGAAAGGAGGAGAAAATATGGATGTTGTTACACTCGGGGAAACGATGGTTTTGTTTACCACTAAAACGACAGGACTCATGCGGTATTCTGGTGATTTTTCAACAAAAATTGCTGGTGCTGAGTCGAATGTAGCAATTGGACTGACCAGGCTGGGTCATCAAGCTGGTTGGATTAGTCGGCTTGGAGATGATGAATTCGGCGAAAGAATCCTATCCTTCATTCGGGGTGAAGGCATCGACGTCAGCCAGGTTATGTTTGATGACGTTGCGTCGACAGGTCTTTATTTTAAGGAAAAACTGTCGCCCGATGAAGTAAAGGTGAAGTATTATCGGAATGATTCGGCGGCGAGCCAGATGTTAGCTCATGATTTAGATGAAACTTATATCGCAAGTGCAAAGTTTCTGCATGTGACAGGGATCACTCCTGCGCTTAGTAAGGACTGTTATGAAACCGTTTTAACAGCTATTGACTACGCAAAAAGAAACGGTGTGACCGTTGTTTTCGACCCTAATCTCCGGCGCAAGTTATGGACCGAGAGCCAGGCGAGAAAAGTTCTTCGTGAGTTGTCGGCGATGGCTGACATCGTTTTACCGGGGATTGATGAAGCAGAATTCGTATTCGGTAGATCGGATCCTGAAACATTGGCTCAAGCGTTTTATGATAACGGTGCATCAACGGTGATTATGAAGCTTGGAAAAAAAGGCGCTTACGTTTTATCCGATAAGACTTCAAGTTTTGTGGAAGGGTTTTCAGTTGAACATATAGTAGATCCAGTTGGAGCTGGTGATGGTTTTGCGGCAGGTTGTTTGTCGGGCTTAGTTGATGGACTTGATTTGATAGAAGCAGTCAGACGTGGCAATGCTGTTGGTGCAATGGTGACGATGGCCGATGGCGATGTCGAAGGATTACCCGACAAAAAAAGACTTACTCATTTTATGAACAATACTCATCAAGATGATGTTGAGAGATAGGGAGGTTGTTACATATGGTAGATACATTTCAGCGAATAAAGGAACACAAGTTGGTCGCCGTCATACGTGGTGCAAAAGGTGAAGAGGTTTTATCTATTGCACGTGCACTTCATAAAGGCGGGATATATATTTTAGAAATTACAGCAGATACGCCGAAAGTGGACGTTTTAATTAGAAATCTAAACCAGGAATTTGGCGATCAAATGATTGTTGGTGCTGGTACCGTACTTGATCCAGAAACGGCTAGAACGGCGATCATGGCAGGTGCCCGATTTATTTTTTCACCAACTGTTAACGTTGAAACGATTCGATTAACGAAACGCTATGGTGTTGTAAGTATTCCCGGTGCCTTAACTCCAACAGAAATTTTAACTGCTTATGAACATGGAGCAGACCTAATTAAGGTTTTTCCTGCTGGTATTATGGGCCCAAGTTATCTAAAGGATATCCATGGACCTTTACCTCACATTCCTTTGATGCCGACAGGTGGCGTTGATTTGTCCAACGTAAGGCAATATTTCGAAAATGGAGCTGTTGCTGCCGGTCTTGGTAGTGCGCTCGTTAACACAAAACAATTAATCAATCCAGATGCATTAAAAGGAATCACTGAAAAAGCACAACAGTTTGTAGAAGCGATAAAGGATGTGTAACCGTTATGAAAATTACCGATTTTAAACTTTATAAAGTACCACCGCGCTGGTTATTTTTGAAAATCGAAACAGATGAAGGAGTCATTGGTTGGGGTGAGCCGGTTATTGAAGGGCGCGCGCACACGGTGGAAGCATGTGTTACGGAATTGATGGATTACTTAATCGGCAAGGACCCACGAAATATTGAAGATCATTTTCAAGTCTTGTATCGTGGTGGATTTTATCGTGGAGGCCCAATTTTAATGAGCGCAATTTCCGGAATTGAGCAAGCGCTTTGGGATATTAAAGGGAAATATTACAATATGCCCGTTTATGAGATGCTTGGCGGTGCAGTTCGGGACACTATTCAGGTTTATTCATGGATTGGCGGTGATCGTCCACAAGATGTCGGCGCAGCTGCAAAGGAAAAGGCCAATGCTGGTTTTACAGCGATCAAGATGAACGGGACCGAGGAAATGAATTACATCGACAGCTACACAAAGGTGGATGCTGCTGTTAATCGGGTCGCAGCTATTCGGGATGCTGTTGGCAATGATTTTGGCATTGGCATTGATTTTCATGGCCGTGTACACAAAGCGATGGCTAAGATTCTTGTGAAAGAGCTTGAACCTTTCCGGCCAATGTTTATTGAAGAGCCTGTCCTTGTTGAAAACCTTGAGGCATTCAGGGAAATCGCCAATCACACGACAACACCGATTGCTACAGGTGAACGTAACTATACACGCTGGGGTTTCAAACAAATGTTGATGGACGGCGTCGTTGATATTATTCAGCCTGATCTGTCTCACGCTGGCGGTATCCTGGAGGCGAAAAAAATCGCGGCGATGGCTGAAACGTTTGATGTAGCGGTTGCGCCACACGCACCACTTGGGCCTATTAATCTAGCAGCTTCACTCCAGCTTGATGCGTGTACACCAAACTGCATTATTCAGGAGCAAAGTCTTGGTATTCATTACAACAAAGGCAGTGATTTATTAGATTACCTTGTTGACAAAGCGGTATTCGAATACGAATCAGGTTCAGTTAAAATGCCGAAAGGAGCTGGTCTTGGCATCGAAATAAACGAAGATCGTATCAAGGAAGCAACAAAAGTTAGTCACCAATGGAAAAATCCTATCTGGCGGAACAAGGACGGTACAGTAGCGGAATGGTAAGGGGAATTTATTATAAAAATCCGTTGCTTTAAGGATTGTACACAATGTATTGAAAATGATTTTATCACAGAAAAGAAAATGTTCATTGTACAAACAAATGGAGGAGGAGAATTTAAATGTCTACAATAGGGTTAATTTTACTTGCCGTTTTCGGTGTCGCGTTATTGTTATTTCTTGTTATACGAATGAATCTTCAGGCGTTTCTTGCATTAATTGTCGTCAGTTATATTATTGGCCTAATGGCGGGAATGAGCCCAGCGGAAATTTTTGAAGCCGTGCAGGCTGGTATGGGTGGAACAGTAGGTGAGATCGCTGTCATCATCGGTATCGGTGCCATGTTTGGCGAGATACTGAAGGCTTCTGGAGGTGCCGAGCGATTGGCACTTACGCTAATGAACAAGTTTGGCGAAAAAAATGTAAACTGGGCGCTTGTTTTAACCGGTTTTATTATTTCTATTCCTGTGTTTCTTGATGTTGCTTTTGTTATATTAGTGCCGATTTTATATAGCCTGGCACAAAAAACAGGAAAGTCATTGCTTCATTTCGGTATTCCGTTACTAGCTGGTTTAGCGGTCACACATAGTTTCGTGCCACCGACACCTGGACCGATCGCTGTTGCTTCATTACTAGGTGCCAACCTCGGTTGGGTTATTTTGTTTGGTCTAATTGCTGGAATTCCTGCTGCTATTATTGCTGGTCCAATTTTTGGTACGTATATTGGTAAAAAGATCCATGTTGAAGTCCCGAAATTAATGATGCAAAACATGGCGGAAGAAGCGAGAGGGAAGCAATATGATAAAGAACTGCCTAGTTTTGGCATGATTGCATCCCTTATTTTACTGCCTCTATTTCTTATTTTATTAAACACATTTGCGGGTGTAATGCTTGCTGAGGATAGTACACTGAGAACAATTGTTACATTTATCGGTAACCCTGGAGTCGCATTAACGATTACTGCACTGTTAACCTTTTATTTGCTGGGCACACGACGCGGTTATTCTAAAGAAGAGATTCAGGAAATCGCAACGAAATCGCTTGAGCCTGCAGGTATTATCATTTTGATTACTGGTGCGGGTGGAGTTTTCGGCCAAGTGTTGGTTGAAACTGGAATCGGGGATGTGTTGGCTAATTCGATGGCCGATCTAAACATACCAGTCCTCGTGTTTGCTTTCCTTGTTGCTGCAGCAATTCGTATTGCACAAGGTTCAGCCACGGTTGCGATGATTACTGCGGCCAGTTTAATCACACCGGTAATCGGTACGCTTGGTATCGAGGGTCCGATGCTTGCGTTACTTGTTATCTCCATTGCTTCAGGGGCAACCATTGCGTCTCATGTTAATGATTCAGGTTTTTGGATGGTTAGCCGTTTCTTCGGAATGTCTGAGAAAGATACACTGAAATCCTGGACAGTTATGGAAACGATCATTGCTTTGGTCGGTTTTGGGATGACGCTGATTATGAGTATATTTATCTAGTGAAAACTGATTATGTGAATAATATCTTTTTAAACACACATATATTTTTCTGATTTGCGTTTACTGCTTTTTCCATTCAATTATTAAAAATAGTTGTCCCTTTCGAAAAGAGGGCAGCTATTTTTTTGTTGCTTTCTACATGTAGAAAAGTTATATTCTTAAAATAATTTAGTTATTTCATCGATTATTTTATGAATTCATATTATAATATAATTGTAAGCGGATTCAAAATTACAGGAAGCTTCACATGGGGGGAACAAAATGGAACTTGTACTTCAACAGAAGCAAACGCTTAATCTTAAGATGACAACCGAATTAAGACAAGCAATCCAACTATTGCAGTATTCAACGTATGAATTATATCAATTTATACAGGAACAACAATTAGAGAATCCTTTAATAGAGTTAAAAGAAAAAGTTCCCGATAGCTTTTATACAAATAAAATAAACAAGGCTGTACATACAGATCCACTTGATTTTATAGCAACTAATGATAAAGGCATGCGGGAACATTTAATTGAACAAACGCAGTGGCTTTCTATTAATGAAAAGGAGAAGAAATTAATACATTACTTGATCCTTAATTTAGATGAAAATGGATATTTACCATTACAAGTAGATGTCATTGCAACGGAGCTCTGTCTTAATGAAAAGCAAGTCAACAAAGGTATTAAGTTACTCCAACAATTAGAGCCAGTGGGAGTCGGCGCCAGAAACTTAAAGGAATGTTTATTATTACAGGTGAAATTCTATTATCCTGAGAAAGCCCAGCTTGCGTGTGTAATCGAGGAATATTTAGACCTTCTTGCAAACAAAAAGTGGAATGAGATTGCGAGCCATATGAATATAACTTTATCAGAAGTGAAGGTAATCCATGATCTTATTCAGAATCTTGATCCAAAACCATGTACGAGTATCTCGAACTCCCGTGCGGATTATTTAAATCCAGATATAATTGTAGAACAAAAAGGGGACGGGTACGTTGCCTATTTGAACGACGCTTATTTACCTGAAATTCGTGTCAGCAGCCAATACACCGATTTCAAAACAGGCAACAATGAACTATCAACCTATATCCAAGGCCACTTCAAAAGCTACCAGTGGCTACTTAGTAGTATTGAACAACGCAGGTCAACTATTTTAAAGGTCGTAAATGTTATTTTAAGAAGACAACATAACTTTTTCATGAATGGATTCACTGAACTTCAACCACTTACATTGAAGGAAGTTGCTGACGAAATCGAGATGCATGAGTCTACTGTAAGCAGGGCTACAATGAACAAGGTAATTCAAACCCCAGGAGGGTCTTTTGATATTCGCAAGTTGTTTAATTCAAAATTGTCGTCAGATGATGGTAATCACGCATCGCAGGCAAAAGTCAAACTATTGTTAAAGGATTTTGTTGAAAAAGAAAGTAAACAAAAACCATTTTCTGATCAAAAGATAGCTTATTATTTTAAAACGAAAAAAGGAATTAGCATTTCAAGAAGAACGGTTGCTAAATATCGAGAGGAATTAAAAATCCCTTCCTCAAGTAAACGGAAAGAGATCGATTTAGGGTAGTATCAATCGTATCTTGAGGGGAGTTAGAATAGAATGAATCAATTTGTATCCCCAAAAAAGATCTATCATGAGGAATGATCTCTTACTGAGTTAGCGGATATTTTAAAGGACTTAGAGGTCAAAAAGGTTTTTGTCTTAACAGATCCTATGCTAAAAAAACTTGGCGTTATTGACCATGAAGTGGTTTAACTTTTAAGCATGGTAAAAACCAAACATACGGATAATGAATGTTAATTAAGGCAAAATAACCGTATGGAGGTGCTTTAGATGAGCAAAAATAAGAAGAATAAAATAAATGGTGGAGTTAGTGATGAACAAGCTGTAAGGGGTAACTTGTCAAAGAAATTTGATCATGAATTTGCTAATGAACCACTAACACCAGCCGAAAAGTTTAATAATAAAAAAACAAAAAAACGACAGTAAGAAGCTTGCGAAATACAAATAAGTAGAAAAAGAAATAATCCAGCTATAACATACAAGTATCAACTTTGTATGTTATGGCTTACTCTTTGACGCCGCGTTTTTAAACAGATAATAACAATAGTTAGAAAAACTTGGCATTCGCCAAGCCTTTGGGCGAATGACTTAGTTGCATTTATGCAGATAAGAAAGGTTGTCCCAAAATCAATCTCTGGCACAACCTTTTCACTGCTGCTTAAGCTACTATTTGTTTTGATCCCGGTTTCTTTTATTTTGTTTGTTGTCTAAGTTAAGAAAATCGCTATTATTTTCATTTTCATTAGCAAACTCAACATCTGCTGCTTGCTTATTATGTCTTGTCCTGTTGTTCTGTCTGCCCTTATCTTTATTGCGATTTTTATTTTCCTCTGACATTAAAAGACCTCCTACTTTTTTATAAGTGAAACTTAACTTCTTTGCCAAGTTAAACTCACTCCTATTATCTTGTTCATTTTTTAGAAATTAAATCAAAAAATGTTAGTAATTCTTTTTGTACATACAGTTAATTTAAGGAACAGCGCAAGGTCAGTAGTGAAAAATAAAAAGGATGAGAAATAGATTTATTTAACACATGATGAAAATTAGATATACTATAGTAGAAGGTAGTACTAAAAGAGAGGGAGAGAGGCTTGAAAAAGTTATTATTAACAGGATTCGAACCGTTTTTAGACTTTCCAGTAAATCCCACAGCAAAAATAGTAGAAGAATTAGATGGTTCTACGCTAAACGGTTATGAAATCGTGAGTAAGGTATTAACCGTAGACTTTTCAAAAAGCGGGAAGCAATTACTTGATGAAATAAAGAATGTACAACCAGATGCCTTGATCTCCTTAGGATTAGCGGGTGGTCGCTATAAGGTCACACCTGAAAGGATTGCTATTAACTGTAATGATGGGGAATCAGACAATAAAGGTCATGTACCAAACGGAGAAGCAATTTTTGAGAACGGACAAGATGGTTTATTCTCCACGCTGCCGTTAGACAAGATGGTGGAAAGATTAGTGAGGTCAGGTTTGCCAGCAGAGATATCAAACACCGCTGGAACGTACCTATGTAATAATGTCATGTATCACGGATTATATCATTTCCAAAAAGAAAATCTTTCAGTTCCATCAGGTTTTATCCATATCCCAGCTTCACATGATCTCGCTTTAAAACATAAAGGTATTCCTAGCTGGTCTAATGATGATTTGATAAAGGCAGTTCGAACATGCATCGAATGTTTGTGAGGGGGAAATCTTTGATCGAATGTTTCAAGTCATTCCCGAATAGGATATCCGGTAGTTCTAATTCGCATCATACCCGCTTCGCCAAGTTTAATAGAAACAATAGAACTAGTATTACTTTTCTTAGGTTTAGTAAAAGGTGAGATGGGAAGATACATAAAAGAACAGCTTATATTTTCGGGTTAGCTGCTGCTCATAGGTAGCTTGTTTCTTTTTCGTTGGTTCACTCAGCTAGATAGAGTAGAAGAGTATGAGGGATTCTTACTTGACTAATCTATAAGTGGCTTATTCAATAAATGCATAAATAGTATTGACTTCATGTCTTAGAAGTAGTAATATTATTTTTGCTGCTAAAAAAACAGTGCTGATTGCCAGCGCTGGTAGCGAAAGAGAAAACAATTAGAAGTTGTTTTCCAGATTTATAGAAATATAATTTTGTAGTAGACAATCGGTATAGGAAATGTTATAGTTAATAGGTTGTCGAAAAAAACAGCAAGAAACTTACTTTTGCATTAACAATAGGAATCAAGAAACTTTCTGTTGACATTAACAATAGTAATATGGTAGATTAATAAAGTCGCTTTTTTGAAAAGCGTACTGAAATTCGATCCTTGAAAACTGAACAAAACAACCAAGTGTGTAAGTAACGAAACAAAGCTAAGACAATTGATAAAATCGATTGGTGTCGATTTTATTCAAACTTTTTTGGAGAGTTTGATCTTGGCTCAGGACGAACGCTGGCGGCGTGCCTAATACATGCAAGTCGAGCGCGGGAAGCAAGCAATCACCCTTCGGGGTGTGAGCTTGTGGAACGAGCGGCGGACGGGTGAGTAACACGTGGGCAACCTACCTGTAAGATTGGGATAACCCCGGGAAACCGGAGCTAATACCGAATAATACTTTTTATCACATGGTAGAAAGTTGAAAGGCGGCTTTTGCTGTCACTTACAGATGGGCCCGCGGCGCATTAGCTAGTTGGTGGGGTAATGGCCTACCAAGGCGACGATGCGTAGCCGACCTGAGAGGGTGATCGGCCACACTGGGACTGAGACACGGCCCAGACTCCTACGGGAGGCAGCAGTAGGGAATCTTCCGCAATGGACGAAAGTCTGACGGAGCAACGCCGCGTGAGTGATGAAGGTTTTCGGATCGTAAAACTCTGTTGTTAGGGAAGAACAAGTATCGTTCGAATAGGGCGGTACCATGACGGTACCTAACCAGAAAGCCCCGGCTAACTACGTGCCAGCAGCCGCGGTAATACGTAGGGGGCAAGCGTTGTCCGGAATTATTGGGCGTAAAGCGCTCGCAGGCGGTCTTTTAAGTCTGATGTGAAAGCCCACGGCTTAACCGTGGAGGGTCATTGGAAACTGGAGGACTTGAGTACAGAAGAGGAGAGTGGAATTCCACGTGTAGCGGTGAAATGCGTAGAGATGTGGAGGAACACCAGTGGCGAAGGCGACTCTCTGGTCTGTAACTGACGCTGAGGAGCGAAAGCGTGGGGAGCGAACAGGATTAGATACCCTGGTAGTCCACGCCGTAAACGATGAGTGCTAGGTGTTAGGGGGTTTCCGCCCCTTAGTGCTGAAGTTAACGCATTAAGCACTCCGCCTGGGGAGTACGGCCGCAAGGCTGAAACTCAAAAGAATTGACGGGGGCCCGCACAAGCGGTGGAGCATGTGGTTTAATTCGAAGCAACGCGAAGAACCTTACCAGGTCTTGACATCCTCTGATAGCGATAGAGATATCGTGTTCCCTTCGGGGACAGAGTGACAGGTGGTGCATGGTTGTCGTCAGCTCGTGTCGTGAGATGTTGGGTTAAGTCCCGCAACGAGCGCAACCCTTGATCTTAGTTGCCAGCATTCGGTTGGGCACTCTAAGGTGACTGCCGGTGACAAACCGGAGGAAGGTGGGGATGACGTCAAATCATCATGCCCCTTATGACCTGGGCTACACACGTGCTACAATGGATGGAACAAAGGGACGCGAAGCCGCGAGGTGTAGCAAATCCCATAAAACCATTCTCAGTTCGGATTGTAGGCTGCAACTCGCCTACATGAAGCCGGAATCGCTAGTAATCGCGGATCAGCATGCCGCGGTGAATACGTTCCCGGGCCTTGTACACACCGCCCGTCACACCACGAGAGTTGGCAACACCCGAAGTCGGTGAGGTAACCTTTATGGAGCTAGCCGCCGAAGGTGGGGCCAATGATTGGGGTGAAGTCGTAACAAGGTAGCCGTATCGGAAGGTGCGGCTGGATCACCTCCTTTCTAAGGAATATAAAAAAGCGAAAACGACCGTTTAGCGGCGTACGGATAGATAAGCTCTTGAAAATCTCCCTGCACTTTGGGAGATTGAAAAGAGATTAACTATACGCTAGCTGCTGGGAGTTGTAGCTGGATTATTAACGGAAAATCGGTGACGCTTGTCGTCATCGATAAGACCTGCCATTGGTAGGCCTTGCATACATGGTTGTTTGTTCAGTTTTGAGGGATGCGAATCTCTCTTTTTGCACCTTGAAAACTAAATAAGAGCAAGATAGACAACGACATCAAAAACGTAAGTTCTTAATCATAAAGATAGTTAAGTGAAGAAGAGCGCACGGTGAATGCCTTGGCACTAGGAGCCGATGAAGGACGGGACTAACACCGATATGCCTCGGGGAGTCGTAAGTAGACTTTGATCCGAGGATTTCCGAATGGGGAAACCCACTGTTCGTAATGGAGCAGTACGCGTATCTGAATACATAGGATACGCGAGGCAGACCCGGGGAACTGAAACATCTCATTACCCGGAGGAAGAGAAAGCAAATGCGATTTCCTGAGTAGCGGCGAGCGAAACGGAATCAGCCCAAACCAGAAAGCTTGCTTTCTGGGGTTGTAGGACACTCCATTGGAGTTACAAAGAAATTCTTTAGATGAATCGATCTGGAACGATCAGCCATAGCGGGTAAGAGCCCTGTAATCGAAAAAGAGTTTCCTCCGGAGTGGATCCTGAGTACGGCGGAACACGAGAAATTCCGTCGGAATCTGGGAGGACCATCTCCTAAGGCTAAATACTACCTAGTGACCGATAGTGAACCAGTACCGTGAGGGAAAGGTGAAAAGCACCCCGGAAGGGGAGTGAAAGAGATCCTGAAACCGTGCGCTTACAAGTAGTCGAAGCCCGTTAATGGGTGACGGCGTACCTTTTGTAGAATGGACCGGCGAGTTACGATCGTATGCGAGGTTAAGTGGAAGACACGGAGCCGCAGCGAAAGCGAGTCTGAATAGGGCGAATTAGTATGCGGTCGTAGACCCGAAACCGTGTGATCTACCCATGTCCAGGGTGAAGGTCAGGTAACACTGACTGGAGGCCCGAACCCACGTATGTTGAAAAATGCGGGGATGAGGTGTGGGTAGGGGTGAAATGCCAATCGAACACGGAGATAGCTGGTTCTCTCCGAAATAGCTTTAGGGCTAGCCTCAGGCAGATGCGTACTGGAGGTAGAGCACTGATTGGACTAGGGGCCCTCACCGGGTTACCGAATTCAGTCAAACTCCGAATGCCAGCTACGTAAGCCTGGGAGTCAGACTATGGGTGATAAGGTTCATAGTCGAAAGGGAAACAGCCCAGACCGCCAGCTAAGGTCCCAAAGTATACGTTAAGTGGAAAAGGATGTGGAGTTGCCCAGACAACCAGGATGTTGGCTTAGAAGCAGCCATCATTTAAAGAGTGCGTAATAGCTCACTGGTCGAGTGACTCTGCGCCGAAAATGTACCGGGGCTAAACGTATCACCGAAGCTGCGGATTGTTCTATGAACAATGGTAGGAGAGCGTTCGAAGTGCAGTGAAGTCAGACCGTGAGGACTGGTGGAGCGCTTCGAAGTGAGAATGCCGGTATGAGTAGCGAAAAAAGAGTGAGAATCTCTTTCACCGAAAGCCCAAGGTTTCCTGAGGAAGGCTCGTCCGCTCAGGGTTAGTCGGGACCTAAGCCGAGGCCGACAGGCGTAGGCGATGGACAACAGGTAGATATTCCTGTACCACCTCATGAACGTTTGAACGATGGGGGGACGCAGTAGGATAAGGAATGCGCACGATTGGAAATGTGCGCCCAAGCAGCAAGGGAGTTGGATTGGCAAATCCGTCCAACAATTCTGAGCTGTGATGGGGAGGGAACTAAAGTACCGAAGTTCTGGATTTCACACTGCCAAGAAAAGCCTCTAGTGAGTTCATAGGTGCCCGTACCGCAAACCGACACAGGTAGGCGAGGAGAGAATCCTAAGGTGATCGGGAGAACTCTCGTTAAGGAACTCGGCAAAATGACCCCGTAACTTCGGGAGAAGGGGTGCTCCTTTAAGGAGGAGCCGCAGTGAATAGGCCCAAGCGACTGTTTAGCAAAAACACAGGTCTCTGCGAAGCCGAAAGGCGAAGTATAGGGGCTGACACCTGCCCGGTGCTGGAAGGTTAAGGGGAAAGGTTAGCACCTTCGGGTGCGAAGCTTAGAACCGAAGCCCCAGTAAACGGCGGCCGTAACTATAACGGTCCTAAGGTAGCGAAATTCCTTGTCGGGTAAGTTCCGACCCGCACGAAAGGTGCAACGACTTGGGCACTGTCTCAACGAGAGACCCGGTGAAATTATACTATGCGTGAAGATGCGCATTACCCGCGACAGGACGGAAAGACCCCGTGGAGCTTTACTGTAGCCTGATATTGAATGTTGGTACAGCTTGTACAGGATAGGTGGGAGCCTTGGAAACCGGAGCGCTAGCTTCGGTGGAGGCATCCGTGGGATACCACCCTGGCTGTACGGACCTTCTAACCCAGGACCGTAATCCGGTTCGGAGACAGTGTCAGGCGGGCAGTTTGACTGGGGCGGTCGCCTCCTAAAGAGTAACGGAGGCGCCCAAAGGTTCCCTCAGAATGGTTGGAAATCATTCGTAGAGTGTAAAGGCAGAAGGGAGCTTGACTGCGAGACCTACAAGTCGAGCAGGGACGAAAGTCGGGCTTAGTGATCCGGTGGTTCCGCATGGAAGGGCCATCGCTCAACGGATAAAAGCTACCCCGGGGATAACAGGCTTATCTCCCCCAAGAGTTCACATCGACGGGGAGGTTTGGCACCTCGATGTCGGCTCATCGCATCCTGGGGCTGTAGTCGGTCCCAAGGGTTGGGCTGTTCGCCCATTAAAGCGGTACGCGAGCTGGGTTCAGAACGTCGTGAGACAGTTCGGTCCCTATCCGTCGTGGGCGCTGGAAGTTTGAGAGGAGCTGTCCTTAGTACGAGAGGACCGGGATGGACACACCGCTGGTGTACCAGTTGTTCCGCCAGGAGCATAGCTGGGTAGCTACGTGTGGAAAGGATAAGTGCTGAAAGCATCTAAGCATGAAGCCCCCCTCAAGATGAGACTTCCCATCACTTTCGAGTGAGTAAGATCCCTCAGAGACGATGAGGTTGATAGGTTCGAGGTGGAAGCGTGGTGACACGTGCAGCTGACGAATACTAATCGATCGAGGACTTAACTAACAATTCTTGATGTCACTATTGCGCTCTTATTTAGTTTTTAGGGTATAAAATATACCTTTTTCTTATATGAAATTGTCTGGTAGTAATAGCGGAGAAGTCACACCTGTTCCCATACCGAACACAGTAGTTAAGCTCTCCAGCGCCGATGGTAGTTGGGACTTTGTCCTTGCAAGAGTAGGACGCCGCCAGGCAAATAACAAAAACACCAGGATATGAAATTCTGGTGTTTTTGTTTGGGGAAAATAGATATAACATGACTTTACTAGGAAAGTCACTTTTACCTAACTAAATACGATATAATGAACATGGTCAGATTTTGCATATGATATTTTCTTTAGAGAATCCTATATATAAAGTCGAATAATAAAAAAAAGAGGCTAACACATGAGTGAAATAAATTTTGAAGAATACAATTTAAGCAATGAAATAGGAAGGGCGCTTGGTGTGTTGAAATACGACACGCCTACAGAAGTTCAACGTGAAGTAATACCAAAAGCAATGGAAAATCAAGATCTTGTGGTACAGTCCCAAACAGGAAGTGGTAAGACAGCAGCCTTTGGTATTCCTATTTGTGAAATGATGGAATGGGAAGAAAAAAAGCCACAAACATTAATTCTTACACCAACCCGGGAGCTTGCTGTACAAGTTAGAGAAGATATAACGAATATTGGAAGGTTTAAACGGATTAAAGCTATGGCGGTTTATGGAAAAGAACCATTTGCGAAACAGAAGGAAGAATTGAAACAAAAAACGCATGTAGTTGTTGGTACACCTGGACGTGTGATGGACCATATCGAAAGGGATACTTTAGTTTTAGACCAAATAAAGTACTTAATTATCGATGAAGCTGATGAAATGCTTAATATGGGGTTTATTAGTGAAGTTGAAGCGATTATAAAAAAACTTCCTTCAGATAGGATGACAATGGTATTTTCTGCTACATTGCCGAAAGATGTAGAAAGTCTTTGTCATAAGTATATGAAAGATCCTAGTAATATCGAAATTGCTACTACAGGAGTAACAACAGGTACGATTGACCATCGTGTAATCGAAGTGAAAGACGAAGAAAAAGTTTCTTTGCTTAAAAACGTAACAGTCGTTGAAAACCCAGATAGTTGTATTATTTTTTGCAGGACTAAAGAACATGTTGATACAGTGTTTTCTGAATTGGAGGCAGCTACATATTCCTGTGAAAAACTCCATGGTGGGTTAGAACAAGAGGATCGATTTGCAGTCATGGAGGGATTCAAAATTGGCAATTTCCGTTATCTAGTGGCAACCGATGTGGCTGCCAGAGGAATTGATATTGATAATGTGACACTTGTGATTAACTATGATGTTCCAATGGAAAAAGAGTCCTATGTTCACCGGACTGGAAGAACAGGGCGTGCTGGTAATAAAGGAAAAGCGATTACCTTTGCGACACCTCATGAAGGAAAATTCCTTAAAGCAATTGAAAAATACATTGGCTTTGGGTTATCTACTATGGATGCTCCAACGCGACAAGAAGTTGTTAGCGGAAAAGCCGCTTTTGAAGAAAAACTCAGTGGGCGCCGAGTCGTTAAAAATAATAAAACTGCGCGAATAAATAAAGATATTACGAAACTCCATTTTAGTGGTGGGAAAAAGAAGAAGATCCGAGCTGTAGATTTTGTTGGAACCATTGCTAAAATTCCAGGGGTAACAGCAGACGATATTGGAATTATAAACATCCAAGACAATTTTTCCTATGTTGATATCCTTAATGGAAAAGGCTCATTAGTTATTCAAGCCATGGAAAAAACAACAATCAAAGGAAAGAAGTTGAAAGTTAGCACGGCAGTTAAGTAAATAAATTTTAACATGGACGATTATGGTAGCCATAATCGTCTTTTACATTGGCCGTTTTTTAAAAGTTTGTTGTTATTAAAGGAAAGAGTGTGTGGCTGTATAGGAAAAAGAACGCTTAATAGCAGGAGGCCACTGAAAAAATGGTGGTATTTTAAAAAATTAACTTTTCACCTTAACTTAGCACCCTCGAATATACGGAGACTCCTCGAAAAAGAAAAGCACTTTTTCTTCGTGCGATGCCTTTTCAGGGGAGCATTCCTTATCCTGCGGGAAGCAAGAGATCGTCGAGACCCCGCGGCCTCAATAGCAGGGGATTAATGAAATTGCACTATAATATAATAATGGAAAATGGATAATCTATAAATGTAAACGTCGTTGTCCGACCGTAAGATATCCAAAAAAAACTTACTTGTGAATTTTTTGTGTCATTTTTGTAAATTATCTGTTATACTAATAATATAGAAATCGTTTACATGAACTAATTAACAATTGGAGATGATTTTAAATGGGTATTATAGTGATGTTTATGTTATTGGCAACACTAACTCCATTCTTATTTATTCAATCAAACAAGAAAACGCTAGCTGTTCTCCAGACAGTTATGCTGGTAGGAATGTGGCTGTACTATATTGAAGCACAGTTTCAGACAGCACCAGCAGCATTCTCCATTACATGGTCAATGTTCTATCTGAGTCTCATTCTTGCAGAGGTAGGATGGGTTATGTTTATCATACGAATGGTTAAATCGCCAATAAATAGAACGAAAACAAATTATTAATAAAAACCCCCTTTTTCCTTAGCATTGGAAAAGGGGGTTTTTTTAAGAGCAAAGAAAGTATAAAATTTTGGCGATTATCTGTCTAGCGCAAGCGCCCTAGACACTCGAGACATAAGCAGTTCGCTTCCGCGCGAGCAAAGCACCACACTGCACCGCTCTGCTTATGCTTGTCGTATCTTTCAAGGTGCTTGCGCTTTTCTTATTATTCTTGAGTCTGAACTTGCAATAGTAGCTGTACTGCTTGTATAAAGGTGATAACAGAAATCGCAATAAAAAGTACCTTTGGAAAGGCGCCAGAATATAATGCTCCCCAAAGTGTAAAAGCTGTAAGTAAGATGCAAAGGACAAACCCAATGATAGGCTTCCATATTAAATCAAATTCTTGTTTTTCGTTTGCTTGTTTGTTAAATTCCAAAATGGACACCTACCTATCGTTAATCTATTCATGGTTCATGTGTTCTTGGTGTTGTTCATTCTGTTGATCGTGTTGATTTGGATCACCGCCATGATCATGGCCAAATGACATCGTGAAGAGGGAACCTGCCACGACAATCGCAGCTATTACGAATCCGTGAAACATCATATTCCATGGTGCGTGGCCACCTCCACTTGCTGATTCTGTCATATGCATGAACATGAATAGTTGAATTCCAGCCTGAATGACGGCCAAGACCATAATCCCGATGACAATCCAAGTAACTGGTAGTTCGGATTTTATTGCTGCCCAAGCGGCGATTAGAGTCAGTGTTAGGGACAAAATAAAGCCGATTATGTGCTGAACTGGAATTTTGCTTGAATGTTTCGTTTCCATACTACATCACCATCCCTAGTAAATAAACACCAGTAAAGATGAAGATCCATACAACGTCCAGGAAGTGCCAGTAAAGTCCGATGATAAAAACTTTGCGGCTTGTGACTGGTGTAAGTCCGCGCTTCATCACTTGAATCAGCAAAAGAATTGCCCAACCAATTCCGAGTGTAACGTGTAATCCGTGTGTTCCAGCAAGTACGAAGAAAGCTGACCAGTATGCACTGGATTGGATGGTAGCTCCTTCATGTGTATAATGGATAAACTCCTGGATTTCAAAGCCAAGAAAGCTAAGGCCCAATACCAATGTAATTATTAGCCAAGTGATCAGGCCTTTCTTTGAGCCACGTCGCATTTCATGAATAGCAATTCCACAGGTGAAACTACTTGTCAGTAAAATGAAAGTCATGATGAGCGTTCCTGTTGGTTCAAATAGTTCTCCGGGTAATGGTGCGTCTGCTGTTCGTCCATACAACACTGCATAAGTTGCAAATAGGGTCGAGAATAAAGCAATTTCTGCAGCCAGGAAAATCCAGAAACCAAGAACAGCCAATCGGCCATTTTCTGTTCGATATTCCAATGGACCAGATTTAATATCTTGTTCACTCATCATTTAACCCCCTTGCTGCTCGTTCGGTACGTTTTATTTCATCTACACTTACATAATGACCATCATCATAGTCGAATGAACGAATTCCCATCATGATAATTGTTCCAATCAAACCAATTGCTGCGAGTGTGACCCATTCGAAGACAAGCGCGAAGCTTGCGAAGGCTAATATACCCATCATGATAATTGGCTTTCCAGTGTTGTTCGGCATATGAATAGGTTCTAATTTACTTTCATCAAAGGTTGTTTCGCCTTTTTCTTTCATATCTAACAGTGCATCATATCCAACTTTATCCGGTAGCGTTGCAAAATTGTAATGTGGTACAGGAGCAGCTGTTGCCCACTCGAGTGTTCTGCCATTATTCCAAGCATCGCCAGTTGTTTCGCGTTCACTGTAACGGAAGCTGTAATAGATGTTATAAACAAAGATCGCAAATCCTACACCCATACCAAATGCGCCAATTGTTGAAATGAAATTCAAGGTAAACCATTCTGGTGCGATATAGAAAATTCTTCGTGGCATTCCGTCTAACCCGATAAAGAACTGCGGGAAGAAGCAAACATGGAAGCCAATCAAGAAAAACCAGAAGCTCCATTTACCAATTCGTTCATTTAACTTATGTCCAAACATTTTTGGATACCAGTAGACGAGTCCGGCAAAACAAGCGAATACGGTACCGGCAATTAATACGTAATGGAAGTGGGCTACTAGGAAATAGGAATTATGGAACTGGAAGTCGGCCGCAGCCATTCCTAACATAACACCAGTTACACCACCGATTACGAAGCTTGGTATAAATGCAAGGGACCAAAGCATCGCTACTGAAAATTCAATTTTAGATTTATAGAGTGTTCCGAGCCAGTTAAATATTTTTACACCGGTTGGAACAGCGATTAGCATTGTCGAAATAGAGAATACAGAGTTAACGAATGCGCCAGCTCCCATGGTGAAGAAATGGTGTACCCAAACAAGGAAGCTCAGTCCAGCAATCAGGACAATGGACCAAACCATTGCACTGTATCCAAATAATCGTTTTTTCGCGAAGGTAGCGATAATCTCAGAAAAGATACCAAATGCTGGTAAAATTACAATGTATACTTCCGGATGTCCCCACATCCAAAATAAATTCGTCCACATCATCGGCAGGCCTTCTCCTGTAAGTGTGAAGAACTGTGAACCGAAGATACGGTCAATTGTCATTAGTGCTAAAGCAACTGTCAAAATCGGAAAAGCAAAAATGATAATAAAACATGTTATAAAGGAAGACCACGTGAAAATTGGCATGTGAAACATTTTCATGCTTGGTGCTCGCATTTTCAAAATGGTAACCATTAGGTTAATTCCTGTTGCAAGGGTACCAATACCTGCAAGTTGCAGGCCAAGTAAGTAAAAGTTCTGTCCTGGTCCAGGGCTCATTGCAGCACCAGCAAGCGGGGTATAACTAGTCCAACCTGCATCTGGTGATCCGCCAATGACAAAAGAAATATTAAATAACATTGCCCCGAAGAAAAATGACCAGAAGCTTATTGCGTTCACAAATGGAAATGCGAAATCTCTTGCTCCTATTTGTAATGGAACAATAATGTTCATCAATCCGATTAAGAACGGCATTGCCATAAAGATAATCATTACGGTACCGTGTGTGGTAAAAACTTCATCATAATGTTGCGCATTCAAAAAGTTCATACCTGGAAATGCTAATTGAACTCGCATCATCAGGGCATCCATTCCACCACGGAAGAGCATGGCTAGTGCGCTTAAGATATACATAATTCCAATTTTTTTATGGTCAACGGTTGTTAGCCATTCACGCCATAGCCAGTTCCATTTCTTGAAATAGGTAAGGATGAAGAGAATCGCTGATGTTACAAGGGCGATCGCAACCATTCCACCGTATATCAGTGGTTCACCTGTGACAAAAAATTCATCTAGTTGCATAATTCCACCTGCTTTCCTTGTTAATGTTCGTTGTTGGTTTGTTCGCCATCATTTTCTAAATGCATGTTCGTCTCATATGCTTCTCTGAAACGTTCGATCGTATAATCCATATCTTCTAGTGTTCCATGTTGGACCCAATCACGATGGGTTGATGAAAAGGTGTATCTGTCTACCAGACCGGGTTCAAGCAGTTTATTGTATTTCTTCTGGGTTAAATTTGGTGCAGTCTCTTGTTGTTCACTAACCCATTCGTTGAACTTGTCTCCGCTTTCGGCATAAACCTCAAATGTATGTTCCGTAAAACCTTCTCCGTTAAAGTTGGAGTTTCGGCCATCGTATACACCGGGTTCATCTGCTTGTAAATAAAGTACGGTCTGCATGCCAGCCATATTGTACTTTTGGCCACCTAGTGCCGGAATCCAAAGCGCTGCCATAGAACCAGCGGAAGCTAACCGAAATTCGATTGCCCGGTCGGTAGGAATGTGCAAGTAATTGACTGTTTCAATGTCCTGTTCTGGATAACTGAAGAACCATTTCCAGTTTGCAGCTGTTGCGTACACAACAAGCGGTTCTTTATCACTTGAAGATACAGGCGGTTCCTCTAAATCAAATAGCGTGTTCACTGTTGGAATTGATAATAATGTAACGATTATAATCGGGATAATAATCCAAACCGCTTCTATGGCTTTATTACCATGAAGGTTCGGCTTGTAGCTACTAGCCTTTCGATTAGGGTGGTCACGGTATTTGACAACAATTATCGCAAACGCCGCAAAAACGACGACAATTATCCCAGCCATGTAGATTAGTGAATACAAAATAAGATCTTTTTGGCTCTCTGCTACTGGCCCTTTTGGATCAAACACGACCATTTGTTCACAGCCGCTGAGCAGGACTACCATGCTTAGAAGCAAAAATATAAAGCCTTTCTTGTAATGATGTTTTTTACGATTCAAGAGAATCACTCCCGTCGATTGAAATCTTGTTTTTCCTATTGTAACAAAAGGGGGTATCATTCTAATAGCAATACCATGTCATATAATAAAAAGTTCGTTTTTTTGTTGAAATTCCGCTACATAATGTTCATGGATTGAAAACACAAAAAATTAATACTAATCATGTGAACTTTGTATGACTTAGTAGCTGCTACGAAAGAACCTAATAAATCGTTTACGCAAGCGAAAAATGCCGATTTCTGTTGTATGCAATCCTTAAGATGATTGTCGTAATGTTGTATAATTCATAGTATAATGTAAAAATGTAGGCGTATTCATATTTATCTATTGCAAACGTGTTTAGGGAATTGATTTATAATTCTGAAGGCGGTGAAGATAATGAATTTCAACGATATAGTGGAGAGTATTCCACTTCCAGCTGTTGTTATTAGTAAGGATGAAAAAGTAATTTCTTATAACCATTTGATGGAAGCTAGTTTAGAAGAGGTAATGGAAACAGGGGAAAGCATACGGAATGCTTTTCTTAGATGGGAAACTAATACCAGCTCGGAAATGATTATGGCAGAGTCCGGCAAGAAACGCTTTATTTTTATTGAAGGTTCTTTAACCGGCTCAAGTGACAGACTTTTGATCGGTAAAGAAACATCAGAACTGTCTGCCCTAAAAAACGAAAACAAAGAGTTAAAAAACTTAACACATGAGTTAGATGCTATTATCGAAAGTTCATATGACGGTATTTATATCACAGATACCAAAGGAGTCACATGGAAAACGAACTCAGCTATTGAGAGAATCACCGGTATTCCGAAAGAATATTATATTGGAAAAAGTGTAGACGCTTTGGTTAAAAGGGGTATATTAAAGAAATCTGTTACACATAAGGTAGTGAAGCAGCGGAGAACCGTATCGGTAGTGCAGGATAATTTCGCTGGAAAAGAGATTTTAATAACAGGAACCCCCGTATTTAATGAAGACGGAGTGATTGAAAAGGTTGTAACAAATATTAGAGATTTATCAGACTTGAATGCGTTGCAGACCGAATTAGAGAAAATGAATCAGTTAAATAACAAGTACAAAAAGGAATTAGCTTTGCTAAAAAATAAGCCAGATCGATTAGATGGAATTGTTATTAATAGTGAACATATGAAAATGATTTATAATACTGCCGATCGAATAGTTGATATCGACGCAACTGTATTACTATTGGGAGAAACCGGTGTAGGAAAAGACGTTCTAGGTAAATACATATTTACCAATAGTATGCGGTCTAGGGAAGGGGAGTTTATCAAAATAAATTGCGGTGCCATTCCACCTGACTTATTAGAGTCTGAATTATTCGGCTATGAAAGTGGTGCATTTACTGGCGCTAGTCGCCAAGGTAAGCCTGGAATGTTTGAAATAGCGGATAAAGGGGTTCTTTTTTTAGATGAAATTGGTGAGCTACCGTTACAATTACAGGTGAAATTATTACGAGTCCTTCAAGAAAACGAAATCCAAAGAATTGGTGGAACGAAACCAAAAAAAGTGGATGTTCGAATTATTGCTGCTACGAACCGAAACTTAAAAGAAATGGTAACAAAGGGAGACTTTCGTGAAGATTTATATTATAGACTGAATGTGCTTCCAATTTTTATTCCACCGCTTAAAGACCGTCGTGACGACATCTTACCTTTAATCCAAACCTTTTTAAACCAAGCGAATGAAAAGTACCACATGTCAAAGCTTCTGGATGGCAAGTTGAAAGATTTCCTATTTACCTACGACTGGCCAGGGAATCTACGGGAACTTTCTAATCTTATTGAAAGGTTAGTCGTTATCACTCCTGATGACGCCATAAAAATGGACAATCTCCCTTCTGAATATCGCGAATCCAGTGAAACAATTATAGGCCCATCCTCGATTGTTTCCTTAAAGGAAGCTACAGAAATGGCGGAAGTAAAGGTACTTGGCCTTGCGGTAGAAAAGTATAAAAACACCTATGATATTGCAAAAGCATTAGATTCAAGTCAACCGACAATCGTTAGGAAACTGAAGAAATACAATTTGATGGTAAAAAGGTAATTGCAATTCATAATTGAATCAACAAAATTCAATTATGAATCAGATATATGCGGCATTTTAATCCAAATTGATTTATTTATGAATTATTAGTGATCGTAATTTAAGATAATGTCGAAAACTTCTCGCTCTTGTACAATTTAATTTTCTAATACAAAGCGTAAAGACTGCAGTTTGCAGCCTTTTTTTTATGCTTTTTTAAAAAGTAGAACCTATTTTGGCATGATTGTTGCAATAATAAAAAGAAACATAAAAAGGAAGGGTGTTTTAAATGGCAGTAGCAGTTACTGATGAATTACAGCAAATGAAAAAGATGATTAAAAATTTTGTAGATAAAGAGGTAGAACCTTATGCACAACAAATTGAGGATGAGGATGCGATTCCACAACATTTAGTTGAAAAAGCGAAGGAACTTGGTTTGTTTGGTATGAGTATTCCTGAAGAATATGGCGGCATTGGTCTAAATGCAGTTGGGAAAGCAACGGTATTAGAACAGCTAGGTAGAACACACAATGGTTTTGTTTCTTTAATCAGTGCTCACACCGGAATAGGAAGTACAGGTCTTGTAAAACTTGCCTCTGAACAGCTAAAACAAAAATATCTACCAGACATGGCTGCTGGGAATAAAATAGCAGCATTTGCTTTATCAGAACCGGGCGCTGGATCAGATGCTACAAATTTATCGACACAAGCAGAAAAAGTGGGAGAACAATGGATTGTTAATGGAACAAAACATTTTATCACAAATGCGCCGGTTGCTGATGTGTTTACGGTATTTGCGTTAACAAACAAGGAAAAAGGAGCTAAAGGTGGTATTACTGCATTTTTAATTGAGAAGGATTTTCCAGGACTGATTGTTGGCAAAAAGGATAAAAAGATGGGGTTGCGAGGATCGTATACTGCCCAAGTTATTTTTGACAATTGTGTTGTTCCCGAAGAAAATGTTATCGGTGAAGTTGGCATGGGGTACATGAATGCATTGAAAATTCTTGGTGAAGGCCGGATAGGTCTAGCCGCTAGAGCAGTAGGTTCATGTGATAAACTAATAGAATTATCAGCCAGCTATGCAAAAGAGCGGGTACAGTTTGGAAAGCCGATTGCTAGTAATCAAGGAATCCAGTGGTTGTTAGCTGATATGGCTACAGAAACAGAAGCTGCGCGTACATTGACGATGATGGCTGCAGAAAAGGTTGATGACGGGAAGAAGGTAATTAAAGAAGCATCCATGGCCAAACTATTCGCTTCAGAAGTATTTAATAAAGTAGCTGATAAAGCGGTACAGATTCACGGTGGGATTGGATACATTGCAGAATATCCTGTCGAGCGTTTTTATCGTGATGCAAGAATTACGAAAATTTATGAAGGAACAAACGAAATCCAACGAATGATCATAGCAAGACGAATTCTTGAAGAAAATTAAAATGAAGAACCACTGAACGACTAGTAACATAATCAGAAAAGGGGTTTTCATACATGCGTTGGGTAGTTCTCGTTCTCTTGTTCTTTGGAATGATCATTAACTTTGCAGATAAGTCTATCATCGGTCTAGCTGCTGTCCCCATTATGGCTGATTTAAATCTATCATACGTAGACTGGGGCATTGTCGGAAGTAGCTATTACTGGCTTTATCCTGTGACAGGTATTATTGGTGCTATGTTTGCCGATCGATTCGGTGCGAAAAAAATACTTGGGTCTGTCATGCTTGTTTGGGCGGTTTTACAATTTGGTGTACTGGTGATTACAGCCTTACCGCTGCTAATAGTTTATCGGGTTTTACTAGGAGCTTTTGAAGGTCCCTTTAGTCCTGTTGCATACAGCCATGCAAATAAATGGTTCCCTCCAAAACTCCGAGGATTTGCGAATGCTGTAGTTGTATCAGGAGCTACGGTTGGTGCAATGGTTGTTGCACCTCTTCTCGTTGCCTTAATTAGCATTTTTGGCTGGAAAGTGGCATTTGCATGTTTAGGTGCAGCAAGTATTGTCTGGGCGATTGGTTTTCAGTTTTTGACAAAGGAAAGCCCATTGAAAGCGTATGAGAAAGTACAGAAGGAAAAGAAAGCTAAATTAGAAAAACTTAATCCCAAGGACTTTGGAAAGTTACTTGCTTCACCTACAGCATTATTTACAACACTTGCTTATTTCTCGACCTACTTTTTAGTTGTATGGATTGCTGTTTGGTTACCTGTTTATCTCGTCGAAGTTATCGGTATGTCTGCGGCTGAAATGGGTTTTGGTGTTATGATAATTGGAATCGCTTCCATGGCTATTTATGTAGGGACTTCCTCGTTATCAGATAATATCTTTAAGAAGACTCAAAATTGGCGTCTATCGAGGGTCTATGTCGTAGGGGGATCTATGGCAATTGGTGCACTGTGCATGGCTTCTATTACCATTTTTCAAAATCCAATTTGGGTTATAGCTGCAATGTGTATTGCAAAAGGATTAACGTATACCATTTTGCCAATTGGTCCAACGATTATGATCAATGAACTTCCTGAGCGGGGTAGTTTAATGACCAGTATTTTAACATCATCAGGTAATATTGCTGGAATTATAGCACCTTTAGTTACCGGATTTTTAATCGGGCTTTCAGGCTCCGATAAGATATTGGGCTATAATTACTCTATTTTGTTCATGGCAGCACTCGTTTTAATTTTTGCTATTTTGTTTACTTTATTGGTGAAACCAAATGCTTCCAACAAAGTAGTAGTAGAAGATGTGAAAAATATCCAATGATAAACGACTGATATTAGGAGGGGATTATTTTTGCAAGAATTACAAAGTCGTCCTTGGCATAAGTATTATCTCGATCAATCACATCAGTTAGAGTTTCCGGAGACTTCACTTTACGAGGTTTTAACAAAGTCCGCAAAAAAGTATGGTGAACACACGGCAATTACTTTTGCGGGTGAAAAGATAACGTACAATGAACTAAAAGACCGTACAGATCGATTGGCAGGCAGCTGGAAAGAGATGGCATTTACTAAGGGAGAACGGATTGGTCTAATGCTGGGCAATCATCCCGATTATATTGTGTCTTATTATGCAGCACACGCTTTAGGCTTAATTGTTGTACAACTCAATCCTTCCTACACAACAAGTGAATTGCTTCAAATTTTAAATGATGCAGATATCGACTATATGGTGGCAGATACTGTTTCATTAAAAACAGTTCATGAAATTGATACGTTATATTCGTTTAAACAAATTATGGTTTCTCAACTAGATAAATCTGAAACAAACCGTCACTTTTGTTACCTTGATGATTTAATGCAGTCAGACATGGTACTTGATTCGGCCGTTTCTATTGACCCGAAGGAAGATGTGGCTGTTATCCAGTATACCGGTGGTACAACAGGGAAAATAAAAGGAGCCATGTTGACTCAACGAAATCTAATTACGAATGTATTGCAAAGTTACACCATGTACAGACAAAAAGTTATTCCCGGCAAAGAAACAATCCTAACCGCTACACCGTTATATCACGTTTATGCCATGACTAGTGCGATGAATTTAGGTATATACATGGGAGCCAATATATTATTAATTGCAAAATTTAATGTTGAAAAAGTAATGAAAATAATAAAAGAACACCAGCCTACTTTCTTCCCGGGTGTACCAAAAATGTATATATCATTTGCAAATTATCCAAATGCAGAGTCATATGGTCTAGACTGTTTCAAAGTTTGCTCGTCAGGATCAGCACCTTTACCTATTGAGGTAATTAGAAAGTTTGAAGCTATATCAAGTGCAGAAATTCTAGAAGGGTTTGGTATGTCGGAAACCTCACCAACGACTCACCGGACACCGATTAATGGCGAAAGAAAAGTTGGAAGCATTGGAATCCCTGTTCCTGGGACTGACTGCCGTATTATTGACCAAGATCACCATGTTCTTGAAACAAATTCAGTAGGAGAACTATTAATTAAAGGGCCACAAATTATGAAAGGCTATTGGAATAACGTAAAAGAAACAAACCATGTACTGCAGAACGACTGGATGCACACAGGTGATTTGGCTACGATGGATGAAGATGGCTACTTCTATATTGTAGGAAGAAAAAAAGAAATGATTATTAATGGCGGTTTTAATATTTATCCACAAGAAGTTGAAAGCGTTTTATATGAACACCCTGATGTGGAGGAATGTGCTGTTGTGGGAATACCTGATTCACAAATAGGGGAATTAGTAAAGGCATATGTCGTCCCTAAGAATGGGCATACCATTGATCTTGAAGAGTTAAAGGGCCATTGTTACCGTAGTTTAACCAGATACAAGGTTCCCAAGCAATTCAAGATTATGGATGTCTTGCCGAGAAATACAGTAGGGAAACTTTTAAAGCGGAAATTGGCGGAAGACGAAAAAGGTGGAAAAGGTTGATTTTGGGCATGAAAAGGGAAAAGGATTTTATCAATATAGTTAAAATAATTTATGGTGGAACATCGGAAATTCAAAAAAAGAGTATAGCTAAATGCAGGGATATGGAGGATGGTACATATGAAAGAGAGTATTGTTATTGTTAGTGCTGTTCGGACACCAATTGGCGCTTATGGAGGCTCACTAAAAGGAGTAAGCTCTGGTCATTTAGCATCGCTTACGATTGAGGAAGCAATAAATCGTGCTGGCATATCGCCAGAACAAGTGGATGAAGCAATTATGGGTGAAGTTCGCCAAACTACGGAATCATCAAATATCGGAAGAGTTGCTGCATTACGAGCAGGAATTCCAGAATCATCCCCTGCATACACAGTCAATCGGTTATGTGCCTCTGGAATGCAGGCAATAGCTTCAGGCGTTCAGCAGATTTTCTTTGATCAAGCCGAAATTGTAGTCGCAGGTGGCACGGAAAGTATGAGTCGTTCGCCTATTTACCTTAGAAATTCACGATTTGGGGGCGATAAAACGACTTTAGTTGACTCAAATGTAGAAGCTGGACAGCAACCTAAGGAAATGTACGGAAAAAATTTAGGAATGGGGATGACTGCCGAAAACGTTGCGGAAAGGTATCAAGTTTCAAGAGAAGGTCAGGATGCTTTTGCAATAGAAAGCCAGCGACGAGCATATGAGGCAATTAATGAGGGAAGATTCAAGAATGAAATTGTTCCTGTCCAAGTAACAGAAAGGAAGAAAACTTTCTCTGTTGATTCTGATGAACATCCTCGTCCAGAAACAACCATAGAAAAATTAGCAAAATTACGACCTGCATTCAAGGAAAATGGAACAGTCACTGCTGGAAATACATGCGGGCGCAATGATGGTGCCGCGTCTTTAGTAATTATGAAGGAATCAAAAGCAAAAGCATTAGGACTCAAGCCTCTCGCACGTATTATTGACTGGGCAACAGCTGGTGTCGCGCCACAAGTGATGGGAATTGGTCCTGTTCCAGCTGTTAATAAGCTGCTAAAAAGAACATCGAAACAAATGGAAGATGTGGATTTAATTGAATTAAATGAAGCATTTGCGTCCCAATCGTTGGCGGTTATACGCGAACTTTCGCTTAATCCAGAAAAGGTGAACGTTAATGGTGGAGCGATAGCGCTCGGACATCCTGTTGGTGCAAGTGGTGCTAGAATCGTTACTACCCTTTTACATGAGTTGATAAGAAGGAAAGAGCATTTGGGTATAGCTACCTTATGTGCTGGTGGAGGACAAGGAATGGCCATGATGATTGAGCGCTTGTAAAAATATTTACAGTACACTTAGTAAAGCTGGGAAGGAGCAAATCACTCGTGGATAATTCTGAAGCTAACAAGGATCACTCTTCTTTTTTTGAACATATTGGTTATGCAAAGCACAAAAGTGAACAAGGCGACGTTGTTATAGGACTAAATATGAATGAAAACCTATTAGTTGGAGATGGAACGATCCCTTCCGGTGTATTTGCAAGCATGATTGACATCGTTATTGGCTCAACTATTGCCTCTATTGGTATACCTACAACTACAGTGAATTTGAACTTCACGTATTTTGATTTAACGAATAAGGGACCATACACGGCATTTGCTTCTATCACTTATAGAGACGGGAAAATGTTCACTGGTGAAGGGTACGTCATTGATAAAAGTAAGAATACAGTAGCGAAGGGCATCGGAACTTTTAAAGCAATTTCTACAAGTAGGCCAAATTTTTAATGAAGATAATCAGGAAGGAGCGATTGATTTGCCTAAGCTAATAGATGAAGTACGTGAAAGCTTTGAAGCAAGTCCAATCTTTTCTCATATTGGATTTGAAATCATTCGTTTTCAAGAAGGCAATGTTCTTCTCAAACTCCCAATTATACAGCAGCTCTTAAATGTAAATGGAACTCTGCATGGAGGGGTTCATGCGACAATGCTGGACATGGTCTTGGGGATGGCTATCAGGTCAACAACCAAAACACGCTGTGCAACGATGAACCTAAACGTCAATTATCTTACTCCGATTAAAAATGGTGATGTATTTGCCAATGGTAGAATTATACAACAAGGATATCGAACGGTAACTGCGGAGGGTGAACTACTTAGTGCAGGCGGGGATATGATAGCTAAAGGAGTTGGAACGTATAAATTGATAAGAGACGTTTAATTATTTCTAGACAATAATAAGTATAAAATGGAGGAATTATTTATGACAGGTAGATTTGAAGGTCAAGTAGCGTTCGTAACAGGTGGTAGTCGTGGAATAGGTAGAGGAATTATTCAAAGCTTTGCTGAAGAAGGAGCAAAGGTAGCGATTATTGATATAAATGAAGAAGCTCTAGGTGAGGCAGCGGAGGAATTAAAAGCTCAAGGTTATGAAGTATATACGAAAGTTGCTAATGTGGTTCATGCAGAAGAAGTAGAGGCAGCCATGGAAGAAGTTGTTAAAACATTTGGGTCTCTCGATGTCCTTGTTAATAATGCTGGCATTCTTCGTGATAACCTATTATTTAAAATGACGGATAGTGACTGGCAGCAAGTAATGGACGTCCATTTAAAAGGTTCATTTAATGCTGCACGTGCTGCCCAGAAACATATGGTAAACAATAAATACGGACGAATCATTAACATCTCATCAACGTCTGCTTTAGGTAATCGTGGGCAAGCAAACTATGCAACTGCTAAAGCGGGATTACAAGGTTTAACAAAAACGCTTGCCATTGAACTCGGTAAATTTGGTATCACCGTAAATGCTGTTGCCCCAGGGTTCATTGAGACGGAAATGACAAAAATAACGGCCCAAAGAATTGGCATTACATTTGATGAACTAGTAAAAGCAAGTGTAAAAAATATCCCTGTTAATAGGAGTGGAAAACCAGCAGACATTGCAAATGCTGTTGCCTTTTTCGCAGATGAGCGATCCTCATTCGTTAATGGTCAAGTAATCTATGTAGCTGGAGGACCAAAAGATTAAATCTTACTTAGTAGTAGAAGGAGATGTATAAGTATGTTGACCGAATCAATTGGAAAACGCTCCGATAAGGTTAAAAATATAGTTGAAAGAGGCTTGGTGAAAAAGTTTGCTGAATCGATTGGCGATTCACATCCTATTTTTATAGATGAAGAGTTTGGAAGAAAGTCAAGGTATGGCATTAATATTGCACCGCCAACCTTTCCTAGGGTCTTTGATTATGGAGAGGTTGATGGACTAGAACTCCCAAATAAAGGGCTCATTCACGGGGAGCAAACCTATCATTATGAGAGACCATTAATGGTAGGTGAAGAGATTTATTGTTATACCGAAGTGAAGGATTATTATGAGAAAAAAGGAATGGGATTTTTCGTATTAAATAGATGTGGCGAAGACCCTAAAGGAGAAACTATCTTTTCGTCAGAGCAGGTTATCATTATAACGGAAGCTGTAAGGAAGGTGATGAAGCTTTGAAAAGTTTAACAGATTTACAAAATGGCGAATCACTTGAAGATGTAATACTTGAACCTGTATCTAGACTTGATTTGATTAAATATGCAGGCGCATCAGGAGATTATAACCCTATTCACACAATCGATGACGAAGCGAAGAAAACGGGATTACCGGGAATTATAGCGCACGGGATGTGGACGATGGGAAACTTGGCGAAACTTTTCACTCCTTATTATGAAGACGGTTTTATTCAAGATTATACAATCCGATTTAAAGGAATGGTTTTTCTAAACGATGTCCTTACACTAAAAGCAATCGTGCAGGATGTAAGGGAAACACATATGGATTTTAAAGTGTATGCTATCAATCAAGATGGAAAAGAAGTTATCAAAGGGAAAGTAAAATTTTTAACATATAAATAGCCTGCATCGATGTATAACATTAAAACAAACATGTTACGTTCTTCTTCAGACGAAACGGAACGAATCTGAAGAAGAACTTACTAATCATTATATTCAAATGATACCACTCATCAAAATAAACGTAAGATTTTTCTAAAAGCATAAAAATAGATAGATTTAAGAAAAAGGGGTTTTTAATATGAAGTTTAAATCACTTTTAGTAGAAAGAAAAGAGAGCACATACATAATCCGATTGAATGAGCCCAACAAACGCAACGCCTTAGTTATGGAGATGAGGATAGAGCTAAATGAGGCATTGGAGCAAGCAGAACAAGATGAGAAGGTCAAATGCATTATTCTAACAGGAGAAGGGAAAGCATTTTCAGCTGGAGGTGATCTTTCAGCATTACAAGGGATGAAGCCACTTGAAGGTAGACGGAGATTACAAGCTTCGCACCCCTTAATTATGAAGATGCTAGAAGTTGAGAAGCCAATTATTGCTGCTGTCAACGGAGCAGCTGCTGGAGCAGGATTTAGTCTTACATTACTTTGTGATTTAATTGTCGCCTCTGATCAAGCATTTTTTGTACAAAGCTTTGTTAATGTTGGCTTAATTCCAGATTTCGCGGCGATGCACTTTCTTCCAGCTTTAATAGGTACTCAACAAGCAAAAGAGTTGATGTTTTTGGGTGACCGAATTTCTGCAAATGAGGCTAAACAGTTGGGAATTGTTAATCGCATTGTGCCTGCCAATGAATTGTTGGAAGAAACAATGGTAATTGCAGAAAGATTAACAAAAAAGTCTCCTATTTCTATTGGTATGACAAAGAAAATAATGAATCAGCATTTAAATCGTAATTTGAAAACTTTATTAGAATTGGAAGCACAAGGTCAAGATATCTGTTTTCAAACAGAGGATTTTACAGAAGGTGTGAAAGCTTTTTTTGAAAAAAGAGAGCCAAACTTTAAAGGAAGATAGAAGGAGGATCAGAAAAACCGAGTAACGAAGAGATTCGCCATTTATCATTTGGTGACTTTTTGAACATCCTCTATAAATATATAAAGAGGGAGTATCAAAAAAGGAGTAGTAGGAGGGGTATCTTATGGATAGAATTGTTCAATTATTAAATGGATCAATAGATGAACTAGATAAGCTTGAAGAAGAAATTAGACAGATTAATGAAGATGAGTTTGATCAACTATCATCTTCTTACCCATTTAATGAGTATTTTCATGAAGTAGTATCGGGATTGAAGAAATGGAAAAATGATATCGAAAATACTTGATGTGGGGTAAATTCCAGAATAAGAGACTTTATTTATATTTTTATAGGACAGTGAAGTGATTTTTTATGAAATTCAAAAACAGAATAGTTGTTGTAACAGACGGGGTAGTGGATTGCTAAAGTAACTACCTTTTTAAATCGTCACCTAGCCTTAGTTAGGTGTTTTTTACCCATCCAATTCTTGTTAAAATAAATAGATGACAGCCACAAAGCAGATACTTACTTTTATAAAAAACTTCATTGCGCACCCCCATTGAAAATATGCTCTCTTCAACTTAATAGTAGTACACAATAGTTAAGAGAGTGTTAAAACCAAGTAAACTTTGAGTTAGTTTTGAAATACAATCGCGATAGTATTTCGATTTATAATAATCTCCTTATATATTAGTGGGACAAAAGTCACGCTTCCTAGATTGACTATGATTTCATTCTCTGATTTAATTAAGTTAATATCAAATTGTGTCTACATGTCGTTATAGGAGGTTATCAATGAGCTTGGAATTTGATGGTCCAGTGCCATTACATGTTCAGTTGAAACAAATATTAAGAGATGAAATTATGAATGGCTATTACAAAAAGAAAATCCCGAGTGAACGGGAGTTGATGGAACATTACTCGGTTAGCAGGACAACTGTGCGAATGGCTGTATCAATGCTTGTACATGAGGGTATTTTAGAAAAAAGCCATGGGAAAGGGACGTTTATATCTAATGTTCCAGTACAAGATTGGCTAGGGTCATTTAGTAGTTTTACAGAAACGGTAAAAAATATGGGAATGAAGCCGGGTTCTAAATTACTTTATTACGGTAAAAAATCAATTCCAGAAAAAATAAAACAAGTCCTCGAAGTTGAGGAATTTTATTTAATTGAAAGACTAAGGTTTGCGGATGACATCCCAATGGCTATAGAAAAACATTACTACTCCACTGAAATTGGAAATGAACTTGAAAAATATGATTTAGATTCGGCAGTTTTATATGATGTGCTTGAATCCTCACTTGGGATTAATTTGTGGAAAGCAAAGCAATCCATAACAAGTGGTCAAGCTATAGAGCAGGACTCAAAATGCCTAGATATCCCTGAATCATCAAGTGTTTTACTTAGTGAACGTTTAATATACGATCCAAACGGTAAACCAATAGAATTTCTAAAAAGTATATTTAGACCGGATATGTATTCGTTTAATATTGAAATGATGCGAACAAGAGAATGACTTTTGGTTAAGTGAAAACAAGTTGCCCCTTAGCTAGGGAATGCTTGTTTTTTAACCATCTTAACAGAAAACTGAAAATTGTATTTAGCAAAATATATTGACATTTTTAAAATGATATGATTAAATTGCTTTAAACAACTGGTAGTAACAAGTAGTTACATACTGAAATGTACTGTCATGTAGATGTTAGGGATCAAAAGTAATTCTAAGGAGGGTTTCCAATGGCTACTCTGTCTTTACCAAATCAAATTGAAATAGGCGCAGGTTGTATAAATCAACTCGGGAAAATAATTTCTGCAAGCGGCGCATCAAAGCCTTTAATCATTATGGATGCATTTCTTGCACAAGCCCCAGTAAGTCTTCAGGAAAAGGTTCAAAGGATACTACAACAGGAACAGTTGGAATTTGAATTATTCAGTGATTATGCTGGGGAGCCAACAGTTGACCATGTTCAAGCTGCACTTCATAGTTTAGCAAGCTCGCATGCTGACTGTGTGGTCGCTATAGGTGGAGGTAGTGCAATTGATATATCTAAAGCTGTTTCACTGTTCGGATTAAATCCTGAAATGAAATGGTCGAACATAGTGTCCCAATCACGTTTAAAGCGATTGCCGTTAATAGCAATTCCAACAACGGCTGGCACTGGTTCGGAAGCAACAGGGATTATGGTAATCACGGATATTAAAGCGGGTGTAAAAATGAATCCTGGTCATCCACATTTAATTCCGGATACTGCAATATTAGATCCTGAATTAACGGTTAGTTTACCACAGCATTTCACTGCTTTTACTGGACTAGATGCCTTAACACACGCAATTGAAGCCTATGTGTCTAATCGTTCTTCTGCAATGACAGATTTATATGCTTTAAAGGCTATTCGAATGATAGGGGAGGCCCTCCCTAAAGTATATGAAGATGGCTCGAATGTGAAAGAAAGAGAAAATATGATTTTGGCAAGTTGCTATGCAGGGATTGCATTTTTCAATTCCTCAACAAATTTAGCACATGCTGCAGGACGAGCATTAGGAACCCGTTTCCATATACCTCATGGCTTGAGTGTAGCCCTTTTATTGCCTTACGTTATGCAATTCGGCATTAAGGATGCAGAAGATCGTTATCAAGAAATCGCTATTGCTTTGGGCGAGGATTCTTCTAAAGAGCCAAGTGAACTTGCACAATCATCAATAGATTTTATCGAAAATTTTAATGAACAGTTTGGGATTTGGGATGCTGCACAAAAGTATATAAAAAATATAGATTTGCTTAGTGAATCAATGCCTATTCTTATAGAAGACGCTTTATCTGGAAACGGGATAACAACAAACAGGAAAGTCCCTTCATATTCTGACATTGAAAAAATATTTGTCTCTCTCTCTGACAGAATATCTAAAGTAAAGATTAACGATTAAGTAGTTTTTATCAAAAAATACTGGAGGTAATTATTATGACAAAAGTTGAAAGCGCTTTAACTAAACAAAAAATAAAGATGACACCGAGTGAGGCGATTGTTGAGACACTTGTTGCTGAAGGAGTCGACCATATTACCGGTATATTAGGATCGGCTTTTATGGATATGTTGGATTTACTACCAACCGCTGGTATTGAATTTATTCCTGTACGTCACGAACAAAGTGCTGCACATATGGAGGATGCTTATTGTCGCGTCACGGGAAAAGCAGGTGTAGTTATTGGTCAAAATGGACCAGGAATTACTAATATGGTGACTTCTGTTGCGGCCGCAAACATGGCACATACACCTATGGTTGTCATATCCCCATCCGCTGGAACACCATCAATTGGTTGGGACGGATTTCAAGAATGTGATCAAGTATCTGTATTTGAATCGATTACCAAATCTACTGTAAGAGTACCTCATCCAGATCGAGTGGCAGATTGTTTACGAACTGCATTTCGAATTGCATATGCTGAACGAGGCCCAGTTCTTTTTGATATACCACGTGATTATTTTTATGGTGAAATTGAGGATTACATTCTTCAACCGCATGAATACCGTATAGATTCACGAGGAGCTGGCTCAACGGAACAATTAGAAAAGGCTGCTGAATTATTAGCACACGCAAAAAATCCAGTAATTATTTCCGGTAGAGGCGCAGTGGATGCTAATGGAATAGAATCTGTTATAGAAATAGCTGAACATTTGACTGCACCTGTTGCAAACTCTTATATGCATAATGACTCGTTTCCAGCAGATCATCCTTTAGCTGTGGGGCCAATAGGTTACATGGGATCAAAGGCGGCGATGAACACAATGAAAAATGCGGATGTTCTGTTAGCCATTGGTACAAGGCTCTCTGTATTTGGTACATTACCTTGTTATGATATTGATTATTTCCCGAAGAACGCTAAAATTATCCAGATTGATATCAATCCTGGTAATATAGCACGAACACATCCAGTTGAAGTAGGAGTCATTGGGGATGCAAAGGAAGCTAGTCAGGAAATTTTTAAACGCCTAAAAACGAAAAAACCAGAGTTGCAAACTGATAAGAACCGTTTATCCGTGATTGCAAATGAAAAAGAAAATTGGGATGAAGAACTTACCTCCCTTGCAATGGAAGAGGGAAGTCCTATAAATCCTCGCCGCGCTTTGTTGGAATTGGCACGAGTACTTCCAGATAATGCAATCGTTACAAGTGATATTGGAAACGTTTCATCTACAGCTAACGCTTATATGAAATTTAACCAAAGCCGTAAACATATTGCAGCATTAACATTTGGTAATTGTGGTTTTGCTTATCCTGCCGCAATGGGCGCAAAAATAGCAGCTCCAGATTGTCCTGTTGTTGCCATTGTGGGTGATGGTGCATGGGGAATGAGCTTACACGAGGTAAGTACGGCAGTCGAACAAAAGCTTCCAGTTATTGCCTGTGTTTTTAATAACGGTGCTTGGTCCGCTGAAAAGAAAAACCAAGTAGATTTCTACAACAATCGGTTCGTGGGTTCTGATATAGAAGGCCCTGACTTTGCAGAGGTTGCGAAATCTATGGGTGCAAATGGAATTCTTGTCGAACGACCAGAAGATCTAAAAGAGGCATTCGAAACAGCTCTTAAATCCGATTTACCCACAGTTTTAAACATTCAAGTGGATGGTACTCAACTCGCTCCACCTTTTAGAAAGGATGCACTAAAGCAACCAGTCCGTTTAATGAACAAATATGCCCATCTAGATCATCGTAATTGGTAAAAAGGATCTCAAGAAGCTTAAAATTAAGCTTCTTGAGTTTTAAATGAGTAAAGTTAGTTCAATTAAATCTAGTTATTAATTGTAAATAAATGATAACGCTTTCATTGGTTTAAGGAAATCTCATTAGGAATACTTACTAACTAATTTTAAAATAAGGTGGAGGATTTATGAATAATACTGAGGGAAAAATGCTTAGACGTGTTGTGGCCTCAAGTTTAATTGGATCAACAATTGAATGGTATGACTTTTTTCTTTACGGTGTTGTAGCTGGTATAGTGTTCAGCCATGTATATTTTCCTACAGGAGATCCCGTAGTCTCAACAATGCTCGCATTTGGAACCTTCGCCGCTGGCTTTGTTGTTAGGCCTGTAGGTGGTATCATTTTTGGGCATTTTGGAGATAAAATCGGGCGTAAAAGCATGCTGATTTTAAGCTTGACAATTATGGGGATTAGCACAACATTGGTTGCCTTTTTACCGACATATGGAGATATAGGAATTGTGGCACCGATTTGCTTGTTGGTTTTGCGTATGATTCAAGGCCTTGCTTTAGGAGGAGAGTGGGGAGGAGCTGTACTCATGACTTACGAACATGCTCCTAATTCCAAAAGAGGGTTATATGCTAGCCTGCCACAAATAGGACTATCTATCGGTCTTTTATTAGCTTCAGGAGTCGTAGGATTACTATCACTTATGTTATCGAACGATCAGTTTCTTATTTGGGGATGGCGCGTAGCTTTTGGTATAAGTGCTATATTGGTATTTTTGGGTTTGTGGATCAGACTAAATGTTGATGAAAGCCCTGAATTCAAAGATGTTCAAAACAAAAAAGAGGAATCTAGTATTCCTTTTAAAGAGATGTGGCGAGGAAATACCGGAAACATCATTGCTGGTATGGGTGCGCGGTATATTGATGGAGTTTTCTTTAATATTATGGGTGTATTCTCAATCACTTATCTCACACAAACAATGGATCTCTCCCGCAATGTTGCTTTATTAGGAGTATCTGCAGCGGCTTTTGTTATGTGTTTCTTTATTCCTTTATTCGGTTATATTTCAGATCGCGTTGGAAGAACTCGGACGTATTGGTACGCGAGCCTGATTACTGGCTTTTCAGCACTGCCTGCTTTTTGGTTAATGTCAGATAGCGGAAGTAGCAACATGGTAATCTGGTTATCCATCATCATCCCTTTTGGAATTTTCTATGCTGCCGTCTATGGTCCTGAGGCTGCGCTGTTCGCTGAATTATTTGATGCAAAAGTGAGGTACACAGGGATATCGTTTGTGTATCAATTTTCGGGAATTTTTGCTAGCGGATTGACACCCCTCATTGCGACGTATTTACTTAGTTTAAACGAAGGCTTCCCTACTTTTCTTGTTTTGTACGTTATCTTTGCGGGAATTGTTAGTGCTTTCTCAGCACGGTGGATTTCTTTAAATAAAACTCGGTCAAATCAGGTGGAGAGTACTACTAATAAAGTTGGATAATAATCATAAATATACAATTTAAATAAAGCAACGATAATAACGGCTAATAGTTGAAAAGCTACTAATCTTGGTTTAAAGATAGTAGCTTTTTATTTTTTACAGCCAAAGGGATCATTATATAAATGTCTTGACATGGTTTCTATACTAATTGCAACTTCTTAGGAAATGAGGTCAATACTTCGACTTCTCCTTCTTCATTTATATAAACTTCATCCTCAATGCGAACCCCGCCATATTCAGGTATATAAATACCGGGTTCAATTGTAAACATTAATCCTTTTTCAGCTATTTGGTGATTATTCTCGTGAATGGAGGGTGCTTCATGAACTTCAATTCCCAGTCCATGCCCGACACGGTTGTTGAAATAATCACCATATCCATGTTCATCGATAACATTTCGAGCTGCTATGTCAAATGTTTTGATAGGCACACCTGTCTTCACGGAATTAATTCCTGCTTCATTAGCTTGTAAAACGATGTCATATATCTCTTTTTGTTTATCAGTTGCCTCACCTACAATAAATGTTCTTGTAGTGTCAGAGCAGTATCCATCCTTTATAACGCCCATATCAATTAAGAGGAAATCGCCTTTTTTAAACTTACGATTACCAGGTACTCCATGTGGTAAGGCGGCCTTTTCGCCTGATAATACAATGGTGGAAAAGGAAGGGCCATCAGCGCCAAGTTTTCGCATTAAATATTCTAATTCAGCTGTTAATTCTAGTTCAGTCATTCCAATCTCTACTTTTTTAATTCCTTCAGCTAATACTCTTTCAATAATGTCAACAGCATTTCTTAAATATTCTACTTCAGATTTGGATTTTTTCATACGTTGTACAGTTATGAAATGCTGGATATCTTCATAAGACGTTTTCGGAAAGACTGATAATAAATTATTGTGCTGGAACATACTAATTGCTTTCATTTCAAGTCCAAAACACACGATGTTTTCTCCAAGCTTATTTTTAAGTTTCGAAAAAGGAATCTCCTCATCGGAAATCGGAATAATAGTTTTAACATAAGATTCACTGGCAGCCAGTTCCTCATCTAATGCTGGAACAAACAAGGTAAACTCTTGTGTGCGATTGTCCACAATTAAAGCCATGAATCGTTCATGGGGATCCGAATTAAAGCCAGTGTAATAGAACACATTTGCAGGTGAGGTAACCATAGCTACATCAATGTTTTGTTCTTTTAAGTAATCTTGTAGTGTGTTTAATCTGTTTTGATATTCGTCATTCATAAAATAAACCTCCATTTTTTAATTCTATTTACATTATAATAGTAAGCAAGTTTCATGCCAAAGTTATTGTTTGGAAATTTAATTGTGGCATCTTACTTGCGTTACTAGTCTAATCTCATATAATGTTGTTTTCTAGGCTTAAAGACTTTATAAGAATGGTGATATGTAATGGGTATTAATGATGTTATTGTTTTAATTGTAGTTGGATTTCTATGTTTAGGCGCAATTGATAAATGTTTCGGAAACAAACTGGGTTTTGGTGATCGATTTACAGATGGTTTTAAAACAATGGGTTCGCTAACACTGGCAATGGTTGGAATTATATCATTAGCGCCGGTTCTTGCTAGTTTTCTAACTCCAATAATTGCTCCTGTTTATGGGTTGGTTGGGGCAGATCCTGCAGCATTTGCGAATACAATTTTAGCGATAGATATGGGTGGACATGCATTAGCACAGGAAATGGCCGAAAGCCCTGATGCGGCATTATTTTCATGGGTATTTTTAGGAACAATGATGGGTCCTACCATCGTTTTTACCATTCCGGTGGCATTAGGTATTATTGAGAAAGAAGATCACGAATATTTTGCTAAAGGTGTTCTCTTGGGATTAATTACGATACCTCTTGGCTGTCTAGTAGGTGGACTAGTTGCTAATTTAAATGTAATGATGATAGTTAGAAATCTATTACCAACGATGCTGTTTTCCATTTTAATCGCGATTGGATTATGGAAAAAACCAGCAAAAATGATTGTTGGGTTTTCGGTTTTTGGGAGATTTATAGAAATAGTAGCTATTATTGGATTAACAGCAATAATTATTGAAACATTAACCGGGATTATAGTTATACCGAACCTGTCTCCATTGAGCGAAGGCATACAAGTTGTTGGAATGATCGCCGTTTTTCTCGCTGGTGCATTTCCAATGGTTATGTTTATTTCAACGGCATTAAAAAAACCCTTGGGTAAAATGGGTTCTAAGCTCGGGATTAGCGAGACCTCTACTACAGGTTTAGTAGCATCACTTGCACATAATATTCCGATGCTTACCTTACTAAAGCATATGGAGCCAAGAGGAAAAGTAATCAATGTAGCTTTTGCCGTGAGTGGAGCTTTTGTATTTGGAGGTCATTTAGGTTTTGTAGCAGGTATTAACAAAGAAGTAGTTTTTGCTATGATAGTTGGAAAACTAGTAGGTGGGATAAGTGCTGTTATTTTGGCGATTATTACCTTTCCTAAATCTAAAGAAAATGTATAGGCAGATTCAATCTCTAGCGCTGGCATATAAAGTATCATTAACTTTTAAGAATATTTTTCTTTTTAGAAAAAAACATAGACAAATGATCCTTTGAGATGATATATTATTAAGAATTTAGTTGAGAGGGAGGGTGTACTTTGAAGACATTGGGAAAAATCAGCAATTTTGCTGGTAATACATTTGCAATATGGGTTATTTTATTTGCTATTTTAGCTTTCTTTTTACCCGGAGGATTTACCTGGATTGCGCCACATATAGCGCTACTCCTCGGAGTTATTATGTTTGGTATGGGGCTTACGCTCTCCTTGAGTGATTTTAAAGCGGTTTTTCAGGCGCCAAAAAGTGTACTGATTACCGTATTAGCGCAGTTTATCGTTATGCCGTTGCTTGCTTTTGGACTTGCAACCGTTTTTCAACTTCCTGCAGAGATTGCAGTAGGGGTTATTTTAGTGGGATGCTGTCCTGGTGGTACTGCGTCTAATGTTATGACCTTTTTAGCAAAAGGAAATACAGCTTTATCTGTTTCAGTAACAACTGTATCGACGTTGCTAGCGCCGATTTTAACACCAGCATTAACCTTGCTACTAGCAAGTAAGTGGTTACCTGTTTCAGCTGGAAGCATGTTCTTATCAATCGTACAAATTGTTTTGCTTCCGATTGTTCTTGGGATTGTAGTTCGCTTATTATTCCGGAAACAAGTGGAAAAAAGTGTTGCGGCATTACCGCTTGTTTCTGTAGTTGGGATTGTAGCAGTGGCTGCCGCAGTAGTTGCAGTTAATACGGAAAATATCGTTAAAGAGGGCCTAATCATTTTCGCTGTTGTTGTTTTACATAATGTGTTGGGACTTGCTCTTGGTTTCTTAGTGGCAAAGGCATTTAAGTTAGACTTCCACGATCAAAAGGCCGTTTCGATCGAGGTTGGCATGCAAAATTCTGGACTTGGGGCAACATTAGCGCTTGCCTATTTTTCACCAATTGCTGCCGTTCCTAGTGCTATATTTAGTGTATGGCATAATATTTCTGGACCAATTTTGGCGACATGGTGGGGGAAGAATAGTGAGCATACAGAACCGATAGATAAAGATGAAAAAACAGCATAACCATCGTCTTTTTCAACTGAAAAGTCAAGAAATTAAAATTCTTACTTGATTTATCGGATTAATTGGAATAAAATATATATTAAATTAAATATTCTTATCAAGAGAAGCTGAGGGATCTGGCCCTGTGAAGCTTCAGCAACCTCTGACAACTGTCAGAAAGGTGCTAATTCCTTGGGAGATAAGAGCGGATATTCTACACGGTTCAAAGCAAGCCCTCTTTTTTCTATAAAGAAAAGGGGGCTTTTTTAATTAGACAAAGGTGAAATTTATAATAAGAAAGGATGATTGTTATGAGTGAAATCGTTATTATCTCTGGAAGTCCATCTGAATTTTCCAGGTCAGATCAAGTACTGAAATATTTAGGAACTCTACTTAAACGGGAACACTTTTCCGTGACTCATATTTCTGTAAAGGATGTGCCATATGAAGATTTGTTTCTCGGTAAATATGACAGCCCGGCTATTAAAGAAATCGCGACATTAATACAAGATGCTAAAGGTGTTATTGTTGGATCACCAGTATATAAAGGTGCTTATTCAGGAGTACTAAAAACTTTACTCGATGTTTTGCCGCAAGATGTCTTGCAGCATACGCCGGTACTCCCACTAATGACGGGGGGAAGTATGTCCCATCTACTAGCACTTGAGTATACATTGAAACCTGTGTTAGCAACATTAAAGGGACACAACTTAAAAGGACTTTATCTACTGGATAGTCAAATTGATAAACAGAAGGAAACCCCAATTATTGATGACGGTGTATTAGAACGCACGAAAAAGCAACTCTATTATTTTACCGACCTAGTAAACAGTCAAAGTGTAGTAGTTCCGTCAGTCTGATAGCTAAACGATAATCAAGGAGGAGTCATCCATTTGCTCGCCGAATGACGACGCTCGACCATTTAACAAACGGACGGGTGGGGTGGAATATTGTTACTTCCTATCTAAAGAGCGCGTCAGTCAATATAGGACTTACTGATCAATTGAAACATGATGAGCGCTATGATTTAGCTGCCGAATATTTGGATGTTTGTTATAAGCTTTGGGAAGAAAGCTGGGAAGACGATGCTGTTAGGTTAGATAAAGAAAATGGTATTTATACTGATCCAGATAAAGTTAATGATATCCACCACGAAGGAAAATATTTTAAAGTTCCTGGTGCCCATCTGAGCGAACCATCAAGCCAACGGACACCCGTTATTTATCAGGCAGGGGCATCTGCTAAAGAGCGTGCCTTCGCAGCGGAAAATGCGGAATGTGTGTTCATTGGGTCACCAACAATAACAGTTGCTAAGGAAACAGTTAGAAGACTGCGGGCTGATATCGAAAAAACGGGAAGATCGCCAGAAGAGGTAAAGGTTCTGCCGATGTTTACACCAATAGTCGGAAAAACCGAGGAAGAAGCCAATGCAAAATTTGAGGATTATAAAAAGCATATAAGCCATGAAGGAGCACTCGCCTTATTCGGAGGTTGGACCGGTATTGATTTATCTGAATATGACTCTGATCAGGTTATAAGTTATATTGAGAATGACTCGATACGATCAGCGCTTGAAGGTTTCACAAAAATAGATCCTGATATAGAATGGACAGTTGAAAAAATTAAAAACTTTGTAGGAATTGGTGGTATGAGTGCCTATGCCGTCGGATCACCTGAACAAATTGCTGATACGCTGGAAGAGTGGGTAAGGGAGACGGGAATTGATGGTTTCAATATTGCTTATGCTATTACCCCTGGAACAATTAAGGACTTTATTGAGCTTATTGTGCCAATTTTACAAGACCGAGGCTTGGTTCGAAAAGAATATGAGGGAAGTTCACTCAGAGATAATCTGTTTGGACAAGGAGATCAGTTGCCGGATCACCACCCAGGTAAACAGACAAGTGATTTGGTTGTGGGATAACGTTTATTAAAAGGGATGGCTTTACTTAAGCGCAGAGGCCCTTTAAAGGACCTTTGCATTTTTTTGTTGACCAGAACCTTTTCAATATAAAATGGCGCGGGTATGGTATTTCCAAAATAAAATAACCTACTGAAACCCTTGCAACCTCGAGAAAAACTTTTTAACAAACGCATAAAATATCGCTTCAGACGGTGCTAGATTTTTTTCTTTCTGCTTAATCACTCCAACAGTTCTTCTTACCTCGGGAATCTTTATAGGAATTTTAACAGTCATCCTTGGTGTTGACTCGTGAAATGTACTCTCTGGTAAAAGCGTTACACCGATACCGGCGGAAACAAGACCTTTAATAGCATCTAAATCTTCTCCCTCTGAAGAGATCTTTGGGGCAAAGCCGACTTGTTTGCACGCATCCACAATTATTTTTTCAAGAATATATCCCTTAGGAAAGCTAACAAATTCATCGTTCTTCAAGTCGGTAAGATAAAGATTTTCCCTTTTTGCCAAGGGATGATTTAGCGGAAGTAAAGCTAAAATATTTTCGGTGAATAATATATGACTTTCAATTTCAGGGTCATCCTTAGGAACAGGACCTAAAAAAGCCACATCGATTTCGTCTTTCTTTACGGAATCGATCAAGAATTTATAAGAACCTTGGCGTAAATGAAATGCAACATTTGGATATTCATCCTTAAAGGCAGAGATGACACTTGGCAGTAGATGATTAGATAAACTGGTCGGAAAACCAATTTTAATTGTCCCGCGTTCTGGGTCCAAATATTCGTCAATTTGTTTTTTTGCATTATCTATCGCTTTCATTGCAATTTTTGTATGTGTGTAAAATGTTTTCCCAATTTGTGTTAATTTGATATTCCTGCCTTCACGTTGAAATAAAGAAACTTCGAGCTCTCCTTCTAAATTAGTGATTTGCCTGCTTACTGCTGATTGAGCAACATGTAAATTTATAGCTGCCTCTGACACGTGTTCGCGCTCTGCAACTTCCATAAAATAGCGTAATTGACGTAGCTCCATTCCATATCTCCACCCATTCATATCAAAAATAGATTGTTTTAATCTAAATTATATATTGTTTAGATTAATTTGAAAACCTATAATTGATAAAAGACACCTTATATGGAATAAGAACGGGGGTATTAATGATGGGTTATAATAAAATGCCAAAAGCTCAAGGCCTTTACCGCCCTGAATTTGAACATGATGCATGTGGAATCGGCTTGTATGCACATATGAACGGGGTTCCGACCCATGATATCGTTAAAAAAGGACTACACATGCTTTGTCAGCTAGACCATCGCGGGGGGCATGGAAGCGACCCAGAGACAGGAGACGGGGCAGGATTAATGGTTCAAATTCCAGATCACTTTTTTAGGAAAGTTTGTCCGGAAATGAACTTGCCTGAAAAAGGGCGCTACGGTGTTGGGATGATATTCTTCTCGAATGACGATAACGGTCGTGAAGAGATAGAAGCTCAAATTAATACATTTATAAACCAAGAGGGGCAATCGGTCCTTGGATGGAGAACTGTACCTACAAATATCAGAAAAATCGGAAATAAAGCAAAAGAAAGCTGTCCTTTAATCCGCCAAGTATTTATTGGAGCAAATTCTTCTATTAAAGATATCGAATTTGAACGGAAGTTATATATCATTCGTAAGCAATCTGAAAAAGTAGCTATGAATCGTGAAGAACGTTTTTACTTTACCAGCCTTTCGAGTCAAACGATTGTATATAAAGGGTTATTAACACCACAACAATTAGATGCTTTCTATATAGATTTACAAGACGTGGATTTTGTATCAGCTTTTTCTATGGTACATTCCCGCTTCAGTACAAATACATTTCCAAGCTGGGAGCGGGCTCATCCGAATCGTTATTTAATGCATAACGGAGAAATCAATACGTTAAGAGGTAACGTCAATTGGATGAGAGCACGGGAAGAACAGTTTGTATCGGATGCTTTCGGTGATGATTTGAAAAAGGTACTTCCGATTTTAGATGCGGATGGAAGCGACTCATCCATATTAGATAATGCGTTAGAATTTCTTGTTTTGGCCGGAAGAAAACCAGCTCATGCTGCCATGATGTTGATCCCTGAGCCATGGGTTAATAATCCACATATGTCGAAAGAAAAGAAAGCTTTCTACGAGTATCATAGTTCACTAATGGAGCCTTGGGATGGTCCGACGACTATTTCCTTTACGAACGGTAAACAAATCGGGGCAATTTTGGACAGAAATGGCTTACGACCTGCAAGATATTATGTGACAAAAGATGATTATCTGATCTTTTCTTCAGAGGTGGGTGTCATCGATGTTGAAGAGGACAATGTCTTGTATAAAGACCGTTTGAGTCCTGGAAAAATGCTTTTACTTGATTTAGATGAAGGTCGGATCATTTCGGATGACGAAATTAAAACGGAAATGTCTGAAGCTGAGCCTTATCGCAAATGGTTAGATGAGCAACTTGTTAAACTTACGAATAAAGTGGAGACGCTTGACGAAATGCCATTTGAGAATTTAGTGACAAGACAAAAAGCATTTGGTTATACGTATGAAGACATTCAAAAATATTTGATTCCTTTAGTGACGGAGGAAAAGGATCCAATTGGTGCAATGGGTAATGATGTGCCACTAGCGGTATTATCTGATCACCCACAATCATTATTTTCTTATTTTAAGCAATTATTTGCCCAGGTTACGAACCCTCCAATCGATGCGTATCGTGAACAACTCGTTACATCTACCACGAGTCTGTTAGGACCTGAAGGGGACATTCTGCACCCAAGTGAACTGAATTGTCGTAGACTCCAAGTAGACACACCCATACTGTCTAATCGACAGCTTCGATTGTTAAAAGCTGATAGCTATCAAGGTTTTACTAGTAAGACGATAGACACGTTATTTTACGAAGACCTGGAAAGTACGCTTGAACAGATTTGTAAAGATGTGGATAAGGCAATCGAAGAAGGTATTAGTATTCTTGTTCTGACGGATCGGAATATGAACGAGAGGGCAGTTGCGATTCCATCACTTCTTGCTGTAAGTGCATTACACCAGCACCTTGTCACGCGTGGTACCCGTACGAAAGTGAGTGTCATCGCTGAAACTGGTGAAGCGAGAGAGGTTCATCATTTCGCAGCCTTGATCGGTTATGGAGCAAATGCGATAAATCCATATCTTGCATACGCAACGTTGAGTCAAACAATCAATGAAAACAATTTAAGTCTTAGCTATCAAGATGCAGCAAGTAGCTACATTCGGGGAATTACCGAGGGCGTTGTAAAAGTAATGTCCAAAATGGGGATTTCCACCATTCAAAGTTACCGTGGTGCACAAATTTTTGAGGCGGTTGGCATCAGTAAAAAGGTCATCGATCGTTATTTTACAGGGACTGCTTCCCAACTCGGTGGAATTGAACTAGATACGATTGCTGATGAAGCGATAAATCGTCATAAAAACGCTTATGCAAATAATATTGATAGTACCTTGGATTCTGGAAGTGATTTTCAGTGGAGAAAAACGGGCGAACATCACGCGTTTAATCCGAAAACCATTCACACCCTGCAATGGGCTTGCCGAAGAGGGGATTATAATCTTTTTAAGCAGTACTCAACAGCGGCAAATGAGGAGAGAATTAATTTTTTACGGAATTTGTTTACGTTTAAGAAAACGAATCCTGTACCTATAGAAGAGGTTGAATCTGCTGACACAATCGTGAAACGGTTTAAAACAGGGGCTATGTCGTTTGGTTCATTAAGTCAGGAAGCCCATGAATCATTAGCTATCGCGATGAACAGAATCGGTGGTAAAAGTAACAGTGGTGAAGGTGGAGAGGATCCGAAGCGGTTTACTGTTGATGAGAATGGTGACTCACCTAGAAGTGCCATCAAACAAATCGCATCTGGACGTTTTGGTGTAAAAAGCCATTATCTAGTGAATGCTGACGAACTGCAAATTAAAATGGCTCAAGGAGCAAAACCAGGGGAAGGTGGACAGTTGCCAGGGAAAAAAGTGTATCCATGGGTAGCCAATGTACGTGGATCTACACCTGGTGTTGGTCTGATATCGCCTCCTCCACACCATGACATTTATTCTATTGAGGATATGGCACAATTAATCCACGACTTGAAAAATGCCAACCGTGATGCTCGTATCAGTGTAAAGCTTGTGGCAAAAGCAGGAATTGGGACAATTGCCTCTGGTGTTGCAAAAGGTAAGGCTGATGTAATTTCTGTTAGTGGATATGACGGTGGTACAGGTGCCTCACCAAAAACAAGCATTAAGCATACAGGACTCCCTTGGGAGCTTGGACTCGCTGAAACGCATCAAAGCTTGATGTTAAATGGCCTCCGAGATCGCGTTGTATTAGAGACGGATGGAAAGCTGATGACTGGAAAAGATGTGGTTTTGGCCGCATTACTTGGCGCAGAAGAATATGGTTTTGCAACAGCACCACTTGTTGTTCTTGGCTGTGTCATGATGAGAGTATGTCATGTAGATACGTGCCCAGTAGGCATTGCAACGCAAAACCCAGAACTAAGGAAGAAATTCATGGGTGATCCTGATCATGTCGTTAATTTTATGTACTATATCGCTCAGGAAGTTAGAGAAATCATGGCAGAGTTAGGTTTTACAACCATGGAAGAGATGATAGGACGGACGGATGTTTTAGCTGTAAGTGATCGAGCAAAAGCTCATTGGAAAGCGAAGCATTTAGACTTGTCTACATTACTTTACCAAGTTGATGGACCAAGAACTTGTCAAACAAACCAGAATCATCATCTTGATGAGTCACTTGATTTATGTGAAATTCTACCTGCAGTAATGCCTGCTATCGAGCGGAAGGAGCAAGTAGACCTCTCGTATTCTATCCGAAATACAAATCGTGTGGTAGGAACGATAGTAGGTAGTGAGATATCTAAACGCTATGGTGAAGAGGGCTTACCAGAAGACACGATCACGTTACGATTTACAGGGTCTGCAGGGCAAAGCTTTGGTGCCTATACTCCAAGCGGCATGTCATTATTTTTGACTGGTGACGCGAATGACTATGTAGGAAAAGGATTGTCTGGTGGAAAAGTAGTTGTTTCTTCTCCAACAAAAGCAAAGCCTTATGAGTCGAGTAACGTCATTGCCGGAAACGTGTCATTTTATGGTGCTACTAGTGGAGAAGCTTATATAAATGGGTATGCAGGTGAACGGTTTGCTGTGCGAAATAGTGGTGCAAATGTTGTCGTAGAAGGAATTGGAGACCATGGATGCGAATATATGACTGGTGGGCGTGTCGTCATTTTAGGTGAAGTTGGTAAAAACTTTGCAGCCGGAATGTCAGGTGGTATCGCCTACGTTCTTACTGAAGATTTGTCCGCATTTAAACAGTTGTGTAACAAAGAAATGGTAGAATTTGAACCTATCACAGACCGTAATGAGGCGGAGCAAGTAAAACAAATGGTCCAAGATCATTATCATTACACGGAAAGTCAAAAAGGGGCTTACGTACTAAATAACTGGGATGAGATGATGAAAAAGTTCGTGAAGGTTACACCGAAAGATTATAAATTAATGCTAGAAAAAATTCAAAGCTACAAGAATGACGGTTTAACAGACGAAGAAGCTGCAATGAGTGCTTTTCAATCAAAAGATCAAAAAGGCACGATCGATACACAACCAGAAAAACCCCAAGTAGTAACTTTATAAAGTGAAACTTCATTCAGTGTGGTTTTCTTTTTCCACACTGAATGTTAGTAACTGCGATAGGGAAGAAAGGAGAGCTTAAGTATGGGAAAAACGACAGGATTTATGGATTATCAACGTGAAGAGTCTAAAGAACGTAATCCCCGCGTACGAATTAATGATTGGAAAGAATACGATGCTCCTTTCTCTGATGATGTATTAAGCAGACAAGGAGCGCGGTGTATGGACTGCGGAACTCCTTTTTGCCAAATGGGGGATGAAATTAACGGGGCAACAACTGGATGTCCGATCTATAATTTAATTCCGGAGTGGAATGACTTAGCATATCGGGGACAATGGAAAGAAGCATTGAAGCGATTATTAAAAACGAATAATTTTCCAGAATTCACTGGAAGAGTATGTCCAGCCCCCTGTGAAGGGTCTTGTACAGTCGCTATTTCTGATCCTGCAGTTGCAATTAAAAGTATTGAACGAGCGATTATCGATAAAGGTTTCGAAAATGGTTGGATGACACCGCGAATCCCGCAAAAAAGAACAGGTCAATCGGTTGCTATTATAGGATCTGGGCCAGCGGGATTAGCCAGTGCCGATCAATTAAACCAAGCTGGGCATACGGTAACAGTGTATGAGCGTGCAGATCGTGCGGGTGGCTTATTGATGTATGGCATTCCCAATATGAAACTAGAAAAAGATGTTGTCGAACGAAGAATTAGATTACTAGAGCAAGAAGGCATTGATTTTGTGCTAAACACTGAAATAGGAAAAGATCTATCATCTGAAGAATTAAAAAACCAGCATGATGCAGTTATCTTTTGTACTGGGGCTCAAAAACAACGTGACTTGGTTATTGAAGGAAGGGGAGCAAAGGGAATTCATTTTGCAATGGATTATCTAACAGCTTCAACAAAAAAAATAGTAGGTACTGATTTAAAAAAGAACGAATTCATTGATGCCAAAGGAAAAGACGTCATCGTAATTGGCGGTGGGGATACAGGTGCCGATTGTATCGCAACAGCACTTCGTCACGACTGCAATAGCGTTGTTCAATTTGGTAAACATCCACAACTTCCACTAGCTAGAACCAAAGGCAATATGTGGCCTGAATACCCGAATGTATTTACGGTTGACTATGCACATAAGGAAGCAACAGCCAAATTTGGCGAGGATCCACGTAACTATTCGATCCAAACGAAGCGGTTTATTTCAGATGATAATGGGGATCTAAAAGAACTTCATACCGTCGAAATGGAAAAAGTCAGAGATGAAGACGGAAAGTTTGTTTTCTATGAAATCCCAGGTACTGAAAAAGTTTGGCCAGCACAACTTGTGTTCATCGCAATTGGATTTGAAGGATCTGAACCAGAGTTACTTCAACAAGCCGGAGTAAAAACAACTAACGGTACTGTTGAGGCGAAATACGGTGAATTCGCTACAAACATTGAAAAAGTTTTTGCGGCTGGAGATGCTAGACGAGGTCAAAGTTTAATCGTGTGGGCGATAAACGAAGGTCGTGAAGTCGCTTACAAAGTTGATCATTATTTAACGGGAAGTACAGTGCTACCCTCGTATTTAGAAGTATAGAAAATAGGGAAGACCCTCTCTTTAATATTTATCAAGACCTAAATAATAAAAACCCTTCAAAAGGGAGCACATATTATAATATGTGCTCCCTTTTGTTAAATATATTTATGTAAGCCGCTTTAAATTGTTCTCATATCTATTAAAATCTAATATAAATTTCTTAAATGTTAAATTCGATTTCTCCAAATCCTGAACATTTTCCTTGAACATTAATATTAAAAACTTAGAATTATTATTAAAATTACTAGCAATCAAACGCCTTAAATTATTTCGTACCTGTATATTTCAAGGAATACGTTTAAAAAAATATATTACATAACTGGAAATCCTTAAGTTGTATGCTGGAAAAATATTGTATATTAACAACAAACAGCAACAAAAATTAAACAAAAGCTAAGAATGAATACTCAATGGGAGGCTGAAATAGTGAAGTGTGTGATGAGTGTTCTCCTTATCCTATCGATTATTTCATTAGGAGGGTGTCAAATGGAAGAGGAAGGAAAGAACTCAGAATCTGGAGCTAAGGAAAGCGAAAAAATACCTGATGTGAGGGCATTTAATGATGAGTTTACAAGGTCATTTTTGCAGTCAGCAAATGAAACAAGACCTGGCTATTATCCTTTTTTGTCAGGATTGGAAGCGTACAAAATGAACTTTCCAGAAGGTGGGGTTATTGGGGATAAATTATATTCAAAAGAAGAGAATGGTTCCGAGAAATTTTTAGTGGGTGTAGATGATAAGCATAATATTGAGTCTTCTATTAATATTACTTATCTTGCAGCCGGTGACAGTAGATCCTTAGAAATAGAATTACACAAAGAACGCCTGAGTTCTAGAAGGGGAATGGACCTCAAATTCAACAAAATATCTTCAGATAATAAGACGATATATATTGCCCCTTATACACTTGAAGATAATATTTATGGTTATGCAGCGTTTGTCCAAAATGAAGTTGAAAGCGGTGCAATTGAAATAATGTATACATCAGAATGCATGAGTCCAAACTGTTCCGATTTAGAGAGTGATCAAAGAGAAAAAATACGTAAGTGGATCAAATCAATTACATTTATTCAAAAATCATCTGAAAGTGAATGATGACTTTCTAGAAGAAAAAGTAATAACTTCATGGCAAATGAGGCTAAGACTTATTGATATTGAATATAAAGACTTAGAAGAAGCTGAAATGATTGAACAATTAAAAGGATATATGTGGAGGAGTACGGAAAAAAGTTATCCGCAAATATTGATGTTTTCATTCACATGAATCTATTAATCTGAAAAAATGTTATGGAATCTTTAAAAGCAGGTTAGGTATTTTCACTAGAGCTGCATTAAATTAGAATTAAAAGCTCAATAGAAGTGCAGGTGCAATTTGGTTAATATAGTCCAAAAGCCTTCTATGACAACAAATACTTAAAAAAACATATACAAGTAATACATCTTAAAGTATATATTACATAATTGGAATTATTATGCAACGTGCTGGAAAAGTATTGTGTACTATTAAGATCTACAAAATTAAACAAAAGCTAAGAATGAATACTCAATAGGAGGCTGGAATTGTGAAGTATGTGATGAGTGTTCTCCTTATCCTATCGATTATTGTAATAGGAGGGTGTCAAATGGAAAAAGAAAAGAACTCAGAGTCAGGAGCTAAGAATAACAAAAAAACACCTGATGTTAGGGCATTTAATGATGAGTTTACCCGGTCTTTTTTGCAGTCTGCAAACGAAACAAGACCTGGCTATTATCCGTTTTTGTCTGGATTAGATGCGTATAAAATGGACTTTCCAGAAGGTGGAGTTATTGGAGATAAAGGGTATACAAAAAAAGAGAATGTTATCGAGAGATATTTAGTAGGTGTAGACGACAAGCATAATATTGAATCCTCAATTAATATTACTTATTATGCATCGCATATTAGTAAAAGTGCAAAAGTAGTTCTAGATGACCTAAGCTATAATGTGGGGATAGACCTTAGTTATAAAAAACTATCATCAGATAACCAATCGTTATATATCGCTCCTTTTACTGCCGAGGACAATATTTATGGATATGCAGCCTATATTCAAAATGAGGTCGAACCTGGTGGAATTGAAGTAATATATACATCGGAGTGCACGCAACCAAACTGTGCCGATTTAGAAGATGAACAGAAAGAAAAAATACGTAAGATGATCAAATCAATTACGTTTATTCAAAAATCGCATGAAAGTGAATGATGTTTCTATGAAAGAAAAAGTAATAAATCCACGGCAAATGAGCAAGAAACAGCACCAATAAAATTAAACAAAAGTAAGAATGAATACTCAATGGGAGGCTGGAATTGTGAAGTATATGATGAGTGTTCTCCTTATCCTATCGATTATTTCATTAGGAGGGTGTCAAATGGAAGAAGAAAAGAGCTCAGAGTCAGGAGCTAAGAACAGCGAAAAAAACACCTGATGTAAGAGCATTTAATGATGAGTTTACCCGGTCATTTTTACAGTCCACAAAGGAAACCAGACCTGGCTATTATCCTTTTTTGTCAGGAATGGAAACTTATAAAATGGACTTTCCAGAAGGTGGGGTTATTGGGGATAAAGGATATTCAAAAAGAGAGAATGTTATCGAGAGATATTTAGTGGGTGTGGATGATAAACGTAACATTGAGTCCTCTATTAATATTACCTATATCGCATCCCGTATCAGTAAGTCGGCAAAATCAAATTTAGACGGCCTAAGCCATAGAGTGGGAATTAACCTTAACTATAAAGAAATTTCATCAGATAATAAAACGATATATATTGCCCCTTTTACGCGTGAGGATAATATTTATGGTTATGCGGCATTAGTTCAAAATGAAGTTGCACCCGGCGGAATAGAAATTATATATACATCGGAATGTACGAAACCAAATTGTTCCGATTTAGAAGATGAGCAAAGAGAAAAAATACGTAAGATGATCAAATCAATCACGTTTACTCAAAAATCACTCGAAAGTGAATGATGTTTCTATGGAAGAAAAAGTAATAACTTCATGGCCAATGAGGCTAAGACTTATTGATATTGAATATAAGGACTTAGATGAAGATGAAATGATTGAACAAATTAAAAGGATTTATATGGAGGAGTATGGAAAAGAGTTATCCGCAAATATTTTTCATTCACATGAATCTATTAATCTGAAAAAATGTTATCGAATCTTTAAAAGCAGGTTAGGTATTTTCACTAGAGCTGCATTAAATTAGAATTAAAAGGTCAATGGAAGTGCATGTGTAATTTGTGTTAATTAAGTCAAAAGTATCCCTACCCTAAAAAACCGTGTTCAAGGAATACATTTTAAAGAATATATTACATAATTAGAATTATTATGCAACGTGATGGAAAAGTAATTTATACTAACTATTAAGATCTATTGAAACAAAAGTTAAGAATGAATACTCAATGGGAGGCTGGAATTGTGAAGTATGTGATGAGTGTTCTCCTTATCCTATCGATTATTTCATTAGGAGGGTGTCAAATGGAAGAGGAAGGAAAAACCTCAGAATCTGGAGCTAAGAACAGCGAGGAAATACCTGATGTGAGGGCATTTAATGATGAGTTTACACGGTCATTTTTGAAAACGAAAGAAGAGACTCGACCTGGTTATTATCTTTTTGTTTCGGGCACAGATGCTTATAAGATGGACTTTCCTCGATGTGGGGTGATTGGTGAAAGGGGTTATGCTAAAAAGGATGATAGCTATGAAGGTTATTTAATTGGAGTAGCTGAAAAAGGTTTTGAATCATCTATTAAAATTAATTATTATTCCTCAAATAAAGAAGGAAATGAGAATATTGATTTAGAAATGTTAAATAGTCAATTTAATAATCTTACTTTTGAGAAGATTTCATTGCAAGACAGAAATCTATTTTTAGCTTCATTTGAGGAATCGGATGGAATCTATGGTTATGTTGGATATATACAAAACGAAATTAAAAATGGAGGAATTCAAATAATTTATGAAACAGAGTGTATGATTCCTAACAAATGTACGGAAACAAAAAATGAACAAAGAGAAAAGATTATTAAGTGGTTTAAATCAATAAAATTTATACAAAAAGAAAGTAATTGATTTTATGGAAGAACAAATAATAACTTCATGGGAAATGAGATTAAGACTTATTGATATTGAATATAAGGACTTGGAAGAAGATGAAATGATTGAACGAATTAGAAGGATTTATATAGAAGAGTATGGAAAAGAATTATCCGTAAATGTTGATGTTTTTAATTCATTTGGATCTAGTGTCTTTAAATATGATGAATCTAGTTATGATGGCACTTCAATTCATTTTTATACCTAGAGCTGTATTAAATTAGAATTAAAGGGTCAATGGAAGTGCAGGTGCAATTTGAGTTAATTAAGCCAAAAGCATCCTTACCTTAAAAACAAAGAATTTATTACATAATTGGAATTATTATGCTACGTGTTGGAAAATTATTGTATACTAACTAGTAAGATCTACAAAATTGAAACGAAAGTTAAGTAAGAATACTCAATGGGAGGCTGAAATAGTGAAGTATATGATGAGTGTTCTCCTTATCCTATCGATTATTGTAATAGGAGGATGTCAAATGAAAGATAATGGAAATAATTCAGAACCTAATGATAAGCACATGGAAGAGGACGACAATAATTTAGAACCTAGCGTTGAGGACAGTGAAGAATTACCTGATGTTCGGGCATTTAATGATGAGTTTACACGGTCATTTTTGCAAACGACAGAAGAGACTCGATCCGGGTATTATCCTTTTGTTTCGGGAACAGCTACTTATAAGATGGACTTTCCACAGGGTGGGGTGATTGGTGAGAAAGGATATTTAAAAAAAGAGGAAGACTATGAGAGCTTTTTGGTAGGCGTTGATGATGATAAAGGTATTGAGTCATCCATTAAAGTTAATTACTATTCCAATGATAAAAGCGGAGAAGAAGTTGTAAGTCTAAACCAATTAAGAGGAAGATTGGAAACTAATTTAAAGTTTAAAAAGACTAAATTTGAAAACCGTAGCATATACTTGGCTCCATTTAGTTATGAAGACTCAACATACGGTTTTGCAGCTTTTATTCAAAATGAAAGAAAAAATGGGGGTATACAAATAGTATATACTTCTGAATGCACCAGCGAGATGTGTGTTAGTTTAAAAGATAATCAAATGAAAAAAATACGAAGTTGGATAAAATCTATTGAATTTATCCAAAAAGAGGTTGAAAGTGAATGATATACCAATGAATGAGAATGAGAAAATAATAACTTCCATCGAAATGCGGTTAAGGCTCATTGATATTGAATATAACAATTTAGAAGAAAGTGAAATGATTAAACAAATTAAAAGAATTTATACAGAAGAATATGGTGAGAAGATACCTGCAAATATAGATATTTTTCAATCGTCCGAATCTAGTGAACTAAAAAATGATGAATCTGGTTATGATGGTACGGCAATTCATTTTAGTTCCAAGAAAAATAATATTAATGAAGTATATGTGATTTCACAAGGTTCTCAAGGCAAAGAGGATTGGGTTTATAATGTGAAAGCTATGTTTGCGGGAAAAGAATATAGACAGGCTAGTGCTGTAGATAAGTTTGTTTCTAATTCGATTGATCAATTTCAAAGTAACTCTAATAAAACATTGGACTTCAGTAAGATACCTGTTATTGGACTATCTCATTCGTTAGCTCATAATAATAATACTACAGCACATTTAGCTTATGGGACATTTGATAAAATATATAGCGTAAACGGAGCGCAAACAAATTACTATCAACTTTATTTGGCGGATGATGTTTTTGCTCAATCTGTAAGAAAACAATTTTCAATTTCTAGACTTGATGAGGATGCCATTTACGACCTAGACCCCAACAAACTAAGGGAATTCGCTGAGAATTATTATAAAGACGAAGCAAAAAATATTCATCAATTAATCTCAAAAGATGATCCATTATATGCGGTAAGTGGTACACGGGGCTTCTTCACACTTGGAGACACTAAGTTTGTCGATACGGATCCCAATCATGAGGGGCTTCGTCCGTTGATCGATAAAGTACCAGATCACGTGATAAAAGACTTTCAAGAAATAGCTATACAATACACCGTTTCTTCAAGGAAAGGTGGAATAGATGCTGTATTAAAGGATATACTGGGGATAAACATGTCGGTCATAAGAGAAATAGATGGTATTGGTAGTTTCTTAGATTTATATTTTACGGAACAGGAAAAAATTAATGCTATGTTAGTAGAGGTAAATAAAAAATTACCAGGACTTATGGAAAAAATTAAAACAATAACGGGTAATTCAGATGTGTTATTTGGGGAGCTGCTAAAAGCTGGCTATGTTACATCTGAGCAAAAAGATGAGCTTGTGTCGACGTTCCAAAACATTGAAAAAGAATTAGTAGATACGGAAAAATCGATTGAAACGCTTCTAATATGGAGAAATAGTAATTCCTATTTGTCAGCACAAATAGGAGCAGACTTTGGTGCGTATTTAAGAGTGAAGGACAATATTGAGTCGTTAATGGCAAGTTTTGAAACGTTACAAAAGAAGGAATACCAAAATATTTTACATGGAATTATTTCTAACCATGGTATTGCAGAGGTGCTGGCAGAACTTTCTGGAGACGGGAAATCATACATTGGTAATGATATGGTTTTATCTACTGGTAGTGGTGATAAAATGATCCAGGTCAATATTTCTGCTACGCTTCGGATGTATACAATGGGTAAGGTGATTTTATCAGAAAAAGAAGATGTAATAACAAAATTGGAATCAACGATTGAGGGAATCATCTACCATGCTTATGAAGAGGAAAAGAGGCAAGTAATAAATAAAATCAACGATATGGAAAGTAACCCCATTGCCTACACGAATTTATTACGGAAACATGTCTATTATTCAAGGAATAGTAAGACCGTTCGCGGTATTAATGTTCATGAGACGCTTCATCCACTACATGAACGTGCAAAGTTAGATACAGAGGTTAAAAGTTTACATATGAGTATTGTTGCTGGTCATGAACATTTGGAAATATATCGAAAAAGCATAGAGGAATTATTTGATGAGGAAAAACGTGTTGCGTTATTATTTGATTTAATGGGAGGTTAAAAAATGGGAGAATATCATTCTATTACGGTTACTGAAAGATTATTGTCTAGTGAATCATTTTCTGACAAAAAAGATACGCTACAGGTATATCAGGAAAAGCTGGCCGATTTAGATAAGGATTTTTTTAATCTCATAAATACCGTAATAGTTGATAAAGGAGAATCGGGTGAAATTGTAGATGCAATGCTACAAAAAACGCACTTACTTACCATTAAAAATAAAAATCTAATAGAGCAACTGGAACAACAAATCAATATGTCAGTGAAAGCGTTTGAACAGCAAGTTGAAGATATAAAGGAACAATCTTTAACCATAACATATAAGGATACGCTTTCACCTTAAGTTCACTTTATGCTTATAAAAAGCAACATTAAATAAAGTAACATTTAGAGGATTTTACCAACTTCTCCAAGTAATGGTTCTATATACCTATAAACGCCGAAAATATAGGTATATAGTTGCGTTTTACTAAAAAGTCAAAATAAACATGAACTTAGCATTAATTTCGTATATAATTAAATTAACTATTGATAATGGAGGCGATTAAATGGCAGGAAACATTCGGTTAAGCCCAGAAGAACTAAGAGATGTTGCAAGAAGATATGGGATAGAAAGTGGAAATGTTCAACAAGTTGTTGGAACTTTAGATGGTATGCGTGATCACTTGAACCAGGTTTGGGAAGGTAATGCAAAAGAAGCATTTATTGCACAATACGAGGAGTTACGTGTATCCTTTGTCCAAATGGTTGAATTACTCGAGGGAGTTAACCATCAATTAGCTTCAACTGCACAAACGCTTGAAGATACTGATACACAAATTGCAGGTCAAATTCGTTCGTAAGCGATAAAATAAAGTGATAGAAATAGTGCCGCAATTATCACAACTTGCTGGCGCTATTTTTTTATACTGTGGAGAGATGAATAATGTACATACAAGTTACAGTAGATTTAGAGCATTATGATCAAAAGTCAATCGAATTAAGGCTCTCAGATCAGCACAAAATAAAAAACTTAATTGATATAACGTGGCAAACTGTCGGACTTACTAGGAATCCACGTGAAGGAAATTGGATTCGTATTAAAAATAAAGACAAGGTATATAATGGTCCCAAAACTTTAGCTGAATGTGGAATTATAACTGGCGACCGAGTAGAAATATTATAATGGTAGTAATTTGATTTTTGACATGTATAAACAGAGAGATAGGGGGTAATGTGGATGGAACAAAAGGAACCTGAATCATATTTAGAAAAACAAACAGAAGGACGAATTAAGTATAATGAAAAGCAAATTGAATTTTCTTTTCATAGACAGAAATTAAAGTTGCGGGACGAAATGGAAATTGAATTATTAAAATCTATTAATCCAGAACTAAACAAAACATTTACCATGACTGATGATTTACTTATGATCACTATTGATCCTCCAGAGTCTTACATGCACTTCGATGAAATCAACGTAAAGAGTAATCAGGCAAAATGGCGTTTGGCATATAATTTGATTCAAAAAGTGCAACAACATAACATACATAGATTAAAGCTTATTATATCCCCTGAAAACATTATGTTTGATTCTGGGCTCGCGCCTTATCTTCTCCATTATGGTGTAAGAGAGAGTATACCTCCTTACGAGGATGAAGAAAATCGTTTATGGAATGAAACAAAAGCGCTTGTAGCAACTATAACAGATAACAAATATGAATTTTCATCCTACTTAGATCATCATGAAACAATTAATCTATCAAAGCTAGCGAAAGAAATTATGGAATCTAAAACATATGAACAGTTAGTTGAGCTAGTTGAAAAGAAATTAAAGGAAGATGAAAAGTACGAAACATCAGTAATACATATACCAAAAAAGAAATGGAAAATACAACGCTTCAGTATTTTGGGGCTTATCTTGTTATTGATTCCCGCACTTATATATACGGCTTTTGCATCCTTTTTTAAAATTCCTGAAACAAATGCATATGTGGAGGCAAATAAGTATTTTTTACAAGATAATTATAGTTCTGTTATCAACACATTGGAGGGGTATGAGGTTGACGATATGCCTTATGTGGTTCAATATCAATTGGTTTCTTCTTACGTAGTAAATGAATCATTGACAAAAGAACAAAAAGAAAATGTTCAAAATACCATTACATTACAATCAGATGAAAAATACTTTCTTTACTGGATTGATATTGGTAGAGGAAACTATCAACAGGCAGTTGATACCGCAAGACTCCTGGAAGATCGTGATCTAATAGTGTACGGACTTTTAAAACTTACTGAGGCAATTAAAGCAAATGAAGAGTTGTCAGGTAAAGAGCGTGAAGAGAAACTAAATGAAATTGAACGTGAAATTACGGATTATAAAAAAGGGATGGAAGAACAGGCAAAAGAAGAAACAGTAGAAAACCAGGGAGAGCCAACAAATAAAAGTACTAGTGAATCCAAGGACAAGCAATCCGAAAAATAACTAATAGAGGTTGTTCAAAAAGCCATCAAATGATAAACGGCGAATTTCTTCGTTCCTTGAAAAAGAAGGACACTTTTTCTGCGTGCGAAGTAATGCTTCGGGGCTAATTCGAGTGCTCAGTTTTTCCGGTCCTCACGTATTAAAAGCATAGAGGAACTTCTACTAAAACCGTCCACGTCCTGTGGACAACGTAGAAGTCAGCACAACACGCGCAAGTCCGGTCCTCAAAATCTTCGCGCCTTGAACTTCTTGTTTCTAATTTGCCGACTTTTTGAACACACACTAATAATCAAAATTTCTCCCTAGGAGGTGGGAACGTGAAACATTTATGGCTCTTTTATGATCAGGTTTATCATTATGTTGAATTACCTGATGAACAAACCGATGTTATTTCGATTGGAAATGATATTCATCACATAATAACCGTGCAGTTATTTACTATTGAACCATCACTAACGGTTGAGATTCAAAATGATCAATTAGTTGTGTATCAGGATGGAAATTTTCAAGGTGAAATAGGGTATCAATCACCATTAACGCTGACAATTGATGGACACAAAATGACTTTTGCTATGCGTGAAGGGAATTTGATCGAAAAAACTTTCTATATCGGCAATCAGCAGGAAGTAAATGTCGATGACGAAACAAAGACACTACATTATTTACTTTTCAGAAACGAAAAGCAGTGGTTCGTAAAACCATATCAAGACGATATATATATAAATGGTCATAAAATTGACTCAATAACGCCAATCGTTTTAGGGGATAGTGTGTTTCATCCTTATTCCTTTATGACAATGACAAAAAATGACTCTATTACAATAGCTAGTACATCAACTATACCGTTGTCACTACCAGTAATAAAGGAACCAACAACTGATTTAAAACAAAAGTATCCAGTTTATCGTCGAACACCAAGAATGGTTTATGACTTACCGGATGATAAGATTTCATTTTCTTTCCCTTCTGAGGAAGGTGAAGATAACAGACGGGGGTTAATGTTGATCATTATGCCTCCATTAGTAATGCTTTTAGTAATGGGGATGGTTACCCTTGTACAACCAAGGGGTATATTTATTTTGATTTCAGTTTCCATGTTCGCTACAACTCTTGTGACATCAACAATACAATTTTTTAAGGAAAAAAAACTACAACGTGAAAAGAAAAAGAAGCGCATTAGGCTTTATACACGGTATCTTGAAAATAAAAGAGATGAACTGCAGAAGCTGGCAGTAAAACAACGAGATATACTTTATTATCACTTTCCGTCATTTGAGAAAATGAAATACTTAACAGCTGAAGTTAGTAACAGAATATGGGAAAGAACCATGATGAGTCGGGACTTTCTACATTATAGAATTGGTCGTGCAACAGTACCTTCAAGCTATAATGTATCGGTTCAGAGCGGTGATATGTCCAACCAGGAAATAGATGATTTGTTAGAAAAGTCACAGGAATTAGTTGCACATTATAAATATGTTAAAAATGTTCCACTTACAATTGATCTATCAACAGGACCGACTGGGTTGGTTGGTAAGGATTCCATTGTAAAAAGTGAAATTCAACAAATCGTTGGTCAATTAAGTTTCTCTCAAAGTTATCATGACGTACGCTTTGTTGCGATTTTCGATGAAGAGGAATATGAATATTGGGAATGGATGAAATGGTTGCCACATTTTCAATTACCTCATGCTTATGCAAAGGGTTTTATTTATAATGAACAAACTCGTGATCAACTGCTTTCCTCTATTTATGAAATACTAAAAGAACGTGACTTAGATAACGAAAAAGATAAAAAGATGTTTGTTCCACACCTTATTTTTATCGTTACAAATCGTCAGTTGATTTCCGAACATGTTATCTTAGAATATTTGGAAGGTAATCATACTGATATTGGGATATCGACTATTTTCGCTGCAGATACAAAAGAAAGTCTTTCGGAAAATATTCATACACTGGTACGGTACATTAATGAACAAGAAGGTGATATTTTAATTCAACAACAAAAAGCAATACATACTCCTTTTTGGTTAGATGAACATACACAGGCAGATAATGAAAAGTTTTCTCGTATGCTACGATCAATGAACCATCAGTTAGGAATGAGTAATTCCATTCCCGATAAAGTGTCATTCATGGGATTGATGCAAGTGGACAAAGCGGAAGAATTGCAAATCAGTGAAAAGTGGTTAAAAAATCAGTCATCCAAGACACTGGCTGTTCCAATTGGATTGAAAGGAAAAGATGATCAAGTCTTCCTGAATTTACATGAGAAAGCACACGGTCCACATGGTTTGCTTGCAGGAACAACTGGTTCTGGAAAAAGTGAATTTTTACAAACGTATATTTTATCACTTGCTGTACACTTTCATCCCCATGAGGTTGCCTTTTTACTAATTGATTATAAAGGTGGAGGGATGGCACAGCCATTTAAATTTATACCACACTTATTAGGAACCATTACCAATATTGAAGGCAACAAGAACTTTAGTAAACGGGCACTCGCTTCTATTAAAAGTGAATTAAAGCGGAGACAACGGTTATTTGATACATATGAGGTAAGTCATATTAGTGATTATACAGCCTTATACAAGTCTAATGAGGCGAAAGAACCACTGCCACATTTGTTTTTAATTTCCGATGAATTTGCGGAATTGAAAAATGAGGAACCTGAGTTTATTCGAGAGCTTGTTAGTGCTGCGCGTATTGGGCGTAGTCTGGGGGTCCATTTGATCTTGGCCACACAAAAGCCTGGAGGAATTATCGATGACCAAATCTGGAGTAATGCTCGTTTTAAGGTAGCCTTAAAAGTTCAGGATGATAGTGATAGTAAGGAAATTCTAAAAAACCCTGATGCAGCAAAACTTTCTGTGACCGGTCGTGGATACTTACAGGTTGGTAATAATGAAGTTTATGAATTATTTCAATCTGCTTGGAGTGGGGCGCCATACGCAAAAGATGCCTTTGGAACTGAAGATGATGTTGCGCTTGTAACCGACCTTGGACTTGTACCCCTGTCAGATGTTTCTGCAGAAGAAGGCAGTAAAAAGAATAAGATTACCGAAATAGAGATGATTACGAAAGAAATTGCTCAGGTACAAGAAAATATGGATATTCATAAATTGCCAAGTCCTTGGTTACCGCCATTACCTGAACGTTTATCTTATAGTTCAGAAGTTCCAAGTGATACAGAAGGCTATTATATCGGCATGATAGATGAACCGGAAATGCAACGTCAAACAAATTACAGTTATCAGCCTATGGATGATGGTAATATCGGAATATTTGGATCTTCAGGGTACGGAAAGTCAACTACTGTACTGACACTTCTATTAAACTTTGCAAGAAAAAATAGTCCTGATAGTTTTCAGTATTACATTTTTGATTTTGGTAACGGAGCCTTATTGCCATTACAGCAGTTACCACACACAGGTGATTATTTCCGTTCGGATGATCAACGGAAGATTGAAAAGTTTCTTGTTTTTATCAACGATGATATGGAGCGGCGCAAACAACTATTTCGCGATCAAGAGGTAAGCAATATCAAAATGTACAACATGGTAAGCGAACAACCATTACCATTACTATTTATCACATTAGATAATTTTGATCTTGTAAAAGAGGAAATGCAGGATTTAGAAAATAAGTTCACACAAATTGCAAGAGATGGGCAATCATTAGGAATATACACAATCTTGACTGCAACACGAACTAATGCAGTCAGACAGGCGTTAATGAGTAACCTAAAAACAAAAATTGTTCATTACCTAATGGACGCAGGGGAAAAGTTTACTGTTCTTGGTAGAACACAATATGAAACAGAAGCAGTACAGGGAAGAGCTTATATCCAAAAAGAAGAATCCTATTTAGCACAACTATTTTTGCCGACTGAAGGTGAGAATGATGTGGAAATGTTAGAGAATGTAAAACAGGTAGTTCAATATCTAAAAGACATTTATCAAGAGGCAGAGAAGCCAAAAGAAATACCAATGCTTCCAAGAAAACTAGACTTTGTCGCATTTAGAAAAAGTTATGAAATGGATAAGGTTAAGAAACTTATCCCAATTGGCCTTGATGAAGACAGTGTTAAACCAACATATATGGATTTTCAGAAAGATAAACATTGTTTGATTGTCGGTGATGTTCAGAAAGGTAAAACGAACATTCTAAAACTAATCCTTCACACCATGAAGGATAGTAAAGACAACAAAATTGCCGTTTTCGACTCCGTGAATCATGGTTTAGCAGAATACGCAGATGATGAACAGGTAGTTTATATGGAAACAAAGGAACAAGTTGAAGGATGGCTGCAAATTGCCGACGCGGAGTTCTTAAAACGTGAGGAAGAATACAGGGATGCGTTAAATACTCGTAAAACTGCATCACTGGGATTTGAACCGTTTATTCTTCTAATCGACGGAATGGATAATTTTAGGGGGAACATTGATAGCTTGATACAATCCAAACTAGCTAATTATATTAAAAATTACAGTCATCTCGGATTTAGTATCATTGTTACAGGCAATACAGGTGAATTCACTAAGGGATTTGATCCATTTACCAACGAAGTGAAATTAATTAAACAAGCAATATTGTTAATGAGAAAAACAGATCAAAGTATGTTTAATTTACCATATACAAGAAATGAAGCGGAAATTCAAGCAGGCTTCGGGTATCACATAAATAGTGGTCGTGTGAGAAAAATTCAAATTCCCCTTTGTGAATCAGAAAGGATGACAAGCGTATGAATGAAGGAAAGAAATATTCTATAGGTCTATTCATCAAAATATTGGTGATTCTTTCCTTGCCGCTTTTGTTGTTTCGTTATGTTGAAATGCAGCCAGAGACTGTTACTATAAATGATAATGAGGAAGCGACTAGAAGTATAGCGGTGGTTAATGAGGACACTCCAGTTAAAATGAATGATGAAATGGTCGAACTAGGAAAAGAAATCCCAGAATTATTAACGAATCAAGAAGATTATTCCTGGACAGTGGTAAACAGGAGTGCGGCTGAACAGGGGTTGGAAAGCCAAAAATATGATGCAATTATTTACATCCCATCAAGCTATTCAGAAAATGTGATGACGTTTAAGCAAGAAAATCCATCAAAAGCATCTATCAGGTATGTTATTCAACCCAAACTAGATGCAAAAAATCGTCAACGTGTCCACAAAGAGATGGCCAATGCAAAAAGTAGAATTAACCAAGAAATGTCCACCATATATTGGAGCTATGTCTCACAAGAAATTGATAATATTCGTGAACAGTTTACGACTATTCTTGAAAAAGAAATAGGATTCCAAGAAGCGATGAATTCTTTCTACACGCCATCTTCCAAAACACTAGAAAGTGAATTAGGTTCACTTACAAACAAATTTGAAAACATAAAAAAACGAACTGACACAATTGATGAAAGTTCCGAATCAAGTGTTAGTGCCATAAAAGAGGCAGAAGATAAACTAAACCAATTCATCGATGAATTAAACAGTTATAAAGAAATACAACAGAGACAACAAGAATTATTAATAAAAGTCCAAGTAGAGAATCAAGATATGGTTACTTCAACATTGGATGATTACCAACAAGCACTGACCAAGAATGTTGCAAACAGTAAAGAACAATTAGCTCAGAATGTTAGCAATAGAAAAGAACAACTGGATCAATTATCCAATTCAGTTGTAGTAATGGAAAAACAGAGTAATATTTTATTAAATGGATTAAAAGGTAACATTCAATCTGGTAAACAAGTAATCGCAAATTGGATAGAATGGAAAGAAAACTATTCTATCGTTAGCTCAAGCGAAGAGGATATTAAAAATATTTTAAAATCTTATAATCAAAAAACAGTTGATAATGCCACTTCAGAAATGTACCAGGCAATTCAGGTGATTCAGGGTAAACCGGATATCACAACTCCAAAGCTTATAGAACCAATTGAACCTAATGGTGACGGTGAAATATCAGTTGGACAATTGGATGTACGAATAAAAAAATTGGAAGAAGCAATTAGCACAGTTAAAGATGCAGTAGGGTCACTTGGATCTGGTGATGAGACTGATCCACCAGTTCCTACTGAACCAGAGTCTGAAAGTGGTAACGGTGAGGTTCAACCTAACTCTGAGACTTCCGTTCCTCCTGAAGAAGTTGAACCAGTAGTTGACTGGACTCAAGTCAATACTCATATGGACAGTTTGAAAAAAGAAGTTGCGGATTTGAAAGAGCAAAATAATAATTCCGCGTTAATAGAATGGAAAGAATATGCGAAGAGTTGGGAAAAAGTTTATAGAGAATTATTAAAAACAAAAGTAAACCCTAATGAAGAGTTACTTAATGAGATAGCAGGTTTACAAAAAGAGTTGAATCTAGATTTCCCTGAAACAGGGGAAATAAAAAACAAATCAGTTGGGGCATTGACTAAGTATTACGGAGCATTGTCTGAATATCAAACTGTATTGACAGCAACTGGTGCCGGGGATAATAAATTAGTCGAAGAATTACTCAACACACAATTTAGCGCTAACCAAGCTACTAAAGAGGAAATCTTTGATGCTGTTGGGTCAATGTACACTGTGAAACTACAACAAATCTTTGGTATGTCAGATAGTGAAGTTCAAGCTATAGAAAATGAAAATAAAAGCTTTTCTGATATTGCGAACAATATAAAACAATCACTAAATGATTACCAAACAATGGTGAAAACAGAGCAACTTAATACGAACAATACGCTAGAACAAATTAAAAGTAAGGCTTCTGAAATTACAGCTCAACTAAGTGAAGTTGGTTCAGATAATTTAGAGTTGAACGAATTAAATTCTGAGAACCTTGATGGACAGATGGTATTTCATATACAACAAAATACAGCATCCAATTTAACGAATCTATCAAAATTAGTATCAAACTTGGAAGAAAGTCAAAGTAGTGTTACTGGTTCTTTGGCAGATTTGCAGAAAAAGGTTGGAAATGTACAACAACAATCAGATGTGTTAAATAACAAATGGTCTGCCAATGTTGCTACAACCCAGCGAGTAAAAGAGGATGTATACAATATACTTGGAAATACAATAATTGATGGCCAAACAAATTCAGTTGTTTATGATTACCTTGCTAGTCCAGTACAGATGCAAGGACAGGTTAATGGTGAAGTGTTATCTGAGAAGGAAGAAGAACAACAACTTCCACCAGTAATTATGTTTATCGTTATTTTGATAAGTGGATTGTTGATCGGTTTTCTAAGTAACTATTATGGAAACACGTCCTATCTTGTTCAAGGAGGATTATTCCTGCTACTTAATTTGGCTGCAGGAATAATTATAAGCATTTACGGATTGTCTATTTATTCACTAGAAGATGCACAAGCGATTAAATGGACCATATTCACGGTATTATTATTGATGGCATGCTCGAATATCGTCAGAGCTGGTTTGTTCATAGCTCCATTTGTCGGCTGGCTTGCAAGTATCGTAATGATTGTCTTTTTCATTACTCCGTTAATTGACATTGTAGTACCAAAGTTCAGTTTTGAAAATCCGATAGCAGATGGATACATGTCATTGCAATATGGTTTTGATTACCCGTTATATATGACGATGGGAATAATTCTTGCCATAACAATCTTAGTATCAGTGTTTATTTATACATTTCAGGTTATCAGGAATAAGGCTGAGGTGAGTACTGATGAGGAAAAAGCTTCTTAGTCTTCTGTTGCTGTTTTTACTAATTAATTCAACTACTGTATTTGCCGTAAAAAATGAGGACGCAGAAGTAAAACCAAATATTTACGAAGAAAAAGAAGTAAACATAAATCCAAGTTATGGAAATAACTTAGAACAAAAAGAACAGTTATCTGAAGAACAAAAACAATTAACTTTTGAAAAACCAAAGGAAACAGGAAATCAAAAGTTAAAAGAGCAGCTATTTCAATCATCTGTAATTGAAACGAATACGATTAAGTCGAAATCAAGTCAATTGAGTTTGTTTTCGGATGGAAATACTCCTATGGAAGCACAAAAGGAAGTTAAGCAGCAGACAGATGAGGGTACATCAACTATAATACTGTTACTTTTGATTATTGTACTAGTAATAATTGTAGGTCTGTTCTTGTTGATTGTACCAAAACTAAGAAAAAATCATGCATCATAGATGAACAGTGACTTACGATAGTTGTAGGTCACAATCTCTTTTAATTAATTTTAATTTCTTTTCGGGGGTGGGAATATTGAGTGATACGGATTTTTTACAGAGTGCCTTTGCCATTATTTCAAGTCGATCTTCAGAAGCAGAAGAAAAACTTGATCGCTTACGTCGAGCGAAGCAAAATATCTTGAATGAACAGAGCAGTTCCATGAGTGAAATAAGGAATATTCACCAGCCGACACTAGATGCCCTGTGGAATGGTTCTCGAGCAAACCTGTATGATGATTCACGTGACGAGGCGCATCATACAATGGAATCTATCGTCAATGATTATGATCATTATATACAACAAATAGAGTGGCAGATTACCCAGCTTAATCTCCAAAAAAGTGCGCTGGGGATAGCGAGCTCTATCGCCCATACCGCAGATGAACTAATGGAACAAGGAGAAGAAGCGTTGGAAGAACTAAGTTCCACAATCACTGATTTAAAAGCGAGGTTATTGTAATGGAAGTAAAAATGAAAAGTAGTTCTGGGGGTACGGCAGAAATCAGGCTAGATTATGCTGCTGTTATGAGTGAATTGGATAAAGTCAAGCAAGCACTTGAAGCATTGCAATTAGCACAGACGAGTGAAGGATTGTATGGACAGAATAATCTAAATTATACAGATCAGTGGCTTGATCGTGAAAATAGATTGCATGCAACATTTCAGCAATACATTCAAATTGTCCAGAAGAACATAGAAGATACCAAGGCAAATGTAACAATGTTAAAGAATCAGGATGAAGCAATTAATAGAAAGTAATAAAGGAAGGGGGAAAGATATGACCAGTCAGAAAACCTTGGAATCGAACACATTAATCAATTCAATGGAAAATCGAGCCAAGGAATATGAAAGCTTAAGAGTCCAATTTACACATCTTCAAAATGCTGTACAAGGGATAATCAGTTTGGATGGCTTTACTGGAAAAGGGGCAGATGCCATTAAAGCTTTTTATCAGGCACAAAATGATGTGATTGCTGCTTGGATTGATCTAATTGATGTGCGCGTCGCCTTCTTCACTAGTATTATGAATCTGACGGATCAACTAGAGTTATCAGGGGAAACGGTTGTGCAGGTACCATTCTTAGAACAAGATTTACATAACGCATACAACCGGGCAAATGATATTGTGACTTCCCAACAAGACAACTTGCGAGGAATCTTTCAATCTATTAACGATATTGTTCCACTAGATGTTTTTTCAAGAGCGACTTTCGATGAACAAATCGATCATGCCAATAAAGAACGAAAAGATACGATTGATAACGTCAACACACTAGATGAAAATCTTGTAAACGAATATGAACGAACAGTGTTAGAAGAAAATTTGATGATGCGTTTATTCAGCGGACTGCTGAATGCCACCCAGCAAGGTGGAACCATTTCGCCAATAAACTTTAATGCGAATGCTTATCACACTAGTGAAGCATTCGAGTCTATCGATGACGTTAAAAAGGAAACATCGTCCTATTTGGACGTAAAAGAAAAACAAATGGATCAGCGTGAACAACGCCTTAAAATGGAAGAATTAGAAAATCGCCCCTGGTATGAAAAGGCCTGGGATACAACGAGTGTATTTATCGGTGAGGTTACCGGTTATTACGATACCAAGCGTGCAGCAACGGGGATCGATCCCGTCACAGGGGAAAAATTATCGGAAGCGGACCGTATAAAAGCAGGTGCCTTCGCAGCAGCAGGCTTCATTCCATTTGTCGGCTGGGCAGGCCGTATTGCAAAAGGCGGAAAAGCTATCTATGCGACAACAAAAGGGGCCAAGGCAGTTGATAGTTCATTAGATGCCTACAAATATGCCAAGTCTCTTGACTACCTGCATAAAGCAGAATATGGGATATATGGTCTCGCATCCGCAAACGGTTTTAGTGAATATATTACGGGTAAGGATATGTTTGGGAATGAGTTGACAGAAGATCAGCAACAACAGAGTTTGACGGAAGCGTTGTTTATGCTGGGTGTTGGTGGTGTAGGGTACAAATTAGATGGAATTGCTGGTGGCGGTTTAAAAGCAAAGGATTCAGTTAACGAAAAAACGATTAAAACTACGGTGAGTAAGACTGAGGGTGTTAATGTTGGTGAAGCCAAGGTAATAATTGGTGAAACTGATAAAGCTAAAATAGATAAATGGGGATTTCGGCCAGATGATGAAAAATATCTAAGACATAAGGAAATCTTTGATAACCCTAAGTACTATAATCAAGAGACTGGCAATATAAATTGGCCTCCAAATGATGGTTTTGATGGTGAAACTATAAAAATGACACTAGAAAACGGCACTCTGATTGATCGTTATGGAGAAGCAGGCGGAAGTTTCTTTTCCCCTGAGGGAATACCCTACGAGCAACGCGCTTTGGCTTTACATAGTGGAGATGCAAATTACTATGTTTATAGAGTTGTAGATTCTTTTAATGTTGATGGTGGTAAAATAGCACCTTGGTTTGGCTACAAGGGCGGAGGAACCCAGTTTGTGAAGTATCATGAGAATGGTGAAATGTATAGTATTCAGGAACTTATTGACGGAGATTATATTGAATTAGTTTCGACCAATAAAGGCGGGGTTAAGTAATGATAAAATTTTTAATTTCTCAATTGGGGAGCGGTTATAAACTCATTAATGAAGGTAACGACCAATATTGTACTATTAAAATTTATCAAAAGATAAACAATGAAGTTAACTTTGATACCTATGTAAAATTAAGCTACTCTAATGACCGTAATTTGTGGAATATACTTGAGGTTCAAAGAGATAAAGAATATAGCAAGGGGCAATTCAATAATTTCGAAATAAGCATTTGTGCACTGTATATAGCGACTGTTTCTATGTTAGGTTCCGAAAGTGCAAAAAATGAAGCTCGAACAGAATTAAGAACTGTAGGAGCTGATGTCTCTGCTGCAAATAAAGTATTGGGTAAACATGTAGGTCAAAATTATTTTTCCTTATTTAATGGAGTTAAAGGCGCAATTAATCTAGAAAAAATAAAAAATGAATATAATGCGTATTATTTATCATTGACAGGGGATAAAGTATCCATTATTGAAAATAAAAAAGCACCAAGTATTTTTGTTGTAATTTATAATTATGCAACTAAGCTTACTAAATTTGATGAATTAATGAATAACTGGAACAAAAAAATCAATATCGATTTAGGAGAAAATGAAAAGTTAAAAAGAATTTACTTAAGAAAGTAATATCCTTATTTACAAACGATTACGATGTAATGAAACAATACGGATCTTATAAGAAGGAACAATTTGTATTTATAAAAGAAGTACCATTAGATGAAATTGATCTTTTAATAGAAACAAAAAAACCTATTTTGGCATTTAGCGGTATGCAGAATATAATTAGTAGAATTGAAAAAAAGGATGTTGTTAATTATATTAAAAATATGCCAGAGTGATTTGGAAAAGGAAGCAGAGTTTAACAGGAGCGTAGTTTGTTTTAAGCGTATAGGGGAACATGATTTCAGGCTCTCATTCCATTTTTAAATTGCTTGGGTACCTGTTATTCCTCACTCCTGTTATCCCTTTTTTAGTCATTATAGGGTAGTAGAATCAAAAGCAGGTGGAACTTGATCGTCTCCACCTGCTTTTGTATTTTTTTATATGAATTTTATCACTTAGCTAATTCTTCAATTTGTTCGTTTGTACATTTTCGTAATGTTGTAGATACCACGATTGATACGGAGTTTAGTGGTGCGGTACAAGCAGGATTTACAGCGGGAACAGCCTTAATTCCGAATTCGGTGTTGGGACTAAGATTGGATTTGGATTGGGAATAGTAGCGAATTGGGCTTGAACTATCGATTTTGGTAGGAGTGATAAATCAATAATGTGTAACGTAGCCTAGATTTGATTTTATAAAGCTACATTGAGATAACTAAGGCTATTATCATAACAGCAGTTCTGGAGATTATATGGAAAATACACAAAAATTATATTTTTATTCATCAAAGGTAAAAAATGTTCTTTTATTAATTGTGGGGTTGGTCTTTATAGCATTCGGTGTTTTGGTATGCGGAGCTGCTTTTAATGAGAGAGATTTTTTGATTAGTGGTGTGGGCGCATTCATTGCATTGTTTTTTGGCCTATTGACGTTTGGTATATTAAAAAAAATGCTGAGCCCTAAACCCTACCTCATCTTAACGGAAGAAGAATTAATTATTAATGCTTCATCCAAGAAAGCAATTCCTATTAAATGGGATGATATAGAAGGGTATAACATTCAAAATGTCCATTTTAGTAAATTTATAGAAATCATGCTACATGATGAGGAAAAATATCGTGCACGTATGTCCAATACAACGAGAAAGCTCAATAAACTTAATGATGTTATGAACTTTTCTCCGTTTGCTATTGCATGGGTGCAGGTTAAACGTAAAGATAGAGACAAGCTGGTAAACGAATTGGATAGATTAAATAGGTGTGCTTCTGAATTTAATGATCAACTTTATGTTCAAATGAACGTCGATGACAAAGGGCAAAAATCTTATAGACAAGTTAATGGCAAATATATGTTGAAATCATATGGACTCAGTTTAATTTTGACAGGTGTTTCGTTTCTTTTCTTTTATTGGGCAAATGCTGATGATTATATACCATTTCTTTTTGTTTCGTTTATTATGTATCCTTTTGCAAAAATCATTTATGATGTCCTATTGGGATTTAAATTTGATTATAAAATGGCAAAACAGTCGTTTATATCTGTGTATTTTTACCAACTTAGGTTTGCCATTCATGTGTTAATCTATTATTTAAGTTTTTATATAGCTCCACTCGGCATTTTTTATATAATCTTAAGGACCACTTACAGACTCATAAAAAAAGGCAATTAATCTTTTTATTGGATTACTACTAATCTTAATTCGATTTCTTATTATATTTGACTCATAGATAACGAAACCGTAAGCAAAGACCGGCATTAGTAGAATGCCTTATTATTCACTAGTACCTGTCACCTAGAAATACACAGCCGTTGGAAAGGCAACGTATAAATGTACAAAAGACAGTATAACAGATTTAAATCCTAAAGGTATTGTCAGTGGTGGTGTCGCAAGTAGAGCAGGAAAGGCACTGGGTCCACTAGGAGTAGGGTTAAGCTATTATACCAACTATAATGATACTCAAGCCGAGGGATTAATTGGTGGAGAGGCACATGCTCGTGCTTCTGTTGACACAATGATTGATATGGTGGTTAGTGGTACGGGATTGGGAATAGCGGCGAACTGGGCTTTAAGTATAGATTTTGGTAAGAGTGATAAATCAATAATGGATAGAGCGAAGGGTGCTTTTCATAAATTGACGGGTTGGTTCAGCTAGAATAAAAAGGAGGCAAAAGGATTGAAGTTATTAGATGAATTAAGGGAAAACGATTTTGCCGTTTTAAAGGGTTCATTGGAATCGGGAAGACAGAGTCCAAATTCTTTGGGAGGAATGTTAATTTTAGCTACTTTTTTGCAAAGTCTTATGTTCTTCTTAACATATGTGGTTGTTGCAGACAAATCTGATTACCCCTTTCAAGAATATATGTTTATAGCACATTTGATACTAACAATAATTATAATTTTATTATCAATAATTTATGCATTTCCTACTGTATATAAGAGAAAGGAAAGGTCACAGTATTTAATTAATATTATAGTGTCACAAAATTTATTTGGAATATTTCCCTATTTATTTCCCTTGTTTATAGTAGGGAGAGGGAATGCGACAGAAAAGTCTCTGTTAACATTGACTTTTGTTACATTAATAATAGGTGTGATAATTTTTATAGCTACTTGTATTCGTTTTAATATTTTATTACAAAAAGGCCATTATAGGAAAGGTTCAAAAAAGGATGAAGTAAGAGGTAGGTTCGAAACTAAGTCTTATATACCTTTGGCCATAATAGGTGGTGTAGGAGTAGTATATCTCATTCAGTATATGGCAAGGAAATTTTATATTGTTCCAATTGATTTCATATTAATTGCTATCCTTTGCATTGTAATATTTTATGCAATGTTATTCGTATTACCAGAACAGCTTGTCATACTTTATTGTAAATCGAGATTTTATCAAATATCAGAAATTTGCAACATGATAAATCTGTTAAATGAATGCATAAATGATAACTATAATAACTCCGAAAACGTTATAAATGAAATAAATCGTCTCCATAAAAAACTTTATTCTCCAAGAGGGGGATTAACAGACTTTTTTATATGGAAAGATAATTATGATAAACGGATAAAGGCTAATAAACCTTTAAATAGAATAGACGATGAATTATGGGAGATGTTGCCGTAGTCTGAAAACTGTTTTAAAATCAATCACTACATTTTTCAATCTAGACTTTATAATAAATTATTCCAATCGGAGGCTTATGCTCTAAAGCAATCGAACTAAACGATTATCTGAATTTAGTACACCTACATATAAACAGAATAATATTCATACACGTTATAAATGATAGAGTTTTATCGGAAAAGATGAAGGGAACTAGTTGATAATAGAAAGGGTGTATGTAAATGCAAACAAATACGATTCATGCTTATGAGATGTATATTAATGGTAAATGGGTTGGAAAAGAGCTTGAGCAAATAGACGTTGTAAATCCCGCTACAAATGAAGTAATGGCAACCGTGCCAAAAGGCGGAGAAAAGGAAGCAAAGAAAGCAGTGGATGCGGCGCACGACGTATTTAAAGAATGGTCACATAAAACAGCTGAAGAGCGTAGTGATCTTTTATTAAAATGGCATCAACTAATTAATGAGGAAAAAGAGACAATTGGAAAAATCATGACAGAGGAACAAGGTAAACCACTAAAAGAAGCAATTGGTGAAGTGAACTATGCGAACGGTTTTATCTCTTGGTATGCCGAAGAAGCCAAACGGGTGTATGGTGAAACAATTCCCGCATCCCATCCCAATAAAAGAATTTTTGTAAACAAACAGCCAGTGGGTGTAGTTGCGGCGATTACGCCCTGGAACTTCCCTGCCGCCATGATTACCCGAAAGGTTGGTCCGGCACTCGCTGCAGGTTGTACCGTTGTCATAAAACCTGCAACCCAGACACCATTAACCGCATTTAAGTTGGTTGAACTAGCTGAAAAAGCAGGCTTTCCAAAAGGGGTTATTAACATAATTACTGGTAGTTCCAGTGAAATTGGAAAAACATGGTCTGATGATGAGCGTGTACGAAAGGTAACTTTTACTGGATCCACAGAGGTAGGGAAGTTATTGATGCGAGATGCAGCGGATACAGTTAAGAAGGTGTCCCTTGAATTAGGAGGTCATGCTCCGTTTATTACTATGGAAGATGCAGACTTAGACAAAGCTGTAGCCGGTGTTCTTGCGTCCAAGTTCCGTAATGCGGGACAGACATGTATTTGTACGAACCGTGTATATGTCCACCATTCCATAGAACAAACCTTTTCAGAAAAATTGACTGCCGCTGTTGCCAATCTTCAAATAGGAAACGGATTAGAAGAAGGTACGGATATCGGGCCTCTTATTGATAAGGCAGCAATCGAAAAGGTTGAAGAACATGTAAAGGACGCCGTTGATAAAGGCGCACAAGTAACGTATGGAGGGAGCAGACATGGGTCAAAACAAGGCTATTACTTTGAACCGACAATTGTTACCAATGTCAATGACGATATGCTTTGTATGAATGAAGAAACATTCGGGCCACTAGTGCCAATTACTTCATTTGAAAACGAACAAGAAGTAATTATAAGAGCAAACAACACTCCTTTTGGTTTGGCAGCGTATGTGTTTACAGAAAATATAGGTAAAGCAATTCGGATCAGTGAAGAACTTGAATATGGGATAGTTGGACTTAATGACGGAGCACCATCTACACCACAAGCTCCATTTGGTGGATTTAAGGAAAGCGGACTAGGTAGAGAAGGCGGACATCATGGTATTGAGGAATTCCTTGAGACTAAATATGTTTCATTAGCATTTTAACTATTGGGAGTCCATACTCCCTTTTTTTGATGCATATAATGAAGAAAGATTTTCCCTGAATCTCATTATGTTGCCGAGTTTTCAGATAAAGAAACTGAAATTACGGCATAATATACAATCATGTTTTACAATAGAGTAATAAGATTATGCAAGTTTTATTTACCACACTTGAAAAAAAGGAGATATAACATGCGGACTCAATTAATGGAAATGTTAGAAGAGCGTAAAGAGGAAATGATTCAAATTCGCCGTTATTTACATAAAAATCCAGAGTTGTCTTTTAAAGAAGAAAAAACAGCTCAATACATTGCTGATTTTTATCAAGGAAAAGATGTAGAAGTTCAAACGAATGTTGGAAATGGTTATGGAATTATAGTGACCGTTATAGGAGACAAGCCTGGAAAAACAATAGGTCTTAGGGCAGACTTCGATGCGTTGCCAATTGTTGAACAGACCTATGTTCCATTTAAATCAAAAAATGAAGGAACGATGCATGCATGTGGACATGATGGACATACAGCGTACTTACTAGTTCTTGCCGACTGTCTTATCCAATTAAAATCTGAACTTGCAGGTACCATAAAAATTATCCATCAGCATGCTGAAGAGACACCACCAGGCGGAGCAAAAAGTATTGTTGAATCTGGGGTATTAGACGATTTGGATGCGATTTTTGGTATTCATTTATTCCCAACAAATCCAGCAGGTGATGTAGGATACCGAAGCGGCTATGCAATGGCTGGCAGAACGTATTTCAAGCTCGATATTCAAGGTGTAGGCGGACATGGTTCTTCTCCTCATATGGCAAATGACGCAATTGTTGCTGCTTCTCACTTCGTAACAGCTGCTCAAACCATCATTAGCCGTAGGTTGGATCCTTTTGAAATGGGTGTTGTTACAATCGGTTCATTTGATGGAAAAGGCTCTTTCAATGTTATAAAGGATAATGTAGAACTTGAAGGTGATGTACGCTATATGACAGAGGAAACACAACAGTTAATCGGTAAAGAAATCCATCATATTGTAAAAGGAATTGAAACAGAATTTGATGTTGTCTGCGAACTTACCTACACAAAAGATTATCCACCTTTATATAATGATCCAAAGATTACGGCAGAGGTTAAGGCAAGCCTTGAAAGCATGAATGATTTAAATAAGGTTGTAGAATATCCAATGGTCTCCGGATCAGAAGACTTTTCCTATTATGCTGCAAAAATTCCTGGTTGTTTCTTCTATATTGGCTGTAAACCAAAAGGAGTAGAAAAAGCGTATTTCAATCATCATCCAAAATTTGATATTGATGAAGATGCTCTTCTTATTGCAGCAAAATCAGTTGGACAGGTTGTTTGTAGTTATTTTGAACAATAACGTAGACATAGGCAATTATTTTTACATGAATAAATCTTTTTTAAATGACTCAAATTAAGGTTAGGAGGTGTTTAAAATGGGAAGAGACCGTCAAGAAAAAAAGTTACGAGAAAGTGGACGCGTGGAATCAGACCGAGATGTTGGTCTTCGCTATAAAGGTTCAACAAAAATGTCAAGTCCTGAAGAAGCCAGAAAATTAAACGATGGTGATAAGTAAAATGAAAAAGCGATCACCCTAAAAAGGCGATCGCTTTCATTTGTTATACCTGCTTCTCTAAAACTTTTTCAAAAAAGTGTACTCCAGCAACTAGGCTTTTTTCATCAAAATTAAATGATGAGGTATGGAGACCGCTCGTATGATTTTCATTTTGTACACCCAAAAAAGCAAAGTGTGTTGTAGCAACCTGGCTGTAAAACGAAAAATCCTCTCCGAATAAATACGGTTTTTCTTTGATGATTACCTCAAGTCCTGTCTCGTTGGCACTTGCTGAGATATGAGGGAGGAGTGATTCATTGTTTACCACAGGCGGATAACCTTCAGCGAAATCTACCCGGGATTGTGTTCCGAAAAGTAAATCACTACTTTTTACGGTTTGGGTAAGTCTTTCTTTAATGGTAGCTAGATCATCCATATCATAGGTACGGATTGTTCCTTCAAGGTAGCCAGAAGAAGCGACAGTATTGATCGCTTCGCCTGCTTGTATTTTTCCGATGTGAATAATGTTCTGATTTAATCCGCTCAAATGAAAATTCTGGAGCTGCTGAATTTGCGCTACTGTATGATGCAGTGAACCGAGTGCGCTTGCACCAGTTTCTTTATTTGCAACGTGAGCAGATGTGCCTTCTACATAGATTCGGTATTCCGTTGCACTTGCGGTTAGCGGTCCACTTTTTGTTAAAAGTGTTCCTTCAGGATTATCAGGCATAAGATGCAGGCCAACTATTGCTTCAGGTTTATATTTTTTAAATGGGAACGCCTTAATCAGATGGTTTGCACCGCCCATTGATTCTTCGGACGGCTGAAAGATCAAAAGAACATTGTGGTGTAGCGTGTTTGAATTCTGCATGGTTTTGCATCTTTCGGCAAACGCAAGGAGCATCGCTGTATGGCCATCATGTCCACACGCATGCATAACGCCTTTGTGCTGGGATTTAAACGGTATGTCGTTCGTTTCCTCAATTGGAAGTCCATCGATATCTGCCCGAAAGCCGATTGTCGTGTCTGACTCGCCTTCGAGGTAAACGATGGTTGCTGTCTCAAGAGGCGTCAGGTAGGGAATCCCAAGCTGATCCAATGTTTCCCTGATATATGCCGCAGTTTTGAACTCCTGAAAGCCGAGCTCAGGTATTTGATGCAGGTATCTTCTGTGTTTTGTTAACGTTTGTTGTAAATCCATGCTTCTCACTCCAAAATGTATTGAAAATGTGGCGTACTAGTCAATTAGGGTTAAAAGTTGATCTGCAAACATCGAAAGTTAATCGTCTTAAGCTCAAAGTTAATCAAGAGTCAGCCAAAGTTAATCGTGATGTGAGCAAAGTCGATCGACTAGTGTTAAAAGTTAATCGAGCCACCCAAAGTTGGGGTCGTACGCACCTAGCCGAGATTCGGGAGACAAATACCAAAAATCGCGCACCGACCAAGCCGGGCACGCGATACTTGTGATTTCACCCAGGTATTACGCGTATTCAATGAGCCGCGCCGACCTGTTACTGATTTAACTTTCTCAACGCTTGAACGATTTCTTTTTTACCACCCTGTACTTCACTTGCTTGCTTAATAACCCGAGCAGGAACACCTGCAACAACAGCACCTGCAGGGACATCTTCTGTTACAATGCTTCCTGCTGCTACAACGGATCCAGCCCCAACTGTAACGCCTTCGAGTATAACTGCATTTGCACCGATTAGTACGTCGTCTTCCACGATAACGGGGCTTGCGCTTGGTGGCTCAATAACGCCCGCTAAAACTGCACCCGCTCCGACATGTACATTTTTACCTGTTGTCGCACGTCCGCCAAGTACAGCGTTCATATCAATCATTGTACCTTCACCGACAACCGCTCCAATGTTGATGACAGCACCCATCATGATAACAGCACTTTTCTCGATGACCGCATGTTCACGGATGTATGCGCCTGGTTCAATCCGAGCATTGATTTCCATCGCATCAAGTAATGGAATAGCACTATTTCGGCGATCTTGTTCGATGGCAAGGTCTTCTAACTTCCCTTGGTTTGCTTCATAAAATGGTTTCCAGTCGTTTAAATCGGCAAAAATTGTATAAGAGCCATCACTACCAAACACCTTAAAGCTCTCAGGAAAATCCGTTTTTGCAAACCCTGTGTTTACGTAAATTTTAAGTGGTGTTTTCTTTTCTGAGTTACTGATATATTGGATAATTTCTTCTGCTGTAAATTCTTTCATTGTCTATTCATCTCCTAAGTTTGAGTATGTATAAAAACCTTTTTCCATCGTCATTAGTTTTTCTGCGACATCAATCGCACCGTTTGCAAAAATATCTTTTGACTGTGCTTTATGCTGGATCGTGATCACTTCATCATGGCCAGCATAAAGTGCTTCGTGTTCACCAACGATCGTCCCGCCGCGAATCGAATGGATACCAATTTCATTTTCACTGCGTTTTACTGTGGAAATATGGCGGTTATACACGGGATCTGCGTCTTCCTTGATTTCTTTGATTGCATCATACAGTTTTACTAGTGTACCACTTGGAGCATCCACTTTCTTGTTGTGATGCTTCTCCGTCAGTTCAATATCGTAAGAAGCAAGAAGTGGGGTCGCAAACTCTACTATTTTCTTCAGTATATGTACACCATAGCTCATGTTTGCACTAAAAAAGACTGGTAGATAGCTTGCTTTTTCTTCCATCTTGCTGACGATCACTTCTTTTTCTCCCGTTGTCGCAATTACGAGTGGTAGGAGCACATCCGATTCAAGCAGCGTTTTCGTAAGATCTGGATGGGAAAAGTCAATCAGTGCATCAGCTTCCGGAAGCCTGTTAAAATCAGTGAAGATGGGGTAGGGGACATCTTCTTTTTCTGATTTCAACACGACTCCAATTATTTCATGATCTCGCTCTTCAGCAAGTTTTGCAACTCGTTTGTTCATTGCTCCATACCCTAAAAGAAGGAGTTTCATGTTACACACCTGCTTTCAATGAATCGAATTCCTGAACCAGTTTTTGCTGCTCGTTTGATTCTAAAGGTACAAGTGGCAAACGAAGTTCATAGTTGCCAAAGCCTATGTGGGCCGTTAGTGCTTTAATCGGAATTGGGTTAACGTCAATTTCGAGCGCTGCTACAAATGGATACAGACGGTAATGGATCGCTTTTGCTTCAGTAAGATTATCTAATGAGCGCTCATACATCGTCTGGTATTCATTTGGAAGGACGTTCGCAGCAACCGAGATCAACCCATCTCCGCCAAGGGCCAAATATGGTAGTGCTGTATCATCGGTTCCACTATAGAACGCAAACGATTCATCTGTCAGCAATTTCACTCTCGAAAAATAATTTAAATCGCCTGTTGCATCTTTCAAGCCGACGATGTTTTTGTGGGCGCTTAGCGTTTGCACGGTTTCTGGTGCGATCGTCATGCTTGTTCGAGATGGAACATTGTACAGAAGTGCTGGTAAATCAACAGCGTCCACAATCGCCGTGAAATGCTCAATGAGGCCGCGCTGGCTCGTCTTGTTGTAGTATGGAGTGATAAGCATCAGACCATCTACACCGATGTCTTTTGCGTCCTTAGAAGCCTCGATGGATCCTGTAGTTGAATTGGAACCAGTGCCTGCAATAACAGGCACTTTCCCTGCAGCTGTTTCAACCGCAATTTCCAGAAGATGTCGTTTCTCATTGCGAGAAAGGGTAGAACCTTCACCAGTTGTGCCGTTAATTACTAGGCATTGGATGTTGTTTTCAATCAGAAATGCTAGATGTCGTTTGAAGCTATCATAATCCACTTCATTGTTTTGAAAAGGTGTCGTAACCGCTACGCCAATTCCTGTGAATAAATGTCCCATATTATCCCTCTTTCGTATGCATTAGTTGTTGCAAAATTTGTACGGCGTTCAATGCTGCCCCTTTTAATAAATTGTCACTTGTTACCCATAAATGGTATGTGTTCTCTAAACTGTCATCTTCTCGGATGCGTCCAACGAACACCTCTTCCAAACCAGATGAAGTTACCTGCATAGGATACGTATTGTTTTTCGGATCATCTTGTAAAACGACATGGTCACTTTGGTTAAATAAATTCTTTAAATCTGAAACAGTTGGCGAACTATTCAAGGTGACGTTGATCGCTACTGCATGACTATTTTCAACAGGTACTCGAACACAAGTGGCAGTGACCTTCATTTCCGGCTGCCCGAGAATTTTCCTTGTTTCCTCAATCATTTTCACTTCTTCTTTTGTATAGCCATCGTCTCCAAATACATCAATATGCGGAATGGCGTTATTGTAAATAGGGTGCGGGTAGTTCACCGGCCCTTCGCCATTTTCGCCACGTTTCAAGTCCTGTACACCCTTTACGCCTGATCCGGATACGGCCTGGTAAGTCGTATAACTTACACGAGTTATACCATATGCATCTTCCAACACTTTCAGCGGGACGACAGACTGGATTGTCGAGCAATTTGGATTGGCGATGATTTTCCGGTTCAATGTCGGCCTATTCACTTCCGGTACAATGAGGTCGATTGTTGGATCCATCCGGAAAGCGCTCGAGTTATCGATGACAATTGCGTCGTTTTTTTCAAACAGGGGAGAGAACTTTATGCTTGTAGTGCCTCCTGCTGACATGAGTACATAGTCAAATCCGCCATCTGTTTTTTCTTCTGTTAATTCTTCCACGATATATTTTTCATTTCGGAAGGAAACCTCAGAACCTGCTGAACGTTTAGAAGAAAAGAGAACAAGTTCATCGATAGGAATATCTTTCTTCTCCAGTAAATCAATCATTTTGCGGCCTACAAGTCCTGTAGCACCTACAACAGCTATTTTTACCATATAAAAAACCCCCAACTATTATAATTCAAATTGTTCACACAATAGATGTGCTGCATCATTAGCATTTTTTTCATCTACTACATAGGATATGCTGATTTCTGACGTTGTGACTTGGTAAAATGGAATGTCCGCTTTAATGAGCGTCCGAAACACTTTTGAAGCGACCCCAGTCATATCACGCATCCCAGAACCAATCACCGATACTTTTACGAAACGGTTTTCGATTTTAAAATACAAATCTGGATAATCTTCCTTCAGACGATAGAAAATTTTCTGTATCTGATTTTCTTCGGTATCTTTCATTGTGAACGACAGCTGAAGCCCTTCATTGTTCACGATTTGCGAAATCATATCAACATTGATTTCTTCTTGTTCTAGATTGTTAAACGTCGCATCCATTAGGTGTGTATCATAATGCGGATAGTTCAGTGTAACGTGAATCATATCCTTATCAAGCGCGACACCTGTGATTGCTTTTTTTTCTAGTATGTCAAGTTTGGACATAACCCAAGTTCCTTTCTCATCCGATAATGCCTTGCCTAAATAAATCGGAGTGTTGTGGTTTTTTGCGATTTCGACGCTTCTTGTAACGAGTACTCCCGCTCCGAGCGCGCTCATTTCCATCATTTCTTCGTACGAGACTTCATCGAGCCGATTTGCTTGTGGGTAAATTCTTGGATCTGTGCTGTAGACGCCTGTAACATCTGTATAGATTTCGCAAGAGCATTTATTTGCTGCTGCAAGCGCTACGGCTGTTGTATCGGAACCGCCACGGCCGAGTGTCGTGATCTCATTGTCGGTATTGAAGCCCTGGAAACCGGCAACGATCAGAACATTGTACGTATTAAAAAGTTGATCAAATAGCTCACTGTTTATTTTAGAAATTTTGCTTTTTAAGTGATGGCCAACAGTCTCGATACCAGCCTGATAACCAGTGAGTGGCTTTGATTTAACCCCCATATCATTCAGAATAATTGACAGATAGGAGATGGTCTGTTGTTCACCAGTTGTCAAAAGAACAGCTAAATCTTGCTCATTAGGCGAGCTTGTTATGGAATTCACGGAAGCCATAAGCTCATCCGTTGTTTTGCCCATTGCACTGACAACAACAATCAGTTGCTCGCCTTGTTTGGCTCTGTCTTTTAGATAGTCTGCGATGTTTTTAATTTTCTCAAGGCTGCTGACACTTGTTCCACCAAATTTAAGTATACTTCTTTTCATAAGTTGCCTTCTTTCTTTCGAAGATAAAAGTAGAGAATCAGCCACGTCCAGCTTCAGCGCCCATTGGCTAGTGCCCTTCAGGCTCTTTCTTGCGATAAGTCAACATCGAATCGCTTACGCTCTTCGTGTTTCCTTTATCTCATACAGACCCTTCCAGGTCATACGCCAATAACCGGGCGCTTACGCTTTTGTCATAAAAAAAACAAGTCGGAATATGCCGACTTGTTTATAACTGCCTATATACAAGTGGAAGCACACCATTATTACAAAGAATAATGACAGCCTGCATACTATTGATATACAGTCCAACGAAGTTCCATCTGCATATAGAACATCGTTTCGGCAAATCTCCCTTTCACTTATTACAACTTGCAGCTTTACGTAATAAGGTACTGATGATTTTTGCGCCTCATCCATTACTTATTCAATTATGTACTAAATTTGTATTTGATTATACGAGAGTTTTATAGAATTGTAAACCCATATGTTTTATCTTTTGGAAAAATTAAAACTCCTTGACGAATAAAAAACGACTTAGTATGATAAATATAATTTTAGACAGGGGGCATTAATCGATGAAATATAAGTCAAATAGGCTTTCTAACGTACCTCCTTATAAATTTGCAGAAGTGCAGAAAATGAAAAAAGAAGCGTTGGAAGCAGGAGTAGATGTAATTGATTTAGGTGTGGGAGATCCTGATCTACCAACTCCTAAGCACATTGTAAATAAACTTGTGGAAGAGCTGCAGGATCCTGCTAATTTAAAATATCCAAGTTTTGCTGGCAGTCCAGAATTTAGAGAAGCTGTTGCTGCGTTTTATCAGAAAACATATGATGTTAAGCTTGATCCGGATACGGAAGTTCTTGCATTAATTGGGTCAAAAGAGGGTATTGGGCATTTATTACCAGCAGTAATTGATCCTGGTGACTACGTTTTAGGGCCTGATCCAGGCTATCCAGTTTACCGGATGGCAACACTCTTAGCTGACGGTGAGTACCATAATATGTCGTTAGAAGCGGCACATGGTTTTAAACCAAATTTTGATGAGATCCCGAATGATATCTTGGAGAAAGCAAAGGTAATGTTTTTAAACTACCCTAGCAATCCAACGGGAGCTACGGTCGGAATTGATGTTTACGAACGAGCAATTGAATTTGCTAGAAAACATAAGATTTTAGTAGTTACCGATTCAGCTTATAATATGGTGACCTATAACAATTATAAATCGCCAAGTATTATGCAAGTAGACGGTTCTAAGGAATTTGCTGTTGAGTTTGGTTCTTTATCAAAGGCTTATTGTATGACAGGATGGCGGATTGGCTATGTTGTCGGGAATAAAGAGGTTATTAAATCATTATCCATTTACAAAAGTAATGTTGACACTGGCGTATTTACACCAATCCAAAAGGCCGCTGCACATGCCTTAACAGGTGATCAAAGCAGTGTGACAGAATACAACCAGGTTTATAAAGAGCGAATGGAAACAATGGTTGCGGCGCTTCAATCAATTGGAATAGGTACAAAACCGATCCATGCTGGTTTCTTTATATGGGCACCAGTTCCTGACGGATATACATCTGAACAATTTGTTGCGACTGTATTAGAACAAACCGGAGTTATTTTCACCCCTGGGAATATTTTTGGGCCAGGAGGAGAAGGGTATTTTCGGGTATCGTTCTCTGTTCCGAATGAACGGATTCAAGAGGCTGTGGAAAGGATTCGAGAGAAGCTGGTTATCGGGTCATAGATTTTTATTTAAAAAAGTGTTGACAAAAGATCAGTAGTCAACATATAATAAGAAACTATAACATTTAAAAAATTAAATTATTATATAACTCGGCAACGAAAGGAAACGAGTAGTGTCTTATCTCCCTGTTTTAGAGAGCTGATGGTGGTGTAAATCAGTACAAAGATAAGCATGAATTACCATCCTGGAGCTTCTTTTTCGTATTAAATTACGTAAAAGACGGTCATCTTGATCGTTAACAATAAGTAAGTGGTGAGCAATTTCCGTTCACAACTAGGGTGGTACCGCGATTACAATCGTCCCTACTGAGCAATCAGTAGGGACTTTTTTAATACAAAAAAATTGAATAATTATAAGCAATGAAAGGAAACAGTAGTGTCTTATCTCCCTGTTTAAGAGAGCTGATGGTTAGTGTGAATCAGTACAAAGATAAGCATGAATTACACCCTGGAGCTTCTTTTTCTAGTAGAGAAATATTTATGAAGAAAAAGACGGTCATTTGATCGTTAACACTAACAAGAGGTGGACAGATCTGTTCACAATAAGGGTGGTACCACGGTGAAAATCGTCCCTGTCGTTAAAAGGATAACGGCAGGGGCGATTTTTATTATTAAAAGATAAGAAACTATAAAATTATTGTCTAGTTCCAGCGCCCAGCGACTAGTGGACTTCCTTTACCTCCGTACGATAAGTCAACATCGGTTCGCATACGCTCACCGTGTTTCCTTTATCTCCTGCGGTTCAGTCCAGTCCATACGCCGCTAAACGGGCGCTTGCGCTTTTCTTATTTGAGGGAGTGATGCTTGTTGATTGAATCGGAAAGTATAACAAAATCTAAGGCTTTCTAAGAATTATATGTCTAACTATTAAAAAAACCAAAAATCAGGAGGAATAAACATATGACTACAAATGATTTAACGCAATTACGTGACAAAATTGATGGGGTTAATTTACAACTGCTAAAATTATTAAACGAACGAGCGGAAATTGTTCAAGAAATTGGCGAGCATAAGGAAAAGCAAGGGGTAGCTAGATTTGATCCGGTTCGTGAACGTCAAGCACTAGATTTAATTATCAAGAACCATGACGGGCCTTTCCAGACATCAACCATTCAATACATTTTCAAAGAAATATTTAAAGCGAGCTTAGAGCTTCAAAAAGACAATCATAACAAGGCATTACTTGTTTCACGAAAAGCACGTCCTGAAAATACGATTGTCGATATAAATGGTGAAAAAATTGGTGATGGGGAGCAACGGTTCATTATGGGGCCATGTGCAGTGGAAGGTTATGAACAGGTAAAAGCTGTTGCCCTAGCAATGAAGGAGCAAGGCCTTACTCTAATGCGAGGGGGAGCGTTCAAGCCTCGAACTTCTCCATATGATTTCCAAGGATTAGGAGTAGAGGGATTACAAATTTTAAGAAAAGTTGCAGATGAAGTAGGAATGCAGGTTGTCAGTGAAATTCTTGCACCACAGGATGTAGAAAAAGCATTGGATTACGTTGATGTTATTCAGATAGGCGCCCGTAATATGCAAAACTTCGAATTGTTGAAAGCTGCCGGTAGAGTGAAAAAGCCAGTTCTACTAAAACGTGGACTCTCTGCAACCATTGACGAATTTATTAATGCAGCGGAATATATCATTTCACAAGGAAACGACCAAATCATTTTATGTGAACGTGGTATTCGCACATACGAAAAGGCAACAAGAAACACATTAGATATTTCAGCAGTACCAATTTTGAAAAAAGAAACCCATTTACCGGTTGTGGTTGATGTAACGCACTCTACAGGTAGAAAAGACTTGCTTCTTCCAACTGCAAAAGCTGCTCTTGCAATTGGGGCGGATGCTGTTATGGCGGAAGTTCATCCAGATCCTGCTGTTGCGTTATCCGATTCAGCTCAGCAAATGAACATTCCTGAATTTAATGAGTTTATGGATGTGGTAAAGGCTTTTAAAAATAAGTTAGCGTAATACGGAATACGATGAGGAGGAAGCTTAATGAAATGGAAAGAACAAATTCTGAATTTGCGAGCGTATCAACCTGGAAAATCGATTGAAGAAGTTAAGAGGCAGTATCAATTAGATTCAATCGTCAAACTGGCTTCAAATGAGAATCCATTCGGTTATTCACCAAATGTAGATACAGCATTAAAAGAATTCCATTCGTCATTTATTCTCTATCCTGATGGAGGCGCTTTTAAATTGCGCGAAGCTACTGCATCTTTATTAGGTGTAAATAAAGATCAATTAATTTTTGCAAATGGCACGGATGAACTCGTCCAAATTATTTCAAGAGCGATGCTGGAACATGGGAAAAATACAGTGATGGCAACACCAACTTTTCCACAATATAAACATGCTGCCATCGTTGAAGGAGCCGAAGTACGTGAGGTAGAGTTAGTTAATGGAAGTCATGATTTGAACAAAATGCTTGCTGTAATCGACGAAAATACTGCGATTGTATGGGTTTGTAGCCCTAACAATCCAACAGGGAGTTATATTCCAGAAGATGAACTTCGATCCTTTTTAGAGAGTGTCCCAGAAGATGTATTAGTCGTACTTGACGAGGCCTATTTTGAATATGTAAATGATTCTTATAATTCACTTGCCTTTTTAAATCAATTTCCTAATTTGATCATCATGCGGACTTTTTCTAAAATGTATGGTCTTGCTAGTTTTCGTGTAGGTTACGGGGTTTCGTCCGCAACAAATATTAAAAGATTAGAACCGGTTCGCCTTCCTTTTAATACGAATGTACTTGGCCAACTAGTGGCATCCGCTGCAATAACAGATCAAGACTTTGTAAAAAGTTGCAGACAGAGGAACTCTGAAGAAAGAGAAAAATATTATACGTTTTGTCAGGAAAATGAACTTCATTATTATCCCTCGCAGGGTAATTTTATATTAATAGATTTCGGCCGAGATGGTGATGAGGTGGCCCAGTTTTTGTTATCAAAAGGTCTGATTGTCCGTTCTGGTAAATCATTAGGTTTCCCAACATCTGCCCGCATAACAATCGGTTTAGAAGAAAGCAATGAACGAGTAAGAAGTGCGATAAAGGAATTACTAGAAAAAGGTGTGGAACTACAGGAGGATTTTTCATGAGTGGAAATGTATTTATCGTAGGATTAGGATTAATTGGGGGCTCTTTAGCCCTCACGATTAAAAATCAACATCCACATGCAAAAATCTATGGATACGACGTGAAACAAAGTGAAATAGAAACGGCAAGCGCGCTCAACATAATCGATGAAAAAGTAACTTCTTTTCACGAGGGAGCAGAATTAGCAGATTTAATCATCCTATCTACACCAGTATTAGAGATGGAAAAATTAATGAAACAATTATCTAGTTTGACCCTAAAGGAAAACGTTATTATTACTGATACTGGTAGTACAAAAGGGGGGATTATGCAACTAGCCAGTAAATTGTTACAAAAAGAGGTTACGTTCATCGGTGGGCATCCAATGGCAGGTTCGCATAAAGCAGGCGTGGAAAGTGCAAAGGTCCATTTATTTGAAAATGCTTTTTATGTACTAACCCCTCAATTGAGTACCTCTTCTGAAAAAGTGGAAGAATTAAAAGACTGGCTAAGTGGCGCGAATTCTCATTTTCTTGTTCTGGATACAGAGGAACATGATTACATTACGGGGGTAGTTAGTCACTTCCCCCATGTTATAGCAGCAGGTTTGGTAAACTTAGCAAAAAAGAACGCGGACAAAAACCCACTCATAAGCTTGTTAGCTGCCGGCGGTTTTCGGGACGTAACTCGGATTGCATCCAGTAACCCTAATATGTGGAAAGATATCGTCAAACAAAACCGGCTAAACTTATTGGATTTAATAGAGGACTGGATGATGGAAATGCGAAACATACAAAATGTTTTAGCAGAGGAAGATGAACACGCTATTATTCGTTTTTTTGAAGAAGCGAAAGAGTTTCGGGATTCTTTACCCGTCCACTCCAAAGGCGCTATCCCGTCCTATTATGATTTGTATGTAGATGTGAAGGATGTACCCGGAGCAATCGCAGGTATTACCTCATTGCTGGCAAAACAATCGATTAGTATAACCAATCTTCATATTCTTGAATCTAGGGAAGGATTGCTAGGTGTCTTGCGAATTAGTTTTCAAAAGGATGAAGATCGTAGCAAGGCTCAAGTTTTGCTTAACCATAACAATTTTAAGACATATGAAGCGGCATAACAATATAGTACGACACTACTAAAAAAGTAGTGTCGTATATTTATTAATATAGAAGAAAGAAATGATAAAACCCGCTAGTTATTTTTATTTTAAAAATAATTATTACTGCCAATTCATGGAATACTAACTTCCCATGGCTTTAAATACGGTAATCGCTTTCTTTATTGAAAGGACAACCACCTAGTAAACTGGAGATATTTTTTCTCTATTAAAACAATTCAACTTATAATAATCTAACTGTAACTAATAGTCTGAAAACAGATAGACAAAAGAATTTAGAGGTGATATATTATTAATTCACATCATGAGGAGGGTTTTTATGTTAAGTAATCCGCTAATAGCTACAGTTTTAATCTTTTCTTTAATTGCATTAGGGGAGTGGCTATCTATTGTTTCTAGAGCCAGAATCCCTATGCTGCTCACTGCAATGGTTGGTTTTTTAGTTTGTTCGTGGACAGGCATTTTTCCTGAAGACATTCTAGAGAAATCAACATTTCCGGCACTCGGAGCCATTTTAATTGGCCCTGCGATTTTGCATATGGGTACATTGATTCCCTTCTCTATACTAAGAAGTCAGCTTAAAGCAGTAGTTATTGCTTTAAGTGGCATTGTTGTAGCGGGTATCTTACTATTAACGATTATTCCATTGTTTTTTGACTATGCTACGGCGGTTGCTGGGTTTGGTCCAATCAGTGGGGGGATTATTGCTCTAATCATTACATCAGAGAAACTAACTGAACTTGGCCTTACTAGCATTATCGTTATACCAGCTTTAATTGTTGCTTTTCAAGGAGTACTTGGAATGCCACTTGCGATGAACTTTATGAGAAGGTATGCCATTAAGATGCAGAAAGAAATGGATGATGGGACCTTTATTCCGATGGCTAATGCGGATGACTCTGATGAAAAAGAAGAGGTCAAAGCTAAATCTAGTTCATTCAAATCTAGCGTGACATTAAAACTATTCTCTGTATTTGTTGGAGCTGCAATCGGAATTTCACTAGGAGAAGTTACGCCTATTCATTACAGTCTATGGTGTTTAGTAATCGGTCTACTTGGTGTCAAAATTGGGTTATTTGAAACGAGATCTCTTGAAAAAGCAAATTCATTTACCCTCACAATGATGGGAATTATCTTTGTCGTTATTGGCACAATGGCTGATGTATCACCTCAGGATGTAGTGAGTAATTTACCGAGCATCATTTTAATTCTATTACTAGGTACGTTTGGAATCGCACTTGGCGGTTACATTGCATCGAGGTTTGTTAAATGGCATCCATTCAAAGGTATGCCTGTAGCATTAACGGCTCTCTTTGGCTTTCCTGGTGACTATATACTTTGTGAGGAAGTTAGCAGAAGTGTAGCCAGAAATGAACAAGAAGAAAAAGTGATATTTAATGAGCTATTAACACCTATGTTAATCGGTGGATTTACTACAGTTACGATTGCATCAGTTGTTATAGCGGGTTTATTAGTCCAAACATTATAACTTGGAGGTATTTTAAATGACAAAAACGATTATTAAAAATGGTTTATTGATTGACGGTAACGGTGGGGAACCAGAGAAAGGTTCGGTTGTAGTAGTGGAAGGTGAACAAATTGTATATGTTGGTGCTGAATCTAATTACTCAGCTACAGGTGACGAAACAGTCGTGGATGCCGAGGGAGGTACCATTCTTCCAGGAATTATCGATACACATGTGCATATGATGATGGAATTTTCACCAATTGCAGAAAGGTTAGCTACACCATTTTCATTTATGTATTATAAAGCAGCTAAACACTTGGAGACCACATTACATGCTGGAATCACTTCTGTACGTGATGCGTTAGGTGCAGATTTAGGTATTAAAAAAGCAGTGGAAGATGGCTTGATCGCAGGCCCAAGATTACAATTAAGTATTAATGCACTGACCATTACTGGCGGGCATGGTGATGGATATACAGTTTCCGGGATTACGACGGATATTTTACCTTCTGATTACCCAGGTATGCCAAATGGTAAATGTGACGGTGTTGAAGAAGTACGTAAAAAAACACGTGAAATGTTGCGTGCTGGTGCAGAAGTCATTAAAGTCCATGCAACTGGCGGTGTATTAAGTGCTACTGATCACCCTGAGTTCACCCAATTCTCAATGGAAGAGTTAAAGGTTATTGTCGAGGAAGGCCGCTTTCGAAAAGGCGTAAAAGTGATGGCTCATGCGCAAGGTGCTGAAGGAATTAAAAATGCGGTAAAAGCAGGTATTCATTCTATCGAACATGGTATCTTTATAGATGATGAGGCAATTGAATTAATGAAGGAAAACGGAACATTTTTAGTACCTACATTACTCGCTCCTGTTGCTGTATTAGAAACAGCAAAAGATGTAGGAATGCCAGACACCGCAATTGAGAAGTCTAAGGAAGTAATTGAACACCATAAAGCAAGCATAGCAAAGGCACACAAAGCTGGCGTAAAGATTGCGATGGGAACAGATGCGGGTGTGATGAAACATGGTACGAATTTAAGAGAACTTGGATTAATGGCAGATATTGGTATGACACCAATGGAAACAATCGTAGCTTCAACGAAAACTGCTGCAGAATGTTTAGGTTGGGAAGATAAGGTTGGAACACTTGAACAGGGTAAGCTAGCAGACATCATTGTAGTCAAGGGTAATCCATTAGAGGATATTTATTCACTAGCTAATAATGAGACAGTTCAAGTCGTTATTAAGAATGGAAAAATAGAGAAGAATATAGTTGAAACGTTAGTGGTTTCATAATAGCGAAAGGGACTAAATCTAAGGCTGATTCAGCTAACTTCCAGTGGCAACTAGGAATCACTATTTCTTTTTAAGGAGGCGCATGGAAAGTCATGCGTCTCCTTTTAAATTCTAGTCGGATACCGAATTTGAATCAAGATTTTGATCAGCCTTATTTTCAGATCTGTCTATAATAACAGCTCCTGAGGCGTCTCCTGTGATATTTACCGCCGTTCGAAACATATCCATGAAACGATCTACTCCAGCAATTAATGCGATCGCCTCAAGTGGTAAATTTACTGTAGTTAAAACAAGTATTAACATGACTAATCCAGCACCAGGTACTCCAGCTGCTCCAATTGAGCCTAACGTTGCAATTAAAACAATCATCATTATTTGCGTGAAGGTTAATTCGATTCCATATGCTTGTGCTGTAAAAAGAGCAGCAACACTTAAATAGAGCGATGTTCCATCCATATTAATGGTAGCACCTAATGGTAAGACAAAACTCGATATCTTTTTGGATACTCCCAAATTATCTTCCGAACATTTTATGGTGACAGGTAATGTCCCCGAACTACTCTGCGTACTGAATGCCACAAGACTGGCAGGGGCAATTCCTTTGAAAAACTTTAGTGGGTTCATTTTTCCAAGCGACTTTACCGCAATGGAATATGTGACCAGCGCATGTACAATACAAGCGACGGCAACGACGGATACCAACTTGATTAAAGGCAGCAAAACGGAAAGACCGTATTCTCCAATGATCGGTGCCAATAAGCCAAAAACTCCAATTGGAATAAGCTTCATGATAATTGCAGTAATTTTATACATAATTTCTGCAAGCCCATCAAAAAAACGATACACAGGTTGTGCCTTTTCACCCACCATTGTAATTCCAACACCAAGGAAAAGTGCAAAGAAAATGATTTGCAGGATATTGCCACTTGATAAGCTTTCAAGTGGATTAGTCGGTATGATATTTAACAAAACATTGATAAAACCACCAGTTTCCGTTGCTTCAGGGACCTCTCCTGCAGAAGAAATGTCAACTCCTGTTCCAGGGGAGAATACTAGGGCGGCAATCAGACCGATCGTAACAGCAATTAGCGTAGTAGTTAAATAATAAACAATTGTTTTTCCACCGATTCTTCCAAGTGATTTCATGTCACCAGTGCTTGCCACACCTACAATGAGTGATGATGTGATTAAGGGGATAATAATGAATTGAATAAGGCGTAAAAATAAATCCCCAAGTGGTTGGACAACGTCGATACTGGGTCCAAAAATAATCCCAGCAATGATAGCGGTTACAAATGCGATCAAAATTTGTGGAAGTAAACCTATTTTTTTAATTTTCGCCACTTAGAACTACCTCCCTTTTCAAATTTAAATGCTTTTGGTGAACAATAAAAATCTAAGGCAACACCCCCTCTTCCATAATGTATGTACACAAATATAGTAGAGCGAATAGTAAGGTAACGCTTAAATCCTAATTCATGGATATGCTCTGTCCTTCGAATTAAGAACCATTCCTGTCTACTAGCCACGTATTCTTCCAAAGTTAGGGATAAATTGAATGATAGTTAATATATTTATAATAGAAGGGATTTAAAGACTAGACTGGCTGGTTGGTTGTTTGATAGAGGGGGAAGGTAAATGTCAAAAACGATTGGAATAATGGGAGGAATGGGTCCACTAGCAACGACAGACATGATGCGCAAAATTATTATGCAGACACCAGCTAAAATAGATCAAGAACATCTCCATATTATTGTAGATAATTATCCACAAATTCCGGATCGTATGGCAGCTATTTTGGGGGAAGGGACAGACCCCGTTCCGTATCTGATAAAGTCGGCACAGTTATTACAAAAGGCCGGGGCTGATTTGCTGGTCATTGCTTGTAACTCGGCCCACTATTTTCTTCCAGCAGTTCAGAAAGAAATTGATATTCCAATTTTGAATATGCCAAATGAAGCAGCATTATACATCAAAAAATTAAAATTTTGTAAAGTAGGTTTGGTAGCTACAGATGCTACACTTCAGAAAAGACTCTATCGTAAACCATTTCAATCCCTGGGAATTACTTTGCTGGAGCCAGATCCTACCATGCAAGCAAGGGTGATGAAAGGCATTTCCTATATAAAGGAAGGCGATCTGAAAATGGGTACGGATTGTTTGGAAAAGGCTGCTTATTTCTTATATCAACAAGGAGCTGAAGCAATTGTGGCAGGTTGTACAGAGGTGTCGCTTGTACTTCATTCAACAGAATCACTTACTGTACTCGATCCGACAGACATCGTAACTCAATCAGTAGTGAAAGCAGCTTTCGAGCACTAGAAGGATAAAAATTTTATTTTACTGGGAGGATTATCATGAATTTAGCACAATTCAAACGGAGGAATTATACGGATTGGGAAATCCCAATTGAAAGGTTAGATAATTTATCAAAGGTATTCGGTGGTCCAAAAATTTATATAAAACGGGATGATCTACTAGGATTAACCTCGGGTGGCAATAAAACGAGAAAGCTGGAATTTCTTGTTGCAGATGCATTGGAAAAGGGGGCGGATACGTTAATAACCTGTGGAGCTGTCCAGTCGAATCATTGTCGTCTTACGCTAGCTGCCGCAGTGAAAGAGGGATTAAAGTGTAGGTTAGTTTTGGAAGAACGAGTTCCAAACAGTTATAGTAAAGATGCAAGCGGGAACAATTTCCTTTTTAACTTGCTTGGTGTGGATAAAACAAAAGTGGTACCAGGTGGAGCAAACTTGATGGAAGAGATGCAGAGTATGGCAGAAGAGGCTATTGGTGAAGGTCATAAACCATACATTATACCAGGGGGAGGGTCAAATGAAATTGGAGCGACTGGATATGTTGCTTGTGCTCAAGAGATACAGGAACAGACATTTGCTAAGGGAATTGATATAAACCATGTTGTTTGTGCAAGTGGGAGTGGTGGTACACATGCTGGCCTAGTAACTGGTTTTTATGGTAATCATAGTACGGTTTCAGTAATCGGAATCAGTGTAAGAAAAAAGAGAGAAGAACAAAGGCAATTAATCGATGAACTTGTTCAAAAAACGGCTAAGCACGTCGGACTAAAAAATACTATCCCAAAAGAGTGGATAACCTGTTTTGATAACTATGTTGGGGCAGGTTATTCGTTACCAACCGCTGAAATGGGTGAGGCAGTTCGATTATTAGCCAGAACAGAAGGGATTCTTCTCGATCCTGTATACTCAGGAAAAGCGATGGCGGGGCTAATTGACCTTGTTCGAACAGGTTATTTTAATAAAGAGGATAAAATTTTATTTTTGCACACTGGCGGATCCCCAGCCCTATATGCTTATATGCCTGATGTACTAGAAAAAGAGGTGGGTCAGTAATATGTCGGAAAAGATGATAGAAGATTTAGATACGCCATCACTTATTATCGACCTTGACCAGATGGAAACTAATTTGATGGCAATGCAAGACTTTGCTGATTCTGAAGGAGTAAAATTGCGTCCCCATACTAAAACACATAAGACCGCTGAAATTGCCCATTTACAAATGAAATATGGGGCCGAGGGCATCACCGTTGCAAAAGTTAGTGAAGCAGAGGCAATGGTTAGGGCTGGGGTGTCCGATATTTTTATCGCAACGGAAATAGTCGGAAAGCAAAAACTTGAGCGTATCCGGGTAATTGCTGAAAAGGCTAAGATCCATTTGGCAGTCGATTCTATGTATCATGTGGAACAGATTGCAGACTTTTTTGGCGACCACGTGCCGATTGAATTGATGCTTGAAATTGATACAGGGCAAGGGCGCTGCGGTGTAAAACCTGATGAGGCAGTATTATTTGCTGGAGAAATGCTCAAAAGATTTCCATTGATAAGGCTAAGAGGAATATTCACGCACGAAGGACACACGTATAATGCAACGGACAAAGACCAAATGAAGAGAATTGCTGTTAATGCACAGGCAGATGTTATCAAGGTCGGAAAAGAAATCAAAGAAAAATGTGGAATCGATTGTGAAATCAGTGTAGGTTGTACATTAGCCCAATTAACTAGGGAAGTTCTGCCTGGAATAACTGAGGTTCGACCAGGTACGTATGCCTTTTATGATGCTGGACACGCTTATTTTCTTGGCGATATCACGTATTGTGCCGCTACGGTTTTAGCGACAATTACATCCAAAAGTAGTAGGGGAGATGTGGTTGCTGATGCAGGAGCCAAATCCATGACGATTGACCAAAGATCTAGTGGAGTGCTGAAAACGGAAGGTTTTGGAAAAATTAAGGGCCATCCAGATCTGCTAATAAAAAAACTTTCCGATGAACATACTGTAATAGCCGCTGGAAATTCCTTGAGTATTGGTGATCGTATTGAAATTATTCCTAATCATATTTGTCCAACTGTCAATTTATACGATAGGGCCTATGGTGTGAGGAATGGTAAAATTGAAAAGGTATTTACGATAAATGCTAGGGGTTGTGTTCAATAGAAAAGGAATCAGCTCGGAAAGGTGGCACGATTATGTCTTATATATGTAGTGTTTGTCATAAGGTTTATGATCCAGCCACCCTTGTATGGCGTTGTGAATGTAGGGGGCTACTTGATTTACAAGCTTTTGCAAGCAATTTTTCTAGTGATAAGATTAACAAGGAACCTGCTACAATGTGGCGTTATAAAGAAGCTCTTCCTTTTCAGGAAAATGGTGACGCTTGGAAATCGGTGACGATGGGCGAGGGATTTACTCCAATAGTACCGCTTAACGGAGCAGAATCAAGCGTACTACTAAAGCTAGATTATTTAATGCCAACTCTATCATTTAAAGATAGAGGGGCGGCTGTATTAGTGGCCAAAGCGAAAGAATTAGGTGTGACAAAATTAGTTGCTGATAGCAGTGGAAATGCTGGAACATCTATTGCTGCATATGGAAATCGCGCAGGCATCGATTGTCATATATATGTACCAGAAAGCACTTCTCCAAAAAAAATAAAACAGATCAGAGGGCATGGGGCAATTGTTCATACTGTACCAGGGGATCGTGAAGATACGGCCGAAGCGGCTAAAAGGGCTGTAGACGAGGGAAATATGTTCTATGCTAGTCATGTCTATAATCCTTATTTTTATCAGGGGACGAAAACCTATGCTTTTGAAATTTGGGAGCAAATGAACGGAGATCTTCCAGAAGTAGTTGTTGTTCCAGTAGGGAATGGTACTTTGTTGTTAGGTGTCTACTATGGTTTTAAAGAGTTATCCGATTTGGGTCTAATTGACAAAATACCTCGCATTCTTGCTATTCAGTCCGAAAGATGTGCACCACTGGCATTAGCGTTTCAAAATGAATTGGAAATGGCTGAACCAGTTGTCAATAAAGGAACAGCAGCAGAAGGGATTTCTATCGTTAATCCCCCAGGAGCCGTCAAATTCTGGCTGCTGTTCGTGAAACGGGCGGCGTAATTATCACTGCTCCAGAATCAGCAATTGACAGTTCTCGGAGATCTCTAGCTAGTCAGGGTTTCTACGTGGAGCCAACGACAGCAGCTACTTTTGCTGGTTTTACCAATTATGTAGAGGATTGTTTGTATGGAAATGTCTCTGAAAAGTATCGACTTTTTAAAGACGATCCCTTTCGCCCTGGTTCAAATGAAAAAGTGGTCATTCCCTTGTGTGGGGCGGGTATCAAATCAGATTAAAGCAATAAGCTGCTTAATTCTATTAAAAATCTTATTTTATTTATTGGCTACTAAACTTGCTTTTATTAATGGGAGACCCTATTAAAATTACACAGGCAAGCGTTCCAAATGAACGCTTGCCTGTGTAAAGTGGCATTTTATTTCTATCTACTTAAAAGAAAGGAACTCATCAATCAATATCCCCGTAACCTGGGTCGCTGAAAAGTTGTGGACCCGATGAAGCGTGTACTGGAGCGCTAACAAAAAGTACTGTTAAAGCAATAATAGAAAAAAACATTCCGATTTTTTTCATGTTGACACCCCCCTTCAATATAAAGTGAATTAAGATGCTGTCCTTGCTTCAAGCATCCAATTTCTGTAATGCCAAAATAGGTAATCTACTAAAAAAATGATCACTTCGCTTTACAATAAAACGGTTATACGATTGGTGTAATAGATCTTTGTCATGCGTAGCTAGCCCTAAATAGTAAAGCTGAAATGGCGAATCTATAGGTAACTTTAGTAAGTTGTCTTCTGCTTTCTTAAAATTTCCTTTTGCAATGTCTAGATGGGCTTGTTCACTTGGATCATTAGTTGTAATACCTTCTACTCTTCCGTGATGTGCGGAAAGAAATGGGATATTCTGATTTTGAATGATATAGTTAATGTCCATTAAGCCATGCTCAATTGAAATCTTTTGCGCTTCGTATAAATGGTGAATTCCTTGTTGGTAGGTGTCAAATGTGTAGGTTAATGCTAAATTTATGTTTATAGCAGCTTTTGTTCTTGGGTTTTGTGTTAAATTCAGTACGCGAAAGGCATACTTTCTAGCAATTATAAGCTCATTTCGGATCCAGTAATAAGAAAACAAAACTTCATACAATCGTATATTAAAATAAGATAATAAAAACGGATCGCTAACCGACGCAAATATAGATTGCTGCTTGTCTAAAAAGTTACCTAGCCTTCCAAATTCATGCATATCATAATGATTAGAGATTTTTACTAATTCTATTAAACATATTATCTCTGGTTCATCACTTCGGAGGGACTTTACGCGGTGTAATATTTCTAGTGGAGTTAAACGCCTTAACTTTCGGTCCATCATAAGTTTGTAGAGTTCCGCCCATTGGTTATTAGATTTTATCTTTGATTTCTTATTCTTATCAATTAGAAGCTCCAAATCTTCATAAAAGCCACTCATGTACAAAAATTCCATACCTTTTTTCATAATTTCATTTTTTCTAGTTTGTAGACACAAATTTCTAACTAGCTGTAATACAGTTTGTTCATTATGTAGTGTTGATAACTTAGAAATCACGCGTTCCAGCGACATATTTTCATCGTAAGCAATGTCAGGTACAGAATTTGATATTGATTCAATAGTCATTTTTCGCTCCTAACTAAAAAACTATTCTGATATTTAACTACATTTTACCACAAAGTTCACGGGTACAAAGACCTGAATTTTCGACAAAATTTGCATCATTTACATAAAACTTTTTCTTATATGATCACTCAAAGCGCTTACATATGAAGGATATGGTGTATTTCCCGGGAAACTATTAGAAATAAGAGACTACTATTCACTAATTGGTTTTCTAGTTGGAAACCATAGTTTATCCTTATAATGCGTGTTCAAAGCTTCCATGTTTTTAGCAGACATCAACTCTTCCAGTATAAAAACGAAGGATGCATAACTGGTTTAAGAAAAAACATCGTACATATGAGTAAAATATTTCACTGCGTTGTTATAACAATATTCGCCACATCTTAAAAAATAAGTCGAATGTTGTTTATGGAATTGGCCGCAATTCTCTCTTATTTGTTGTTTATTACAAAACGAAAATTTTCTATTCTAGGGACAAATACCTTCCCAGCGGCTTCATTTTATGAATACTATATATATCAGCATATAATAATGGAGGTGTTATGTTTATGTTTCCTAATAGACCAAGACGACCAATGCCGCAGTATCATCCCGCCCGAGTTCGTCAGCCATTCCCAAGGCGCCAAGTTGCCCCTAAGCCGAATTTATTGTCTTCGTTCCGTGATCCTAGTGGAAAGTTGGATTTCAACAAAATAACAGAAACTGCTCAACAAATGAAAAGTATATATAGTCAAGTTGGCCCGATCATTACAACATTTATGAAAAAGTAGGTCGTATGCCTAAAGGAAGTGAAAGATGACGATTAGAAAAGCTACTTGTCATGAAACAGAGAAAATTGTAAGTCGTTCACTAGAAGTATTAAAAGAATCAACGATGGGTTATGTTTTGCAGGAAGAAGGGAAGGCGCTTGAAATGGTGTCTCCCTTTTTATCCAGTGGTGGTTATTATCTCGTATATGTAGAAAATAATGTTATCGAGGGATGGATTGGTGTAGGACGTACAATTGACTATAATACCAACGAGATGATCGGAATTATCCCGGAAATTTACGTTTTACCGAAATTTCGTAAACAGGGAATAGCGGAAAGTTTATGTAGGGAAGCGAACAGGCAACTGAAAGGGAAGGGGTATAAAAAAGTTCAATTGACTGTATATACAGGAAATCATGTAAAGAGTCTTTATCAAAAACTTGGCTTTCAGGAGATTTCTACATTGATGGAAATAAATTTAGATAACTTATGAATCATAAACGGCCACCATAGCTAAATTGTAAAAAGCCAGGATTCCTATGATAAAGTGGAAACCTGGCTTTTTAAACGACTAATCATTTATTTGGTCAATATTAATAAATCTAGTGTTTGGTTTCTTTTTGGGAGTGGAGATTTTTAGTATTCCATCATTATAGGTAGCTTTTGTATCTTCTTCAGAAATTGTAAATGGTAATGATATCATACGTTCCATCTTGTATTCTTTGTTAGTGTTTGTAAAGTGCTCTTTCTTTTTTTCCTGGAATTTAGAGTCTTCTACAGTAATCCGTAATTGATTTCCGATGATTGCCAGCCTAATTTGATCGCGGTTGTAGCCAGGGAGCATTGCCCTAATCACAACGTCAGACTTTGTCTCCTGCATGTTAATTTCAAAGGGCTTTTGGTTGAAAAATTGTTTAAATGATTCATTGAAAAAGGAATCCATGTGTTTTGCTAAATCATAAAAGGAATCTTTGTGAAACCACTTTGACAGGTTGTCTTTACTGGAACCCACTTTTATTTCACCTCTTTTAGCTTTAGTTATACTAACGTATGCTAAATGTTAAAAGAGTGATGGGCTAAAAGACGTGTTTATTTATACCCTACAATATCCAATATACAATTCCTTGTTTTCTTCCTTAATGGACACCCCACGGAAACCTGCTTCTAAAACCTTTTGTTGTTCCGTGATGTCTGTCGATAAAATAAATGTTTCATCAGTTAGTGTGTCCTCGGGTTTGGCTGTTAAATCTTTTATAAGAATATACCGAAGTTTTCCGCCATATTTTTCTTTTAAAGCAACAATCTTTAAACCAAGTGATAGTTTATCCTTTAAACTTGGAATATTGAGTGGGGCAACGGTTGCGCAAACATACTGAAATCGTTTAACATCGATTCTTTTCATTAATAACTTACCCATATACATCTGTAGTCCATTTCCACGATAATCGGGGTCTACACTGGAAATTTCCGAATAGATAACCTTGGGAAGTTCTTCTGGTAGCAGGCCAGCGTCAATTCCTAAATGTTCATCATCCACTTCCGGATCAAGCATCGCTCGAAATGCGATTATCTTTTCCTCGATAAACACACCGATCATTAGCTCATGTCCAGATAAGATTACGTTGAATTCTTCTTTACTAAGTGGTTCTAAGGTTGCCGGTGATTGAAGTGCGTGCTTAACTTTTTCCTGCAAATTTAAAATAATAGGTATGTCCTCGACAATAAGATAGCGTACGTGAAAAGCTTGTCCATCACGTAACGTGCCGTTTGTTAGTTTTGTATTCATAATGTGATCTTCTCCGAATGAACAGTCAATTCATCTAGTGTCTGCTTGTCAATGTCTATACCTAAACCCGGTTTTTCATTTAATTGAATAAATGGGACATCATATTTTAGATTTCCGACGTCTTTTGCAAATTTCAATGGACCTGTTAACTCGACACTTGTAATCACTTTTTTCGAAAACGCAACATGGAAACCTGCTGCTGACCCGATAGATGACTCGACCATCGAACCGATTTGACAGTCAATGCCAGCCATCTCGGCCATATGTGCAAGTTTGGTAGCGGGATAAATTCCTCCGCACTTCATTAGTTTAATATTAACCTTGTCAGCCGCTCGCTTTGCAATTACTTCACGCATTTCCGGGAATCCGCGTAGACCTTCGTCAATCATTAATGGAGTAGTGGTTTTAGCCTTTACCTCAGCCATACCATCAATGTCATTTGCTGCGACGGGTTGCTCGAGCCAGTCTAGTGTAACACCATTAAGCTTATTTAATGCTTGGACGGTGGCTGCACTCGACTTCCAGCCTTGATTCACATCCACGCGAATCAAACTTTCGTCACCAACACGTTCTTGAACTGCCTGAATCCGTTTTACATCTTCGAATACATTCGTACCAACTTTCATTTTAAAAGAACGATAACCCTGTTCTACGCGGCTAACTGCTTCATCAGCCATTTTTTCACATGTGTCGATACTTAATACATGTGTAATCGGAAATTTATCATGGTAACGCCCGCCTAATAATGCGTAAGCAGGTACATCTAGTGCTTTACCAACGACATCATAACAAGCAATGTCAATGGCTGCTTTAGCTGTTGGAACTGCAAAAATTTCCTTATTCATGATATTGTGAATGCGTTCTACATTCATTGGATTTTCGCCTACTATTTTGGGTGCGAGTGTTGATTTAAGTACATGGAACGTGCTATCCCAACTTTCACCTGTCACATGTTCGTCGGCTACACCTTCCCCGTAACCAACAAGTCCAGTATCTGTTGTAATTTTCACGATAATGGACGGCATGGAATCATATGTTGCATAACTAATTACAAATGGATCGATCAGTGGTAATTGAATGGCAATGATTTCAATTTCAGTTATTTTCATAATTTAAATCCCTTTCTATCAAACAGTATAAATGGTTATCCAGCTGCTTCTTCTTCAGCTTGTGAAGCAAGTATCTCATTTTTTTCTTCTTTGGACAATTTAGTAATAGTAAATCCTGTAAATGCATAAATCAACGAAATAATTGGTACAACGAAATTCAGTATCGCATATGGTGCATAGGCAAAGGCATGAACACCAAGGGTCCCGAAAATAAACACGCCACACGTATTCCAGGGAACGAAAACAGATGTAAGCGTACCCCCATCTTCCAGTGCACGTGATAAGTTTTTGGAATGCAGTTCTTTTTCTGTATATACTTTAGCAAACATTCGTGATGGAATGACGATGGAAATATATTGCTCCGAACACGTAACATTTGTAAGAAAACATGCCCCAAGGGTGGAGGCGATTAATGAACCTGTTGATTTTACGACCTTTAATAATTGGTTCATAAGGGATCGTAACATGCCAGAGAACTCTAAAATTCCTCCGAAAGTCATAGCAACAATCGCCAAGGATACGGTGAACATCATAGAATCGAGTCCACCCCGGTTTAATAACCCAGCTAAAAATTCATTCGTTGTGTCAATGGTGTACCCGCTTTGTAATGCTCCCAGTGCGTTTGTAATCGGTTCCCCTTGAACGATTACCTGGGATAAAAAGCCGAGAGCTATTCCGACAACTAATGCAGGAACTGCTGGTACTTTCATTGCTACGAGTACAATGACGAGCAGGGGAACTAGCAATAGGAACGGTGATATGACGAAGCTCTCCTGTAATTCTACAATCGTTTGCGCGATATCAGCTGACTCTGATGCATTTTCACCGAAATCTTTTCCTAAATAAGCATAAACGCCAAGTGCAATCAATAAACCTGGAATCGTCGTGTAAAACATGTGCTTAATATGTACGAATAAATCTGTATGTGTAAGCCCAGACGCTAAGTTTGTTGTATCTGACAAAGGAGACATTTTATCTCCAAAATATGACCCTGAGATGACAGCACCTGCGATCATTGGTGCAGGAATGCCCATACTAATTCCAATCCCCATACCAGCTACTCCAATTGTTCCCATCGTTGCCCAGGAACTACCAATAGCAAGGGAGACGATGGCACAGATAATGGCAATGGTAACGAGAAAAATGGATGGTGAAATGATTTCCAATCCATAATAAATCATTGTAGCAACGATCCCACCACCAATCCATGCTCCAATAGTTAATCCTACCAGCATGATAATCACGATCGCTGGAAGTGCTAACTTAATTCCTTTGTACATCATTTCTTCAATCTCTTTCCACTTATAACCATATTTCCAAGCGACTATAGCAGCCACTACAGTTCCGATAATTAGTGGTACATGTGGAGCTTGTTCAAATACGATGACAGCCAGTAGCATCGCGATAATCATTACAACGAGAGGTAATAACGCCAGCCAAAAGTTAATTTCCTTTTTCAAAAGTACCACTCCATTCCTATGTTTTCTTAATTGATGGTAAATAAAGATAATTAGGATAATGGTAAAAGAAGTTCACACGATTGTCAATTATTTTTAGAGCATATTTGTTTCAGTTTCGAAAGCCTCTAGTGTAGTAGTTTTTGAAGTAAGGATAGCAGTTTTTTATTCTACGCATATAATAGTAAGAATAAACTTGAACGAAAGCAAAATAGAAAATGGTAGTATTTATTGGATGAATAGTGTATATTCTCGCAGGGGTGAATAATATGTCGAATAGTGATGAACGTTTGTTTAGTATGCTTATTTATTTGGTTAGTTTTCCGTTTCCAATTCTAGGACCACTCATTATATGGATGTTAAAACGAGATGAATCTGAGTTGATCGATTTTCATGGGAAAGAATACTTTAACTTTTTTATCTCTTATTCAATCTATGCCATCATCAGTTCCATACTAGTTCTTTTATTGATTGGATTTTTACTCATTTTTGTTGTTGCAATCATGGCATTTGTGTATACGATTATTGCATTAGTTAAAGCATATAACGGCGAAAGATACAGATTCCCATTGATTTTTAGATTCATAAAATAACGGTTTTATCTCTAACCTGAATTCTATTTTCGAAAAAATTCAGGGGTTGTAATAATAAATGTCATGAAACTGTCAAAGGCAATAGTCGCATTCTTACTGGCAAATGGTTTATACTAGTTGCATAAAGAAATGTGACTATTATTTTATAATTTTACTATAACTTGCTCAGTACTGAACATATTTATTAGGAGGTTTATTATTATGGAAATGGATACGGTCTTGATGAGTAGGTTGCTTACTGCACTGACCCTTGGTTTTCATATCATATTTGCAACAATTGGTGTTGGCGTTCCTTTGATGATTTCGATAGCTGAATTTGTTGGAATAAGGAAGAAGGACCCTCATTATCGAATGTTAGCTAGGCGATGGGCTCGTGGATTTGTGATAACTGTTGCAGTTGGTGTTGTTACTGGAACTGCCATTGGTTTACAATTATCCCTAATATGGCCAAACTTTATGCAAGTCGCCGGAAATGTTATTGCTTTACCATTATTTATGGAAGTTTTCGCTTTTTTCTTTGAAGCAATTTTCTTAGGAATTTATTTATATACATGGGATCGATTCAAAAAACCGATCATCCATTGGTTGCTATCCATTCCTATTGTGATAGGGGGAGGCTTGTCAGCTGTATTTATAACAACGGTAAATGCTTTTATGAATACACCAGATGGGTTTACATTCGAAAATGGAACGTTTGCAGCCGTAAATCCGATTGCAGCAATGTTGAACCCAGCTACTGCATCAAAGGTATTTCACGTATTGAGTTCTGCCTACTTAACATGCGCAGCTCTTCTCGCAGCTATAGCGGCTTTTATGATTTTAAAAAAGAAAGCATCTGCCTATCATAAAAAAGCATTAAAACTTACATTAACCGTTACCTTTATATTTGCGGCAATAAACTTATTAGCAGGAGACACTTCCGCTAAGTTTCTTGCTGAACATCAACCAGAAAAATTAGCTGCTGCTGAATGGCATTTTGAGACAGAGGAAGGAGCAGACTTGATCTTATTTGGTTGGTTAAACGAGGATAAAGAAACAGTTGGCGAGATTCGTATCCCTAATGCATTAAGTTTTTTGGCACATGGTGATTTTAATAGTGTGGTAACGGGATTAGAAGAGACCCCTGAGGAAGAAAGGCCACCACTTTGGATCCATTATATGTTTGACTTAATGGTTGTAATTGGTATGTTTTTACTAGGAATATCTTTCTTTTATCTTCTTGTAAGTAAAGTGAAAAAGTGGAATGAACATAACAAATGGTTGCTCTGGTCCATCTTCTTAAGCGGACCCTTAGCATTCCTTGCGATAGAGTTTGGTTGGATTTATGCGGAAGAAGGTCGTCAACCTTGGATCATTAGAGGCTACATGACGGTAGAAGAGGCAGCAACATCTTCCCCGTATGTTGGACTCATGTTCCTATTATTCTTAGGCTTATATATTGTGCTTGGAACATTGTGTATCATTACATTACGGAAGATGTTTCATAACAATCCAGCGGAGGAAGAATTGGAAAAACAGTATCCAACCATTAAAAAGAGTCAAGAATAAAGGTAGGAGCTGTCTGTTATTGCGTAATTTCAACTGATGGAACTTCAAGTTGGGAGATTTGGACCTATGAGTAAGTTAAAAGATATGGCAAAAGCACAGAAAAAAAGCATGTTGTTTTTAGTTATTTCAGCTGTGATTACTAGTGCGACAGTAATTGTACAGGCTTATCTTTTTGTAGCAATTGTTGATGGAGTATTTTTGAAAAACCAGTCATTTAACGAAGTCCTCCCATTACTAGGGGGATTATTGCTCGTTCTTTTGGCGAGAACCATTTTCAACTATATGAGTGGACAAAATGGGGTTAAAATGGCTGCCAAGGCAAAGGGTGATGTTCGTAAGTCCCTTTTAATGAAATATTCGAGGAATCCCATGCAGGCTTCATATCGTGGGCAATCGGGAAATAAAGTAAGTGTCATGATGGATGCTGTTGATGGAATTGATAGCTATTTTAGTCAATACATTCCACAAATTATTCAAACATCCTTCATACCACTTGTAGTTCTTGTAGTAGTATTCACGCAGCATGTGAACTCAGGAATTATTATGATAATCACTGCGCCATTTATTCCTATTTTTATGATTATCATTGGATTGCAAACGAAAAAAAAGTCAGAAGAGCAGTTGGAAAAACTAGCTACATTTTCAGGTCGGTTCTTAGACATTTTACAAGGGCTTACTACGCTTAAATTATTTGGTCGGGCGAAACAGCAAAAAGACTCCATCAGGCAAAGCAGTCTTAAGTTCAAAGATGCAACGATGGAGGTATTAAAAATTGCTTTTATTTCTTCATTTATGTTAGAGCTTATTTCCATGCTCAGTATTGGGATAATTGCCCTTGAATTGGCGATACAACTTATTGTTTACGAAAGTATTTCCTTTTTTACTGCTTTTTTCGTGTTGGTATTGGTCCCTGAGTTTTATACATCGTTGAAAGAACTGGGAAGCACCTTCCATAATGGACGAAGTAGTATGGGCGCGGCGAAAAAAGTGACAGATGAGTTAGCAGAGACGGAAGAAGCTGTCCATTGGGGCGACACTAGATTACAAAAAGAAACAATATCACCAAGCATCGATTTACAAGCGGTAGCTTATAGTTACGGCGAAGATCAATTTTCGTTAAAAAATATAACTGCTGAAATTCCACCGTTCGGACAAATTGCCATTGTAGGACGAAGTGGTTCGGGGAAAACAACATTATTACATTTGATCGCTGGCCTGATGGCACCTTCAACTGGTGATATTGTTATTAATGGCAGGCCATTATCTGATCATCGAGAAAAAGATTGGTTTGACCAATTAAGTTATATCTCGCAGAATCCGTATATATTTTCAGGTACGATTGCTGAAAATATAGCGATTGGCGGTAATTTGGATGCAACCCTTATTGAAGTAAAACAAGCAGCTGAACAAGCAGGAATTTCTGACATGATCAAAACGCTTGAAAATGGCTATGATACGCCCGTTGGAGAAGCGGGCAGGGGACTATCAGGAGGAGAAAAACAACGGATTGCTATCGCACGAGCATTTTTGAAAAAGCCATCGGTCATTCTTTTTGATGAGCCGACAACAGGGCTTGATCTTCACACAGAACGAATCCTGCAAGCATCTATTAAACAATTGTCACAAAACGCAACTGTAATTACCGTTGCACACCGACTCCATACAATTAAAAATGCTGATAAGATTCTTTTCCTGGAAGATGGGAAGCTTGTTGCAGCTGGAACGCACGATGAGCTTATCGAAGCGGTTGCAGAATATCGTAATATGGTATCTGTTCAGCAAGGGGGAACTGCATAATGAAGGATTTAGCGATCGTCATTAAGTTAGTAATGACAGAAAAGAAGGATATTCTCATTTCGATTATCTTTGGCTTTGTCGCTGGTATAACTGCAGTTGGCCTCTTTGCTGCAAGTGGATACTTGATTTCCAAAGCTGCCTTTGCTCCTCCGTTATATACGTTAATTATTTTAACATCTACGGTGAAGCTGCTTGGAATTACGAAGGCAATTAGTCGTTATGCGGAGCGGTATTTCTCCCATCGAGCAACATTCACGATTTTAAGTAACTTGCGCGTTTCCTTTTTCGAAAAACTTGAGCCACTAGCACCAGGGATTTTTCAAAAGTATCGAAGTGGGGACTTGTTATCTCGAATTGTAGGAGATGTCGAAAGTCTGCAGAACTTCTTTTTACGGGTTTTTTATCCACCGATTGTTTTGGTTATCGTATTTTTAAGTACCATTTTATTTACTTCCTTCTTTTCAATTTCTGTCGCACTTGTCATACTCGCTGGATTAATTCTAACAACCTTTGTTATTCCTGCTTTATTTGCCATCAAGCAAGCAAAGATTGATAGTCATGTGAGGGAAGGAAGAGGAGAACTAGCGACCGAGGTAACCGAATTTCTTCATGGTTTTCGTGATTTAAAAATCTACCAGAAGCTTGAAGGAAAAGAACAAAGATTGATCCAATCCTCCGAAGCGTACATTAAAGAACAAGAACGAGAAGGCACCAACATGATGTATAGTCAATCAGTGAATATATTTGTATCGTTGTTTGTATCTTGGGTTGTGCTGGCATTGGGTGCCTATTTAGTAATTAACGGGCAATTGGAAGGGATTTTCCTGGCAATGCTATTAATGATTTCACTAACTGTTTTTGACGATGTTTCTTCCATGGCTGTCTTTCCAATTCACTTACAAGATAGCAAACGAGCAGCAACACGGCTCTTCTCCGTTGTTCGTGATGTAAGAACAGAAGAAGTGGGAGATAGACAAATGGAACAGCTACCATCAACTAAAGCTCCTGCGATTGAAATGAAAAATGTTTCTTTTGCTTTTCCAGACGATTGGCGTATGACTTTGAAAAATATTTATATAAGTCTACCAGCAGGTTCAAAAACAGCTATTGTTGGACCGAGTGGTTCAGGGAAATCAACAGTGCTACAGCTATTGTTAAAAATGAATCCAGCTAATCAAGGAAATATTTTTTTCGATGGGGCGTCCATCGATCAACTAAATGAAGAAAATATCTGGGAAAAAACAAATGTCGTTCTTCAAGAAAATCACTTTTTTCATGGAACGATACGTGATAATCTGCTTCTAGCTAAAGATGGATTGACTGATGAAGAAATGAAAAAGAAGTTGGCAATGGTAAGACTTAATCAGTTGGTTTTAACTGACCCCGTTTTTGAAAAAGGAGAAAATCTATCAGGTGGGGAAAAACAAAGGCTAGCTATTGCCAGAGCGATGTTAAAGGGAGAACGACTCTGGTTACTGGATGAGCCTACCTCGTCTTTAGACGCATTGACCGAACAATCCATTTATGAGCACCTCTTTGAACAAGCTAAGGGCGACACGCTCGTACTCGTTAGCCATCGCTTAACAGGACTGGAAAAAATGGATCAAATTATTGTAATGGAACAGGGTTCTATTATCGAATCTGGTACCTTCGATGAACTGATGCGAGAGCAAGGGTACTTTTATGAAATGAAACAGATTGAGAAGCAAATGCTTTAATTTGTAATCAACAAACAAATATAGCAATTAAAAAAACGCTCGGAGTTTAATCTGAGCGTTTTTAAACTGCTATTGAGAGATAAGATATTTTTCTTTGAAAGTTGGACTTAATTCACTCCACACATCAAATTTATTGCCATCTAAATCATAGAAAACAAAATTCCTTCCAGCGTGTCCTCTGTTTTCAATTTCTCCAACCCTTATCTTTTTTTCTATAAAATCTTTTTGTATAGCTTCTAAAGCGCTTAATCCATTAACTTCAAATGTTAAAGAAAAACACTCGACACCGTTAATATCATAGAAATTGGAGCTTTGGTTTTCTTTGGATTTAACAAGAAAGATGCTTTGGTTTGCAAAATTAAGAATTGCTTTATCTTCGTCTTTGTAGCTTAACTCTGCACCTAATTTGCTTACATACCATTCGGAAGAAAGTACTACATTAGTTACTGGAATATAAGTAGTTCCTATCCTTAATAATTTATGACTCATTCTATTGACTCCTTTCAATATTTTAATATATACTTTCTCCTTTTATGTATCTTTTTCCTTCTTAGTTCCATATCTTCCTTATTCACATTTTTCCGCTTGTATAATTTGGCAGCCCATTATTTTAGTTTGCATTTTTAATGCCTTGTTAGGAGAAAATTTAAAATTTTACTGACTCATTTTGCATATATTGATATGATAGAAAGAAATGTCTTGTGCGGTTTGAAGGGGGCACTTTTGATGGACCATGAAAGTGAAGAACGGCTAAGAATTTTTAAAGAAGAATTGAAACAGTTAGCTGAGGAGTGTTACATAGAAGAAAAGACTTATTATCATGTTGCAGAAGCCCATAATCAATATTATTTGAATCAGAAACAAAAGGAACAAAAAGTGAACGATATTGCTGCGGTTAATGTAAAAGCGAATAAGGAAGCACCCGTAGAAACGAAAAAGGTGAAAAAGTCGTTGTCACCGCAGCAGGTTCGTGAGCGTAATATTACATGGTCACTGAATCTTGGTGTAATCTTTCTGCTGATTGGTGGGTTAGTCCTTGCCACAAGTACGTGGGATACGCTGGTAAATTGGATGAAGACGGGCTTAATCGCTATCGTTTCGTTACTGTTTTTTGCGCTGGCAATATTCACGAAACGTATTTTAAAAATTAAGAAGACTGCCTTTGCGTTTTATGTGCTTGGTAGTTTATTTTTACCAATTGTGATCTTATCTGTAGGTTATTTTGGATTACTTGGTACATATTTTTCGTTTACTGGTGAGGGGCGTTACTTATTCGTCTCTGCTGGATGTCTAGCGGTATTGCCGGTATATTTATTCCTTTCTGTAAAACTTGCTTCGAGACTGTTCGTTTGGTTTTCGTTTATAACTTTTTCCGTGTTTGCCGGCTTCATAATAGGCTCATTTTACCTTCCGATCGATGGCTTCTACCTTGGAATTATGGTATTTAATGCAGCATTAATCATCGCTTATCATTATTTAAAAAAGCAGGAACGCTTTCGTCTTTTTACAAGTGAATTTGTACTATATATCCAGGGAAATTTAATTCTCTCCACATTATTGACGCTAACTGTTTATAATAATGAACTGATTTATAGCTTTAACCTGATTTTGACTGCTATATTATATTTTGCCATGATTTTTGTGACGAATCACAAAGAATATCATTTCGTCTTTAGTGCGATGCTTGTATATGGAGCATATCAATTAATAGAGTTTACGTTTATCAATGAAATAGGAGCCATAGCTTATGCATTAATTGGTTTTCTGTTTTTGGGATTAACTAAATTGGTAAAAGACCAAAGCGGGTTACATAAGGCATTTCGCTATACAAGTGCAGTCGTTTCATCCCTGGCTTTTATCTATATAAGCGTAGAAGGAATCGTATTACGCATGAATGAACCTTCTATGGTTTTGTTGATTGCCTACGTGATCATAGGATTAAACTTTTCGTATCTTGCAATTAAGGTAAACCGACCTCTATTTATCTACTTAAGTCCAGCGTTTTTCATGGTTGCTTTGTATGAAGCGGTATTATTGGGGCAGAGGATAGTTGGATATGAGTTCCTCAGTTTACCATTATTTATCGCCGGATTCTTCTTATATGTTGGGTTTGGTTGTTTGATGAGGGTTGACTTTTTTCAATCAATTAAAGAAAGCTCGCGGGACATTGGTAGTATCGTGATGCTGCTTTGTACGATGGAAAGTTTAGGGCTTACACAGTGGTGGCAAACTGGAACTATGTTTCTCTTGTTAGCTGTAATTGCATTCTTCATGACAAAATATGAAAAGCGTGCAGCGATTACAAACACTTCCCTGGCTCCAACGATTCATGCACTTTCAATTGGGTTGTCAGTTGTCATGTATTTTATCAGCACCTTGGTGAGTGAGTACATGTACGATCCAGTTTCTATTGTGGCACAAGGCTTTGTTGTAGCTGGGATTATCGTTCTTCTTGTTAGTTTTATATGGAAACAGTTTAGTAGAAGAGCTTTTTCAACACATGCATTTTTTGTTTCTCATTGTTTTTATTTGATCGGAATGCTGATGGCTTTTTCCAGCACATTCAGTGACATCCTGCGCTCAGCAGTCGTTCTTGGTGGAATTGGGATGGCCTATCTTTTCTATAAAAAGTCAGGGGACTCCGCAGCATCTTTTATCGTTAGTGGATTAACTTTGTTGTTTTATTTAACAGTGGTATATGCCATCTTTACACAAATGAAAATTCAAGCAGATTTGTATTACTCTTTACAGTTTGTTGCAGGGGCATTGCTACTTTTAAGCATCGGATTACTGATTAAAAGGAAAGACCGCATACTTATGAACAGCTATTTCTGGGTAGGGCATATTTACCTTCCGTTAGCCTTAATCGTTACCTTTTTCTTATTCGGTGAAAAAGCTGTTTGGGCATTCCTGGTTTCTATTGTTATTTATGCAGTAAGTGTGCGAAAAGCTGAAAAGGACTGGTTAATCAATCCGTTTTTGTATTCATTTTTCACATCAGCCTGGATTGCCATTGATCTCGGAATGCGATTATTAGAGCTGCAAGCGTATGAGCACTATTCCTTTCTGCTTACGAGTATTGGCTTAGCAATTGCGTGGTATATAGGCAAGGGTTTATGGAACAGGAGAATTGCCTTCTACACGGTGCCGTTCTCGTTCATTGGAATACTAGTATTCACTTTAGTAACACCATACAGCTTGCTAACGTTTTTTGTTACATTGCTGTACATAGCTCTTTTATTAGTTATTATGCATAAGGAGCGGTGGGATGTTTATAATCTTATCCCACTGCTGATAGCCTTTTATGCACTAGGTTTATACGGTAATTACAATGTTGAATCTGTGTATTTCATGTTGTATGCTGTTGCTGGTTTTGCTGTAATCTACACGGTAGTTGGTATGCTGAGCTATCCATTTATTTATCAAAATTCAATAAGCAAAGAAAAGCTCCCTATAATTGATTGGTACACTATTGTCTGTTTCATGGCGCTGTTTAGTTTGTATGGAATGACAACAGAGGAGTTGAGCACAAAGCTTTTACCTGGTATTCTAATTGCAGCCAATCTAGTTCTGCAACGGAAGCGAATTCCTTCTGTGGCACCAAAATGGTTTGTTTTTTCTGCATGTATCTATTTACTGCAACCCTATTATACGGTGTTGATGAATACTGATGTACCAGCTTTAATTGAACGGGAGATGTATGTCCTACCATGGATTGTTCTGATTATTTATCTTAAAAAGATTACAGATAAAAAAAACAAAGCAACCATATATGCCGTACAATGGTCTGTTCTGATTATCATTTCACTTCTCCTCATTCAGGATGGAATGGCTAGTAATACAATCTATGACGCGCTGATAGTTGGAACATTGTCACTGGCTTCCATGCTTGGTGGAATGCTCTATCGAATGAAGTCATTTTTCTTTGTTGGTGCGGGTGTCTTGCTTTTAAATGTGTTCCTTCAGACTAAGCCATACTGGGGAAACATGCCATGGTGGGGATACCTCCTGATTACAGGCTCTATATTGATTGGGGTAGCGAGCTACAATGAATGGCATAAACAAAAAACAGCAGACGGTAAGGAAACAATCCTCTCGATTTTTAACAAAAAGATTATACAAAAAATTAAAAAGTGGGAGTAATGAGGTGGGAAATTGGAAAAAGAGAAGAAGTCCGGTAAATGGGAATGGATATCCCATATATGGTCATTGGGTTATTACTAATAATCTTGTATTTTAAGTAGCATCTACATCTTCTTTTGTAGATGCTACAATTTATACAAATAACCAAAATTCTATTTTAAAATAGAATCATATGAGATAATGCGAATTACATTGAATTTTAATAGAAATACAACAAACGAGGGGGGATATAATGAGAAAGCCTACACCCAAAACGGTTATGCATAGCTATCCAGGCATGGTTGCGCTAGTGACAGCTTCCTATAAGGATGAAACGAATATTATGTCAGCAGGATGGCATTCCTATATTTCCTATAATCCACCGATTTATGGGGTGGCGATTGGGAGAGAACGTTATACATATGATCTAGTTAAAAATGCTGGATGTTTTGCAATTAACTTTTTGCCATATGAGAAAGCTGCATTTATTCAAGAAGCCGGAGTATATTCAGGTGGTAATTTAAACAAATTTGTAAATGGAAAAATGGTGTACGATCAAGTAATTACTATTGAAGCACCAATTCTTCGAGATGCGTATGTTGCATATGAGTGTAAAACAATCGATATTAATTCTTACGGTGATCATGATTGGTTTGTCGGAGATATAACCCAGTGCTATCGGGATGAGCAATCGTTTTTGGAAAATGGACTTCCAGATTTTGAGAAGTTAGAAATTCCACTTTATCTAGGCCAATCAGAATATGCACGGCTGGATCGGGATAGCAGGGTAGAGGGGTTTAAGATAGAAGAATAAGGACACGTTTTCACACAGCCCTTCCATGTAAGGTAGATGAAAAGAGGAACAATCCCAGATTTAGAGATTGTTCCTTTTACTAGATTAATTACTAGTTTCCTCTTCACTAGCCGCCATTCTATTCTTACTTTCTTTCGTTTCATACCTCAAATGATCAAGATCAATATCATTAAGCATGTTCTTTTTACCTGACAAGTTTTCGAGTAAATCCTTTACATCAATACCTGAAGAAGCCTTAAGTGATTCTTGTAAGGTAGACATCAAATTTGTTGCATAACCTGTTACCTTATTGGCACCACCCTCCGTACCACTGCTACCAGTGTCAACTACCGTAATTTTATCAATGTTTGCGAGTGGACTTGCAACTTGTTTTGCATATTCAGGAAGCATCTTCATAACCATATCGAGAATGGCCGCTTCACCGAATTGCTCGAATGCTTCGGCAATTTCCCGTTTCGCTTCTGCTTCTGCAAGACCCTTCAGGCGAATAATTTCAGCTTCGGATTCACCCTGTGCCCGTTGTGAATCTGCTTTCGCAAGACCATCGACACGAACTCGTTCCGCTTCTGCTTTGGCCATTGCTTCTGTACTGTATTTGCTTGCATCCGCTTCTGCCATTTGTTTTGCTTTATCTGCAACCGCAGCTTGCTCAACAGAGTAACGATCAGCATCCGCTTTCTTCTTCACCTCGGAGTCGTATTGCTTCTCACGACGGAGAATTTCTTTTTCTTCCAATTCGATTTGCTTTTGACGCTCAATAATTTTGATTTGCATTTCTTGTTCGGTTACTTCTTGTTTCGAACGAGCTGTTTCTAAATCATAGGCTTGGTCTGCACGAGCTTTTGCAGCATCTTGTTCATAGCGATACTCTGCAGTTTTTAATTGATTTACCTTCTCCGCTTCAGCAATTTCCGTTGCACGCTCTAATTCCGCTCTTTTGGCATCCTTTGCTGCCTCAGCTCGTTTAATACGTGTTTCTTTATCGGCTTCTGCTGTCGCAATATCCGCGTCACGTTTTACTTGTGCAATCCGTGGTTTCCCTAATGAATCCAAATAACCATTTTTATCTTTTACATCTTTAATAGTGAAGGATACAATAATTAATCCCATTTTAGCTAAATCTTGAGAGGCAACGCGTTGAACCTCCTGTGAAAACTTATCCCTGTTTTTATAAATTTCTTCTACAGTCATCGAACCTAGAATAGAACGAAGGTGACCTTCAAGGACTTCTTTTGCCTCGTTCTCGCGATCTTCTTTTGTTTTTCCTAAAAACTGTTCAGCAGCTGTTGCGATTTCTCCAATGGATCCACCAATTTTAATGATAGCAGTTCCATCAGCCATTACCGGTACACCTTGTTCCGTGTATACCTCGGGTGTTGTAACTTCTAGTTTACTAGATAGCAAGCTTAATGGTTCTGCTTGTTGGAAAACAGGTAATACAAATGTACCACCACCACGAATGATTTTTATTTTATTCCCTGATTCATCTACATGAACATTTTTCCCTCCAAGATAACTACCGGTTACAATCAGTGCTTCGTCAGGTCCCGCTGTCCGGTACTTTGTGACAAATACGCCAATAAGTGCAAGTAATAAAACGCCGACTATTGCAACTACAATCCACATTTCTGCCATTCTGTTTCCCCCTTATTTTTTAAAAAAAGTCTATTAAAATACAGATCCTATTGGATTAGTACATTTAATCAGTGTTCTCGGTATCTAAATCATCGTCGTAAGGAACGACATATAAGACACCTTTAACAACATCAAGAACTAACACTTGCTTTCCTTCTGCAATGGCAAGATTTTCATAGCTTGCAGAGGGCTTTGAAATCATTCCACTTTTGCTAGGTATGATTATTTCGCCAAACCCATTTTCAGGAATGGAAATAATAATCTTGCCAACCCTTCCTTTTAAAGACTCTTCTGTATAACTCAGCGATTCTTCAGCTGAGGACATTGGAATGAGAACAAACAAATTTAAGAGCGCATCCAGTATGAATGCAGTGAAAATTGAAATAACAATGATTAATAGACTAGATAATGATGTGAGTACCTCTAGTACATATCCTGTAGCCGAGAAAAGCGTAATAAATGCTAAAATAAGTGCAGGGTGAAGGAAACTAGAGAATTCTCCAATCCCTTCTAAAATGTCACCAAAGAATATGTAAAGAATCGTTAAGCTACCAGCTACAATAAGTAAAATTATGTAGATGGTTTCAATCGGTGTACCAAAAAGGGTCATAGTATCAGTCCTTTATAAAATGAATTTTTTCCTTTCAACTTATTATACGAATGTAATTAAAGATAGGTTTCATAAAAATCAAAAATCTTTCCAATTAGAGATTAACTTTACACTATTCAAAGCATTTCTAAAGATGAGATGAAAGGTAGGAGAGAGGAGTGGACCCGAATGTAGTGGCTTTTAGTGTAAATTAATGAAAAGTAAAAATTGCCCAGTATGATATTCCATCATACTGGGCAATTCACTATTATATAGTTGAGTTACTTATTTCTTTTACTTTCTCAATCCATCCAAACGGATCCTCTTGTTTCCCATATTGAATTTCCGTCAATGTATCATATAATTTTTTTGCAATTTCACCTGTTTTTCCATTATTAATAAATAGATGTTCAAGCTTCCAGGTTAGCTGTCCAATCGGTGAGATAACTGCAGCTGTTCCTGCGCCAAATGCTTCTTCCAAAAGTCCATCTTTATATGCCTGATAGACCTCTTCCATGGAAACTTTCCGCTCAATAATCGGAATGTTCCAATGTTTTAGCAATTGGATTACTGAATTCCTTGTCACACCCTCTAGAATACTTCCATTTAATGCAGGTGTAACAACTTCGCCATTGATTTTGAAAAATACATTCATGCTGCCGACTTCTTCAATGTACTTTCTTTCGATTCCATCTAGCCACAATACCTGTGCATATCCACTATTGGCAACCAACTCTTGTGCTTTAAGACTAGCGGCATAGTTCCCGCCTGTCTTCGCTTCCCCGGTACCTCCTGTTACTGTACGAACAAAGTTGTTTTCTACAGCAATTTTCACAGGATTAATTCCCTCTTTGTAATACGCGCCAACAGGCGATAAGATAACAATGAATTTATATTGTTGCGATGGTGCAACGCCTAGATATGGTTCAGTGGAAATAATAAATGGACGTATATACAGAGAAGTTCCTTCAGAATCCGGAATCCACTCTTTTTCCAAAGCAACCAGTCGTTTGATTGCCTCTAGTGCAAAATCTTCATCAATTGGCGGAATACAAAGCCGATCATTCGACCGATTTAACCGCTCTAGGTTTTTTTCTGGTCGAAATAACTGAGCGTCTCCTTCTGGTGAAAGATATGCCTTCAATCCTTCGAAAACAGTTTGGCCATAATGAAATACCATTGAGGAAGGATCTATAGTGAGTGGCTGATATGGTACAATGCGCGCATCATGCCATCCTTCAGGCTGTGAATAATCCATGATAAACATGTGGTCGGTAAACACTCTTCCAAACTGTAATTGATCTGACTCGGGCTTTTCCTTTCCAGTTGAACATAGATTGACTTGAATAGAATTATTTCCCATAATACTAGCCCCCGTGGTGTAAAAGTTTAATAACAATAGTAAGTTAAATTCTATATTAAAGCAAGACCTAACTGTATAAAATTATTGAATTTAATCAAAAATTAAATTGTAAGCGTTTTATCATAATTATATTGAAATCTATTGTAAAAATACCTTGTTTTTTCAAATTATTAGGTTTAATATACTCTCTATATTCATTTTGAAGGGAGGCTCAGCGATGGTTACATTTATTGCATCCATCTTACTATTAGTAATAGGTTATTTCGTTTATGGGAAGGTGGTCGAACGAATTTTTGGCATCAATGATCAGCAGGTAACACCAGCATATTCGAAGCAAGATGGCTTTGATTTCATGCCGATAAGTTGGTGGAAGGCGAGTTTAATTCAGCTATTGAATATCGCTGGGCTTGGTCCAATCTTTGGTGCATTATTAGGTGCTTTGTATGGTCCAGTAGCATTTTTATGGATTGTGATAGGCTCCATATTCGGTGGAGCTGTACATGATTATTTTTCAGGAATGTTGTCGCTTAGACATGGTGGCGCTCAATATCCAACCATCGTAGGTAAATACCTAGGGAAAAGTGTACAGTCAGTTATTAATGTTGTGTCTATCGTTCTAATGATTCTTGTCGCAGCTGCTTTTACTGCAGGACCAGCACAACTTCTGACTGAGATAACACCGCTTAGTTTTATGGCATGTATAGTTATTGTTTTTATCTATTTAATACTTGCGGCTGTATTACCAATTAATAAAGTGATAGGGAAAGTTTATCCAGTTTTTGGAGCAATCCTGATTTTTATGGCTGTTTCCATTGGCGTAGGAATGTTCTTTTTTGACAACCCTGTTCCAAACCTAACATTTAGTAATCTACACCCAGATAATCTGCCTATTTGGCCATTATTAATGGTTACCATTTCTTGTGGTGCTATTTCAGGATTTCATAGTACTCAGAGTCCAATCCTTGCTCGAACGCTTAAAAAAGAAAGTGAAGGAAGAAAAGTGTTTTATGGCGCCATGATTGGTGAGGGTGTGATTACATTAATCTGGGCAGCTGCAGGAATGGCATTTTTTGGTAGTACTGGAGCGCTTCAAGAGGCGCTTAGTGCTGGCGGACCTGCTGGGGTGGTAAATGAAATCAGTATATCTACCCTTGGTACATTAGGTGGTATTCTGGCAATTTTAGGTGTAATTATTCTGCCTATTACAACAGGAGATACCGCGCTTCGTTCATCCAGAATGATGCTTGCGGATTTATTGAAGCAAATTACGAAAAAAGATTTTGAAGGGAAATGGTCACTAACTCTCTTAATTATTCCAGTGGCATTACCAACTTTTTTACTTACACAAATCGACTATAGTTTTCTATGGCGCTATGTTGGATGGACAAACCAGGTAGTTGCAACAGTGATGTTATGGACGGGGGCAATGTATCTGCTAAAGCATCATAAATTCCACTGGATTTGTAGTATACCAGCGTTATTTATGACTGGTGTTACAAGTATGTATATCTTTTATGCACCAGAAGGCTTTAGTTTACCATATTCTACATCCATGATTATTGGATCAATTATTTGGTTAGCCATTCTTTTATGGTTTGTGAAGCAGCTTATTTCACATAAAGCAGAGAAGAATCAGCAGCAAGAAATGGTTGATCCAAAAGATGCAAAAGTGGGATAAGGCAAAAGCTATTACGTTAATGAAAATACCCTGAGTACTTTTATAGTGCCCAGGGATTTTGTATTGAACAGGAGATGAATAGATGATAAAAGCAATCCTATTTGACTTAGATAATACCCTGCTGTGGGATGATAAAAGTGTAAAAGAGGCTTTTAAAGCTACCTGTATGCTTGCCGAGAAGAAGTATGCTATCGATCCTGAGGTGTTGGAAAAACACGTGCGAGAAAATGCTAGGACGTTATATGCATCCTATCAGACATATCCTTTTACACAGATGATTGGAATTAATCCTTTTGAAGGGCTTTGGGGTAATTTTGCGGATGAGGGTGAAGATTTTCGTAAAATGAAGGAAATAGTTCCTGCTTATCGAAAGGAAGCTTGGACAAAAGGGTTAGAAGATTTAGGGATTAATGATCCTGAATTCGGCTATAAATTAGCGGAGACATTTCCAGTAGAACGTAAAAAAAATCCCTATGTTTATGAAGAAACATTCAAGGTACTTAATCAGCTTAAAGGAAACTATCAGTTGCTGCTACTCACGAATGGTTCTCCAGATCTACAGCAAACAAAACTGAGTATAACACCAGAGCTCGTGCCGTATTTTGACCATATTGTAATTTCAGGAGGCTTTGGAAGTGGAAAGCCAGATGCTGCTATTTTTGAGCATGCACTAGAGCTTCTTTCGGTAAAGAAGGATGAGGCGTTGATGGTGGGCGATAATTTAATGACAGATATTCTTGGTGCATCTAGGGTAGGAATAGATTCTGTTTGGGTTAACCGTCACCTTATAGAAAAAAGTGAAGGAATGCCGACCTATGAAATATCAAATCTAGAGGAGATTCTACCAATTATCAAGAGGATAAATCGTTCGTAAAAATAAAACAAGCACACAGCGGATTATAAATGCTGTGTGCTTATTCATAGGTTTGCGGACAAACTATAAATCTATTGCTGTTACATCGTAAATTTCATTTAATGCTTTTAGCTCACTAAGTCCTTCTTTTCCCAAGTGTTTATCAACTCTTAATAACATGATAGCATCTCCGCCGATATCTGATCGATCCACCTGCATGGTTGCGATGTTAATCTGATGTTGTGCTAACAAACTACCCATTCTACCAATTACGCCTGGTTGGTCTTTATGATGAATAACTACTATATGGCCCTCTGGCGTAACATCGACACTATAATTGTCCACCTTCACTATTCTAGGACCTAAGCCATTTAATAGGGTTCCTGAAACACTTCTTTTTCCTGATTTTGTTTTCACTTCCACTTTAAGTAAATTGGTAAAGCCCTTTGCTTTGGAAGTTTTACTCTCGTTTATTGTTATTCCTTTTTGTTCAGCAAGATAAAGGGCATTCACATCGTTAACATGGTCACCTAAATGGCGCTTCAATAATCCTTTTACAGTATTTCTGGTCAATGGCGCTACCTCTACCTCAGATAAATCACCTGAGTAATAGATAGTTATGTCTTCTACCACTTCTCCAGTTAAACCAATAAGAAATAATCCTAGCTTTTCTGCCAAATTAAAATAGGGCTCAATTCTGTTCATAATATCGTTTGGCACGGATGGAAGGTTAACAGGGTTTTTGACTAAATCTCCAGTTAAAAAACGGACAACATCATGACTGACATCGACAGCTACACTTTCCTGAGCTTCAAAAGTGCTTGCTCCAAGGTGTGGAGTAGCGATTACTTCTGGTAAATCCAATAACTTATGGTCTACGAATGGTTCTTCTTCAAATACATCGAGCGCAGCGCCAGCTACTTTTTTAGAAACGATGGCATCGTATAGTGCTTCTTCATCGATGATCCCTCCTCGGGCACAATTAACAATTTGTACGCCGGTTTTCATTTGCTGGAATGCACTAGCATTAATCAAGTGTTTTGTTTCTTTCAACAAAGGAGTATGTATCGTAATAAAGTCAGCTTTTTCTAAAACCTCCTGAATTGTACCATAGCCTATCCCCATTTTATCTGCTTTTTCTTCGGTTAAAAATGGATCATAGGCGATGACATTCATCCGTTGACCTTTGGCTCGAACCGTAACTTCTGTACCAATTCTGCCTAGCCCAATAACCCCTAACGTTTTGTTCTTTAATTCAACGCCTACAAATTTCTTTCGATCCCATTTGTGGTTTTTTAAAGCATGGTATGCCTGTGGTATGTTTCTAGATAAGGACATAATCATCGCCATTGTGTGTTCCGCTGCTGAATTGGTATTTCCGTTAGGTGCGTTGACAACAATGATTCCATGTTCTGTTGCTGCATCAAGGTCAATATTATCAACCCCAACACCGGCACGCCCGATTATTTTCAACTTAGACGCTTTGCTTATTACTTCACGAGTTACTTGAGTCTGGCTTCTTACTAAAAGCGCATCGTACGCTCCAATCTGGTCTGCTAATTCTTCTGGAGTTAACGTAGTATCGATTACAATATTCATATCTTCAGCATCTCGAAGCGGTTGAATACCTTCCTCGCTGAGTGGGTCACTTATTAAAATGTTAAACGCCATTATTTAACCTCCTGTGATAAATAAATTTCTTGGGCCGCGCGAGTTCCTGAACCAAGATCAATAGGCTGTCCAATTTTCTTTAAGCCAATTTCAATCGTGCTTATGATTTGCAAGACATCCGCTGGGGAACAATACCCCATATGTCCAATCCGGAAAATTTCACCTTTCATATGCGCCTGACCGCCTGCGACTGATAAGCCAAATTCTTTTTTAATCACTTTCCGTAACTGCTCGGACTGAGAATTTAACAGTTTTATTGCTGTTACGGTAGGAGAAGCAGCTTTATCACTGGTAAGCAACGGAACGTCTAGTGCTTGAAATGCTGCTCTAGTCATCTCCATCATCAAGTGGTGTCGTGAGTAAACCTGATCAAGACCTTCTTCATCTAAAAGTTTAAGTACTTGCTCTAATCCAAATAAAAGCGATACGGCTGGGGTGAAAGGGGTAGAATCTTTCTCTAAATTATCGCGGTACTTTTTTAAATCTAAGTAGAAACGTGGTCGCTTGTTATCCTCGATAACCTTCCAAGCACGTTCACTTGCCGCAACAAATGTCAAACCAGGTGGGAGCATCAATGCTTTTTGTGATCCTGTCACAAGTACGTCAACTCCCCATTCATCCATTTTTGTTTTAACAGCCCCAACACAAGAAACTCCGTCAACAACCACTAAAGCATCCGAGTTCTGGTGAACAACGTGTGCCAGTTCTTGAACGGGATTTAGTACACCTGTCGAAGTTTCACAATAGGTAGAAAAGACAACTTTAATTTCTGGATGTTTCTTTAGATATTCTTTTATACCTTCAGGATTTACAGCAGTACCCCACTCAACATCATAACGATGAACTTTTATCTCGTAAGCTTGCGCTATTTTGACAAAACGATCACCAAAGGCACCAGTAACGATTACTAACACATCATCTCCAGGGTGTGCGGTGTTTACAACCGCTGTTTCCAAACCAGATGTCCCGCTTCCTGTAATGATGAAGACATCTTGTGTCGTTCCAAATAGTGGCTTTAGTCTGGGCTTAATCCTTTGCAATAATTCTTTTGTTTCTTGACCCCGATGCCCAATTATCGGCTGGCTCATCGCACGTTGTACACTGGGTGGTATTGGACTAGGGCCAGGTATTCGTAATAACTGTTGATCTGGTAGCATATGTAAACTCTCCTTTGTTGGGAGTGCCTGTGTCACTCCCGATTATTATCGAATAAAAAAACTTTTCACCCTTTTCTTTGTTTATTGGTAAAAAGGGTGAAAAGTTACGCAACATAAGTATATCCTCTTGACTTTGAGTCTAATTTTTATTCATCATAGCAAATCTATAGTTGTTGTCAATGTATTTTGAGGATTTTGTAAATGTATAAAAATGGGTGTAAACGCTTAACCGACTACGAGTATTGATTTCAATTTTTTAATAAAATAAATACATTGAACAATAGGAAAATAAGTCATATAATTATTCGAAAGAAGGGTGGGAAACAAGATGAAAAAAGATTTACGTATAAAAAGTAAGGTTTTTAGTGAAGGTTCTATGAAGGCACCAAACCGTGCGATGCTTCGAGCAGTTGGTGTGTCTGATGAAGACTTTAAAAAGCCAATGATTGGGATTGCTAGTACTTGGAGCGAAGTTACGCCATGTAATATACATATTAATGATTTAGCTGCCAATGCAAAAGAAGGTGCAAAAGAAGCTGGTGGTGTACCATTAATATTTAATACAATTACTGTTTCAGATGGTATTTCAATGGGGACACAAGGGATGCGTTATTCGCTACCAAGTCGTGATGTGATAGCAGATTCGATTGAAACAGTGGTAGGCGCGGAGAATTTAGATGGATTAGTTGCCATTGGAGGTTGTGACAAAAATATTCCTGGCTGTATGATTGCCATTGCGAATTCAGAGGTTCCAGCGGTTTTTGTTTATGGTGGTACGATTGCCCCTGGATCACACAATGGTAAAGACATTGATATTGTGTCCGTGTTTGAGGGTGTTGGCCAACACAATAACGGGAATATAGATGACGGCGAATTAAGGTCAATTGAGTGTCATGCATGTCCTGGAGCTGGATCGTGTGGGGGTATGTATACGGCAAATACCATGGCCTCGGCAGTTGAAGCTATGGGGATGAGCTTACCGGGGAGCTCTTCAAACCCAGCGGAAACAATTAACAAAGTAAACGATTGTGTTGCTGCTGGTAAAGCAGTTTATCATTTACTAGAAAAAGATATTTATCCTAAAGATATTATGACGAAAGAAGCATTCGAAAATGCAATTACAGTTGTTATGGCACTTGGAGGATCGACGAATGCTATCTTGCATCTATTGTCTATTTCTCATGCTATTGGCGTAGATTTAACGATTGATGATTTTAATAGAATTCAAGAGAAAACTCCACATATTGCCGATTTAAAACCAAGTGGTAGATTTGTTATGCAAGATTTACATCGAGTTGGAGGAGTACAAGCTGTTATGAAACTCCTTTATGAGGCGGGATATCTCCATGGAGATTGTTTAACTGTAACAGGTAAAACTGTTGCTGAGAATTTAGCGGAGGCACCATCACTAGAGGAAGGCCAAAAAGTAATTATGCCATTTGATAACCCAAAACGTATTGATGGTCCATTAATCGTGTTAAAAGGTAACTTATCACCAACTGGCGCTGTGGCGAAAGTTTCGGGTGTTAAGGTAAAAAGGCATACAGGTCCGGCTCGCGTGTTTGATAATGAAAAAGAAGCTACAGCTGCTGTAATGGATAATAAAATTAACGATGGGGATGTAATCATCATTCGTTATGTTGGTCCAAAAGGTGGCCCAGGAATGCCTGAAATGCTGTCCATTTCAAGCATATTAGTTGGAAAAGGAATGGACGAAAAAGTTGCCTTATTAACCGATGGTAGATTTTCGGGTGGGACACACGGCTTAGTCGTTGGGCACATCTCGCCAGAAGCGCAAGACGGCGGACCAATTGCATTGCTAAAAGAAGGAGATCTAGTAACGATAGACTCAGACAAAAAAGAGATATCTTGTGATGTTTCTGAAGATGAGCTAGAAAGTCGTCGCAAGGGATGGCAAGCCCCAGCCTTATATAAAAAAGGTGTTTTAGGGAAGTATGCACATAATGTTTCCTGTTCATCAAAAGGCGCGATAACAGATTTTTTAACTAAATAGAGGATATGCATGCAAAGAATGGCTTCAGTTTTTTAACTGAGGTCATTTTTTTGTTATAAAATTGTAACAAAGTATTTAATCAATAGCTTTTTCAATCGTACAAACGTTGTAAGCGCATACAATTATTTGGACTTATTGAAAATATCAAAAAACTTCAAAAAACCTGTTGACCAACTAGCTAAAACGTTATATGATTGTCGGCAATATAAAAAAAATAATTCCTTGTAAACATGGAATGAGATTAACTCGATGACGGGAACGAAGGAACAAGTATTATGTATTAACAGAGATCTAGGGGTGCTGGAAACCTAGAAGTACACATTGTTCTGATATCATCCCTGAGTGCTAAGTCGAACAAACTTTTTAGTGTGTGTTCAAAAAGTGGCAAATTAGAAACAAGAAGTTCAAGGCGCGAAGATTTTGAGGACCGGAACGTATGCTTTTAATACGTGAGGACCGGAAAAACTGCGCAACGAAGAAATTCATCGTTTATCATTTGTTGCCTTTTTGAAAAAACTCTTTTAGTAGACTTGGTCAGGTGCATTAACATGTACCTGTTATCAAAGCAGGCTGTTCGTCAGCCTCTAAGGTGGTATTCGCGAGAATGCTATGAACATGGGTGGTACCGTGAAAAGAAGACCTCTTTTCTCCCCTATAATTCTGAATTTGTGCAGATTTATGGGGAGTGAAGGGTCTTTTTTTATACACAAGTTCCTGGGAGGTGACACTACAGGTAGTGAACGATACTACAATGTAGCAGCGTTAAGGCGATAGATATAGGTTGAAGTGCTGCGGTACCGTACAAATTAATCAATGTTCAGCAAAAAAATAAATGGTTGTGAATTGAGGTGTGAAAATGACAATTTTAGTTCAGAAATTTGGGGGAACCTCCTTACAAACACCGGCAAGCATTACTAATGTGATTTCCCATATTAAACATGCAATAGAAGGTCAATATAAGTTAGTTGTTGTTGTTTCAGCTTTGGGGCGTAAGCCTGATCCATATGCTACAGATACCTTACTAAGTCTAGCTAACCAAGCTAACCAATTTCATTCAAAACGGGAAAAGGACTTATTGATGTCATGCGGTGAAATAATTGCTAGTGTAGTGTTGTCTAATGAGCTACAAAATAATCATATTAAGTCAATTGCGCTTACTGGTGCACAAGCAGGCATTACGACTACATCTGATTTTACAGAAGCAAAAATTAAAAGTGTAAATACTACTCGCATAGTAAACGAATTGGAAAACCATGATGTGGTAGTAGTTGCGGGCTTCCAGGGGCAAACTTCTGCTGGTGAAGTCACAACGATTGGTAGAGGTGGAAGTGATACGACTGCGGCAGTCCTTGGAGCTGCACTAAACGCTGAAAAGGTTGAAATTTTCACAGACGTTAACGGAATCATGACGGCGGATCCGAGAATAGTTAAATCTGCAAGGCAATTAAAAGTTGTATCGTATACGGAAATTTGTAATTTCGCAAATCAAGGAGCAAAAGTGATTCATCCAAGAGCAGTTGAAATTGCTATGGGGGCAAATATCCCATTACATGTACGCTCAACTTATTCAATAGAAAATGGAACATTGGTGACTAGTGCAGGAATAAGGGAAATACCTGACCAGCCGATTACTGGTATTGCTCATATGCTTGAATTAACCCAGATCAAAATTAAAAATCGAGAGAAAATGCATCGTCATCATTCAGATATTTTTAAAGAGATTGAAGATGCTGGAATTTCGGTTGACTTTTCTACCATATCTTCAACCGATTTACTTCTCACGATTCCAAAAGTATATACGCAAACAGCAGTAGACTGTATAACAAACTTGGATTGTCAACCACAAGTAATCGAAAACTGTGCAAGAATATCAGTGGTTGGAGGTGGCTTGATGGGGGTTACAGTAGCATCTGGAATAGTGCAAGTACTTACTGAAAAAGGTATCGAAGTATTGCAATCAGCTGAAAGTCATACCAGTAATAGGGTATTAGTTTACGAGAAAGACTTAATGGATGCGGTTAATGTATTGCATGATTCGTTTAATTTGAGTCAAACGTTAGAATCAGGTATAAAATAATACTTGGTATTTCAAAAGAATGGGGTTGAGAACATGAAAAAAAATATATCTGTCGGCCTTTTAGGTTTAGGAACAGTTGGTTCTGGTGTCTTTCAAATCATTGAAAGACACCAGGAAGAGCTTGTTCACCAGCTTGGGTGTGGCGTGAATATAAAAAGTATATTAGTTCGTAATTTAGAGAAAACACGTGATGTCCAAGTAGATTCTACATATCTCACTACAAACCCAGAGGATGTTTTAAATCATCCGGAAATTGATGTTATTATCGAGGTAATGGGTGGTATTGATGAAACGCGTGAATATATTCTAAAAGCGTTAGAAGCGAGAAAACATGTTGTAACAGCAAACAAGGATTTAATGGCACTACACGGCCCAGAACTTCAAAATGCTGCAAATCAGTATGGGTGTGACCTATTTTACGAAGCTAGTGTTGCTGGTGGAATTCCGATTGTACGTGGAATAGAAGATGGACTTGTGTCAGATCGAATTGATAAAGTAATGGGAATTGTAAATGGTACAACGAACTATATTCTAACTAAAATGGATGATGAGGGAGTTTCTTATGAAGATGCATTAAAAGAAGCTCAAGAGCTAGGCTTTGCTGAGGCTGATCCAACGGCAGATGTAGGTGGTTTGGACGCTGCCAGAAAAATGGCTATCCTTGCGCGACTTGCATTTTCAACTTCCGTAGATTTAGGAGATGTCGAGGTTAACGGAATTGCAGATCTAGCATTAAAAGATTTACAGTTTGGCAAACAGCTTGGCTTAACAATGAAGTTAATAGGATTTACACATTTCCAGGACAATCAGGTTGAAGTAAGTGTACAACCCACTTTTCTGTCTAGGAATCATCCATTGGCAGCTGTAAAAAATGAAAATAATGCAGTTTATGTTAACGGAGAGGCTGTTGGAGAAACAATGTTTTATGGTCCTGGAGCAGGAGGTCTACCAACCGCAACAGCTGTGATGTCTGATGTGGTTGTTGCTATTAAAAATATGTTATTAGATATAAGTGGACGCTCGTATCTTCCACCCCGTTTTGAAAAGGTTTTAAAAACACCTGATCAACGCTTCAGTAATTATTATTTTAGATTACATGTACAGGATAAGACCGATACATTTACGGCTATTTCAACCATATTTAATGATTTAACTATTAGCTTCGAACGAATTATACAAATTCCTGAAGATGAAATTGTCGTAGTAACGCATGAAACAACATTGGAAAAGGTTAGAAATGTCTTAGCTGATTTACAGAAGGCAGATGTCGTAAAAGAAGTAAAAAGTCATTTTCGTATTGAAGGAGCTGTTGGAGAATGAACTGGCAAGGAATAATCAAACAGTATGGATCATATTTACCTATAACAACAGAAACACCTGCTTTAACCCTTCATGAGGGAAATACACCATTAATACACTTTTCGCACTTATCTGAACAACTAGGTGTGGAACTATATGGCAAAGTGGAAGGAGCAAACCCGACAGGCTCTTTCAAAGATCGAGGAATGGTAATGGCTGTTGCAAAGGCAGTGGAAGCAGGGAGTAAATCTGTTATTTGTGCATCTACTGGGAACACATCAGCCTCTGCTGCAGCATATGCCGCCAAAGCAGGGATACGTGCGATTATTGTAATTCCAAAGGGGAAAGTAGCACTTGGAAAACTTGCACAAGCAAAAATGTATGGTGCTGAAATCGTAGAAATTGATGGAAATTTTGATGATGCATTGAAAATGGTACGAAAGTTAAGTGAAAAAACTGCAGTTACACTCGTTAACTCGGTGAATCCTTACCGGTTGGAAGGGCAAAAAACGGCTGCCTTTGAAGTGTGTGAACAACTTGGTTCTGCACCCGATATCCTTGCTATTCCAGTTGGTAATGCAGGTAATATCAGTGCCTACTGGAAAGGATTTAAGGAGTATCATGATGAAAAGTCAACAGGTCTGCCAAAAATGTTCGGATTTGAAGCGGAAGGTGCAGCGGCGATTGTGAAAAATAAAATTATCCCTAATCCGGAAACAGTAGCTACAGCCATTCGAATCGGGAATCCAGCAAGCTGGGATTTTGCAGTTGCCGCAAGGGATGAATCTGGTGGGAAAATTAATTTTGTAACAGATAATGAAATTACAGATGCATTTAAACTTCTGGCACGTAAAGAAGGAATTTTTGCAGAGCCAGGATCTTGTGCCTCCATTGCAGGAGTTATCCAACAATGTAAGGAGGGGTCTATTACACCAGGAAATAAAGTGGTTGCTGTTTTGACTGGAAATGGGTTGAAAGATCCACAGACAGCGATCGATCAAGTAACTGTAGAACCAGTGTCACTTCCAAATGATGAAGAAAAAGTTATGGCTTATATAGCAGATATGGTGGCGACATGAAACAGTTCGATATCACAATCCCAGCGAGTTCAGCAAATATGGGCCCGGGATTTGATTCTGCAGGACTTGCATTAAATCGTTTTTTGACGTTGCATGTAACAGAACAGGATAATTGGGAGATTGAGCACCACTCCCACCTTTTGCCTTCTTTTACTAATTATCACGATCATTTTATTTATCAGATTGCAAAACAAACTGCACAACGTCATCAGAAAGCTCTACCTGGTTGTAAAGTAATTGTCGATAGTGGGATTCCATTAGCACGGGGACTTGGTAGTAGTGCTTCTGCTGCGCTAGCAGGAATTGAACTGGCGAATCAACTATGTGGTCTGGGTTTAACTAGCGAACAAAAGCTAGAGTATGGAACCGACATCGAAGGGCATCCAGATAATGTGGCGTCTGCATTATTCGGAGGAATTGTGGTTACAGCTACAACACAGAACAACAAGGTTGAATATGTGCAAATACCAACTCTCGATTTAGATGTTGTAGTTTATATTCCAAACGTGGAACTAAAAACGGAAACAGCGCGGCAGTTACTTCCGTCTAATTTAACTAGAAAAAGTGCAACTACTGCAAGTGCAATTAGTAACCTAATGCTTGCCTCCCTTTTATCTGGAAATTTTCATTTAGCCGGAAAAATGATGGAAAGTGATTTATTTCATGAACCATACCGTGCAGATCTTATCCCGAACTACCATTCCATAAAGCAGGAAGCTAAAAAAGTGAATGCCTATGGAACTGTTATAAGCGGGGCCGGTCCAACAATGATTTCCTTTGTACCAAAAGGAGAAGGAACGATGATATCGAAGCACATGACAGCTAAACTTTCTGATTACGAGGTTGTTGCGTTAAAAATAGATCAAAACGGTTTACAGATTAACCAAATAACTCCAGTTTAAAAACTGGAGTTTCCTTAACAATTAAAAAATGTAATAAAATCGTAATAAAAAGTTTATTCTCACAGCTTTCCTTACCATGTAATCGTTGTAAACGCATACAATTATTTAGATTTATTCAAAGTATCAAAAAACTTTAAAAAACCTATTGACCAACCGTCTAAAACGTTATATGATTGTCGGCAATATCAGTTATCAAAATGTTTAAAAACACATGAATAACAATTAACTCGATGACGGGAAAAAAGGAACATGTTATATGTATTTACAGAGAGCTAGGGTTGCTGGAAGCCTAGAAATACATATTGTTCTGACATCATCCCTGAGTGCCAAGTTGAACGGATTTTTCTAGTAGACTTGGTCAGGTGCATTTTTATGTACCTGTTATCAAAGTAGGCTGTTCATCAGCCTCATAAGGTAGTATTCGTAAGAGTGCTACAAACATGGGTGGTACCGTGAAAAGATGGCTCTTTTCTCCCCTATAATTCTGAATTTATGCAGATTTATGGGGAGTAAAGGGTCTTTTTTGAATCCAATATGAGGAGGTATGTAGTGTGAAAGTTGAGGCAAAGCAAGAGATGGAACGTACGAAAGTATTAAGAACCGGGTCTGATTTATTAATTGAAACATTGGTTGATGCAGAAGTTGACACGTTATTTGGTTATCCAGGTGGAGCTGTATTACCGATTTATGATGCGCTATACCGAAATAAAGCCCCTTTTGAGCATGTACTTTCTCGTCATGAACAAGGTTCCATTCATGCGGCAGAAGGTTATGCACGTGTTACTGGAAAACCGGGTGTAGTGCTCGCTACTTCAGGACCTGGGGCAACTAATTTAATTACTGGAATTACAGATGCAATGATGGATTCGTTGCCACTGGTTATATTTACTGGTCAGGTAGCAAACAGTGTTATTGGAACGGATGCTTTTCAAGAAGCAGACATTATGGGAATAACTACACCGATTACCAAATACAATTATCAAGTGAAAAATGTATCTGATTTACCAAGAATCGTAAAAGAAGCTTTTCATGTTGCTTCAACAGGGCGACCTGGGCCAGTAGTTGTGGATATTCCTAAAAATATATCCGCTGCGATTACCACCGAAAAATTTGAAAATGACTTTTATTTACCAGGATATCAACCGACTAAGACTCCTAATCCATTACAGATTGTTAAATTAGCGGATGCTCTAAGTCGTTCAAAACGTCCATTACTACTAGCAGGTGCAGGGGTACTATCAGCGAATGCTGCAGAAGAACTGAAAGAGTTCGCTGAGAAGTATCAGCTTCCAGTAGCCAATACATTGCTTGGGCTCGGAAGCTTTCCAGGTTCTAATTCACTTTCTTTAGGGATGGCCGGAATGCACGGGATGTACGCAGCAAACATGGGAATTTATGAATGTGATTTATTACTAAATATTGGGGCAAGATTTGATGATCGTCTAACTGGCAACATCGAACATTTTGCACCAAACGCAAAAGTAGCTCACATTGATATTGATCCAGCAGAAATTGGGAAAAATATTTCAACTGCTATTCCCGTTGTGGCAGATGCAAAGGAAGCATTAAAGGCATTATTAACAAGCTCTATTGGGATGCCAGACCATAAAGTATGGAAAGAACGGTTACAGAGTAATAAAACTAATTATCCGTTATGGCATGAAAAGTCAGACGAATTAATTTCGCCGCAATGGCTACTCAAACAAGTTTATCGTGTGTCGAATGGAGAGGCGATTGTAACAACAGACGTTGGGCAACATCAAATGTGGGCAGCACAATACTACGCATTTGATAAACCTAATCGCTGGGTAACATCTGGAGGGCTAGGAACAATGGGATTTGGTTTTCCAGCAGCGATTGGTGCTCAACTTGGAGCTCCTAATGATCTGGTAGTTTCTGTGGTCGGTGACGGTGGATTTCAAATGACTCTTCAAGAATTGTCGGTCATTAAAGAAAGAAACCTACCAGTAAAAATAATCATTGTTAATAACGAGGCACTAGGAATGGTAAGACAATGGCAGGAAAGCTTTTATGAAGAAAGATATTCCGAATCGCTTCTTTCTCAGAATCCTGATTTTGTAAAACTTGCAGAAAGCTATGGGATTCGCGGATTAAAAATCGACAATGAAAATGATGTGGTCGAAACGCTTGAGGATGTATTTTCCTATGATGGGCCTGTTGTAGTTGATTGTCGAGTTGTTCAACTGGAATGTGTTTATCCGATGATTGCCCCTGGGAAAGGGATTCATGAAATGATAGGGGTGACGAAATGAAACGCATTATAACGGCTACCGTTCAGGATCGAAGTGGTGTTCTGAACCGGATCACAGGGATGTTGTATAAACGTCAGTTCAATATCGATAGCATTTCTGTCGGAAATTCAGAAATAGAAGGGCTGTCCAAAATGACATTTGTTGTGGAAGTTGGTGACCATCAAAAGCTAGAACAACTGACAAAACAATTAAATAAGCAAATTGATGTTATAAAAGTATCGGATATTACGGATAAGGCAATCGTTGCAAGAGAATTGGCGCTTGTTAAAGTAGGTGGTAGTGGTCACTTACATGCTGAAATTCAAGGAATCATAGCACCGTTTCGTGCATCTGTAATTGATGTTAGCAAGGATAGCTTAACCATACAGATAACAGGAAAGCCGAATAAAGTTGAAGCATTAATTTCATTGCTTAGACCATATGGAATAAAAGAACTGACCAAAACAGGTGTTACAGCCTTCTTAAGAGGACAACAGCCAAAACAGGTTACCGAGATAAACTCATTTACTATATAAAATTAAAAATGGAGAGGAAGATTTAAATGTCAAAAGTACTTTATGAAAAAGATATCCAAAAAGAGGTATTACAAGGAAAGAAAATCGCTGTAGTAGGTTATGGGTCACAAGGGCATGCTCATGCATTGAACCTTCGCGAGAGTGGATACGATGTAGTTGTAGGACTTAGACCAGGTAAGTCTCAAGAAAAGGCGGAGGAAGATGGTTTTAAAGTTCTTTCCGTAGCAGATGCAGTAAGTGGGGCAGATGTTGTGATGGTACTTCTTCCAGATGAACATCAACCGACCGTATATTTTGAAAGTATTCAACCTAATCTTAAACCAAATAGTGCAATTGCATTCGCGCACGGATTCAATATCCACTTTACACAAGTAGTTCCACCACTCGATGTAGACGTATTTCTAGTTGCACCAAAAGGGCCGGGACATTTAGTACGCCGGACTTTTGAAGAAGGTGCGGGAGTTCCAGCACTTTATGGTGTTTATCAAGATGTTACTGGAAAGGCTAAAGAGCTTGCACTTGCATACTCACAAGGAATTGGTGCCGCTAGAGCGGGTGTTCTGGAAACAACATTCCAAGAAGAAACGGAAACAGATTTGTTTGGCGAGCAAGCCGTGCTATGCGGAGGAGTTACAAGTTTAATAAAAGCAGGGTTTGAAACATTAACAGAAGCAGGTTACCAGCCGGAAGTAGCTTACTTTGAATGTATGCACGAGATGAAGCTAATTGTTGATTTGTTGTATGAAGGTGGACTTGAAAACATGCGCTATTCCGTGTCAGATACAGCACAATGGGGAGATTTTGTATCTGGACCACGTGTAATCAATGATGAAACGAAAGATCGAATGAAAGAAATTCTTGCAGATGTACAATCTGGTGAATTTGCGAAAGGTTGGATCTTAGAGAACCAAGCTAATCGTCCTAAGTTTAATGCAACCAATGCAAAAGAAAACCAACATCCAATTGAAAAAGTAGGAAGGGAGTTACGTGACTTAATGCCTTTTGTAAAACAATCATTAAAATCTAAACAAAAGGATGTGAAGGTACATGTCACAAATTAAGATTTTCGATACAACACTTAGAGATGGTGAACAATCACCTGGAGTTAATTTAAACCAACTAGAAAAATTGGAAATCGCAAAACAGCTCGAACGATTCGGTGTTGATAGAATGGAGGCAGGGTTTCCTGCTTCCTCCAAAGGGGATTTTAATGCTGTAAAAACGATCGCAGACACCATTAAAGATACTTCCGTTACAGGATTAGCTAGAACAGTGAAATCAGATGTTGATGTAGCCTGGGAGGCGTTGAGAGGTGCCGCAGAGCCTTGCTTACATCTTTTTCTAGCAACATCACCGATTCACATGACATATAAGCTGAAGAAATCACCAGAACAAGTTATCGATACTGCTGTAGAAATGGTTTCCTATGCAAAACAAAAGTTTCCACAAGTAGAATGGTCTGCAGAAGATGCATCTAGATCAGATTGGAAGTTTTTGGCTCAAATTATTGAACGTGTTATCGACGCAGGTGCCACTGTTATTAACTTGCCTGATACAGTTGGATATACGACACCTTTAGAGTATGGTAATTTGTTTAAATTCATAAAAGAAACCGTACCAAATATTCACCGTGCGAGCCTTTCTTGTCATTGCCATAATGACTTAGGTATGGCGGTAGCTAATTCGCTAGCTGCAGTGGAAAATGGCGCAACACAGGTGGAAGGGACTATTAACGGAATTGGCGAGCGAGCTGGAAATGCAGCTCTTGAGGAGTTTGCGGTAGCACTTAAGATTCGCTCCGACCATTATCCTTACCATACAAATCTTAAATTGAATGAAATTAAGCGTACTAGTGATCTAGTAGCGAAATTAACCGGGATGTATGTGCAAGCAAATAAAGCGGTTATCGGCCGTAATGCATTTGCGCATGAGGCAGGTATCCATCAGGATGGGGTACTAAAACATGCTTCAACCTATGAAATTATCACACCAGAAATGGTAGGGATAAGTTCAAACACATTGTTCCTTGGAAAACATTCAGGACGACATGCCTTCAAGGACAAAGTAAAGGAACTTGGGTATGAACTTTCAGATGAGAAGCTTAAAGAAGCATTCAACCTATTTAAGTTGTTAACAGACCGTAAAAAAGAAGTAACGGATGATGATTTATTTACGATATTAATGGAAATTCAAACAGACACTTCAACAGTGGAGAAGTACCAATTAGAAATGTTTCAGGTGCAATATGGTACAGCGAATATACCTACTGCAACAGTGCTGTTAAAAAATCCTGACGGAGAAACCGTACAAACAGCTTGCACTGGTCAGGGTAGTGTAGAGGCGTTATACAAAACGTTAGATTCATTAATAACAGAGGATCTTCATCTAGTAGATTACCAGCTTAATTCAGTTGGGCGTGGAAAGGATGCTCTTGCAGAATCACATGTGCAACTCGTTATTAATGGGGAACCAATGAACGGCAGGGGGACCGCCCAAGATGTTATTGAAGCGTCTGCAAATGCATTTTTAAATGCGGTGAATCGCTATATTGTACAACAGAAAACGGCTAAAAATAAACAGATCTTAAAATAACAGAAGGAAAGAGGAGGGGAGATTTATGAATAAGCAAATTATTCTACTTCCAGGTGATGGTGTTGGTAAAGAAATTATGGAATCAGCAAAGCTTGTGTTAAATACGGTTGCGAGTGAATTTGGTCATAGTTTTACCTTTCATCAACACGCTATCGGTGGTGATGCTATTGATCAATCTGGTACACCTTTACCAGAAGATACCATTAAAGCATGCAAACATGGAGACGCCATTCTTTTGGGTGCAGTGGGAGGAGAGAAGTGGGACTCCCTTCCTGGACACATGAGACCGGAAAAAGGGTTGCTTGGTATTCGAAAAGAGCTAGGACTATTTGCCAATTTACGTCCAGTGAAAGGCTTTACTCCTTTGTTACATGCTTCACCGCTAAAAGAAGACGTGATAAAAGACAGTGATATTTTAATCATTCGCGAACTAACTGGTGGACTTTATTTTGGGAAGCCAAGTGAACGGCGCGAGAACGGTAATGCTGTTGTTGACACACTTTATTACCATCGCAGTGAAATGGAACGAATTATAGATAAAGCTTTTCAAAGTGCTAGATTAAGAAACAAGCAGTTGACATCTGTTGATAAAGCGAATGTCCTGGAATCAAGTCGCATGTGGCGTGAAGTTGTTAACGAAAAAAGCAAGGATTATCCAGATGTGACGGTAGAGCATTTACTTGTTGATGCCGCCGCGATGAAACTTATTACGCAGCCGAATCGCTTTGATGTCATCGTTACTGAAAATTTATTTGGAGATATTTTAAGTGACGAAGCTTCCGTTTTAACAGGATCTTTAGGAATGCTACCGTCAGCTAGTGTTCGTTCAGATGGAGTTGGATTATATGAACCTGTTCATGGATCTGCACCTGATATTGCTGGGAAAGGGATAGCTAATCCACTTGGTATGATCCTTTCTGCTGCATTAATGCTACGACACTCATTTGGATTGGAAGAGGAAGCATCTGAAATTGAAGAAGCTGTTTATAATAGTCTTGAGCAAGGATACCATACCCCTGATTTGCATATTAAGGGCGGAAAGCAAGTAGGTACAAAAGAAATGACAAAAATAGTAGTAGAAAGCTTAACAACGAAAAGTGTTTCGAACAGTATTTGCAGTATGTATGTCTAAATGACGGGATGTGATGAAATGGTAAAACCTGAAACAATCGTTAATAAAATTTGGAATAAACATGTTGTACACGCAGAAGAAGGAACCCCAAACTTGCTTTATATTGATTTACATTTAGTTCACGAAGTAACCTCTCCTCAGGCTTTTGAGGGGTTACGTCTGAACAATCGAAAGGTACGACGCCCAGATTTAACGTATGCAACAATGGACCACAATGTTCCAACCAAAAATAGGGATGTTATTAAAGACCAAATTGCTGAGAAGCAAATGGAAACGTTGAGACAGAATTGTAAAGCAAACGGGATAAGGTTAGCGGATATGTATCACCCTGACCAAGGAATTGTTCATGTAATCGGTCCACAGCTTGGCTTAACCCAACCTGGAAAAACAATTGTATGCGGGGACAGTCATACATCCACACATGGTGCATTTGGTGCATTAGCTTTTGGAATTGGAACAAGTGAAGTTGAGCATGTACTGGCTACTCAAACATTGTGGCAAGAACAACCTAAAACATTGAATGTACAGGTGGAAGGCGACCTAGGTCCTGGAGTTACGGCAAAGGATTTGATTCTGGCTATCATTGCAAAATTTGGCGTGCGCTTCGGGACAGGATCTGTCATTGAATATACAGGTGATGCAATTCGGAAATTATCCATGGAAGAACGTATGACGGTTTGCAACATGTCGATTGAAGCAGGCGCTAGAGCTGGTTTAATTAGTCCGGATGAAAAAACGATTGAGTTTTTAAAAGGAAAAGAATATGTACCTGAGGGAGAAGCGTTTACTGAAATGGCTGAACAGTGGCTTGATCTTGCTACTGACGAAGGTGCTGTTTACGATAAAACTGTAACAATACATGCAGAAGAAATTGAACCACAAGTATCATGGGGAACAAACCCTGGCATGTGCGTACCAGTAAGTGGAACTACCCCTGATTTAAACGAAGTAGAATATAAGGAAGATGTCGAGCGGGCCCTGGATTATATGGGATTAAAAGAAAACCAGTCGATTACTTCGATAGAGATTGACCATGTATTTATCGGATCTTGTACCAATTCACGATTGAGTGATCTACAGAAGGCAGCTGCTATCGTTGAAGGAAAGCAAGTTAAATCAACTGTCAGAGCTATCGTTGTGCCTGGTTCTTTTAGTATAAAACTGCAGGCAGAAAAAGAAGGCTTGGATACAATTTTTAAAGAAGCTGGATTTGAGTGGCGTGAAGCTGGTTGTAGTATGTGCTTAGCTATGAATGACGATATTGTTCCACCAGAAGGTAGATGTGCATCAACATCTAACCGAAATTTTGAAGGAAGACAAGGGAATGGCTCCCGAACACATTTAGTAAGTCCTGAAATGGCAGCAGCAGCCGCAATAGAAGGTCGTTTTGTGGATGTCCGTTCTTTTGCAGGAGTGCTTAATTAGGAGGTGTTATGTCATGGAAGCTATCAATGAGCATACGGGACTTGTGTACCCGTTGAATCGGACAAATGTTGATACAGATCAAATTATACCGAAGCAATTTTTAAAACGAATTGAACGAACTGGATTTGGCCAATTTTTATTTTATCATTGGCGATTTGACGATGAGGGCAATAAACGAACTGATTTTGGGCTAAATAAAGAGGAATATAACGGTGCATCGATATTATTAGCTGGGGAAAATTTCGGGTGTGGTTCTTCTAGAGAACATGCACCATGGGCATTAGTTGATTATGGATTTCGTGTTGTCATAGCTCCAAGCTTTGCAGATATTTTTTATAATAATGCATTGAAAAATGGCATTATACCTATTCAAATGGAACAAAAACAGCTAAATCAATGGATGCAACAAGCCGAACAATCAAAGTTAATAGTGACTGTAGATCTAGAGGGTCAAACAATTATTACTCCTGATCAAAATAAGGTACACTTTGATATTCCTAACTATCACAAGGAAAAATTGTTAAATGGATGGGATGAAATAGCTCTAACGTTAAAGCACCAAGATAAGATTGATGCATATGAGAATGCATAAGAATGTTGGGGAAAATAGTATTATCATGAGGAGAGTGAGTTAATTGGGGATTGCTTAACAGGTGAAACAGTTCATACTGCGATGGAACGTTTAGTTCCTATCGTTCACCGTACACCATTAATAACATCATCTACAACAAATAAATTAGTTGGAAAAAACGTCTATTTCAAAATGGAAAACCAACAAAAAACAGGAGCATTTAAGTATAGAGGTGCAAGCTTTAAATTGATGCAACTGTCAAACGATGAATTAAAAAAAGGTGTTATAACTGCTTCGGCGGGTAATCATGCCCAGGGAGTAGCACATGCAGCAGCAAAATTAGGCGTTAAAGCAACTATATTCATGGCAGAATCAACACCACAGGCAAAAATTAACGCAACAAGGGCATATGGTGCTGATGTTGTACTGACGGGTAAAACTTTTCAAGAAGCATATGAAGCTTCAATGAAAAAACAACTCCAAAGTGGCGCTGTTTATATTCATCCGTTTGATGATTATGATGTAATGGCAGGGCAAGGAACAATAGCTCTAGAAATGTTAAGGCAAGAGGATCGAATGGACACGATTATCGTTCCAATAGGTGGGGGCGGACTGATTAGCGGCATTGCGGTTGCTGCCAAACATGTTAATCGTAATATTAAGATTATCGGAGTTCAAGCAAGTGGTGCGTCCGCTGTATATGATAGCTACCATTATAATAGAGTGAATAGTTTTACAACAGTATCTACAATCGCAGAAGGTATAGCAGTTAAACAACCTGGTAGAAACACATTGCCACTTATTCGTGATTATGTAGATAATATCGTAACCGTAACAGATGAAGAAATTGCGGCGGCTATAATCTATATGCTTGAACGCAATAAGACATTGATGGAAGGTGCAGGTGCTGCAGCATTAGCAGCGTTATTCAGCCATGGTCATCAAATTAAATCAAGACATTGCGGTATAATTGTTAGTGGCGGAAATATGGATATTGGAGCTCTTCCAAAAATCCAGCAACTGGCAGATAGAACGCATTCTGCATAGGACACGATAGCGAACTACCTCTCGTTTTACAAAAAGATTCTCTTGTCATTATGACAAGAGAATCTTTTTTGTATGAAAGGAGAATGTATTTTTAGCGGTGATTTGTCTAGCCTCAGCTCCTAGCCCCCCTCGAGGTTTTGATATGTTCGAATGAGTGTTGATATTTTGGAACAAGCGTTACAACGAATCTCTTTGTGATAAAAATCATCACTACGAGATTCGTTGTAAACTTGCCTGAGGCTGACCAGGGCGCTTGTGCTTTAATTATTTTCTCACACCACGTGAAGGCTAACTTCACCAACATCTTCAAAACGGACTTGATAAATTCCTTTTTGTAATACTTTAGGCAGAATAAAAGTACCAGAAGAGATTATCATACCTTTTTTAATACTATGTCCATTTTTGGCAAGCTCATCGATAAGCCAATTTATCGCATGGACAGGATTCCCAAGAACTTCAGATGAAGATCCTTTAGCGATTATTTCTCCGTCTAACTGCAGTTCAGCGTTTATATTTCCTAATTGCTCAACTGTTAATCCTTGCACAGGCGCCCCAACAACCACATTTCCTGCCACCGCACTATCTGCAATAATCTGACCAAAACTGAGGTTTGGAAACCAGTCCGTAAAACGTGAATCTGGAATTTCCAGACCAGGCGCAATACTCGTTTTTTGTAGAATGGATTGAAAATCGTCTTCAGTTGATAAATCCTCATCTGCAATAAACATTAATTCGATTTCGATTAAAGGAGATTGCATATTATTTAACTTAATCGTTCCGTCAGAAAGACTTGTTTGTGTTAAAGCTCCATAAAGAGGTGTAGTTGAATGAAACAATGCTTGAGTTTCTTCACTAGTCAAGCTAATTTTATATCCTAGTAGCTTATCATCTTTCAAGGTAGCTTTTTTTTCGGTAATTTGGTGCTGAATGTTATAAGCATCCGATTTACTAATATTCTCTGGAATAATCGCTTTTGAAATAGGCTGTTTAAGATCGGATGCATTGTATAATGTTTCAATCAGGTTCATCTGTTTAGTATTGGACTGCATTATTGGAACACCTCTTTCTTATGAATGTTAGATACTTATAGTAACAAATGATTAGCGGATTTGTAAGTATTCATTACTGTGAGTGGGTTATTTAGTTAATAGTTAGATTTTTGTGTGATAAAATAAATGTTAGAAGGGTCCAATGATTAATTGAAGAAAATAACATGACTAATGGTTACTTAAAATAATGCTACTAAAGTTAAATTTCTCATTCCTTATAACTCACTTTATTTTATTTAAAACTTTTATGGTATGCGGAAAATTGTATATGCGTAAATATAAAATAGTTATAAAGTGTTAATTATGGGAGGAAAACGAGATGAAAAAATTGAAATCAATGAAGCTTTGGGGAGTAGCATTAAGTGCAATAGTCTTACTAATAGTAGCTTATAATATAGGTGCTAATGGTGCAAAAGCAACTGTGGGTGGTGAGAAGTTAAGATATGATGAAATTGTTAAGAAAATCGATGAATCCAATAATGCATTAAATGAAGCAAATAATGTGTTAAAGAAAAAAGAAGCTAAAGTAAAAGAAAATGAAGTAGCTTTTCAAGAACAAGAAGAAAAACTCGAAAATAAACGAAAGGAAGTTGACGATGCATTAGCGCTTTTAGATACTCGCGATAAATTAAATAATGAAATAGAAGGATTGAAAACCGAAGTAGATGGATTGAAGTCAAATCGGGATAACATAAAATCTGACATTGAAACAAAACAGAAAGAATTGGATGAAATAGCAAGTGTAATCAAAAGGAAGAAAGCAGATCCAATTGAACTACTATCTGGACAATATAAAGTAGGAAAGGATGTACCAGAGGGGAGGTATCAAGTTACAAATGTGGGTAGCGGGACTAATTTCGTTGTCTACGATAGTGATGGATATCCTACCGTTAATACCATTTTAGGGGATGATGGTATTGGTTCGGGAGATTATGTTTTTTTTACATCAGTGGGTGATATAATTGAAACGATGGGGCAGGTTAAGCTGACACCAGTTGAGTAATTCTAGCTCTGGTAAATAAGTGATTAAAAATAGTGATAAACAGGAATTTCAATTTATATGGAGAATTAGATTAGAGAGGTACAACAGGCGTATGATGAATATAAAGAAGAGTTTAATTGGTGAGATTGTAGTTTGGAAAATATAGTACTGAATATAATTTCAAAAGCAAAAATTGATAATCGATTTATTCTTGGTATAGATGGATTAAGTCGTTCAGGGAAAACAACCCTTGTTAAAAAGGTTAGTAAAGATTCACAGGATAAGAAGACACCTTTTTATGTTTTTCATATGGATGATCACATCGTTGAACACGATAAACGTTACAATACTGGGTATAAAGAATGGTTCGAATATTATCATTTGCAATGGGATGTGCAATGGGATGTGCAATGGCTAATAGATCACTTTTTCAAAAAATTAAAGGAAGCTAGCGAACTTAAGCTTCCATTCTATGATAAGGAGTCTGATACACCTATCTATCGTAATATAAAACTTTCGAGTAAATGCATAATCCTAATTGAAGGCGTTTTTATACAGCGTTCCGAGTGGAAAAGGTTCTTCGATTATGTAGTATTCTTGGATTGTCCAAGAGATAAAAGGTTTTTACGTGAAAGTAGTTCCACCCAAAAGAATGTTGAAAAATTTAGAAACAGGTATTGGAAAGCAGAAGACTATTATTTAATAACAGAAGGGCCAATAAACCAGGCTGATTTGGTAATTAAGGAAAAGGAGAGATTCTGAATATGTACGAACAAAAAACTAAAGAGACTGATAGTAGTGTCATTGAGTTCATTGAAAGCGTTGAAAGTCCTAAAAAGCGTGAAAGTGCCTACAAATTATTAGATATTTTTACCGAAACAACTGGTTATGAAGCAAAGTTGTGGGGAACGAGTATCATCGGATTCGGTTCCTATCATTATAAATATGAATCTGGACATGAAGGCGATGCACCACTAGTTGGTTTCTCACCTCGAAAGGCGAAAATCAGTTTGTATTTTGCGACAGGTGATACAAAACGAGTGGAATTATTAAAGGATTTTGGAAAACATACAACTGGTAAGGCGTGCGTGTATATCAATAAAGTAGAAGATATTGATGTTGGTGTATTAAAAGAATTAATAAACCAATCTGTCATCTTTTTAAATGAAACCTACCCGGATATATAAAAAAATACCATCTACATAAGAGGCGCCTCCATAAAAGCCTTTTAATCGGCTAAATAAACGAATCTGGAGGAATAAGCATGACAAAAGATAAATTATTTTTTGATTACTTGAAAGATGTAAATCAGGGTTTTGAAGGATGGGATTTCTCCTATATCTCAGAAGCAGGACGTATGGGGAATGAATTACTTTCGTGGTCATATGGAAGTATGGCAAAACCACTTGTTCAGAATGCTCAATCCATGTTGGATATGGGAACTGGTGGTGGAGAATTTTTGTCTATGTTAAGACCTTTTCCGAAAAAAGTCTGTGCGACTGAAGCTTATAAACCGAATGTTCCATTAGCACAGAATAAACTAGAGCCCTTAGGTGTAGAGGTTTTTCCGATTGAGGAAGACACCGATTTACCATTTGCCAATAAGCAATTTGATTTGATTATTAATAAACATGAATCATACTCACCTAAAGAGTTAAGAAGGATTATTTCTGATCATGGAATATTTCTTACACAGCAGGTGGGCGGAATGAATGATGCTGGAATTAATGAAGGTCTTGGTGTACCGATAAACGATGAATTTTCGTATTGGAATTTAGAAACGGCAGTTAGCGAGCTTAGCAATCACTCTTTTGAGGTCTCCTTTAGTAAGGAAGAATTTCCAATTGAACGTTTTTATGATGTAGGTGCTTTAGTTTATTATCTAAAAGCTATCCCATGGCAGGTACCAGATTTTAGTATTGAAAAATATATAGAAAAGTTATATCAGATACATCAACAAATAAAATCAGTAGGGTATTTTGATGTGAAACAGCATCGGTTTGTTATTTGTGCTAAGGCTATCTAGAATACAACTGGTTGATGCACCACCTTTACTCGAAGTGGTGCACAACCTATATGCTAATGATACTTTTTATCTGGCCTCTCGTCTGGATGAAGCTTATCTTTAACTTTTTCAATCGCTTGCTCAACCATTTCATCAGCAATCATGACTTTGTCCGTATCGTATTTTTCCTCAGTTGGGACCTCGAATTGAAGTTTCTCAGCATAAGGTGCAGATCTATTCATCATAAACGCCGAGGTCACATCACAATAGATGTCACGAGCTTTTTCTGCGTTCTGTTTACCAGTGACGATGTCATTCATTAAATTAAGAGCAAGAATATTAGCCGCTTCCATATCACAACGGGAAGATACTTCTCCTTTTGTCCTTTCAACGATTACACTTCCATCAAATTTTGCAAGTTCGCTAAACATTTCAGGCGGTACTGAATAGTTAATAAAATTCTCAATTACATCGGTATGAGGTTGCGGGAAATCATGCGGAATCTCATCCCTATAAACAACTGTCCGTTTCCACTGTCCATTGTTAAACCAGATTAATCTGCTAGGAATAGCTTCGTTTGGAGGGCCGTATTGTTCAATCGTGGAGTTAGCTGCTTTTTTGGACATGGCGTTCCAATCATTCACTATCATTCGAACGGCCTCCATATGTGCTTGTGTATCAGTGGTTTTCTCAGCTCCACCAAAAGTCTGTACCTTTAAATCACTCGCTAGTGTAATACCAGCAGTTTTCAACTTTTCTTCTTGTTCCATGGTATACCTCCATCATTATAGTTTCACTTATTATTTGTGAAACCTTTTATATTAATCCTTTAAGTGTACAAATTTTTAATGAAAATGAAAAAATTAAAAGAATAATTCACCCTGTGTTACAATTATTCTAAAAGAAGTAGATTACTTCAGTAATGAACTAATAAAAATTTCCCACTATAAATAACATCAAAAGGTAGAGGTGATAATCATGAAGGCTGCCAAAATCATCTTTATTGTTCTAGTTGTATTTTCGATAGTCATTCTAATAGATACGATTCAGTCCAATGAAAAAAATGAAACTGTTAAGGAGGAAAGCGAAATGGTAGATCCAAATAAACAGGCTAAAGCTGATACGAAAACAGGTTCGCTTCAGGAAAAGTTAGATAAGTATATTAAAAATGAACCAAACTTAAATGGCGCTTTGATTGGAGTGAGTATCCGATCAGCTACAACGGGTGAAGTGATATATGAACATAATGGCGATATTCGAATGCAGCCTGCTTCGAATATGAAGTTGTTTACGGGAGCAGCTGCATTATCTACACTCGGCAGGGATTATACCTTTAAAACGGAATTACTCGCGGATGGACCGATAAATGGTGAAACCCTTCAAGGCAATCTATACATAAAAGGAAAAGGTGATCCTACTTTATTACCTTCTGATTTTGCTGATTTTGCAAAACAGATAAGCGATCGCGGAATTACAAAAGTAACTGGTAATGTTATTGCGGATGATACGTGGTATGACGATGTTCGTATTTCACCTGATTTGATCTGGGAGGATGAACAATATTATTACGGGGCGCAAATTTCAGCGTTAACAGCTTCACCGACGACTGACTATGATGCAGGTTCGGTGATTGTGGAAGCCAGTCCTGGTAGTAATGTGGGCGAAAAACCGGTAGTAACCGTGTCACCCCAAACGAATTACGTGCGTATTATTAATAATGCTAAGACGGTATCAGCTGAAGAAGAAGAGGATATTGAAGTCGGAAGGAAGCACGGTACAAATGTTATTACAATTGATGGAACAATTCCAATTGATTCATCAACAGCAAAAGAATGGATGGCAGTTTGGGAGCCGACAGGTTATGCATTAGATTTGTTTCAGCAAGCTTTAACGAGTCAAGGTATTTCATGGACTGGTGAAGTGAAAGTAGGTAAAGCACCAGAAACAGCGACTGTTCTGGTTTCACACGAATCCATACCATTATCAAAACTGTTTGTACCATTTATGAAACTAAGTAACAATGTACATGCAGAAGTACTTGTGAAGGAAATGGGAAAAGTAGTAAAAGGTGAGGGAAGTTGGGAAAAGGGCCTTGAGGTAATGGAAGAGGAATTTGTTAAATTAGGATTGAATATCGAAACAATGAGAATTAGAGATGGATCAGGAATTTCAAGCAACAATTTGATCCCAGCTAATGAAATTTCAAAGCTTTTACATGTTGTGCAAAGTAAAGATTGGTTTTCTGCTTATTTTCATTCATTACCTGTTGCTGGTGTAGAGAATCCGATGGTTGGTGGGACTTTACAAGGGAGAATGGAAGAAGTCTCAAATCAGGCAACGATTCAGGCTAAAACTGGAACAATACACTCGGTTAGTTCCTTATCTGGTTATATAAACTCAAGAGAAAGTGAAACCATAATTTTTTCCATAATAAGTAATCATCTACTAGATGAGGATGATGGAAAAGATATAGAGGATAATATTATTAAGATTTTGGCTAACCAATAATAATATTTAGCAGTAAGAAAAGTGCAAGCGTCTTGGTCAGCCTCAGGGGGGCTAGGCACTTGCGCTAGACAGATAAACGCAATACACGCTTTAAAAAAGAAGGAGAGCTATAGTTGTAAGTAGTTTACTTTTGGAGGATAAAATTGAAAACAAGTGAGATAGCATGCCAAATTCATTGGTATGTTATTTTTGTTGGTATAATAATGATATTAAAGTAACTCTACATGTATAAAAAGCCAATGAAGGTTGAAAGAACACAAAAACGTAGAAGAAAAGACCTTCATCAAGCCAATGAAGGACTTTAAACTGATGAATTTGATGCTTTCTCCACGGAAAGTGAACTACTTACCATATTTGCTCTCCTTCTTTTCCTATTTGGTCATTTTAAAGAGCGTTAAGAGATTGTTTGATGCTTCTTCGTAGGAAGAATTTAAAATATTTTCTTTTATCGTCTCAATGAGGTCTGGTGCTTTGGGGTCGGTCACTGTTAGAACTTTAACATCGCCATTAAACATTTCACTCATCATTGTCTTCGCTTGATCAAAATTATCAAGGCTCTCTTCCTGTGTGCTTTCAACTCCTTCTGGTTCACCCTTACCAGACATTCCTTCTGTTCCACTTAGAATATCGCTTTGCATATGATCATATTCGTGTGATGTAGTTTGCTCTTCCTTTCTAGCTAATATTACAGAATCATCTACAACAAACACCTTTACACCAGTAATCCCTTCTCCTTCTAAAATTGATTCGAAAAAGGATGAAACGCCACCTTCATGGATACCTGAGCTGCCAATAGAACCATAAATGTCTTGGCCCATTCCGTCGTATGTTGATCCATGTTCATTCGTTGTTTCCGTTTTCTCACCATTTTCACTTGGGATTATTGATGGATCGTTTAGATTAGTATCTGTAGGGTGATGAGAGACATTATTCATATCCGTTCCATTCGCACCATTTGTATCTGTCGCTTCTTCTTGACCCCCATTACAAGCAGAAAGCACAACCACTATACCAAATGCAAAAGTAATCATAATCATTTTCCATATTTTTCTCATAAGCTTACCTCCATATTAATAATTACTCGTATATTACCCAATAATTTTTTATGTATGATTGGTTATTTTTGGTGGCATAATAACTGCGAATTAATTTCAATAATAAAAGAGGTGATTTCTTTGACTGATGACAAAAAAAAGAAACAATCAGAGAGCGAAAGATTATCTCGCAGGAAGTTTATTAAAAACTCTGGGTATGCGGTTGGTGGATTAGCAGTAGGTGGTGTAATTGGTAGTGTTATACCATGGGATACCGAGGATAAAGCAGCACCACAAACTAATAACAAGAACAATAAGACAACAAACTTTACTCATGCTCTGATGAATTTTAGTCAGGCAGAGTTTAAAATGGTTGATGCTGCGACGGAACGAATTTTTCCAGAGGATGAAAATGGTCCAGGAGCAAAGGAACTAGGAGTGGCCTATTACATCGATCATCAATTAGCAGGCTCTTATGGACTAAATGCTAGGGACTATATGCAACCGCCATTTTTTAATGGTGAAAAGGTCCAAGGCTATCAAGGTAGACTTAGGCGAAAAGAGATTTTTCGCATTGCTTTAAAAGAAATGCAAAGTTATAGCCAAAAGAAATACAAGAAGGGCTTTATAAGTTTAACAGAAGAGGAACAAAATGCGATCTTGACTGACTTTGCAGAAGATAAAGTTAAGTTAATGACGGTTTCTCCAAGTGGCTTTTTTGATTTACTCCGCAGTATGACCTTAGAAGGGGTGTACAGTGATCCTTTATATAGTGGAAACAAGGATATGGACGGATGGAGAATGAGAAATTATCCAGGTAATCAAATGAGTTACACTGATATTATTGAAGAAGACTTTAAGGACATCCCCCCAAAAAGTCTTCGCGAACATATGTAATAAGAAAAGCGAAGGCGACTGCTCAGCGGCGTACAAATAGATAGGATTGTGAAAAGTACGTTGAACTTTACGTACCTTTCATCAAGACTAACTATTTGCTAGGCGCTAGAAGCCGCAGCTGGATCGAAGAAAAGCGAAGGCGACTGTTCAGCGAAAGCAAGCCAGACGCCAAAATTTATTATTTCTATTTTTAAAATACGAGGTGAACATAAATGGTTAAAAAATTGCCGAAAACAGATGTAGTAGTTGTTGGAGTAGGTTGGGGTGGTGGTATAATTGCTGCTGAACTTACAAAGCAAGGACTAAATGTCGTAGGTCTTGAAAGAGGACAAGAAAGACACACGGAAGATTATTATATGGTCCACGATGAACTCCGTTATGCTGTTCGCTATGAACTGATGCAAGACTTATCTAAGGAAACACTGACATTTCGTAGTAATAGTAAAATGCGGGCATTACCAATGCGTCAATATGGTTCGTTTTTAATGGGAACTGGACTTGGAGGAGCAGGTATACATTGGAATGGTCAAACATTTCGCTTCCTTCCCTATGATTTTAATATTCGTAGTGCAACGATTGAGCGGTACGGTAAAAATAAAATTCCAGCCGATATGACGATTCAGGACTGGGGAATTACGTACGATGAAATAGAACCATATTATGATAAATTTGAAAAAATGGCAGGAATCTCGGGTGAAGAGAATCCTCTTGGTGGAAAGCGTTCTAGTGCGTATCCAACAAAACCAATGAAACACTCTCCACCAATGAAAATGTTCAAAAAGGCAACAGAAAAGTTAAATTATCATCCTTATACTATACCCTCTGCTAATTTATCCGAGTCATATGAAAATCCAGATGGTATAGCAAGAGCGGCTTGCCAATATTGTGGATATTGTGAGCGTTTCGGTTGTGAGTATGGTGCAAAAGCAGACCCTGTTGTTACTGTAATCCCAGTTGCAGCTAAAACTGGAAAATTTGATCTTAGAACTCATTCTTGGGTAAGAAGAGTATTACATAACGGTGAGAAAGCAACAGGTGTACTCTATACCGATGTGACTACAGGTGAAGAAATTGAACAGCCTGCAGATGTTGTTGTTCTGACTAGTTATGTATTCAACAATGCTAGACTTTTATTGAACTCTAAGATAGGTCAACCATATGACCCTTCTACAGGAGAAGGCGTTATTGGTAAGAATTATGCTTACCAGGTAGTAAAAGGTGGTGCGACAGGTTATTTCGATGACCAAAAATTTAACAATTTTGCTGGTGCTGGTGCACTAGGAATGGTAATTGACGATTTTAACGGTGACAATTTTGACCATTCCAACTTAGACTTTATTCATGGCGGCTATCTGAGCCTGACACAAACAGGCCTCAGGCCAATTCAAAATAATCCGATACCAAGCGATTCACCAACTTGGGGTAAGGAATTTAAGAAAAACTCGCTAAACTATATTAATAAAACATTGTCTATAGGAGCGATGGGAGCAAGTTTGCCATATAAACAGCATTACCTCGATCTTGATCCAACATATACAGACACATTTGGTGATCCAATCATCCGAATGACCTATGATTTTAAGGAACAGGATCGTCAGCTAGCAAAATTCACTGCGAAAAAGTCAAGTGAAATTATGAAGGAAATGGGAGCTAGTAAGGTTGACTCCATGAAAGAACTTGGTCCTTATAATATCACGACATATCAATCAACCCATAATACTGGTGGGGTAATCATGGGCGCTGATTCAAAAACGTCAGCAGTCAATAATTATTTACAAATGTGGGATATGGATAACTTGTTTGTCGTTGGTGCTTCCGCTTTCCCGCATAATGGTGGCTACAATCCGACAGACACAGTTGGTGCGTTAGCATATCGAGCGGCAGAAGGAATTATAAAATATAGCAAGAATGGCGAGAAGCTAGCTTAATGGATAAATTATATCCATAAAAATGGAAAGAAGGTGTTAGAAAATGCTTTCAAACATTGGTGTACCAGGATTAATCATTATTCTGGTCATTACTTTAATTATTTTTGGTCCAAAAAAACTTCCGGAGATTGGATCAGCATTTGGAAAAACGCTATCGGAATTCAAACGGACAACCAGTAGCATTATGAGCGATGAGGAAGATGATACAACGAAGTCAGAAAAAGGCCATTCAAAGGTCTGACATATAAAGGGTCATCAGAAAAGGAACTATCTACGTAATAACCAGATAGTTCCTTTTTTGGCAGTTAAGAAAGTATAAATCCTTTCTTACTGCATAAGTGCAACTAAGGCTTTCGCCATTAAGACTTGGCGATAAGCCAAGTTTTCTAACCAAAAAAACAGACCAGATTACAAGCATCCAGTCTGCTAAAATTTATTTTTTAGTTCCATCGTCTTTAGAAGATTTTTCGTATTCCTTTTTAACATCAGGTTCATCTGAGCTAAATTCGGTACTAAACTCTCGGTTGTTAATACCCTTTTCACGCTGATTTGTTTCCTCTAAAACATTTCTTTCCATATACATATGGAAAAACATTTCGCCTGCAGCAATTACTACAGCACTTATAAGGGAAGCCATGATAATGGGAATGTTTTCCTCGATAATGTTTCCACCAAATAGCCAAATAATAATAAATGCAAGGCCAAGATCTGCAAGGGTTGCGACTGTATTACTTGTGTTAGGTAAAACGTACACATCGCCTAAGTAGGAAACCCCTGTTAAAACCAAGCTAATCAGAAGAACATCACCGAAATCAACTCCATAAATCAGAGATAACACTACAAATAATACTGCAGTACACATAACAAATTTCATCAGTAATGCTTTTACGTGTTCCATTTCTTTTTCTCCTTTCAGAAACAGTTGAATTTGACATTTAAGTGCATTTCTTATCTTTTCCAGGTGTGTTGTAAATATACGATATTATTGTTTAGACACCACAGTTTGAAAAAACCGCCACAGCCATAGTTAATGACGTGACGGTTGTTGTTCATATGTATAATAAGATCCGAATGTTTGCACGGAGCAATTCAGCACAGTAAGCTCTTCTATAGCACCTTTCATCATCGAATGATCTTCTGACTCTAAAACATCAATGATGAAAAAGTAATTGCCAAGTCCCGTTTTCAATGGTCTCGATTCGATTTTACTTAAATTGAGTCTTCGCCAAGCAAATACGGATAAAATCTGATGTAGTATCCCTGAACGATCATCTTCTGGCAGCTTTATCATCAAAGTTGTTTTTGTTTTTTCAGAACGTCCCTCGTGTTCCAGACTTTGTTTTTGTGTTGATAATACAGCGAATCTCGTATGGTTGAAATCTAAATCATGGATATTTTCTTCTTCGATATGTAATCCGTATTTCTCTGCAGCTAGCCTATTTGCGATAACAGCAATCTTTTCATCTGGGTGTTCAGAAATATACTTGGCAGCAGCTGCAGTCGATGTCATTTGAACAAGCGGGACATGACGGAAGTGGTTCCGTAAATACTTATGACATTGGGCTAGCGCATGTGGATGAGAATTAATCGATTCGATTTCATCGACAAAACGTGCTTGTTTCTCATTGACCATTAAGTGCTGTTGAATCGGTGTTGAAATTTCTGCATTAATGAACAACTTACTTCCATGGAACAAGTAATCGAGTGTCATCGGAACAGATCCTTCCAACGCATTTTCGAGTGGGACAACTGCATAGTCAACTTGTCCTGCCTCCACGGCCTCAATACAATCCGGAATTGTTGGGTGTGGTACTAAACCTGATGTGCCGAAAAAAGAATTTGCCGCAACGTGTGTGAATGATGCTTCTGGCCCTAGAAATGCGACCAATGGTATTTTTTTGTCTGACATAATATGATTCTCCTTCACCACCAATTTTACGTATATACAGTATAGCATTTTCAGGACAAGTAGTGGTGATAATAACCAGTTTTTTCGCTTTTATTCTGATGGAATATGGTAAAATTACAATGGGGTGATGAGCGTGAAAAGCAAACCGATTTATGTAGAGATACCAATAGATACTGAAATGGACAAACTATGGGAGGCATCACAGACGCCAAAGTTACACCAACAATGGGATCTCCGTTTTTCTTCTATTATTTATTTGCCCAAAAAGGAAAATGAACCTCAGAAATTTACATACAAAACCAAAATTGGCTTTGGTATTCAAATTGAAGGATGGGGAGAAAGTGTAGGCAGCTTTCATGCTAAAAATGGATCGAGAACATCTTCTTTACACTTTGGAACTGACCAAGCGATATCGATTATTCGTGAGGGTAGAGGTTATTGGAAGTATATCCCAAAGGGGGATTCTTCTCTAACATTTTTAACACAGTATAATTATGAGCCTAACTTCGGAAATATTGGGAAATTATTTGACCATTTCGCATTTCGGCCTCTTATCGGGTGGGGAACTGCACTTAGCTTCGATGTTTTGAAACGATGGCTAGAAAAAGGGGAAGCACCAGCATATCAATACATACAATTTTTCAGTAATTGGTTGATTACATTTCTTTTTTTCTTTATATGGACGTACCATGGGCTTATACCGAAAGTAGTAAATTTACACCCAGAAGAACTTTATATGGTAACTGCAGCACTTCCAGTTACTATAAACCAAGCTTCCTGGATTGTTATGATACTAGGATTACTTGAAATTTTATTTGGCATAATTTGGTTGATATACTCAAATAAACGAAGCCTTTTTATTCTGCAGATTATTCTATTTCCTTTATTAACACTTTCAGCAGTTCTGGTTGAGCCAACCTATTTGATCGATCCGTTCAATCCACTTACCTTTAATATCTCATTATTTATTCTTTCTATAATTGGGTTAATGATTAGTAAAGATGTACCTACTGCAAAAAGTTGTAAAAGAAAGCGATAAGGGGATTTTTATGTCTATCTATAAAAAAGCTTTAGGAGATCAGTTTTATAACCTTCATCCCATGCTACGAAAGAGATATGAATTTAATGAAGGAGTTATCTTTAAAGGTAAGGGAACCATGAAATCCATTAATGGTGGACCTAAATGGTTATTTCCTTTTTTTCGGTTAGGGGTGAGATGGAAATTACTCTTTCCTGAACATGGAAGAAACGTTCCATTTGAGATTGTTAATACACCAAAAAACGGAAAAAATGGGGAGGAACAAATTCACTGGAAACGAACCTTTTACTTTGATGGGAAGAAGAGATACTTTAATGCATTAATGAGTTTGGATCCTAAGCGAAACATTATTAAAGATTATTTAGGTGAACCGCATTTAGTTTACTCAGATTTATTGCTATCTTGTACAAATGATGGTGGATTACAGATTGATTCAAAAGACCAATATTTGGTGATTGGCAAAATAGAAATTCCGTTGCCGAGAGTGTTTCAAGGTCTAGCAACGGTTACTGAAAGGTACATAGACGAACGTAATAAATACGCCATCAAAGTGGTTGTAAGGAATCCCATCATCGGTGTTGTTTTTTCGTACGAAGGGGAGTTTATCAGCCATGATATTTTTTAAATTAGCATTCATTAATGTGTTTTTCTTGATAATAATTGCATTATTCAATACAAATTCATGGTATTTTATAATCCTAACTATTGCCCAGTTATTTTATATTCCGTTGACCTTATACATGGTTTCAAAAAGCGATCAGAGTTGGTTCGCCAGATTTCTTCCTTATGTAAGCATTCCTGCATCCCTCGCAGTTATTTTATTGCAATTAACAACAAATACTCCGTTCGATTTGGTATTTGCATTGCTCTATTTTGTTTTTACCTTAACAGTAGCTGGCTATGGATTATCTCGTTTTTTAAAAAGAGGGTTTACCCATATGGAGGAATTTATGATTGATATGGGTCTTATTTATCTGGCGATAGGGGGTGCCTGGTTTCTAGTGAGCGAGGCAAAAATAGACACAGATTTTTCACCGATTCTGACATGGCTTACAAGTGTACATTTTCACTACTCTTCCTTTTTATTACCTATTTTTGTAGGGTTTCTGGGCAGATTGTACAAATCAACATTTTATAAATGGGTAGGAACGATAATTTTATTATCTCCTATAGTTGTTGCAGTAGGAATCGCGTACTCACCTTTAATCGAATTGTTTTCTGTTCTAATGTATATTGTCGGTATATACGGATTAATTATCCTATCGGTTAAAGCTTCTGTACAGCACGTTTTACAAAAATGGATGATCCGAATTTCCTTTGCTGCTTTAGGGATAAGTATTGTATTTTCCTTGCTTTACGCTTTTGGAAATTTATCAAAACTATATGTTGTTACCATTGATTTTATGCTACGGTTTCATGGAGTTACCAATTGTGTACTGTTTGCATTAATTGGTATCATTGGCTGGTACATTCAGATTCCACCATCTAAACAAAGAAAGTTAGATTTTCCAATTAGTATGATAAGAGGTAAATGGACTATTGGTAAAAACATATTATCCGGAAAATTGGACAATAAAAAATATAATGGCCTTATAGATGACATGGGGTTGTACAAACGACATCTGAACCGTCAAACCTTATCACCTGCCGTAATCGATTTTTACGAGAATACCATTGAGTACCGTCTTTTTGCTGAGGTGAAGTGGTGTTTGTGGTTTAAGCCTTTTGCAGGAATATACCGATTAATTAGTAGATATATGAAACAAATTAATTTACCGCTATCAAGTCAAAAGGTGGAAATGACTGGAGATATATTTTCAATAAAAGAGGAAGTGGATGGAAGAAGTAACCCAAGAGCATGGGTAAGGATGGCAAATGAGGAGACCATTTTTGTTGCACTGTATTCTTATCACCAAACACTAGATCGAACTTATATGAATATTGCCTTACCATTGCCGCGGTCATCCATGATAGGTATTTTGGAAATGAGTAATTCTGGAAAAGAACTAGTATTAACAAGTAAAAAACAATCATCAGAAACAGATTCAGGAATTTATTTGGCGGTTAAAAAAAGTTTATTTAAATTACCCATTGAAGAAACATTCCAAGTACAAGAAGACAAATCCGGAAATTTAAAGGCACAGCATAACATGTGGATTTTTTCCATTCCGTTTTTAACAATTAATTATGCTATTTACCATAAGGATGTATGCAATTAATGAAAGACCGAGCTTTCAAGCTTGGTCTTTCATTATAATCTAAGGGTTTCACTAAAATGGCAGAAACTAAAGTTTATTCATTTGATAATTTCAACAAATCAAGAATCTTAAAGAATACGCTTAAAATAATCGCTACGATGGTTGCTAAGCCCATGCCTGTAAGAGCAACATCACCTAATTGTATCGTTGCACCGCTTATTCCGATTACGAGAACTACAGTGGTAAGAATTAGGTTTTGTGAACGGTTGTAGTCAACTTTGGCTTCCACTAACATCCGTATCCCACTTGCTGCGATAATCCCGAATAAAAGAATGGAGATTCCGCCCATTACAGGCGCTGGAATGGATGAGATGAGTGCTGCTAGTTTACCGCAGAATGAAAGGATGATTGCAACTACTGCTGCCATTCCGATGATCCATGTGGAGTATACGCGTGTAATAGCCAAAACACCGATATTTTCTCCATAAGTTGTATTCGGTGTTGCCCCAAAGAAACTAGATATAATCGTAGAGATACCATTACCAGCTAACGAACGGTCAAGTCCAGGATCTTTTGTTAAATCCTTCTTTACAATATTTCCTGTTACAAATAAATGTCCGATATGCTCAGGTATAATGACGAGTGCAGCTGGAAGAATAACCAGAATTGCTGACCAGTCAATTTTCATTTGGTAAAAGGTAGGCATCGAAATCCAAGCAGCTTCCTGAACCTTTGTTAAATCGACAAGTCCAAAAGCAAATGCAATGAAATAACCAGCGATAATACCGATAAGGATAGGAATAATTTTTAAAAAACCTCGTAATGTTACCCAACAAATAATGGTGATAGCAAGGGTTAAAAATGCTACGAGTGCTACTTTCGAATCCATTGCCCATGTTGCATCAGCGCCTGCTGGAGCAATCCAGCCTGCCATTTCTGCTGCTGTTGGTACAAGCTCAAGACCAATTACTGCAACAATCGCGCCCATTGCTGCAGGTGGAAAGATAACATCTATCCAGCCTGTTCCGGCAACTTTTACGATCATGGCCACAAGGGTCAACACAATACCAACAGCTAAAAAACCACCAAGAACATAGCTATATCCCGTGCCACCTGAGTATTGTCCTAATACAACAAAAACTGGTGAAAGGAAGGCAAAACTAGATCCTAAATATGCAGGTATTTTTCCTTTTGTTATAAATAAGTAAATCAACGTTCCAATCCCGTTCATTAAAAGAATAGTTGCAGGGTTAATACCAAATAAAACAGGTACTAAAACGGTCGAACCAAACATTGCGAATAAATGCTGAATACTAAGTGGTAAGCTTTGTAAGAATGGTAAACGTTCATCAACTTGGATTTCATGTTGAGCCATATTTTCTCCCCCTTTAAAAATGCGGTTCACCCGTTTATCTGCCAAAAAAACACCTTGCCTATTCTGGCAAGGTGTAGTGTACAAATAAAAGGCTCGCAAAAGGAAGAAACCTTTCCGAGTTTTATTTATAAAACAGATCTTCATCTGTTCCACCTTGCCAGTCTCACAGGACTGAATTAAAGGTAACCGTATGAACTATCTTAGTTATTATGACAATTTCTGCAGGTTGTGTCAATCAATTTTTTGGTTTTACAGTTCTGCATTGTCGCATACAGTTCTATTCCTCCTCATATTATGGGAGGGGAGGTGACTAATTTTGGTAAATAACCAGAATGTTCATAATTACGGTGCTTTAACGTATCCGTATGACATGCTCTCCATCATACGCAATGGTTTACCGGAAGCTTCTAATCCAAAGAAAGTTACGATTATCGGTGCGGGAATGGCAGGACTAGTCGCAGCATCATTATTAAAAGATGCCGGCCATCACGTAACAATCTTGGAAGGCAATAATCGAATCGGGGGAAGAATTTATACAGTACGTGAGCCATTCACACCGGGGAATTACTTAGACATGGGGGCCATGCGGTTCCCGGAAACCCATCCATTAGTATTGGAGTATATTCAAAAGTTTGACCTGCCTACCAATCTATTCATCAACACTTCAGCGAATGACCTTCTATTTGTTAATGGGATTCTAACTACAGCTGCTTATTATGAAAAATATCCTGATGTATTGCAATTTCCATTACCTCCTGAAGAACAAGGGAAAACCGCAAGAGATCTATTGTTATCTGCTGTTCAGCCATTTCTGAACCTTTACAACAACAGTAATCCCGAGCAACAAGAACTGTTACGGAAAAAGTTTGATCGTTATTCCTTTGATGACTTTCTCAGGTTTAATCCACTAGGTAATAGTCTATCATCAAATGCGATTCGTAAAATCAAGGTAGTACTTGGAATTGCGGGATTTCCAGAATATTCTTTTGTTGACATATTACTCGATATTGTTGGCACAGTTTTTGATAAGGATATGAAATATTATGAAGTTACTGGTGGAAATGATTTGTTACCAAAGTCCTTTTTTCCACAGTTACAGGGAAATATACTTTTCAACCAAAAGGTAAATCAAATTATACAAAAAGAAGATGGAGTAACAGTGACCGCTTGTGATTTATCGACTGGCGATTTCCATGGATTCGATGCAGACTACACAATCGTTACAGTTCCATATTCTGTTTTTCAATTTATCGATGTCTACCCATATCACTCTTTTTCCTACAAAAAGTGGAAGGTGATTCGGGAACTTAATTTTGTATCCTCTGTGAAAATCGGTTTGGAATTTAAATCAAAATTTTGGGAAGAGGCTGGAGTGGGAAATATCATTACTGACTTTCCTACACGTTATACGTATAATCCTAGTCATGATATTGGCGTGGAAGGTCCAGGCGTCATGCTAGCAAGCTATAGCTGGGGACATAATGCGATGCTATGGAACAGCTTAGATGAGGAAGGAAGAATTTGTGAGGCACTAGATGGGTTATATAAAATATACGGGGACCAGGTATATACGGAATTTCTGCAAGGAGCTACATTTAGTTGGAGTCAGAATCAATTTTCAGCAGGGTGCTTTACTTTATTCACTCCAAACCAAGCATCCGATTTTGGTGATGCTATTTTTTTACCTGAAGGCAGGGTACATTTTGCAGGGGAACACACATCAAGTTTTCATGGATGGGTTGAGGGTGCAATAGAATCCGGCATTCGATCAGCATATGAGGTGAATGGTAGAAAGGATTAATTTTTTAGGAACAAAAGCGCAAGCGTCCGGTTATTGCCGTATGACCTTTGCCCACGCAACGTGGGTAGTTCGGTGTTGCTACGCAAAGTAGCGGTTTTAACCGAACCTCCTTCTTTCTTGAGATAAAGGAAACATGCTCCTGCAACAGGGGTATGCCGACGTTGGGCGGCAAGCCCGCAGTTAGTCCGCCTTCCTTTTGTAGCGAATCGATGTTGACTTATCGTAAGGAGGAGTTGGAATGGCACTAGGCAATGGGCGCTGGAGCTGGACGTGGCTGATTAAGTAGATCAGTTATCCACAATTACAATATTTTATAGTTTTCTAAACGACAAGAAAAAAAGCTAGCTCCAAACTGGAACTAGCTTTTTCTATAGTTCTTTTCTGATAGAGGAATGATAATATTGTTTTTAGCTGGAGGCAGGTTTATGAATTAATATCCACCGCCACCGCCAAAGCCGCCGCCTACATAGCCGCCAGCTCCGACAATAATAAGCAAGATAAACAGAACTACGATTAACGCAAAACCGCCGCCATTGTTTCCACCGTAACTCATTAATGTTTCCCCCTTTCACAGTAGGATTAATACATAATATGTATCAAATACGATTCTGAATTGGACAGATGTTGATATTTGTAAGAAATGGGTGTTATTCTGTAAAAGTATTCTTTATATAAAATTTTCCATCGCGTGGTTACATACATAAAAGGTTATAATAATATAGTGAAGGTTGATATTGATATCAACACTCGTTCCGGTAAATCAACGTTCATTCCAGGATATCAACCCCAAAATAGAGAGGATATTAAATTATGGCAAATGACATAAATGAAGCATTCAAGAATAATATGAAACCCTTTTTGCAAGAGGCATGGCATGTTTCTGGATTTGAAGAACCAACCGTGATTCAAAAAAGAACAAGCACGACTATCGGAGAAGGGCGAGATATCATTGCTGAGGCACCAACAGGGAGTGGGAAGACGCTTGCATATTTGTTACCTTTGCTGCAAAAAATTGACGCAACTAAGAAACAGGTTCAGGTTGTTGTCATGGCATCCACCCATGAACTCGTAGTGCAAATACATCAGGAAATTCAAAAGTGGGCAAAAGATAGTGGGATTTTAAGTGCGTCCTTGATTGGTGGAGCAAACATTAATCGGCAAATAGATAAATTAAAAAAGAAACCGCAAATTGTAGCTGGAACACCAGGACGAGTCCTTGAATTAATTACGAAAAAGAAAATAAAAATGCATGAGGTACAGACGCTTGTTTTGGATGAAGCGGATCAATTAATAGTTCCAGAACATTTGAACACGGTTGAAAGTATTATTAAAAGTACACTGAAGGATCGACAGTTATTGTTATTTTCAGCAACACTTTCACGCGAAACAGAAGAGGTTTCTCTTGCCTATATGCAAGACCCAGCGATTATTCGTGTACAAGAATCAGAAACGAATAAACCAAAAGTTGAGCATGTGTATATGATTTGTGAAGCTCGTGAAAAAATAAGTTTACTAAATAAAATTACAAACATACCCGATTCTAAGGTGCTAGCATTCATGCGTGATATTGGAAACCTATCAGTCCTAGCTGAAAAGCTAACATACAGAGGCTTAACAGTTGGTGTCCTACATAGTGATACGCGTAAAGAACAGCGAGCAAAGGCATTAAAGGCATTCCGGACGTCGGATAAAGCTCTATTGCTTGCGACAGATGTAGCGGCACGAGGTTTAGATATTGATGATTTATCATATGTAGTCAATGTTGATTTGCCAAAAGATAGCAAACAATACAAACATCGCGCTGGTCGTACTGGACGACTTGGATCTACAGGAGGAACAGTTGTCTCGTTAATCGAACCACATGAATTAAAACAGCTACAAAAATACCTGGGTGAATTAGAAGTGGATCTTCAGGAAAAGGTGCTACATGCAGGGAATTTTATCAACCCGAAGTAATTGAATTTGCGCGTATATAGGTAGTTCTGTTGGGGTGAAGCCTCAACAGAACTTTCTTTTTTCAAGTTTTTCAAATTTGCTATTGACATGTTCTTTATAAAGAACTATTATAGTAATAACGAGGAATACTTAAAGATAATGTGCATGATAAACATGAATACCACATAACAATAATGTACGCGTAGATTAAAATATTTTTTTGAATTGATTGTTCGTTATATAGAATAGGCGTATTATATTAACGTGCGTATTTAACAGGGGGATTAAATGAGTAAATTAAAACAGGATAGCTTAATCGGTAATATTAAGGAAAAAGAAATTAATTTAAAGGATTACTATGTATTAATAAAGAAACGAATTTGGATTGTAATTGTGATTGCAATACTTACAGCTTTGGCAGGATATGCCTATAGTAACATCAACAATACTCCACTATATCAAACTTCAACAAGGATTATTATAGGTTCATCAGAAAGTGGAGGGGATATGCAGACCCTTATGGTCATGATAAAAGATCCAATAATTATGGAGATGGTAAAAGATGAATTACAACTCACACGGCCTGCTGAAGCAATAGCATCAGGAATTAGTGCTGAGGTGATAGATGATTCTCGTGTAGTGAAAATATCTGTGACTGACCAAGATTCTATGATGGCAGTGGCGATTGCAAATACAACTGCAGACGTATTTAAGCGTGAGATCGCGAATATTTTGAACTTTAAAGAAGTACAGTTATTATCTGATGCAAAAGAGAACCCTAATCCAATAAATGAAACACAAAATCGAACAACAATAATCGGCTTAGTCTTTGGGATCTTTGTTGGCGTTGGATTAGTATTTTTGTTGGATTCTCTGGATGTTACTGTTAAGCGAGAAAGTGAAGTGGAAGAAATATTGGGAGTACCTGTAATAGGCATTATTTCTAATATGAACAAGAAAAAGGTAGTTTCCAAAAAGGTAAACGTGCCAGTCGTAGAGTCAAGGGGTGAGACGGTTGATGTTTAAAAGAAAACGAAAGAATGCTGGTAAAAGAAGCCAACTTATTACATACTCCAATCCAGATTCTATTGTCTCTGATCAATTTCGGGCAATTCGAACGAACATTAACTTTCTAACAGAAAAAAGAAAGAATAGAATATTTATCATAACTTCCCCTGGTGATGGAGAAGGAAAGTCAACTACAACAGCAAATTTGGCGGTTTCAATGGCTCAACAAAAAGAAAGCATACTTTTGATTGATGCTAATTTAAGAGATCCCATTATTCATGACGTATTTAAAGTCCCAAATGATCTTGGATTAACGAGCATACTTTCTGGTAAGGCCAAGTTGGAAAATATAATTAAACGAACTGGGATTGGTAACCTTGAGATCTTAACTAGTGGGGCTAACTTGTTCAATCCAGCAGAGTTGCTGGGTAATGAGCAGATGACAGAACTGCTTAAAACAGTAGCGGATATGTATGACATAGTACTGATTGATTCGCCACCTGTGCTAGAATCAACGGAAACGCGGGTATTAGCAAATCAATGTGATGGTGTTGTATTAGTTTTAAATCGAGGGAAAACAGAACTAGAAAAGACTGTCGAATCTAGACGCGTATTAGAGTTAGCGCATGCAAGACTTGTAGGTGCGATTATCAATGAAAAATAAGAGTATTTTTTTTAGTATTACTGTTCTTTATTAAGAATTAAATGTGCGTTTTATCGTATGATTAGCTTCAGCGTCAAGTTCCTACGCTTTTCTTTTATGGTGATGCCTACTTACCATTATCAATGAAGGCACTCGGTCATGCTGTGGGTTGTCATAAACCTTAGACGCGTTTGTTGTCGGTAGTGTGGTGTGAGGATGGGTTGAATGCCCATATTTTTTTACATAATTTCACACACTAACTAAAAAAAGGAGGGGCCTATGACATATCGACAAAGATTGTCTTTATTTATCATACTTGATTCCTGTATTGTACTAACAGCAATTTTTATTAGTGGGTTTCTAGTAAATGCAAGCATCCATATTTTAACACTACCAATAATTGTTAGTTCCATTGCAATCTTATTCAGCCATCATTTTTTCTCTGTAAAACTAAAGCTTTATAAAAAAGCGTGGGAGTACGCGAGTGTTGGAGAATTACTCATTATTTTTAAAGTAGTGTCTTATTCCATTATTTCTGCGATGATCATTCAGCAAATTTTGGTTCAAGAAACCTATCTAAGACTGCTTGCTGTCACATGGACGCTTCATATGTTGTTAATAGGTGGATCGCGATTTGTGTGGAGGCTGTATCGTGATTCCATTATTAATAAGACAAATGAAAAAAACAGAACGTTAATTATTGGTGCAGGATCTGCAGGGACAATGGTAGCAAGGCAACTTTTGAAGGATAACGATAGCCATTTAGTACCTGTAGCTTTTATCGATGATAATGTAAGAAAACATCATCTTGATATTTTAGGTATCCCTGTTGTTGGTGGTGTTGATAGAATTGCGAATGCTGTTACGGATCATGACATAGAAAATATAATCATTTCGATCCCTTCGCTAAGCAAAAAAGAATTAAACACTATTTTTCTGGAATGTGCAAAAACGAAAGCGAAAACAAAGATACTGCCATTGCTGGAGGATTTAGTCACAGGTAAAATATCGGTTAATCAATTTCGTGACGTGCAAGTGGAAGATCTTTTAGGTAGAGATCCTGTTGATATGGATATTGAAAGTATTTCTGAGGATATCACGGGTAATGTTGTTCTAGTGACTGGGGCAGGTGGTTCGATTGGTTCCGAAGTATCACGGCAGATCTCCCTGTTTAGACCTAGGCAACTAATTTTACTTGGTCATGGTGAGAATAGTATTTATTCGATTGAAATGGAATTAAAAGAAACGTATAAAGAAAGCGAAATTGAATTTATAACAGAAATAGCTGACGTCCAAGATGCTGAGAAAATGATGGCCATTATGAGAGCCCATCAACCTGATGTGGTATACCATGCCGCGGCACATAAACATGTTCCGCTAATGGAGCGTAACCCTGAGGAAGCAGTGAAAAATAATTTGATTGGTACATTGAATGTAGCTAAAGCAGCAGATTGGAACAATGTAACTACATTTGTAATGGTATCAACGGATAAAGCGGTCAATCCAACCAGTGTCATGGGCGCATCAAAAAAACTGGCAGAAATGATTGTCCAGGGCATGGACCAAACAAGTGATACAAAATTTGTTGCTGTTCGTTTCGGCAATGTGTTGGGGAGTCGGGGAAGTGTTATCCCATTGTTTAAAAAACAAATTGAAAAAGGGGGGCCAATTACTGTAACACACCCTGACATGGTCCGTTATTTTATGACCATCCCCGAAGCATCTAGGCTAGTCATTCAAGCCGGTGCATTGGCACAAGGAGGAGAGGTATTTGTATTAGATATGGGTGATCCGGTAAAAATAGTGGATCTTGCAAAAAATCTAATCAAATTATCGGGAAATGCTATTGATGAAATTGGAATAGAATTTACCGGAATGCGGCCAGGGGAAAAGCTATTTGAAGAGTTACTGAAAGATGATGAAGTTCATGACCAACAAGTTTATCCGAAGATTTACGTTGGGAAAACAGCTGAGCTTTACCTAGCGGAGATTGATGAGATCCTATTAATCTATTCCAATTTAGACAGGAATGCACTAAGGGAAAAACTGGTTGGATTGGCAAATCAAACGATAACAACGAATCAGAAATCTGTCATGTCAGTATCAATGTAAACGGGGTGTAGTAATGAAAGTAAAAAAAGCAATTATACCAGCCGCTGGGCTTGGAACCAGATTCCTTCCTGCAACAAAAGCAATGCCTAAAGAGATGTTGCCAATTGTTGATAAACCAACGATTCAATACATAGTGGAAGAGGCGATAGAATCTGGGATTGAAGATATTATCATTGTAACTGGTAAAGGAAAAAGAGCGATTGAAGACCACTTTGATCATTCGTTTGAGTTAGAACAAAATTTATTTGAAAAAGGGAAATTTGACTTATTAAGTGAAGTCCAAAAATCTTCAAAATTAGTTGATATTCATTATATCCGCCAAAAAGAACCCAAAGGATTGGGTCACGCAGTCTGGTGTGCGCGCAAATTTATTGGCGACGAACCTTTTGCAGTTTTATTAGGAGATGACATCGTAGAAGCAGAAACTCCATGCCTGAGACAAATGATTAATCAATATAATCGTTATCGTGCTTCTATTTTAGGTGTGCAACAGGTAGAAGAAACAGAGGTCTCTAGGTATGGTATTGTTGACGGCAGTATGATTGACAACCGTTTATACAACATTAGCAATCTAATTGAAAAGCCAAGACAAGAAGTAGCTCCTTCTAATCTAGCCATTCTAGGCCGTTACATTTTAAGCCCAAGTATTTTTGATATTTTACAAAATCAAAAACCTGGTGCAGGGGACGAAATACAACTTACAGATGCGATTGCTGCACTTAATAAAAATGAAGCCGTTTATGCCTATGATTTTAAAGGAACCCGTTACGATGTCGGGGATAAAATGGGATATATTCAGACGACAATAGAATTTGCTTTACAACGAGGCAATTTGAAAAAGGAATTGCTAGATTATCTTTCTTCTGTAGTTGAAAGAGAATTAGCTAGACCAATTGGTGATAATCATGGCTAAGAAAATTCTGTTTTGCGCAACAGTCGACTATCATTTTAAAGCTTTTCACTTGCCATATATGAAATGGTTTAAAGAACAAGGATGGGAAGTTCATGTTGCTGCAGCAGGAGAAATAGATTTAGCATACACCGATCACAAGTACTCCATTCCATTTCAGCGATCACCATATAATCGTTCGAACATAAAAGTATATAAACAACTTAAAAAAATCATGGAGCAAAATAATTATGAAATCATTCATTGTCATACACCAATAGGCGGATTAATAGGCCGTCTGGCGGCAAGAGTCTTCAGAAGCCAAGGCACAAAGGTTATTTATACAGCACACGGATTTCATTTTTGTAAAGGAGCGCCACTAATCAACTGGCTATTTTATTATCCGATCGAAAAATGGCTGTCCTATTATACAGACTGCTTAATCACCATTAATCAGGAAGACTATCAGTTAGCCAAAAATCAATTTAAGGCAAAACAGATTGAACATGTTCATGGAGTAGGGATTGACAACAACCGTTTCAAACCAGTAACGGCAAACAAAAAGGTAGAGTTGAAAAAGTCATTTGGCTATAAAGCTGATGACTTTTTATTGTTTTATGCAGCGGAATTTAATAGGAATAAAAACCAAAGTTTCCTCCTTCGCTCGTTAGCTTTGATAAAAGATGAAGTCCCAAACGCAAGGCTCCTATTTGCTGGGGAGGGGGCATTATTTGAAAATTGTCTGGAACAAGCAAAAACACTTGGAATCAGTCATATGGTTGATTTCCTAGGATTTCGAAATGATATCCATAAACTGGTTCCAATGTGTGACATTGCCGTTGCATCTAGTTTTCGTGAAGGTTTACCAGTAAATATTATGGAAGCCATGGCGTGTGGCTTGCCAGTAGTTGCAGTTGATAATAGAGGCCATAGAGAACTCATCCACAATAACGAGAATGGATGGTTAGTCAAAAATAATGCTATTGACATATTTTCTCAAAAGGTAGTCCAGCTTGCGACAAGTAAAGGGTTAAAAGAAAACTTCGGAGAAAATAGCCGGGATTTAATTTTATCAACATATAGCATAAATAACGTGCTGGCTGAGAAAAGTCGTATTTATACAACCTATATGGAAGAAAGGAGGGAACTAGAATGGGCAATCCATTAAGGATATTACATGTTGTAGTGAATATGAATCGAGGTGGAGCTGAAACACTAATTATGAACCTTTATCGTAATATGGATCGCTCAAAGGTTCAATTCGATTTTTTAACTTGTAAAAAAGGTGTTTTTGATTCAGAAATAGTTGCAATGGGTGGAAAAATCCACCGAATTCCTTATATAACCGAGGTAGGACATAGCGGCTATATTAAAGAACTAGACAAATTTCTACTAACAAATAAATCTTATCAAATTGTGCATGCTCACATGGACAAAATGAGTGGCTTCGTCCTTCGTTCAGCTAGGAAAGCGAATATCCCGATAAGAATCGCTCACAGTCATAATACGCGTAGTGAAGGTGGATTCGCAACAAAGATTTATAAGTGGTATGCGGGAAATAATATCAAGCCGAATGCAACACATTTCTACGCATGTTCACACGCCGCAGCCAAGTGGTTATATGGAGAAAGCACCCTGGGAACCTTCATTTTAAAGAATGGAATTGTAACAGATAAATTTCAATATGCAGCCAGTACCCGTGAACAAATTAGAAAAGAATTGAAAATTGATAAGGATACATTGATACTCGGTCATGTTGGACGATTTTCTCATCAAAAAAATCACTTATTTTTATTAGATATATTTAAGCGTGTCAATAAAAAACTTCCAAATTCACAACTACTACTAGTTGGGGACGGTTCATTAAGAAATAAGATTATCGAAAAGATAAACTATCTGAACCTAGAGGACAATGTGCAACTGCTTGGTGTAAGAGAAGATGTTGATGGAATACTACAAGCTTTTGATTTGTTTATCTTTCCTTCGTTACATGAGGGATTACCTGTAACGTTGATTGAAGCACAAGGGACAGGATTACCTTGTTTAATATCGAACACGATTACAGAGGAAGTTGACATGGGGGTAGGGATGGTACATGCGCTTCCTTTAACTGATAGAACTATCTGGACAGAAAAAATTATTAAACTAGCAAAACTTGATCGATCGCGAATAATAGCTCGGGATGCCTTATCAGAAAAGGGCTATGATATACGAAAAACGGCAGGACTTGCCCAAACATCTTATTTAACGTTAGGTGGGAAAGTGATATGAAGAAACTGACCATATTCACTCCTACTTATAATCGAGCATACTGTCTTGATAACTGTTATCAAAGTTTAAAGCAACAAACTTGTAAAGAATTCGTTTGGTTAATTATTGACGATGGTTCAACAGATGAGACTAAAGAATTAGTAGGAAGTTGGATCAAAGAAAACGTAATCCACATCAACTACCATTGGCAAAACAACCAAGGAATGCATGGCGCGCATAACACGGCTTATGAACGAATTGAGACGGAATTAAATGTTTGTATTGATTCAGATGATTATATGCCGGGGAATGCAGTGGCAAAGATCCTTACGTTTTGGGAGGAATATGGAAATGAAAATGTGAGTGGCATAATCGGTCTCGATGCTGATAATGAACATAGAATAATTGGTACAAAATTACCGGAATACCTGAAAACTTCCACGTTGTTTGATCTCTATTATAAACAAGGTGTAACTGGGGATAAGAAGCTCGTTTATCGTACAGCGTTAACAAAAAAATATCCGTATCCAATCTTCACAAACGAAAACTATGTAGGATTAGCATACAAATACTACATGCTTGACAAGGATTATCAACTGTTACTCATGAATGAGGTGCTTTGCTGTGTGGAATATCTTCCAGATGGCTCATCGCGTAACATGTTTCGTCAATATCGAAAAAATCCAAGAGGTTTTGCCTTTTACCGTAAAGCGTTGATGAACTTACCATTCACCAATCCATTATTTAAGTTTAGGCAAGCCATACATTATGTATCTAGTAGTCTTATGAGCAGAAATTGGTCATTTTTATTAGAAACGCCCCATAAGATGCTAACATTTTTAGCTGTTCCATTCGGCCTACTTTTATACGTATATGTTACATCTAAAACACGGGTGGTATAAATGACATTACTTTGGATTAATCTTGCTATCGTCTTTACTTGTTCATTTTTCGCTCGGTACTTTGCGACATCTGTGCAGACTACTGAAACATCACCTATTCCTATAAGGCCAAATAAGTTATTAATAGGATGTGCTTTTGTTTCCATAGTAGCAATTTCAGGTCTTCGGTCGAATATCGGTGACACGTTTTTTTATAAATATTCCTATGAATTAAATGAATTTACCTGGGAATTCATTATATCTCAAAAGGATATTGGATTTGGCGTTCTGCAAATGCTATTAAAGAACTATATATCTGAAGATCCACAAATATTGATTTTCGCTACAGCTTTTATTACGAATGTCATTATTTTTCTGGTCTTATACAACTACTCAAGAATGATTGAGTTAAGTTTATATGTTTATATAACAGGTGGTTTATTCCTAGTATCCATGAACGGAATTAGGCAGGTTCTTGCTGCAGCAATTGCCTTTGCAGCTACTAAGTTTTTAATAGAAGGCAATTGGATAAAATATTTTCTCGTCATTCTGTTAGCGTCCTTATTTCATCAAAGTGCACTTATATTGCTGCCAATTTACTTCGTCGTCAGATTTAAAGCATGGTCAAAACCAACTTTGGCATTATTAATTATAGCAGTTCTCATCGTCATAGGATTCGATAAATTTTCTTCCCTCTTATTTACTGCGATTGAGGATACACAATATGGTCACTACAAAAACTTTGCGGAAGGTGGCGCAAATAGTTTACGTGTTGCAGTAGATTTGGTACCGCTTTTAATTGCTTATTTAGGTAGAGAGAAACTGAGGAGGATATTCCCTGATAGTGATTATATTGTAAATCTGGCCTTACTAGGATTCGTATTTATGATGATATCAACACAAAACTGGATCTTTGCTCGTTTTTCCATTTATTTTGGATTATATCAATTAATCCTGATTTCTTGGGTTGTAAAGGTATTCAGGGAAAAGGACGAAAAAATTATTTACTATGGAATTTTAATTTGTTACCTTGCTTATTACTTTTATGAAAATGTTATTAGTTTAAATATTTTATACGAGAGTGATTACTTATTTTGGTAGTAAAAGGAGGGATGATGATTATATGGCAATTCTTGTAACAGGTGGTGCCGGCTATATAGGAAGTCACATTTGTGTAGGGCTTCTAAACGCTGGATATGAAATTGTTGTCTTAGACAACTTTTCAAATAGCAATCCAGAAGCATTAAGACGTGTATCTGAAATTACAGGTAAGCAATTTAAGAAATATCAAGTGGATTTAGTGAACAAAGAAAGAGTTGAGCAAATCTTTTCTGAAATTAAGATTGATGCAGTTATTCATTTAGCGGGTTTGAAGGCTGTAGGTGAATCTGTTGTAGTTCCACTTAAGTATTACCAAAACAATCTTACTGGGACCATTAACTTGGCTGATGCAATGAAGAAATATAAGGTAAAAAAGCTTGTATTCAGCTCATCCGCGACAGTTTATGGTGCAACAGATCAGATACCAATTAGAGAAGATACACCTCTAGGGGCAGTTAATCCTTATGGACGTACAAAACAAATGATCGAGGATATTTTTAGAGATTTATATGACTCAGATTCTACATGGAATATTGCCTTATTACGATACTTTAATCCGATTGGATCACATAATAGTGGGCGAATAGGTGAAGATCCGAATGGAATTCCGGATAACCTAATGCCATATATTTCACAAGTGGCGATAGGAAAATTACCATATTTGAATGTGTTTGGCAATGATTACCCAACAAAAGATGGAACTGGGCTGAGAGATTATATCCATGTAGTGGATCTGGCAATAGGTCATTTAAAAGCTTTAGAGAAGGTTCAATCAACAAGTGGTATTGGTGCTTACAATCTAGGTACGGGGCGGGGTTATAGCGTGCTAGAAATGGTTGAAGCATTTGAAAAGGCTTCTGGAAAAAAAGTTCCGTATACCATAAAAGATCGTCGACAGGGCGATGCTGCTATATGCTTTGCAGACCCTACGAAAGCAAGAGAACAATTGGGGTGGGAAGCAACAAGAGGAATTAATGTTATGTGTGAAGATACGTGGCGATGGCAACAAAATAATCCGAATGGATACGAGAAGTTAGTAAAACCAATAACAAAAAGTGGAACACCGGTGCAACGTTATGCAGCGGGTTTTTTAATGTCCGAATAAGCAGGCGAGGAGGGGCTTAGAATATTGAAACGCATAATAGATTTAGTCATTTCATTATTCCTGTTAATAATCTTTTTTCCGATTATGGTTCTTGTCGTCTTAAGTGTAAGAGTTAACATGGGTGCCCCAATCGTTTTTAAACAGAAACGGCCAGGATTATATGGAAAGCCTTTTTACCTTTACAAGTTTCGTACAATGACCAATTCACAAACTGATATGGCTGACCAACTAAGATTAACAGATCTTGGAAAAATCTTAAGGAAGTTTAGTTTAGATGAACTTCCCCAACTCATCAATGTACTAAAAGGTGACATGAGTTTAGTTGGACCACGGCCATTGTTGATGGAATACTTGCCTCTTTACACGAAAAATCAGGGACAACGACATAATGTAAGGCCAGGCATTACTGGATGGGCACAAGTAAATGGTAGAAATGAAATTACGTGGTCAGAAAAGTTTAACCTAGATATATGGTATGTGAAAAATCAGACCATACTATTGGATTTAAAAATTTTACTTAAGACGATAATTAAAGTTTTAAAAAAAGAAGGAATTAACCAGCAAGGCTCCGTGTCAATGGAAAAATTCAAAGGTTCAAACGAAGTGATCTAGCATGAAAATAATAATCGTAGGAAATGGTGGGCACAGCAGGGTCATACAGGAAATGATTTCTTCTACAAAGGCAAATAAAATTATAGCTATTTTGGATGACAAGTATGAACATGGCTTTCAAGAGAAAGGAATTATTCATGCTCCAATTTCTTTCCTAGTGAGGTTATTTCGCCCAGATACCAAAGTGGTAGTTGCAATTGGAAGAAATGACGTAAGAAAAAAGATCGTGAAAGGCTTAAATTTATTACCTCAACACTATTTGTCCATCATTCATCCGTCAGCAATTGTAAGTGCATCTGCCAAAATAGGATATGGAACAGTTATTATGCCTCAGGCCGTTATAAATGCCGAGGCTGAAATTGGCAATCATTGTATCATCAACACGGGAGCAATTATTGAACATGACAATGAAATAGGGGACTATACCCATGTTTCACCAAATGCTACGTTGACCGGAAATGTGAGTACTGGTGAAGGAGTACATGTTGGATCGTCAGCAACGATTATCCCAGGAATCCATCTTGGTAGATGGTCAGTTATTGGAGCGGGTTCTACAGTAATTGAGCATATCCCAGCTTATAGTAAAGCTGTAGGTTCTCCAACAAGAATTATCGAAAGAATATTAATGAAATAAAATCTAGACGAAAAGACGGTGATTTTATATGACCAATCCTAGAATCCATCTTTCCCCGCCACATATGAGTGGGAGAGAACAATATTATATTATGGAGGCATTCAAAACGAATTGGATTGCACCCTTAGGACCAAATGTGGATGCGTTTGAAAAAGAAATCGCCGAGTTTGTCGGAGCCGATGAAGCTGTTGCGCTTAGTTCAGGAACTGCAGCAATTCATTTGGCTCTTTGTTTATTAGGTGTGACAAAAGAAGATACAGTATTTTGTTCAACGCTTACTTTTGTTGCAAGTGCTAATCCAATTTTGTATCAAGGAGCAAAGCCAGTATTTATTGATTCAGAACCTGATACATGGAATATGTCACCTTTTGCTCTCAGGAAAGCATTGAATGAAGCTGCTCTTAAAGGGAACCTTCCAAAAGCAATCATTATTGTCAATCTATATGGTCAAAGTTCAAGGATGGATGAGCTTCAATTGATATGTAACTACTATAAGGTACCAATTATTGAGGACGCCGCAGAATCACTTGGCTCAACTTACAAAGGTAAGCAAAGTGGTACATTTGGCAGGTTTGGAATTTATTCTTTTAATGGCAACAAAATTATTACGACATCTGGTGGTGGTATGCTTGTATCAGATGATGCGGAAGCAATGAAGCGGGCTCGTTTTTTAGCAACCCAGGCCCGAGACAAAGCGCCTTATTATCAGCATAGTGTAATGGGATTTAATTATAGAATGAGTAATTTATTGGCTGGAGTTGGAAGGGCGCAATTAAAGGTGCTAGAAAATCGGGTGGAGGAAAGAAGACGTATATTTGAACGGTATTATCATGCATTGTCTAGTCTAAATGGAGTAGACTTTATGCCTGAATTAACAGGAACTAGGTCTAATCGATGGCTTACCACTTTAACGGTTAAAGAGGAAAAATTAGGAGTGTCTGTTAAACAATTAGTGGAATCACTAAATGCTGAAAACATAGAAGCGCGTCATGTATGGAAACCACTTCATATGCAGCCGCTTTTCAGTAACGCGGCTTACTATTCACATGAGGCGGATGACCATGTTGCAGAAAACCTATTTCATTCAGGATTATGTCTCCCGTCAGGATCAAATCTGACGGAAGAAGAACAAAATCGAGTAATCCAATGTTTTAAGGATACGGTAAATGAAGGACAGAACAAAAAAGAATTATATTATTTAAGAAAACACGAGGTATAGGTGAATGATAGGAAAAAACATACAAGGATTAAGGAAAAAAAAAGGGCTGACTTTATCTGAGCTCGCCATACGTGCAACTATATCTAAATCCTATTTAAGCAATATTGAACGTAATATCAATACGAACCCATCTGTACAAATCATGGAAAAAATAGCAGCTGTTCTTGATGTTGATCTCAGAACTTTGATAGAATCAAATTCCGAAAATCAGGCCTTTCCAGAAGGTGAATGGCTTGATTTTGTAAACGATCTAAAAGAATCCGGTGTGGAGAAAGAGCAACTTCAGGAATTTAAAACAGTGATTGAGTTTGCTAAATGGCAGAAAAATAATTTAGAAGGAAAGTGAAATATTGGCGTGTCTAGGAGGAGTGATAAGTGGAAAACGTAAAACCAATAAGAATTCTTCATGTTGTTGGAGCAATGAATCGAGCAGGAACAGAAACGATGTTAATGAATATCTATCGAAATATTGACAGAGAAAAAGTAACGTTTGATTTCATTTCTTATAGCGAGCAAGAAGCACACTATGATGCAGAAATTGAACGATTAGGCGGGAGAGTAATAAGGTTATCAAAAACACGTTCGGTTAAACAACTTTATCAGGCTATTAGACAGTATGGACCATATGACGTTGTTCATGCACATACATTATTTCATTGTGGAGTTGCAAATATGGCTGCATTTATGGCAGGTATAAAAATAAGAATAGCCCATGCACACACCACTGCAGATGACGATTTTAGTTTTGTTAGGAAAAGCTACATTATGCTAATGCGTTTAATGATTAGCACCTTCTCTACGAATTTATTAGCCTGTAGTAATGGAGCAGGGAAATATTTATTTGGTGGAAATAGAGTAGCTAAACAAAAATATTCCTATTTCCCAAACCCAATTGATTACGTAACATTTCTAAAAGAACCAAAAATAGAAGTTACCAAATTCAAAGTGAAAAAAGGATTTGGAACTAGTTTGGTAATTGGTCATATTGGCAGATTTATAGAAGCAAAAAATCATGCGTTTTTGTTGCAAGTAATGAAACGTGTTGTCGAGAGAAATCCTACAATTAAGTTGCTGTTAGTGGGAGATGGGGACTTAAGGCAACAAGTAGAAAAAGAAGCTAAAAAAGAGGACCTGCATGAAAACATCAGGTTTGTAGGAATACAAACTAACATATCAACGATGCTACATTGTATGGATGTATTTGTTTTCCCATCTTTATATGAAGGATTAGGTCTTGTTTTGTTAGAAGCCCAGGCGAGTGGAGTGCCGTGTGTAGTATCAGAGGCTATTCAGCCAGAGGCAGACTTGGAAATAGGCTTGGTTTCAAAGCTTACATTAGCTAATGGACCCGATGTTTGGGCCAAGAGGATACTAGAAGTCGCAAATAAAAAAGAAAAAAATACAAATAAAATTATAGAAACATTTGAAGAAAAAGGATATTCCCTGACTAAAGGAATTTCAAGTTTGATGAATATCTACAAGTATAGTGATGGTGGTGCACATGAAGAATATAGTAATCGCTTCCTTTGATATGGAGGTTGGGGGAGTTGAAAGAAGTCTTATCAGTTTGCTTAATAACTTTGATTACAACAATTATAAGATAGATCTTATGTTATACAGTCATACAGGTGATTTTATGGATTTGCTCCCTAAGAAGCCAAATCTACTAGAAGAATCTAAGACTTATAAAACATTTAGAATGTCTATCGGACAAATTTTGAAATCTGGAAAGCCTGTAATGGGGTTGGCAAGGATTCTGGCGAAGTACAAAGCAACTACAGATAGATCATCAGAAAGTGGATATAAGCAAATGCAGTACATGTGGAAATACGCATTACCTTTTTTACCGAAGTTAGAAAAGACATATGATGTGGCGATTAGTTACTTATGGCCACATTACTTTGTTGCAGAAAAGGTGAAGGCAAGAACTAAAATCGCTTGGATACACACTGATTTTTCAACAGTAGAGACGGAAATAGAAATAGACATAAAAATGTGGAATAAATTTAATTATATCGTGGCAGTATCTGATGATTGTAGAAATGCATTTATCTCTAAGTATCCAATCTTAGAAAAAAAGGTAAAGGTCATTGAGAATATTACCTCACCCGACTTTGTGACAACCTTATCGAATGAAAAAATGGATAACCCAATGCTTGATGATTCTCGGTTTAAAGTGATAACGGTAGCTAGGTTATCGCATGCAAAGGGAATCGACAATGCAGTTAAGGCTTTAAAAGTATTAAAAGATAGGGGCTATGTTGACATCGCTTGGTATGTGGTTGGGTATGGTGGAGACGAGGATATGATTAAAGCATTAGTAGAAGAGAACGATCTAGAAGATTCGTTTATCTTTTTAGGGAAGAAAAAAAACCCATATCCATATATGAAAGCAGCAGCTATATACGTGCAGCCATCCAGGTATGAGGGCAAAGCAGTTACAGTAGGAGAAGCTCAAATATTAGCAAAGCCAGTGATGATAACCAATTATCCAACTGCGCAAAGTCAGGTCAAAGATGGATTTGATGGCTATATTTGTGAATTGTCTGCTGAAGGAATAGCTGATGGGATAGAAAAACTCTATCAGAACACTGAGTTAAGAGAAAAGCTGGCTACTAACTGCACAAGGAATAACTATCATAATGGTGATGAATTAGAGAAACTATACCAATTAGTTTAGGAGGAGCAATAGATGCTGCAAAAAGAAAAAGTTAGTGTTGTTGTTCCTATCTATAAGGTGGAAAAATATATACACAGATGCGTCGATAGCATTCTTAATCAAACATACCCAAATATAGAAGTGATTTTAGTTGATGATGGTTCACCAGATAACTGTGGAATTATCGCTGATCACTATGGAAAGTTGGATGATCGAGTAAAGGTTCTTCATAAGAAGAATGGTGGGCTATCTGATGCAAGAAATCATGGCATGAAACATGTAACAGGGGAATTTACAGTTTTTGTGGATAGTGATGATTGGTTAGAAAATAAAATGATCGAAAACATGGTGAATAGTAGTTATACATATAAAGCTGATATCGTTCAATCAGCTTTTTATTATGCCTATGATCAGAAATTACTTATCGATAACAGGCATCAAAAGAAAAATGAATCATTCGCACTTTTAGATAATAAAACATTGATGTATGAATTAGTTATAAACGAACGAGTGAAGAACTTTGCTTGGGGGAAATTGTACAAAACGGAAATGATCCAGGATATCCAATTCGAACAAGGAGTATTGTTTGAGGATGTATTGTGGGCACACCAGGTAATGAAAAAGGTGAATCGCTTTGTTCTTTTAGACAAACCCATGTATAACTATTTCCAACGTGAAGACAGTATCGTTGCAACCTACATTCCACGGAACTTGGACATCATTAAAGGGTTAAAAGAAAGGCACAGATTCATTGAAGAGTTTTACGAGGAACTGATAGATGAATCATATAAGGTGATTTTAAAAACGTGTTTGATTCATTATAATTTGTTGCTGATAAACAGGGGTCAAGATAAAGGAGGTATGTATAGGGGGGAAATCCAGTCTTATATCCAGACTAACTATATTGCTTTAAAAGAAGCGGCTAATGGTGATAAGCAACTTAGCAACCAATTACAGTTATTTATGTTACATCCTTATTTTAATGTCTTTTTTCTTGGATTAAGAAAGGGATTAAGGAAATCTAGGATACTGTCACAGCCAGTTGGTTTGGAGCGGGTGAAACAATATGATTAATATGGATAAAGAAGCCGACACTTTACGAAAATTAAACTTGAAACGTCTAGATCAAGCAGATATTAAGCATGATGCAAAAGAGTTAGAATTTGAGCCACTTACATTAATTGACCACAGAAGATTCGATATCATGGCAAAGTATATTTATGGGAAGTTCCATGAAAACAAGTTTAATAGTAGTTGGGGTTATAGACTTTATGAAGACCATATTTGGGTCTTTAATAAGTATGATGAAGATGATGATTCAGGTAAAAAAGGGATTGCATCCTTTGTTAATTCATTTAACCGCACCTTAAAATCTGTAAAAGAAAATGGCTTTGATGGGACATTATCATTATTACCTATCAATAAAGATAATGTCCCAATTGATGGTGCCCATCGGCTAACAGCAGCACTACTTTATAACAAAAAAGTAAAGACCATTAGATTGAACGCAAGTGGTGTAAATTATAATCATGAATTTTTTAAGCAAAAAGGTCTTCGTACCAAGTGGGCAGATGCAATTGCTTATGAATATTGTAAGTTAAAAAAAGATACATATGTTGTTCTTCTATTTCCGAAATCTCTTGAAAAAAAGCAGGATGTTAGGGAAGTACTTAGCAAACATGGATCTATTTATTACGAAAAGGATATTAAGATAGTAAAAGAAGGTCCAAAAAATTTAATGATGCAATTGTACAATAATGACTATCAAGATCTAAGTAATGTGCTTAGTTCTTTTACTAATGGAGTGGGAACTATTAGTGTTTTTGTTTTTGAAACAAAGAATTTTGAAAAACTATCTAGAATACATGAAGAATTAACTAGGCTTTATAGCAATCCTGTGAATTCTTTTTATATAAATGAAACACACAACGATACGATTAGACTAACTCAAATGTTTTTAAACGAAAATAGTATACATTTCTTGAACAATGCCATACTAGGTTCTTTTGAAAAGTTAAGAAGAAATACTAATAAGTACAAACAACTTTTAAATGATAAAACTATCGATAATGAATGTTTTTGTGTCATTTCGGATTCCGTACTGGCAGCATACGGGATTCGTGAGTCTCTTAATTTAGATTTTATTCATTATGGACATAATTTACTAGAAGAATGTTCAGACTCTGATTGCCTTAGAAGCTATAATAACGAATTGCTAACTTTTAAAAAATCTGTTGATGATATCATTTTTAATCCAGAAAATCATTTTTATTATGAAGGTATTAAATTTGCTACATTAAAGACTGTGAAAAACATAAAGAAAAAGCAACGCACCTTTAAAGATAAAAAAGGTATTCATAAGATCAACAGCCTATTATCTGACTGCCCTGGTAACAAAAATAAGGAATTGTTGTGGTATAGCTTCACAAAGAGAATGAAAATAACTAAGTTAAGAATTATAGCTATTAAACTAAAATATAAAACATTCCTCAAAAGGTTAATTAAAAGAAGAACTATAACCTAATTATGGAGCTTGATAAAATGAAAAAGAAACTATTATTTGCTATAGATTCACTGGATTGTGCAGGTGCAGAAAAGAGTTTAGTAACTTTGTTGTCATTATTGGACTACACAAAGTACTCCGTCGATTTAATGCTTTTTGCACATGAAACGATTCTTGAAAGTTTAGTCCCGAAAGAAGTAACTATTTTAAAGCCATTGAAGTACACGGAATACACAAAGTTAAACATAAAGCAATCTCTTATTTATACTCTCAAAAACTCTAATTATAAAATGCTTTATTCAAGAATGAAATATTCAATAGGAATACGAAAGGAAAATTACCGTAACTCACAGAAAGCCAGGGTTTTTTGGCAAAGTGTTTCTAAAAATATTGAAAAAAATTCTAAGTACTATGATGTTGCTATCAGTTACGCACAAGGTGTCCCTACTTTTTATATAGCTGACAAGGTAAGGGCGAAGAAGAAGTTTGCTTGGGTAAATGTTAGTTATAAATTGAAAGAACAAGATAAAACGTTCCAAAAAGATTTTTATGATAAATATAATAAAATAGTTGCTGTTTCTGATACAACAAAGGAAATATTCTTGGAAACCTTCCCCGATTGTTCAGAAAAGGTGGGAGTGATTCATGATATAAATAATCCAGATTTGATAGTTGAAATGGCTAATATAGGAGAAAGTTATGATGATAATTTTACAGGTGTAAAAATCCTTACTATAGGTAGACTTGATTATCAAAAAGGTTATGATATAGCTTTAAATGCGTGTGAAAGGCTGAAAGAGAATGGTATCAATTTCAGATGGTACGTATTAGGAAAAGGTCCTCAACAGAAAGAAATAGAGGAATTTATAGATAAAAACAATTTAACGCAGCACTTTATATTATTGGGTACTAGATCAAATCCTTATCCGTTTATTAAAAATGCAGATATTTACGTACAGACCTCAAAGTTTGAAGGATTTGGTTTAGCGATTGCAGAAGCACGAATGCTTAATGTACCAGTTGTCACCACAAGATTTGATGCAGTATACGCTCAGATGGTAGAAGGAAAGAACGGCATTGTAGTTGATATGAATCCAGAAGCAGTCTCAGATGGAATAATGCAATTAATAAATGATAAAGAACTAAGAGAGACTATAATTCAATATCTAAGGGGTGAAAAAAAAGGTAACATTGAGGAAGTTGAAAAGTTTTATCAATTACTTGGATGAAAGCGAGTAAAAACCATGAAGAAAAAAATAGTTTTCATGCTTATAAATATGAATGTAGGCGGAACAGAAAAGGCTTTACTCAATATGATTTCTGAGATTCCAAAGAGTGAATATGATATCACAATATTAATGTTAGAGAAATATGGAGGGTTTTTAGCTTCAATACCAAGTGAGGTGCATGTAGAGTATGTAAAGGAATATAACGAATTACAAGATTCATTAAATAAGCCACCAAGAGAAGTGGTCAAAAGCTTATTTAAAACAGGTCACGTAATAAGAGGATTTAATTTCCCTCTTAATATACCTAATATCTAAAGTAACTAAAAATAAAAGTATTTTTTTAAAATATATCCTAAAAGATGTTCCTAACTTTACAAATGAATATGATATTGCTGTAGCTTATGCTGGTCCAATGGACTTCATAAGCTATTTTGTTATCCATAAAATAAAAGCAAAAAAGAAAATTCAATGGATTCATTTTGATATTACTAAAATAGGGTTCGACGTAAACTTTGCGACTAAGCTATATAAAAAATTCGATAAAATCTTTGTTGTTTCTAATGAAGCGAAAAATAAACTTATTGAATTGGTTCCTACAATAAAAAAGAAATCTGAGGTTTTTCTAAATTTGGTGTCTCCGAAAGTAATTCAGGATCAATCAAAAGAAGGAAAAGGATTTATTGATAATTTTGAAGGGGTAAGGATCCTAACTGTTGGTAGGTTAACAACTGAAAAAGGCCAGGATTTAGCTATAAGAGTGTTAGCCAGGCTTGTAAAAGAAGGATATAAAGTCAAATGGTATTGCTTAGGTGAAGGTAGTTCACGAAGCAAATATGAAAAGTTAATAAACGAATACAATCTCCAGGATAAATTTATCTTGTTAGGTTCAGATCCCAATCCATATCCATACATGGATCAGTGTGATATATATGTTCAACCATCTAGATATGAAGGCTATTGTATTACAACATTAGAAGCTAGATCCTTAAAAAAACCTATTGTAGCTACTAACGTTAATGGAGCTAATGAGCAGATAAGAAACGAGGAAACGGGACTTATAGTAAATATTGATGAAAGTGAATTGTATGAAGGTGTAAAGAAACTAATAAAGAATAAAAAGTTATGTAACATCTTTACCAATAACCTAGATAAGGAAAGAATCAATTCAACTATTGAACTAGAAAAACTTTTTGAAATCGTAAAGAATTACTAGATCAATTATATAAAAACAGAGGTGGAAGAAATTGAAAAAGAAAATTTTAGTAAATGCTTACTTCTCTCAAAACTTGGGGGACGATTTATTTTTGAAAGTATTATTTGATAGATATCCTAATGTAGATTGGTATTTACTTACATCAAATACCAAATACAATGGAATTTTTAAAAAATACAAAAATGTGAGTATACTAAAAAGTATGAGCGTGAATTTCTTCGGGATACGCAAAATCGATGCTTTCCACAAAATAAATAAATTATTATTAAAGTATAAAAAATATGATGCCCTTTTAAATATAGGAGGATCTATATTTATGGAAGGGATAGGGTGGGAAGAGGCTTTGATTAAAAGGAGAGTATTACCTGATGAATTTAACAGGTTAAAAAAGAAATCTTTTATTATAGGGGCTAATTTTGGTCCTTTTTGAAAAATGCAACAAATACCATCTTGAAATTTATAAGAATAAAGTTAAAAGTTATTATGTTGGAGTTACTTTAGCCTATATGAATGATGTTGTAAACAGTACTCTTACAATAAATGAAAAACATAAAATAATATCATCAATTTTGAATGATGAAGAATTCTATAAAGACATATTAATTTATCGATGTCCATATTTGTACTACAAAGCACATAAATTGATCTGTATTCAGAGGAACGTAAACATTTTTAATAAGTTTGTATTAGCTAAAAATAAGTTTAATCTTATGTGAATAGTTTGGTTGGGTAATAATACATTGAAAGGGTGTGAACAAATTGAAGGGTACAGTAAAAAAAATACTAAGTCTTTTTAATAAAAGAGAAAAGAAAAAGTTATTAATTTTGTTCTTTATGATGATAATAGCAGCTTTATTTGAGACTGTAGGAATAGGGTTAATTATTCCCTTTGTTGGAATTGTAACAAATCCATCAATCATTCAGGAAGAAGCAATCCTATCAAATATATATGATTTATTTAATTTCCAATCAACAACATCGTTTATCATATTCTCTGTTGCGCTACTATTGACAACTTTTGTTTTAAAAAATCTATACTTACTTCTTTTCAACTATGCGCAATTTAGAGTCATCTTAAATCAGCAAGTTAAATTATCACGTGATTTGTTTAAAGAATATTTGATAAAACCATATACTTTCCATTTACAACGAAATACAGCAGATCTATTACGTAATGTGAATGGAGAAGTATCTAAGGTGTTTCAGGGGATAGTCATATCGGGATTTCAGTTATTTACGGAAATTCTTGTGACTATTTGTATTTTAGTATTGCTTTTAGTGACAGCTCCGGTTGCAACAATAGTAGCTTCTATCTTATTAGGTGGAAGTGTTTTTTTGTTTTTTACAATTCTTCGTAAAAAAATCAGTTATTTAGGTGAAGAACAACAAAAAGTTAGTGGGACGATGATTAAATGGGTGAATCAAGGCTTAGGAGCGAGTAAAGAGGTTAAAGTTTCAGGAAAAGAAAACTTCTTTATTAAAGCATACACAGGTCAAAGTCAAATCAAAGCGAACAATAGCAGGTATATGAAGATGTTAGAGCAAGTGCCAAGGCTATTTATTGAAACGTTGCTGGTATCGATCGTTCTTATCACGATGCTAATTGTTGTTTTTCAAGGAACAAGTACAACAGAAGTAGTATCAACTATGGCGCTTTTTGCTATGGCCGCTTTTCGATTAATGCCTTCTATAACAAGAGTTGTTGCATTGATAACAACTATTCGATATAGTCAACCCGCTTTATCTATAGTCTATGATGATTTGTTTAATAATAAAGAGGAATATTTAACTACTCCTTATGATGCAAAGTCAGCCTTAATTAATAAAGGGGAGAAAACATTTCTTGATTCAATTAAATTAAATCTCGTTACTTTTCGTTATCCGAAACAAAATGCCTATTCTATAAAGGATGTATCTTTAACTATACCTATTGGTCAATCCGTTGCTTTTATAGGGGAATCTGGAGCTGGAAAAACAACCCTTGTCGATATTATTCTTGGTCTGTTTCAGCCAGAAAGTGGTAGCGTATTAGTAGATGGTAAAAACTTATATGATCAAAAATCATTATGGCAACAAAAAATAGGGTATATTCCGCAATCTATATACCTATCAGATGACTCCATCCGTGGCAATATCGCATTTGGGGTAGACAGTGGACAAATTGAGGATGATGAAGTTTGGAAAGCGTTAGATCAGGCTCAATTGAAAGAGTTTGTTGAATCACTTCCAGATCAATTAGAAACTTCGGTTGGAGAACGAGGTGTTCGACTTTCTGGAGGCCAACGTCAACGAATAGGGATTGCACGTGCATTATACCATAACCCAGAAATACTTTTTATGGATGAAGCTACATCTGCATTAGATACTAATACAGAAAGAGAAATTATGAAGGCAATTGACAGTTTAAAAACTGAAAAAACTTTAATTATTATAGCGCATAGGTTAAGTACTATAGAAAACTGTGATATTGTATTCAAAATAAGTAATGGAAGGTTAGTAGAAATTAATAATGGCGCGAAACGGTCTGTAATGTAAAGAGCACAAGCTTCAGCCACATGAAATACCTTTAGTATTAACACTAACCGTCAGTCAGGTCAAAATAATAAGATTTCTTAAGCTTGATGTCATTTGGGATAAAAAATTAGATAGTAGAAAAGAGTGGGCTTAGATGAGTAAAGTAAGTGTAATAATTCCTATATATAATCCAGGAAAAAACCTTGAAAAATGTATTAAGTCTGTTCTTAAACAGACTTTTACAGATTTTGAGTTAATATTAGTAAATGATGGTTCAACAGATAACAGTTTAAAAATATGTGAGAAATACCGAAAAACGGATAATAGAATTTTGATAATTGATAAGAAGAATGAAGGTACTGTAGTTACTAGAAGGAAAGGACTTGATGCATCAAGTTCAGACTATATCATGTTTGTTGATTCTGATGACTGGATAGATAAAAAGACGATAGAAATTCTTTACAAAGGTGCTATTAAAGATTCGCTTGAGATTATTGTATGTAACACCCTTAGAACGTTTGGAAATGGGTTAATTAAACAAAAAAATAATAGTATTTATTTTAAGGAAGATAGGGTTTTCAATAAAGAGGAAATAAAAGATGAATTAGCTATAGCCTACTTCCATGGTCACCCGTTTCCAGCTTCACTATGTGCAAAGTTATACAAAAGAGAGTTATTAATGAGCAGTGGTAAATATATTGATAAAATTAAATTTTTTGGGGAAGATCTGTTTTATAATTTGGAAATGTTAATGAAAGCAGACAGACTTAAAGTTGTAGATGAAAGTTTATATTACTATCGATTAGGTGGCTTTACATCTCGATATATGCCCGATTTATTTAAAGATGTAATAGAAGGTTTTAAAATACAAAAGAAAGTTATAGATGAACATTATCAAAATACAAAACAAAGTAATTACAATGGACCAAGTATTATGTTGCTTAACATGTTTAAAAGATGCTTATACGATTTATTTCTTGGTAACCTAACTGAATTGGAAATAAAACAACAAATATTTGAATACGTATCAAATGATTATATCCTAGAGGCAATAGATAATCGAGGATCAATAAAGTTTTTTTCAGATTCGTTTTTAAATGCTATTAGAAATAAAGATGTAAACTATCTTTTTAATATAGGAGAGAATATTTATAAGAAGAAAAAATACAAACATGCACTAATGAAAATTGCATCAAAATTGGCTGTTGTATAAGTAGTACGATAGAGTGGAAAATGAAGGAAGAGAATTTTAATGAACGAAATTAGTATCGGAGTCCTTATATATAATCTGGAAGAAAACTTGAAAAGTGCATTAAATCAATTATTAGACAATTATTCAAATAATTCAATTATTTTTGATTAATGATGGTTTGATTGAAAACAGTTTAGCAATATGTGAAAAATACAAAAAAATAGACAATAGGATAATTGTGAGAGATTAGGATAATGAGGGAAGCATTGCCACTAGAAGAGCGGGGGCTAAACATCTAGATATGGTTATGTAATGTTTGTTGATGCTGATGATTGGATTCTTGTGAAATGTATAGAAACTTTATACAGTGAAGCAATGAATAGTCTCGCGGGCATCGTAGTTTGTAATATTTATAAGGACTTATGAAATAGCTGACCATAAGCTACATGCCCTGGTTCAATCAATTCACCAGTTTCTGAATTTGCCGAAATTTCACTTGTATAAAGTAAACTTGTGTGGTAACGTTCTTTATATAGAACTAAACTGGTATATTCAATACTGCATTCATCCAGGTTTATTTATTACAATGAATGATGAGAGATCCGATTCTATGCAAATTACGTTCGTTATTAAGTGTTTGAATTATTAATTGTGTGATGTGGGGAGAGAAAATTATGAGCGCTATAGCTGGGATTTACAATAGTAATAATGAACCTATATCTAACGAGCAAAGCAATGGCATGATGCAGACTCTTCAGAGGTTCCCTGCTGATGATATACAAATTTGGCAACAAAGGAATATCTTTCTTGGTTGCCAAGCGCAATGGATTACTCCAGAGTCAGTAGAAGAACCACTTCCTTATTATGACTATGAGAGGCAGTTATCGATTACTGCCGATGCTATTATTGACAATCGTGAAGAGTTATTTGAAAGTTTGCAGGTTAAGAAATATAAAAGAAAAATTATGCCAGATAGTCAATTAATCTTATTAGCATACTGCAGATGGGGAGATGAGGTAGCAAAACATTTGGTAGGAGACTTTGCTTTTATGATTTGGGATGAGCAAAATCAAAAGTTATTTGGTGCTAGGGATTTTTCAGGCGCTAGAACACTTTACTTTTACAATAACCATCATTGTTTTGCCTTTTGTACGGTGATACAACCATTATTATCTTTACCGTATGTGGAAAAAAGTTTAAACGAAGAGTGGCTTGCAGACTTTCTCGCTATTCCGGATATGTTTGATACTGTGAATCCACTTGCAACTGTGTATAAGGGGATTGACCAAATTCCACCGTCACATACAATATCAGTAATTAAAGGTAATGTTACTCTTTCAAGATACAGTACATTAACTACGAAGTATAAATTAAATTTAAAGTCAAATACCGAGTACGAGGAAGCCTTTAAAGAACTATTTGGAAATGTGGTCAATGATTACTTGCGAACTGATCATAAGGTAGGATCACGCTTAAGTGGAGGATTAGATTCTGGTTCCGTTGTTGGTTTTGCTGCTAAAGCACTAGAAAAAGATAAAAAACAATTGCACACGTTCAGTTATGTTCCGATGGATGGTTTCGAAGACTGGACACCAAAAAGTAAATTAGCAGATGAGAGACCTTTTATTAAATCAACTGTTAATCATGTCGGAAATATTAATCCAAACTATCTAAGTTTTCCAGATAAAAGCCCTTTAACTGAAATGGATAAGTGGTTAGATGTACTTGAAATGCCATATAAATTTTTCGAAAACTCCTATTGGATATCTGGAATATATGAGGTAGCAAGCCAGCAGGGGGTGAAGGTGCTTTTAAATGGATCGCGGGGTAATTATACTATTTCGTGGGGAAATGCTTTAGATTATTATACGAAGCTATTCAGGAGTCTTCGTTGGATAAATCTAAACAGAGAAATAAATGCATTTATTCATGTTAAAGGGACAGGAAGAAAAAGAGTGTTGTCTGTTATAGGAAAAAAAACATTTCCATCGATAAAAAATAAATTCAGCTCTAGATCAGAACCTTCCATACCGATGTTAATTAATCTAGCATTCGCTGAAAGAAAAAACGTATTTGAAAGGATACAAAGTTTTGGTATAGATGAAACAGGTTCTACCTTACCAAGCACCTTTGAGGCTAGAGAAAATCAGTTTGAAAAACTATTTTATCGGAGTAATGGAACAGTTGATACAAAGTTTTCCTTAAGAAACTCAATCTGGAATCGCGATCCAACGAATGACCTCCGGGTTGTCCAGTTTTGTTTATCTGTACCGGATTCGCAGTATATTCAAAAAGGCGTGGATCGATCATTAATTCGTAGGGTAACTAAAAATATCTTACCTGATAAAGTGAGGTTAAATCACTTGGTAAAAGGAGCACAGGGAGTGGATGGTATCCAAAGACTACTTCCACAGTGGTCCGAATTGATAAATGAATTCCAAAGTATTACCACGGACCCGGCAATGGCTGAATATCTTAATCTAAATATAATTAAATCTGCAATGTCAAAAGTAAAGGAAAATCCAAAGCCGGAACTTATACTTGATTCAGAATTCAAGTTACTAATGCGAAGTTTAATTGTGTATCGATTTATTAAAAAAACTTTTTAAGGAGGTGAAAACATGAAAAAGACATGGAGTAAGCCATTATTAGAAGTACTTGATATTAATATGACTATGGCGGGACCAGGATTACATTACCCAGATGAGGTTCAACCTGATCCAGACGCAATGGAAGACGATGTTGTTCATTACAGTTAATAAATACTTATGAAAAACAAGACCTGCATACCGTGGTATGCAGGTCTATACATAATTAGCAAAACATTGTAAAAGTATTATTGACACTACATGTAAAAGATGATAAATTCATCTTATAATACTTTATAAAGAACAAAATAAGAATAATTAGCAAAATAGTATGCTTCTCAAAACAGTGTGAAGGTCTTTTTTTCTTGTTTTCGTTCTTTATATTGAACGATGGTTGAATGGAAACCGATTGTTTTGATGTGCCTAATGAAAAGAAGAAAACCATGAGGGTATGTCAAATTTAAATTGTACTCTTAAAAACGGAGGAGAAGTTCGATGATAGATACTATCCAAAAAAACGTTTACAAAGCTTTCGGTTTGAGTATTTCTAGTGACTTTCCTCTGCCAGAGTTGCCTCAGTTAAATACGGATGAGGAATTGACGGATATTGGTATACATTACGCTGATTTACTAAATATGTGGTCTAAACTATCGGAAAAAAACAAATATCTTGTTGTCAAAAAGGACTTCGTTTTGTTTCATGTTCCAGACACAGCTATTTTCCTCATTCAAAAAGGGAATAAGGTTTTTGTTTCACCTATAAATGGTTCAAAGGAGGCTCAAATTAGACTCTACATTCTTGGTACTTGCATGGGTGCATTATTAATGCAAAGACAAATACTACCACTACACGGAAGTGCTTTACTAATAGATGGAAAAGCATATGCGGTAGTAGGTGATTCTGGTGCAGGCAAATCAACGCTTGCTTCCGCATTTTTAAGCAGGGGGTATCAACTACTAAGTGATGATGTAATTCCAGTTACGGTAAATGAAAACAATATCCCAATTGTGACACCTGCATATCCACAGCAGAAACTTTGGATAGAAAGCTTAGATAAATTTGGTATTGATTCAAAACCCCTTAGGCCAATCATCGACAGGGAAACAAAGTTCGCCGTTCCGGTTCCAGAGCAATTTGCAACTGAACCAGTACCTCTGGCTGGGGTGTTTGAACTAAATAAAACGAATGATTATGAGATTGAAATTTATCCTATTAAAAATCTTGAACGACTACATACCTTGTTCAATCATACATACCGTAACTTTCTAATTAACCGTTCGGGATTAATGGAATGGCATTTTAGCACGACTGCAGAAATTGTTAATAAAATTGACCTATACAAAATTAAACGGCCTGTTTCTCATTTCACTGCTCATGAATTAGTGAATTTAATTTTAACTAAAATAGGTAAAGGAGAGAAAGTCAGATGATTAAAAACCAAAGTATTGTTAGCCAAGAACAAGGAAACATCGTAAGTGATATGGATGGCGAAAAAGTAATGTTAAGTATTCATAATGGAAAATATTACAACCTTGGGGAAATGGGGGGAGAGATTTGGGAACAAATTAAAGACCCTACTACAACAGAAGATTTAATAGCTTTTTTAATGAAGCATTATGAGGTCAAACAAGATGAATGCTGGGATCAAGTCTTGTCTTTCTTAAATCTATTATTGGACGAAAGGCTGATTAAGATAGAAGATGGGGCAGCCTCTTGATCTTGGTATTTATTCTAGCAAAGTGCTAATTTAATTTTTTCCTTAAAGGGAGGTGAAAAAATGAAAGGAAAATGGAGTAAGCCTGTTTTAGAAGTATTAGATGTTAGAAAAACAATGACCGGGGACTGGGAAGACTGGTTTGATTGGTTTGAGGATTGGTTGGATGATAATTACGGCCATGGTGGAGTTGGAGATAGCTAATTAAGTCATTCATCAGTAACCTTACATAGCCAACCTCTATATTCTTAAATAGTATAAAGGTTGGTTAACAAACTTTAAAATGAGTTATTAAACATGTACGGATACTAGACTTGTTAGAAAGGATTAGAGAACCTTATGAAAAAGATAAGGACTTTTTTTTCATTGAATTGGAAAACAAAAATGTTATTGCTAGAGGCCTTTATTTGTTTGGGATGGGCACGCCTTCTCAAGGGCTTGCCTTTCGCCAAAATTGCTCCATCTTTGGGTAAAAATATGGATGAAACTGCATACACAGAAGATTCTAAGTACTTGGGAATAATAAAAGATGTATCTGCAGCAATAAGAATTATGAGTCCACACACTTTCTGGGAAAGCCAATGTCTAGTAAAAGCGATTGCTGGTCAGAAATTGCTGGCACGTCGTCATATTGATTCGACACTATATTTAGGCACCGCCAAAGATAAAAATGGCGAGTTAATTGCCCACGCTTGGCTAAGGAGTGGGTCATTTTATGTTTCTGGCTCAGAAGGAATGGAGAAATTCACTGTTGTTGCCAAATTTGCAAAGGTAGTATAAATGAAAGATCTAGAAGGAGAAAACTATGGATAACACACTTGATCTTGCGCGTATTCCCAAGGAAGTAAATCTAATTCTTGCGTTACTAAAAGAAGGAAATGAACAATACATCAAAGAACATCAAGTAGAACTATGCAACAAGATCGATTGGAACGCCTTTATTAATCAAGCGAAGCATCACCGTGTATATCCATTACTCCATAATAAAATAAAGCTACTTGAAGAGCAGTTGGTTCCAACATACGTAAGACAGTTTCTGCAGCAGCAGTACATGCAAAATACATTTCAAATGCTACATTTAAGTGGGGAAATGGAACGTGTAAGTAAATGGTTTGCAGAAAGTCAAATAAGTCTCCTTTTTTTAAAGGGTCCAGTGCTTGCCCATGAACTATATGGTGATGTTTCACTTCGCACGTCAAGTGATTTAGATATGCTGATTCCCGTAGAAAAAATTGATCAAGCAGAACAACTACTTGTTAGTCATGGGTATAAGAAAGATGATTATATACAAACAGTGTTGAATGACTGGAAATGGAGACATCATCATGTTACATACATACACCCAGTAAAAAATATTAAATTAGAAATCCATTGGCGGCTGAATCCTGGTCCAAGTAAAGAACCAGGATTTTGCGAATTATGGAAACGAAAAAATAAGAGTACACTTACAAGTTTTCCTGTTTATTTATTAGGAAAAGAAGATTTGTTTTTATTTCTTGTATCACACGGTTCTCGTCATGGTTGGTCACGTCTACGTTGGGTAGTAGATATTCACCGCATTATGAAACAAGACATTAACTGGGAAATGGTTCACGAATTATTAAAATCAAACTATTTCCTTGGTATAGGTGGACAGAGCATTATCTTGGCATCAAAGTTGTTAAATGCACAATTAACAAATGAAATGAAATCATTATTTATAAGCAAACGTCCAAGAAAATTAGCTCAAGAAGCGATATTTTACCTCGAGGCAATGATAAATTTACATACTGACCCTGTTCCTGACGAAGTTGCTCGCTATCACAAACGTTATTTGTTTTCTTTAATGTCTTTTCAGCAAAAGACTATTTTTATTATCAGCTTCCTGTATCCATATCCTGAAGATGCAGAAACGCTGCCACTACCAAAACGACTTCATTTTTTATATTTTCCGTTGCGCCCGATATTATGGGCTTGGAGGAAAACAAGAAAAATATGGAAGCATGCATTACCTTAGGGGGACAAACGAATGGGTCATGTTTTTTACTTTTTAAAACAAATACACGCGTATTCTGGAAAAATTCTTTATATAAATCTTGTTGCAATGACTGCTATTGGTTTGCTTGAAGGTATTGGAATCATATTATTAGTTCCTTTAATTAGTATGAGCGGGATTGTCGATATGGGTGTTGAAGAGATACCATTTATGAGTATGTTTGGATTCGTAAATAATATTCCAAGTTCATTGGGTTTACCGTTGATTTTGGGGATATTTGTCTTTGTTGTGATTGCTCAAAATGTAATGAATCGACAGTTAACAGTTAAAAATGCGGTTATTCAGCTTGGCTTTTTAAGACATATGCGTATTGAAACATACGGATCATTACTTTATTCAAATTGGGACTTTTTCATAAAGCAAAGAAAATCTGATCTTATTAACATATTAACGGCAGAATTAGCTCGTGCCAGTGCAGGAACGAATTCATTTTTAAAATTTGTTTCTTCCCTTGTGTTTACATTTATCCAGGTAGGGCTAGCTTTCTGGCTCTCACCAAATATAACCATCTTTGTACTGCTCTGTGGTCTGGTTCTTATCTTTTTAAATCGGAAATTTCTAAAAAGATCTCTGGCTCTTGGAAAACGAAATTATGAATTAGGGAAGAACTACCTTGCTGGAATAACGGATCAAGTTAACGGGATAAAAGATATAAAGAGTAATACGTTAGAGAGTTCTAGAATGGATTGGTTTGGTTCCATTACAAATAGAATGCAAAATGAACAAGTCGAATACACGAAATTGAAAACAACTTCTCAATTATATTATAAAGTCGCATCTAGTGTATTAATTGCAGCATTTATTTATGTAGCCGTTACAATATTTAGTGCACAGGCAGGTCAATTAATGTTAGTTATTATTATTTTTTCCAGGCTTTGGCCAAGAATTGCGGGTATTCAATCTTCAATGGAACAAATAGCAACAACGATCCCAGCCTTTAAAGCAGTAAAGGCTTTGCAACATGAATGCAGGAATGCTCAAGAATTTGAAATGGGAATGGATAATAAAATTCCCCCTCTACACATAAAGTACAATCTTCAATGTGATCACGTCTATTTCCGATATAATCAAAATGAAATGAACTATGCTTTGCAAGATATAAATTTAATCATACCATCTAATCAAATGACAGCTTTTGTTGGACGGTCTGGTGCTGGAAAAAGTACATTGATTGATTTATTAATGGGCTTAAATCAGCCAGAAAAGGGGCAAGTCCTAATAGATGGAATACCTTTGACAAGTGAAAGTCTTTTAGCCTTAAGACGTGCGGTTAGCTATGTGCCACAAGATCCTTTCCTGTTTAATGCCAGTATTAAAGAAAACTTACTGTTGGTTGAACCAAATGCAAGCGAAGAAGAAATGTGGGAAGCACTAGAATTTTCTTCAGCGGCTGAATTTGTAAGTAAGCTATCTGCTGGTCTTGATACCTTAATTGGTGATCGTGGAATTAAACTGTCAGGGGGAGAACGGCAACGGCTTGTCCTAGCGAGAGCTATTCTTCGGAACCCATCGATCCTTGTGTTAGACGAAGCGACAAGTGCACTTGATACGGAAAATGAAGTGAAAATCCAAGAGGCACTAGAACGGCTAAAGGGCAAGATGACGATTATTGTTATTGCCCACCGCTTATCAACGATTCGTAATGCTGATCAAGTTGTTGTTTTAGACGAAGGTGAAGTAATTCAAAAGGGTGGGTTTACTCAGCTAGCAGAAGAAAAGAAAAGTATGTTTAGTCATTTATTGCAAAATCAGTTGGAAGCTAAGTAAATAAGCAATCAATTGAAAGATAGAAGGGAAAAGCCATGGAATTCTCAAAAAGAGACATGAAAATGCTTCAAGGGATAGCTATTTTATTTATGGTTTCCCTTCATTTATTTGCAAGGAAAGAGGTGAATGGATTATACGAAACCTTCCCTTTGATCAATGGAGTACCACTTATTTATTATATCGGTTTATTTGGAGATGCTTGTGTCCCTATCTATTTGTTTGCAAGTGGGTATGGTCTTTCTTTTAGTCTAACCAAAGGAAACAGCTCAAGAAAGAACGGCAAAAGAATTTTTAAACTGTTAATCAACTTTTGGATCATTCTTTTAATGTTTATTGGTATTGCATTCTTAACTGGAAATACAGAAGCATTCCCAGGAGGAATTAAGGAATTTTTGCTTAACTTTTCGTTGCTCTCCAATTCTTATAACGGAGCATGGTGGTACTTGCAAACGTATGTCATATTAGTTTTATTAGCATCTCCTATTATTAAATGGGTGAAGAGGAATCGCTCAATTGCTGTATTAATAATTTCGGGCTTCATCTATTTGATTACCTATATACAAAGAATAAAGCATGTAATTGATCTAGGGGATAACACGATATTAATTATGTTGGTTAACGCTATTGTCTTATTTGGCACATCACAACTTGCATTTGTAATAGGCATCATTTTTGCAAAAGAAAAGATTTATTCAAAACTCTACAACAAAGTTAACACTAGAAGATTTAAAAATACGTGGTGTGGCATCGGTATGATTACGCTGGTAATCATACATGGACTTTATGAATCTATGATAATCGCTCCATTTACAGCAGTTCTATTTATTTGTCTCTTTTGCCTAATGGACAAGAAGGAGTTCATACAAAAAGTTTTTACTTTTTTTGGTAATCATTCCACAAATATTTGGCTGACACATATGTTTTTTTACATATCCTTTTTTCCGGGACTGATTTTTGTACCGAAGTATCCAGTTTTTATTTATTTATGGCTTTTTACACTTTGTCTAATTACTTCCTTTGCAATAAATCTTATTTACAAGCCTGTAATAGCAACAATAGATAATAAGGCTATACCAGGTCTTGCTGAGTATACGGTTAGGAAGCAAAAAGCAACCTGATTTTCGACATTTAGTTAAATGGAATCAAAATTAATTAACACTGGGTGTTTTCTGCATTAAAAGGAGAGCGATAAGCTTTGAAAAAAATAGGAGGTAAGGTTTTGGTAGTTTTTTTAGTCGTATTGGTTGTTCTTGCTATCTATACATTCTGGGACAATAACCGTATTACCGTAGTAAAACAAGATATAGCGATAGATGATCTGCCTGAACAGTTGGACGGTTTTAAGATCCTGCAAATTTCTGACCTCCATGAAAAGGTATTTGGCAAAAATCAAAAAAAGCTGATTAACGCTATTAATTCTATTGAATATGATGCGATTGTTTTTACGGGAGATATGATGGACGGAGTCAGTAGTACAAACTATAAACCTTTTTATACGGTTTTAGAAGGTATTAAGGGTAAAGAACATGCATGGTATGTACCTGGAAACGCGGATCCAGAAAGCTATCAAGTGAACCAAACCATTAATAAAAGTGAATTTGTTCAAGGGATGGAGAAAAGAGGGGTTACGTTTCTAGAGAGTTACGAAACTGTTTCGATGGACGGCGCAACTCTTAGTTTTGTAAACTTTGAGTTATCAATAGGAAACGTTGGAATACCAAATGGAATACCTAAGCCATCCTATGCTTCGAATAAAAAATACCTTACTTATCAACAAGGGTTATTGGAGGAATTAAATAAAGCAGCAGACCTCGATGTACTAATTGCGCTCAACCATTACCCTGTAGTTGATTCTCGGATTGATCACATAGAAGACGCGACTGATTTAAAGTTGCGTGATTATGATTTATTAATAACAGGACATTATCATGGGGGGCAAATTCGTCTTCCATTCATTGGAGCGCTTTTTGTTCCGGAGGCATGGTATGGAAATGGTGGTTTCTTTCCACCACAAGATCGAGTAAAAGGTCTGTGGGAGTATAAAGGTCTTAAACAATATGTGAGCACCGGATTGGGGAGTAGTGACGCGATTTCCTTTTTGAAATTCCGATTATTTAATTCGCCTCAAATTAACATATTGACATTAAAACAAGAGAATGGATAAAAGATCTTTTCATAAATAAAGGAAGAGACTTGAGTTCACAAATTGATCATCCCAGAGTAGATCCATAGGTAATAGTGCTTTTATATGAATTGAAAGTGGGATAACGCTCCTTGAAGGATATACTTATGGACGCTTCAAGAATTTTTACTTAGATGAATTTTAAAAAGAACATTCGTTCCATCACTGCTTAAAACATGGTATACTATAGAAAAATACGAATGAAAAATGAGTGAATAAAATGAGATTAATTTTAGCTGAAAAGCCCTCAGTGGCAAAAAACATTGCAGATGCTCTTAAAATTAAAGATAAAAAAGATGGCTATTTTGAAGGGAATGGCTTTATTATTACTTGGGCATTTGGGCACCTTCTTCAACTTTTTGATGCAAAGGATTATGAAAGTAAAATGGCTCGATGGAAGATGGACAATTTTCCATTCATCCCAGAAGAATTCAAATACAAAGTAAAAAGTAATCCGCGAAATAGGGATGTAGCCGATAGTGGAGCTCGGAAACAATTGAAAATTATTCAGTATTTGATGCGCAGAAATGATGTTGAGCTAGTCATCTCTGCCTGCGATTATGACAGGGAAGGACAAGTTATAGGAGACAGCATTATCAATAATTTGAAACCAAATAAACCTGTATATCGATTATTGATTAACGAATGGACTCCGGATGAAGTACGAAGAGGTATCGATCAAATGAAGCCAAACGAGTTAATGCAGCCTTTGCAAGATGCAGGCATCAGCAGGCAGTGGGCTGATTGGGTAATCGGGATTAATTTGACATCAGTTGCAACATTGAAATATCAAAAAGGAAGCGGAAAAGCTCTGAATATAGGCAGGGTTTTACTGCCAACTTTAAAAATTATTTATGATCGAGATAAGGAAATAGAAAACTTTGTTCCTGAAAACTATTACAAATTAACAGCTACCTTTCAAACGGTTGATAACAATGCGTTTCAGGGTACATACACGGAAGGGAAGACAGAAAAGTTCAAGGAAAAGCAACTCCTAGAATCTATCCAAAATCAACTTTCCGATAAACAAGCAATTATTATTGATAAACAAGTTGAGAAGAAGAAAGAATTCCCGCCATTTCTGTTTAACCTATCTAATCTACAAGGTTACATTACCAATAAATATAATGGATGGACGTCAGATAAAGTGTTGAAGGTTGCCCAGTCATTATATGAAAAGAAGTTTATTACGTATCCGCGTACGTCAAGTACAGCACTGGATGATAGTCTAGTAGGAAAAGCGGCAAACGTTTTAAAGACGCTTTCAGAAAGTCTACCCTATAAAGATGAAATCAAGTTCATGAAATCAAAGCGCGTATTTAATAGTGCAAAAGTTGAAAGTCACAGTGCGATTATTCCTACTTACATGAAGCCTTCTCGTTTGAGTGGTGACCAACAATTAGTCTATACAGCGATTAAAAATCGTTTTATCATGCAATTCATGCCTATAGCTTTATATGAAGAAACAAAGTTAATTACAAAAGTATCCGATATAGAGGCAAAGGGGTTATTCCATTCCAAGGGTAAGGTCCAACTAGTGGAAGGGTGGAAGAAGGTTGAGAAAATCCAGTCGAAGGATATATTGCTACCTCTCGTCCAGAAAAGTGACCAAGTAAATGTGGTAGATTCAGAGGTTTCTAGTCATGTTACCAAACCACCGAAGAGCCATACGGAAAAAACCTTGCTTCGGGTCATGGAAACGTGCGGAAAAGGGATAAAGGAAGATGATGTCGAGGAAATAATGGGCGGTGTCTTAACTGGATTCAGCATTGGTACCCCAGCAACCAGAGCAGAAACGATTAAAAAGCTAAAAGATGTAGGGTATATCACCGCTCAAAATAAAAATCTAGCAAGTACAGAACTTGGAACAAAACTGGTAGAAACCTTTCCTGTTCACGAGATATTTGACTTGGAATTTACAGGACGTCTGGAAAAAACATTAGCAGATATCGAAAAAGGTTCAGTAATGAAAGATGAATTTTTACGTGTTGTTTTTGACTTCACCAGGAAATCAGTTGAAACGATTAGAGTTGATCAAGCGGGGATTATCAATCAATTAACATCAACTACAATCTCAAGAGAACCCCTTGGAAAATGTCCACAATGTGACGGTACGATTATTGAAGGCAAAAAAGGGTTCGGATGTAGTAATTGGAAGAGTGGATGCAAATTTGTTATTTGGAAGAATGATAAATACCTGGCAACGATGAAGAAAAAGCCAACGAAAACAATGGTAAAATCCTTATTGACTAATGGAACTGCGTATGTGAAAGGTTTAGCAAGTAAAAAAGGCAATAAATTTAATGCATATTTACATTATGAAAAGAACCCGTCTAACGATTATTTCAGTTGGAGAATGGAGTTTAAGAAGTAGATTTTGTACTTTTATACTTCTTTCAGTGTAAAAAAAAAAGACAACCTTTATTGGTTGGCCCAGACAAAATTATTAAGTTAGGTGGATATGGAACACCCATTGAATGCTGAAATGGATGGAAGAATTACAAAGAAACAGTGTGAATTAGAAAATTAGGGCTTGTCATTATTGCTGGCCCCATTTATAGTGATAAAAAATGCCTAAAAGGTGAGTGCCTCTTTTAATCGTTTTTTATCAATTTCTTGTTCTACAATCCACTTTATAAAATCTTCCTCATTGTTTGTAAGCTCTCTATCTAATTTATGTTTAAATGCTTGAGACAACTTTATATTTAAGGTGAGTGGATTCATTGTTTTACCCCCTATAGTAAATTTGTCTCAAGTATAACAAAATTTCAGAAATATTAAATACTTATTAACGAATTGTAACCTTAATGTAATATTAAGCTGGCAATTTGTTGTTGACTATAAAAAAAAGAGCAATGGCTTTGCTCTTTGATAAACTATCTCTTTTTCCTTATCTATTGATTAGACTTAATTATCATATATAGAAGCAACATAGGCAGTTGCTTAACCAATTGAGGAGGAAGAGTAAAGAGGCGTTGTAGTCTTAACCTTCATATGTAAATCAAGTAGGCTGTCAAGTTCTTTACTACATTTCACTGTTTCCTTGTTGGTAAATCCTTTGTTCATTGCCAAATGGATCATTTCTTGTCTTTTTGTGTTAATAGACTGCATTAATTTTGTTTTCACTTGTTTAAATCCTCCTATTTTTCACGAATAACCATTCAGTATTATGCATGATTTAGGTTTTTTTGTAAATGCTTTCGACAAAGAAAGACATACAATCTCAAATTCAGACAGTTATGTTAGTATCAAACAGCATTAAATCTTAGAGGATGTCATCATTCGCTGACATCCTCTAAGATTATAGTGAACCAATAATGTTAAGAACATATCCACCTAGAACGCCTAATATGACGATAAGCCAAGCTGGTACTTTCCAAATGTTTAGTAATGCGAATAATATAATACCTAAGGCGAAGTCCGAGGCATCAAAAATGGAACTTTTTATAACGGGATCATAGAATGCTGCAAGTAAAATTCCAACAACACTTGCATTAACACCCATCAGAATTCCTTGGAATGAAGAACGTTTACGTAATCCATTCAGAAACGGTAAAGCTGCTACAATAAGCAAAAATGATGGTAAAAATATGCCAATTGTGGCTACTATTGCACCTGGGATTCCTTCCATCATCGTTCCTAAATAACTGGAGAACGTAAACAATGGTCCAGGTACAGCTTGAGCCATTCCATATCCGGCTAGAAACTGATCGGCTGTCATCAAACCATGAGGCACAATCTCTCGTTCAATCATCGGTAATACTACATGTCCTCCACCAAAAACTAATGACCCAACTCTAAAAAATATATCGAATATATTCACTAGGGGATTATCCGTGAGCTTTGTTAATATCGGAAGTGCAATAAGTGAAAAAACAAGTATACTTAATGAAATAATTCCTGTTTTCTTCGATATGTTCACAGAAAAAGGTTTCACTTTTGACTCTGCTCTATTTTTAAAGAGTTTTAGACCCACCATTCCTGCTCCTACAATTAGTAGAATTTGCATCCATGCTGATGGATAAATTAACATAACTGTGGCAGCTACAATGGCTATAGCGAGTCTGGTCTTATCTGGTGTTAATTTCTTCCCTAATCCTATCAAAGCATGTAATACAACCGCTACGGCTACTATTTTTAAGCTATGAATAAATCCGGCGTCTCCTAAAGAAAAGTTTTGATAAAGCAACGCAAAAATAATTAGAACAATGATTGAGGGAACTGTAAACCCAATCCATGATATTATCCCACCAAGAAGCCCGCCACGCATCATGCCTATTGCAATCCCCACTTGGCTACTTGCAGGACCAGGGAGGAATTGACAAAGGGCAATAATATCTGTGTAGGTTTTTTCATCCAACCATTTACGCCGATCAATATATTCATCTTTAAAGTAAGCCAAATGGGCAACTGGACCGCCAAATGAAGTGAGTCCTAACTTAGTTGAAGCGAATAGAATTTCTATAAGGATCTGGAAACGGTTCTTTTTATTAGTCTGTTTTTCCACGTAATCACCTCAGTTTCGTTAGTTAATTTCTTTAAAAAGTTCATATGCTTTTGCTCGGGCTTCATTTAGCACTTCTTCACCCTTACTTGTAATCTGATAGTACTTTCTTATTTTTCCATTCACTTTTACATCTTCCTTTTTCAATAATTGATCCACTTCCATGGTGTGAAGAATTGGATATAGTGTCCCCGCACTGATTTCATAGCCATGTTCACGCAATTCTTCTAACATCCAAGAACCATAGATTGCTTCTTCTTTTGCATGATGCAGAATATGGATTTGAATGAATCCCAAAAACAATTTTCTGAGCACTTTATTATCCAAATTAATCCTCCCTTCGTTATCGGAATCCAATATCGGTTTTCGATAACAAGTATACAAGGTGTGGAATAAAAATACAAATTTTTATGACACAGCTAAAAATACGCTTTGTTTCAATTCGACGTTATAGTGCGGTATAGTTGAATTTAGTAATGATTTTGGATGGAAAGGGACCTGAATACATATGTTAAAGGCTTATTCTTGGTTAACGTTTTGCATAGTGATGTGGGGCAGTAATTTTATCTTTGGAAAAATTTTAGTACAGGAATTTTCTCCGTCTATGTTAACCATGCTTCGACTTTTATTTGTTGTACTGTTCTTAATTGGAATTGCCGCCTATAAAAGACATTTTAAACGGATAAATAGAAAAGATTTACTAGCTATTTTAGTTCTAGGTATTGTTGGGGTTTATATTAATCAGTGGACATTTTTTGTGGGGATGCAAACGGCTGATACAACATTATCTGCATTAATTTTAGCGACTACACCTATTTTAACTGGTTTTTTGGCAGCCATATTTTTAAAAGAAAAAGTAACAATTCGCATGATACTAGGGTCTTTTGTAGCTATTATTGGGATTTTCTTTGTAGTTACAAAAGGAAGTCTATCGTCCATTCATGTTGAACAAGGTTTGATGTGGATCGTTGTTACGATGATTTCTTTTGCAATAATGATTATTATAACGAGATTACTATCACAACGAATCGATCCACTTAGTGTTACGCTTTATTCTAATGTTGTTGGTTTCATGGTATCTATTCCATTTGCATTTTTAATGGATAATCCGATACGATTAAGTGCTAGTACTGGCGACTGGGCATTTTTAATTGGTACGGCAATCGTTGTACACGGTGTAGCGACGCTTCTATGGAATAATAATATCCGCCATGTGGATGCTTCAAAGGCATCGATGTTAGCGAATTTGGAGCCTTTTGTAGCGATGATTGTGGGCCTAGTTTTGTTATTTAAACCAATTACACTAGTAGAGATATTGGGGTCGTTGTTAATCGTTGGTGGAGTTATTCTGTCAACCTATCAACGCAAGAGGTATTTTAACCGGACAATTTCTAACAAATAGGGAGAGATAAAAGCGCTTCGGTAAGTTTGCCCAACTACACTATAAATTAGGTAATTAAAAAAGCACCGCTATAGGCGAGGCTACTGAAAAAGTGATGGATTTTAACAATTTAACTTTTCACCTTACCTTAGCATCTCGAATATACGGAGACTCCTCGAAAAAGAAAAGCATTTTTTCTTCGTGCGATGCCTTTTCAGGGGGAGCATTCCTTATCCTGCGGGAAGCAAGAGATCGTCGAGACCCCGCAGGACGGCAGTTCGAGGAGACTCGACACTCGCCCTAAGGTGCGCGCAGTATATTCGAAGTTGCGATGGTAGATCCACATATTTTGTACTATATTTAACCTTTTCAGCAGCCTCCTATATGCGATGCTTTTCTATCATCTATACTAATTCGCTTAACTGGATTTTTTGTATTTTACCACTAGGTGTTTTAGGTAACTCATCCATGAATGTGATTTCTTTTGGACATTTGATTTCTTCAAGATTTTCTTTTGCATAAAGAAACAGTTCTTCTTTGGTTAGTAGATGACCTTCTTGCAACACAACGATAGCATGTAAAATATCTCCTAATTTTTTATGTGGTCTAACGATGATTGCTATTTCTCGAATAGCAGGATGTTTAGTAAATACGCTTTCCACCTCGATAGATGAGATGGCATCTTTATCGTTTAAAACAATATCCTTTTTGCGATCAACAATTTTCACTCGACCTTCTTCATCTATTGTGCCCATGTCGCCTGTGCGCAACCAACCTTCATTTTCATTGTTATTGCCCGAATCATGATCTATTACGCTTGGGCCCTTTACAATTATTTCACCAATTTCTATCCCATCATGTTTAACATTTTCACCTTGATCATCAATTATTCGTACTGTTGTACTTACCATTCTTATCCCACCTTTACTTCTATCTTTTTATCAGAATACAGGATTTTTATTATATGAATTATCAAAATTATACCATACTTTTGTAAGCGTTTTAACTGAAATGAGGTATTACTTTTCAGATACAAGAAAAGTAAAACGATTGTCTAAGTATAATCGAATGGTTTGCATATCATTATTGAACCTGAAAATTAGGTGTTAGACTTAACTTAAAAGGAGTGATATTTCTATGGGGAAATTAACTGGAAAAACAGCTGTTGTAACAGGTGCTAGTAGCGGTATTGGGGCCGCAGTTGCAGAACATTTAGCTAACGAGGGTGCAAATGTGGTCCTTGCAGCCAGAAGAAAAGATAAACTAGATGGCGTTGTTTCTAAAATTAATGGAAACGCGATTGCGGTAGTTACGGATATGGCGAAAAAGTCGGATGTTGATGATTTGGCTAAACGAGCTATAGAGGAATTCGGCCAAGTCGATATATATGTAAATAATGCAGGAGCAGTTCTTGGATCACGTATACAGGATGGGCAGACTGAAAACTGGGATCAAATGATTGACACAAACATTAAAGGTGTACTTTATGGCATTAATTCTACATTGCCAGGGATGTTGGAACGTTCTTCTGGGCATGTCGTAAATATTGCTTCGGTTTCCGGTCTTGAAGTAAATAAAGTCAGCGCTGTATACAGTGCAACTAAATTTGCGGTTCACGCATTATCAATGAGTCTGGAAAAAGAGCTTGCTCGTACGGGAGTTCGCGTAACGAATATTTCACCAGGTCAAGTGGACACGGCGATTGCATCAAAACCAAGTGACCGTGAGCCGTTGAAGGCTGATGATATTGCAAAGGCAGTAGTTTATGCGGTTACGCAGCCAGATTATGTGAATGTAAATGAGATTACAGTTCGACCAGTATAAATTTTTTGGTTATTTTGCCTAAGTCTGTTTCATACTAGGAGTAAATTCCATAATAAAGGGTGGATTTATTCTATGAAACATATGAAGGCGCTTGGTATTAAGTTTATTTTCACGGCAATTGTGGTTTATTCTATCTTTGGTATTTTTTATAATGCTTCCTTAGGTCGTTTATTTTGGATCAGTGTGCTTGTGACTGGTGTTGCTTACATTATTGGTGACTTATTTGTGCTACCTCGGTTTGGTTACATCATAGCATCGATTGCAGATCTGGGATTGGCCTTTTTGTCGCTTTGGATCTTAGGAACTTTAATCATTGATATAACAATGCCGATTGTAATTGCGTCGCTTTTCGCAGCTGTGTTTATGGCTTTATGCGAATCTTTATTTCATGTTTACATGAGAGAACAAGTTTTTCACACGGTTCCTGAAGGTGAAAAGACTCCTTATTCTTCAGACCGATTGCAAACTGAATTCGCAGAGGAAACCAATGAACATTCTGTTGATGAAAAAAAGAAAGAAAACGACAAACATAAATAACCAAGTTTGGGCGATGCATTACGCATCGCCCAAATTTTTTCCGGAAACTAATTATCCATATCATCAATCGAATCATACGTAAACATTAACTCTAAATGGACGACTTCCCACAGGTAGATTGAGGCAATGGTGAAGTGGGGAGTCCAAACTTCAGCTTTGTCAATTAATATATTTCGACGTTCAGATTGATCTACTTGATAGAGCCATTTCGCTCCACGTTGTATGCCGATATCGTCTATAGCTAATACATCCATTCTACCAAGTGAAAAAATCAAAAACATCTCAGCAGTCCATTTTCCAATCCCTTTGACGCTAGTTAATAATTTTATAATGGAAACATTATCTAGTTGATCTAGTTTATCTAACTTAATTGCACCTTGCATAACTTTTTCACTTAAATCTTTCATATAGGTAACTTTTCGAACGGAAAGCCCAACTTTGCGCAACTCCTCTTCTGACTTTTCTACGATACCTGCCGCTGTCACGTTATGGTCTAATAGGACTTCAAGTCGATTAAATATTGCGCTTGCTGCCTGAACAGATATTTGTTGACCAACTATGGAACGGATTAATGATAAAAAATAATTGGGGCGTAGGGTGAATTCTACGTCACCAACAATTCCGACTAACTTTTTCATTAACGAATCGGCCTCACAAAGCTCGAGTACCGCAGGATCATTCGCATGTATAACTAGCTTTTCCATAACACACCTCAATTCTGATAAGTCCAAAATACCTTATTCACGTCGTATATGCAAAATTTTTCGCATGATTGTTAGCCTATTAAATAAAAGTTTGCTATTATAGATATGGTATTAAAAATATTTTAACGTATTGAATGAATACTACATAAACACTAATTATGGAGTAAATACCTTAGATTTCAATTTAACGGTAATCAATAAGGAAGGTGGATGTTTACGTGAATACGAACAAACCAAGAATCGTTGTTCTAGGAGCAGGCTATGCTGGAATGATGACAACCAAACGCTTAACACAGAAGTTGGGGGCGGAAGAAGCAGAAATCGTGCTTGTAAATAAGCACAATTATCACTATCAAACTACATGGTTACATGAAATCGCAGCTGGTACCAGAAATCAAAACCAAGCACGGATGATGATAAGTGATGTTTTTAGTCCGAATCGTGTACGCTTGATTTATGATTCTGTTGTTGAAGTGAAAAAAGATGAAAACCGTGTTGTGCTAGAAAATAGTGAAATATCCTATGATTATTTAGTTATTTCCCTTGGGTTTGAAACGAATACTTTCGGAATCAAAGGAATGGAAAAAAATGCTTTCTCTATCCAGGATATTGAAACAAGTCGATTAATCAGTGAACATATTGAATATCAATTCGCTAAATATAAATTAGATCCTAAATCCAAGAAAGAAGATTTAACTATTCTTGTTGGTGGGGGTGGATTCACTGGTATCGAATTTGTTGGAGAATTAGCCGAACAGGTTCCAAAACTTTGTAAGAAGTATGATATTGATCCAAGCATTCCAAAAATCATTAATGTTGAAGCCGCTCCTTCTATTCTTCCAGGATTTAATGAAGAGCTTGTCGCTTATGCGAAAAAGTCTTTAGAAGATCGTGGAGTCGAATTTAAAATTGGCGCTAAAATTCAAGAATGTAAAACGAAAAGTTTCGTCATAAATGAAGGAGAAGAAGTTAAGGCTGGCACTATCGTATGGACTGGCGGCGTAACAGGTAACTCTATACTTAGTAAATCTGGTTTTGAAATTACAAAAGGTAAGGTTACGGTTAATGGAGATTTGCGTGCACCTGGTGAGGAAAAAATCTTCATTATTGGTGATTGTGCCTGGGTAATGAACAAGGCGGAAGGTCGTCCATTCCCACCTACAGCTCAAGCTGCGATGCAACATGCAGATACGTGTGCCGCAAACATTAAGGCATTGCTTCATAACGAAGCGTTAGAGTCGTTTATTTTTGATGACAAAGGTACTGTAGCGTCATTAGGAAATGCAGATGCGATGGGAACTGTTTTTTCTGGTACAAAGCTATATGGCAAACCTGCTTCTGCAATGAAGAAGGTAGTCGATAATCGTTACTTATTCTTATTAGGTGGACCAAGGTTAATTCTTAAAAAAGGTAAGCTACGTCTATTTTAAAATTTAAATCAATCAATCATATATATCTCCAAATAGAGGAGGGAACGTTGTTATGAACAAGAATATATTTTGCTATTTATTAGTTACTATTGCTTCCTTGGTAGGGTATGTAGTTGCAACTCGTACAATGGAAAACAGCCGAGATTTCCGTTAAAAGCCCTAAGTGTGGAGAAGACGATTAATCGTGGCTAACTAAGTGCCCCCTTAAGCGTTCAGCGGAACATTTAAGGGGGTTTTTATCTTAGGGTGAGAAGACCCCCACTATCAAACACTCGAAGGTTTCTAAAACCAGTGTTAAGTGGGGGATGAATCGCCCCTCCGAAGGAGATTTTTGTTGGAATAGGAACAGACATTCTGATATAATAACTATAATATAATAAGACAGGAGCATGACTTATGGGAATTAAGGCGTATTTTTCAAATCGTATCTATAAGAATACCATTTTGGATGAAAACGTTGATGCTATTGGTCATGCTCTCTTTGTGTTTAATAGAGCGAAGCAGTTTGCCTTTAGTACAGCAACAAAAGAAAAGCGCTCTGGATTGAAAAAACGAGACAAATCTTTGCACCTTACGGTGAAGAACAGGTTTTCGTTGGATGATTACTACACCAATAGCGCCGTTCAAGAGGCTAAAGCAAAAGAAAAGAGTCTAGACGAGTTAAAGAAGCTATACATGAAAAACAAAGAGACTCAAATTAAGTCGATCAAAAATAAAATAAAAAAAGACAAATCAAAACTAACGTCATTAAAAAAAATTAAAAAAACATTTAGAAACGGAAAGCCATCATCCCCCCAAAATTCAAGAATGGAAAAGTTGGGTAACTACTTTGTCGTGCAATTCAAAAATAAGACTGATTTGTATTATCATACGTATCAATTTGAACATACATACTTAGATACTGAAATCAAAAGACTCCACACACGAATTGGTTTTTTAAACTTCAAATTGAACAAATACGAAGATAGCCTAAAATCTTTAAAGACGAAAATACCGAGCGTCGTCTTTGGTTCAAAAAAACAATTCCAAGCACAGTACACTGTCGATACGTATATTGATAACCATAAACTTTGGCAAAAGACTTGGGAAGAGAATAGATACCGAAAAATGGTTATTTCTGGTCGTAAGGACTCACGCTGTGGAAATTTTGTTTTTAACTATGATGGGACGAATAAAGTGCTTCGTTTCAAGACACCGAAAGGTGTCTTAGTTGAAATTGAGAACCTGTATTTCCCCTATGGTCAAGAAAAAGTAGAGAGTAGGATCCTTGCACAGACGAATTGTAAGAATAAAAAGAATTACGGGAAGCCAGTAGCATGGGCAATAGAAGACTGGGGGGAATACTACATCTTTAAAACGATGTTTGATGAAGAATCAAAAGCGTTTGTGAATCATTCCAAGACATATGGAGCAATTGGCATTGACTGTAACGTTGATCATTTCGCAGTATCAAATGTTAATTCAAATGGTCAACTCCTAGGTTCCTGGTCTTTAAAATTTGATTTGAAAGGCAAGAAAAGTGGACAGACGACGAAAATCATTGAAGCCGAAGCAATAGAGGTCATTAACATTGCTACTCGTACAAATAAGCCGATAGTAGTTGAGAAACTAAATACGACATCATCAAAGCTATCTAATCCCTACGGAAACAAAAAAGCAAATAGGATGATGTCTGCTTTCGCATACAAAAAGATGCTTTCTGCAATAAAATCACGAGCTGAAAAAGAGGACATTGCAGTTTTTGAAGTCAATCCTGCATATACAAGTCAAATAGGTAAGATGAAGTATATGAAAAGATTAGGTATATCGATACAGGAAGCAGCAAGTTTTGTAATTGCTCGTAGAGCAATGGGTTTTAAAGAAAAACTTCCACCGGTGTTGGGCACACTACTACCAGAGAAGATAGTAGGTGCTCATCATTGGGTGCATTGGAAGTATATTTCGAATGCGTTGAAAGGTATACATACTAATTCGTACTACCATTCAAATTTTTTCAACTTAGACAAGTTTCGTTCTACGAACGAACTTTTTGATTCAGGGGCTCTTACAGACTTGGAAATAAAAGGTCTGTTGAAGTTGAAAAATGGAAAAACCGCATCCTAGTTGAACGGGATACGGTCATGTACCATACATGTCTTTTTTAGACTCCCCCACTTCAAACAATCCGTAAGGATGTTAAGTGGTGGGTAGTTCAATGTTCACAAATATGTGGTTTTTGTAACAGACATTTCTCTTTAAATAAGCGATAATAGAGATAAGTTTAATAAGGAGGTAGTACGCATGTCTACTGGAATTTGGATTCTATTAATCGTGTTATTTGCTTTAGCTCTTTTTGGGACGATTTTTGCTTTTAAGCAAGAGGAAAAGAAAATGAAAAAGTATGAAGATGAAGGTGACACAATCGAGGATGAATTACGACGCTCTCATGAATATGAAACATCGTCATTGAAATCAAATATACCCATCTTGTCATCTATTTATCTTGTCACAATTATTGCGTCGATCATCGTTTTTCTAGTATACATTAATTAACCAACCAACTTACTGATAATTGGTTGGTTTTTTTGTTGGAGTAGTATACATACTTTAAATTTTAAAATTTTATTGACAATAAAAAGGGGATAGGGTAACATCATTAGTGATAATGAGAATCTTTATCAATTGCTGCGAGTGAGTGAAGAGGTGAGATAAATAGATTTAAATGAAACGATGCAATCAAGACGAACCATCCTTGATTACAAGCCAGATAAAATTGAGCGTCATACACTGCTGGAACTATTTCGATTAGCTTCTTACGCGCCAAACCATCATATGAAAGAACCATGGATGATAAAGCTTTATGAGGATGAGGCAAGATCCTCGTTTGGTGAAAAAATAGTAGATAGTTACATACGTTTAGGATTATTAAAAACTTTAGACGAGAAAAAGCTTCAAAAGGCACGTGTTTCTTATGATAAATTTTTCAGGTCAGTACCACATCACGCTTTGTTTTATATGGAAAAGGAAGATGGTGGAGGATACATAGATGACGAGAATTATGCAGCTGTATGTGCCTTTATCCAAAACTTTCAATTGGCGGCATGGAATCTCGGTATTGGAACCATGTGGACAGCTAAGGAAACTTTATTGGATAAAGTATTTATCAGAGATATAGGTTTATCGCCTGATACCCATAAACTAATCGCTGTTGTACAAATTGGGTATCCTAACAAAGTACCAAAAGCAAAAAATCGCACTTCCATACAAAATGCGATCGAGTGGATTAATAATTAATGGGGAGGAATACATATGAAAAAAGCAATAATACTGGCATGCATACTTGTTTTGACACTCTTGGCGGCATGTAATGATCCAAGTAAAGAGGATACTAAAAGTAAGGATGAAAATACGACAGATCGTGAAATCAAAATTGAGGATGCAATGGGGACTCAAACCATTAAGGGGACACCAAAAAATATTGTAGTTTTGGAATGGTCATATGCGGAAGATTTATTAGCTTTAGGTATCCAACCTACTGGTGTGGCTGATTTAGATGGCTATAACAAGTGGATTAATGTAGACGAAAAGCTAGCAAAAAGTGTGAAAGATGTTGGAACTCGTCAGGAACCTAACCTAGAGGCTATTTCACGATTAAACCCTGATCTGATCATCGCAGTTAAATATAGACATGAAGACATTTTAGATAATCTAAAAGATATTGCACCAGTTGTAACGTTCGCGCCATATTCAGAAGAAGCAACGAAAAATCAGTATAAAAACATGAAAGAAGAGTTCAAAAAAGTCGCTACGATAGTTGATAAAACAGAAGAGGCGGAACTTGCGATTTCTGATTTAGAAGGATTTATTGATGACCAAGCGAAACGCGTAAAGGATGCAGGATTAGAAGGATCGAAATATATTGCAACACAAGCATATTCAGCGCAAAACACACCGATAATTCGAATGTTTACGGGCAATTCTATCGTATCTCAAATCATGGAACGACTAAGCTTTGAAAATGCCTATGAATCAGATAAGCTTGAACCATATGGATATAGTGAAGTAACGATTGAAGCATTACAAAATTTCCAAGAAGAAGAGTTGCAATTCTTGTACATTGTCCAGGAGGATGACAATATTTTTGAGAATCAGCTTAAAGGTAACCCAGTTTGGGAAAATCTAAGTTTTGTTAAAAATGGAAATACACATCAGCTTCCAGGGGATACATGGACATTTGGCGGTATTTTATCTGCCCATGTATTAACCGAACAGTTAGTTGATGCAATGGTAGAAGAGTAATCGTATGCGTACGACATTACAAAAATCAATAGTAGCGGTTCTTACCTTTGGGGGTGGGACCGCGCTTTTATTCCTCTTAACGTTTATACATATTAATCAAGGAAATGTATCGATACCAGCAGCAACGGTCATTGATGCTATTTTAAAGCCAACTGATACTTTAGCACATCACACGGTTCGGATTCTCAGGTTGCCACGTGCTATGATGGGAATCCTTGCTGGTGGAGCACTAGCGGTTGCGGGGGTTGTCTTGCAAACTGTGACAAAAAACCCGTTGTCCTCTGCAAGTACACTGGGTATCCATTCTGGAACGTATTTTGCAGTAGTAGCTAGTACTGTCTTTTTTCCAGTTGCTCTTTTTGGTAATGGGGTTGTTGTTGCTTTCCTAGGTGGAATAGGGACTTTTTTAATCGTGTTTATTTTATCTGGAGGAAATAGGGCATCTCCAGTTCGAATGGTTTTGGCTGGAATGATTGTCACATTTTTATTCTCCTCTTTGACAAGTGTTCTGCAAATTTTTTATGAAAATGAAACAGCTGGATTGTTTCTCTGGGGATCTGGGACATTGATCCAAAATGACTGGAGCGGTGTGCAATTTTCCTATCCGTTTGTAATTGTAGGTTTTGTTGTAATTTTAGCACTGTCATTTAAGCTAGATACCTTAACACTCGGCGATGATGTGGCAATTGCTTTAGGACAGAATGTGAATGTTGTTAAATTTACTTCCGTTGTAGCTGCGGTTTTGTTAACGTCTGTAACGGTAAGTGTTGTTGGTCCAATTGGGTTTGTCGGGCTAGTGGCACCACATATCATTAAGCTTATTGGGTACCGGAAGCATGTCCCACTTGTAATTGCCTCATTCATTTGGGGGGGAAACGTTCTATTGATGGCCGATATTTTGGCAAGAATCATAGACCCTTCATTCTCGGAATTACCAGTCGGTGCGATAACGGCATTAATTGGCGCCCCATGGTTAATTTGGTTAGTTTTACGGATGAAAAAAACACAATACGGGGAAGAAAATACATCTGTGATCGCTGGAAAGATGACAGCGGGGATGCCACTCAGGGTTATTCTGCCAATTTTGGCCGGATTAATTGTCATCGTGTTGTTTGTAAATCTAGCTTCTGGTAATTATGGATTCGAACCTGTCCTTATGTACCAAGCTTTCTTTGGTGATACAAATGATTTTATGAAAAATTTAGTTCTAGATTTGCGGTTACCACGCGCGATTGTTGCCCTAACAAGTGGAATGATATTAGCGGTAAGTGGTTTAATTTTTCAAGGTGTCTTGCGGAACCCATTGGCTGATCCTTCTGTAATTGGAATTACGTCCGGGGCAGGAGTCGGCGCATTGCTAACGATGTTCGTGTTTGGTGTGTCAGCATTCTGGATACCGATTGGCGCAATGGTTGGTTCATTTGTATTCTTTATGGTGGTTATGCTGCTTGCGATTCGGGCAAAATTTCAGCCAACGATTTTGGCGTTGCTTGGAATTGGTGTGTCAGCATTTGGATCGGCGATTATCCAGATTCTCGTTGTTCAATCTGATTTAGGTGTTGCTGCAGCGTTAACTTGGTTATCAGGAACAACGTATGCCAAAGGATGGACAGAGTTTACTCATTATTTACTGTGGCCTATCGTAATTATTTTTCCATTGATTGGACTAAGGATTTCGATATTGGATACCTTATCTTTAGGTGACGATACTGCAAAAGGACTTGGTTTGCGAGTAATGTCTTCACGGTTCCAGTTAGCATTTTTAGCAACAATTTTGGCGGCATTTAGTGTAGCTGCTGTTGGTGCGATTGGCTTTATCGGGTTAATAGCACCGCATGTAGCGCGGCTAATAGTAGGGCCTTCTAATCGACGTTTATTGCCTGTCACGCTATTAATTGGTGGGTTGTTATTATTAGTTGCTGACTTATTTAGTCGTACGTTATTAGCACCAAATGAAATCCCATCAGGAATTATCGTCGCGATTATAGGAGCACCGTATTTCTTATGGTTGATGAAGAGAAGGTCATAGTTTAAAAAAACGAGCCATTACGATAAGTAACGCAGTGAAAAAGTCCTTCATCAGGCTGAAGAAGATCAAAAGAACATGAAAATGCAGAGGAAAAGACCTTCATCAAGCCAATGAAGAACAAAAGAACATGGAAATGCAGAGGAAAAGACCTTCATCAAGCCGATGAAGGTCAAAAGAACGCGGAAACGCAGAAGAAAAGTCCTTCATCATACCGATGAAGGACTTTAAACTGGTAAATGATGTTGTTATTAAAACTATCTGCTAGTTGATACTTTCTCCAAGGTAAGTGAACTACTTGCCTTTACGAGGCTTTAAAATCATCATGTTTGTTTCTGACGGATCCAGTTAATTAGTCCACCGTGCAAAACGATGTTAACTTGGCGTTCGGAAAGGGCATGACGAACATTAATCTTTCCTTCTTTTCCTTTAATCGTTACAGTAAATTCATTGCCATTTTTAATTTTATCCCGCAGGTCGGTAAATTCTAGGATATCTCCCTGAGTCAACATATTGAAATCCTCTTCATCTGTGAATACCAATGGAACGACGCCAAAGTTGACAAGGTTTTGCCAATGGATGCGGGCGAAATCTTTAACGATGACAACGCGGAGCCCTAGGTACCTAGGAGCAAGTGCTGCATGTTCGCGGCTTGAACCTTGACCATAGTTATATCCGCCTATGATAGCGTGGCCTCCAGTATCCTTACTTTTCATTCCGCGATCATAATAGGTTGGGTCAATTGCTTCAAATGTAAACTTACTGATTTCTGGAAGATTACTACGGAATGGTAACACGCGAGCCCCACCAGCTAGTATTCCATCTGTAGACATGTTATCGCCAACACTTAGTAAAATTGGAATTTTTAGCTCGTTTGGCAATGCGTCCATTTCTGGAATGGAAACGATATTTGGACCTTTCACAAGTTCTGTTTTTTGTGCATCATCATAAGATAATGGCTTATCTAATAAACGGTCATCCACGGTTGATTCGTCTGGATCCTTGATTTTGGGATAGTTAAAATCAAGTGTTCGTGGGTCGGTGATTTTCCCAGTCAAGGCTGACGCTGCGGCTGTTTCTGGACTACATAAGTAAACACTATCTTCTTTTGTACCTGATCGGCCTGGGAAGTTACGTGGTGTTGTACGTAGACTATTTCTACCAGTTGCAGGCGCTTGTCCCATACCAATACATCCATTACAACCTGCTTGGTGGAGACGAGCTCCAGCTTGCAATAGACTTGCGATATGCATTTCTTTTACAAGGTTTGTGAGCATTTGTCTTGAGGTTGGATTGATGTCAAATGATAAACTATCAGCTATTTGGCGATCTTTTACAATTTCAGCTGCTATAGCAAAATCACGAAATCCTGGATTTGCTGAAGATCCGATGTACGATTGATAAATTGGCGTATCCTTTAGTTCGCTTGCAGGGACAACATTACCTGGACTAGAAGGTTTTGCTACTAACGGCACTAATTCGGAAAGGTTTATTGTATCATGAAGATCATATGTTGCCCCTTTGTCTGCCTTCAGCTCAATCCAGTCGTCTGCACGGTTTTGTTGTTTTAAAAAACGTTTGACTTCCTTATCAGATGGGAATACAGTAGCGGTTGCTCCAAGCTCAGCCCCCATGTTTGCGATAACATGACGATCCATTGCAGATAAGTTGTCAAGGCCAGATCCATAGTACTCAATAATTTTACCTACGCCACCTTTTACATCATAACGGCGTAACAATTCAAAAATAACGTCTTTTGCACTAACCCAATCAGGAAGCTTACCAGTTATCTCAACTCCCATAACTTCAGGCATCTTAATGTAAATTGGTTCACCTGTAATTGCCATTGCGACATCAATACCACCGGCTCCAATTGCGAGCATTCCCATACAGCCATTCGCACATGTATGACTATCAGAGCCAAGTAACGTCTTTCCAGGCTTTGCTAAGCGTTGCATGTGGATTGGATGACTTACCCCGTTTCCAGGACGGCTATAATACATTCCAAACCGACGTGTAGCACTTTCTAGAAATAAATGGTCATCAGGGTTTTTACTGTCGACCTGAATTAAGTTGTGATCAACATATTGTGCAGAAGCTTCAGTTTTGGCATAGTCTAATCCCATTGCTTCAAGCTCCAGCATAACCATTGTTCCAGTTGCATCCTGTGTTAACGTTTGATCAATTTTAAGTCCAATTTCTTCACCTTTTTCAATTGTTCCTGAAACCAAGTGATCCTTGATTAATTTTTGCGCGACATTTAACGGCACAATGTTACCTCCTCTTTTTCAAAAAATATTGCTACTATCATGATAGCTTTTCACTGTTACAAAAAATCATGCGTATAACTCTAAAGCTATGCTAAAATTTGGATATTTTGACCCTATTTAATCATTACCTCAAAACTACTATATTCAAACAGGAATTAGAAAATATAAAAAGGCTCTACTTTTTAAAAAGTAGAGCCTTTCATGCTTCTAACAGCACTTATGCTTGTTTAATCGCTTCAATTTCGATATTAATTTTTACTTCGTCTCCTACCATTACGCCACCAGTTTCAAGTGCAGCGTTCCAGGTAAGGCCAAATTCTTTACGGCTAATTTTAGTTGAACCACTGAAACCAGCTACTTCGTTACCCCATGGATCTTTTCCAGAACCTTCATATTCAACGTCAAATGTCACAAGATTCTTTGTTCCTTTGATAGTTAAGTCACCAGTCACATCGTAATTGTTACCAGATTTCTTTTTAATATCAGTAGCTACAAATGTCATTTTTGGATGATTTTCTGCATCAAAAAAGTCTGCTGAACGTAAGTGATCATCACGATCTTTCTTGCGAGTATCAATACTATTGATGTCTACAGTAAATTCAACTTTTGCATCTTCAAGATTGTCTGGGTCGGCTTCGATTACCGCTTCAAAGTCGTTAAATGCACCTTTTGCCTTTGAAATCATCATATGTTTAACTACGAATTCTAATGAACTGTGTGCTGTATCAACGTTCCAATTTACTTTTGCCATTTCAATTACCTCCATGTTATTAATTGTGTGTTGGTTACTTTTCGATACCTAGTATATAATGATTAGAATGTGTTGTCAAGTAATTTATTAATAGCAGCTAGTATTAATCTACCCTGTTCATTTTTAAATAAACAAGAACATGAAAAGTGGTACGATGTATCTAATAAGATTGTACAGTAGAGGTGAAAATTATGAGCCAATTATGTATTATCCCATGTGGGAAAAAGAAAATATGGGATAAGGAGCCAAATCGAGGTGCTACACAAGTTAAGGATACGTACATTGGAACATTCCATACATTATGCCGTAACTACGCATTGCAGTTTACCGATCAATGGGTAGTTTTGTCGGCAAAACACGGCTTTTTAATGCCAGAGGATATAGTTGATGAGAATTATGATGTGACATTTAATCAAAAAGAGAAGGAAATTATCACGCTTGAGCGATTACAACATCAAGTGAAGGCAAAACGCCTTGATCAAGTTGAAGAACTTATCATTTTGACAGGTAAAAAATATAAAAAGGTAATAGAAGGTAGCTTTGATGATAGGATGCCTATGAAGTTTCCGCTTGAAGCTTACAATGGCATGGGTTATATGCAACAAGCGTTAAAGAAAGCTGTAGAAAATAATATTCCGATACATTGATTTTAGAGAGTGCTCGAGAGCATATATCTGTTGTGCATTTAAAAACTTCTGCCACCTTTTTTTAAGAACTATCGATTGTAGAGGTAGAACTTATTAAAGGAGGAAATTGAGATGAAGCCATTACTAATTATTGATCCAGGACATGGGGGAAAGGATCCTGGCGGTGGGTCAAACAGATTTTGGAAGGAAAAGGATTTAAATTTGAAGATATCTTTATACCAGTACAATCGGTATAAGCAATTAGGAATACCCGTTTCATTAACAAGGCAATCAGATGTAACACTTACACCAGAAGTGAGAACACGAATTGTACGCAATAGCGGGGCGACGTTTTGCCACTCCAACCATATAAATGCTGGCGGTGGAGATGGGGCTGAAATTATTCACTCTATATATGGTGGGAAAGAAATGTCTAGTAAAATAGCAGCGGAAATGAAAGCTGCTGGACAGAATATTAGACGAGTTTTCACTCGGAAGTTGCCAGTGAATTCTAACCTGGATTTTTATTTCATGAACAGAAATACAGGAACGGTCACAACATCGATTATTGAGTATGGTTTTGCTGATTCAAAAAAGGATGATATTCGTCAGTTACAAACACAGTGGGAAACCTATGCTGAAGCGGTAGTGAAAGGATTTTGTTTGTTCACTGGAAACGATTATTTTTTGCCAAGCGTAAAGGATGAAAAGTTGCAAGCTAAGTCAGCGAAAATTCTAAGACTACCTGAAAGTGCTGGTTCATGGCGCGTGTATCCATTAGATAGAAGTCCTGTCAAAGGCAATGAAAAAGGATTCCTTAGGCCCTCTAAATTTAATGGACTCGAATACAAAGTTCTTGGAAGTCCCTTAAAACACGTTTATACAATCACTACCCGCGATTTTGGAAAGGTGAACATATATGCACATCCGGAAACTGGAGCAACATTTAAATAAAAAATGGTGTAACTATTCAAAATCATCGTTATAATAGAATTAGAATTTTTATTTACACGAGGAGAGATTGTATGGAAAAAACGTATGAACTAACATGGGATTTAGATATTATTTTCAAGGGTGGTAGTAACTCAAAACAGTTCGACTCCTATTTGCAAGAGATTAAGGCTTCAATGGAACAACTTTTAGATTCCGTACAACAATTTAATCCGACTAGTGTCAGTGCAGACACGTTGGTTGCTATTGTTGATCGATTTGAGGTTACGATGAAAAAATTACGGGAAGCGTTTGCTTACATAAGCTGTTTGAGTGCGCAAGATGTAAAAGACGCAAAGGCTAGTATGTTAGTTGGGAAGCGCAGTGAGCTTAAAGCGGAAATGGATGCAATCCGTACGAATCTTGATCAAAAATTAGTGCAAATAGATGATGGAAAATGGGATGAACTTTTAACACACTCGACACTTAACGAGGTTTCGTTTGTATTAAATGAGAATAGAAACAAAGCTAAAGAACAACTATCTGTAGATCAAGAAGTATTAATGAATGATTTAGCTGTAGATGGCTATCATGGTTGGAGTCAAATGTATGATGCGTTAGTTGGAAATATGAGTGTTGAACTTGAAATAGATGGGGAGCACAAGTCCTATTCAGTCGGCCAGGCGTCCAATAAATTAAGCAATCCCGATCGCTCTGTTCGCGAACATGTTGCAGCACAGATTGACAAGGCGTGGAATGCTAATTCAGATTTATTTGGGCAAACACTCAATCATCTAGCTGGATTTCGTTTACAAAAATATAAGCACCGTAAATGGGATTCTGTTTTGAAAGAACCGCTTGAAATCAATCGTATGAAAAAAGAGACCCTTGATGCTATGTGGAAGGCAATTACCGATTACAAGCAACCGTTTGTGAAGTTTTTACAGAGAAAGGCCGAATTGTTAGGGCGTGAAAAGCTAAGCATGTTTGATATTGGTGCTCCTCTTTCTGATTCTGTAACGACAAATACTTTTTCAGAGGGTGCCGATTTTATTGTCAAACATTTTCGCACGTTCAGTCCCAAAATGGCGGACTTTGCACAAATGGCGTTTGATAAGCGGTGGATTGAAGCAGAAGATCGTGCTGGAAAAAGGCCTGGTGGATTTTGTACAAGCTTTCCAGATAGTGAACAAACACGAATTTTCATGACGTATTCAGGTACTTCATCAAACGTTGCAACATTAGCCCATGAGCTTGGCCATGCTTACCATCAGCATGTGATGAATGATATTCATGGTTTAAATCAAGGATACGCGATGAATGTTGCAGAAACGGCTTCCACCTTTGCAGAGATGATTGTAGCAGATGCATCTGTTAAGCATGCAAAGGATGCTAAGGAAAAATTGTCATTATTAGAGGATAAAGTACAACGGGGTGTAGCATTTTTTATGAACATTCATGCTAGATTTTTGTTCGAAAACCGTTTTTATGAAGAACGAGAGCAAGGCATGGTTTCCGTTAAGCGATTAAATGAGTTGATGGTAGAAGCGCAAAAAGAAGCGTATTGCGATGCTATTGATGATTATGATGAGAACTTCTGGGCTTCTAAGCTGCATTTCCATATTACTGGTGTGCCATTTTATAACTTCCCGTACACGTTTGGTTATTTATTTAGTCTTGGGCTTTATGCAAATGCATTAGAATCAGACGAAGACTTTGAAGACGACTATATTGCGTTATTGCGCGATACTGGGCAAATGAATGTCGAGGATCTGGCGGCAAAACATTTAAACATTGATCTAACGAAACCTGATTTCTGGGAGAATGCGATGAAGCTATGTGTTAAAGACGTTGAGGAGTTTCTTGAGTTATCCTAGTAAATTAGTATTGTTAAACTGATAGTTATTCGTTATAATAATTGTAATGAAAAAGGCAATATAAAAAGCCTACAGGGGGAGCCGTTTGGCTGAGAGTGAACAAGTATTGTTCAGACCCTTTGAACCTGTTAGTTAATACTAGCGTAGGGATCGTGACTTTTTTGATGGATAAAAGCAATGTGTAAGGATTCCCCATCAGGAAACTTCCCCTAGGCATTGCTTTTTTGTTGGATAAAAATAGGGGAGGTAATAGTTTTGCGGTCAAAAAAGATTTTATTTTTAATTGAGGTATCCATTTTTACAGCATTAGCACTCGTATTGGATCTTGCTCCATTTTTGTCTTTTAAAATATGGGCACAGGGTGGATCGATTTCACTTGCGATGATCCCAGTCTTTATTGTTGCATTTCGGTGGGGTATCAAAGGTGGCTTGTTGTCTGGATTCTTGTGGGGAGTTTTGCAGGTGGCAACAGGTACAGCCTATATTTTAACTCCAATTCAAGGAATCTTGGATTATGGGATTGCTTTCACTGTTATAGGATTTGCTGGAATCTTTGCAAATAAAGTTCAAAAAGCTGTTAAAGACGGTCATACAAAAGAATACTTAACATATATCATGTTTGGTGTATTGCTAGCTTCAAGCCTACGTTTTATTGCTCATTATAGTGCGGGTGTTGTCTTTTTCGAATCTGCAATCGATGGGCAAACGGTCTGGATGTATTCGTTACTATATAATATTTCTTACATGGTACCATCATTTATTATTTGTACCATCGCTGTGTTCTTTTTGTTCCACAAACAGCCAAGAACATTGTTGAACGCAGCTTAGTAAGTCGCTCAGCAAATGACAGCTTTGATTCTTATCAAGGCTGTCATTTTTGAAGAGCAAAGTATAAAGTTTTGGCGATTATCTGTCCAACGCAAGCGCCTAGACACTAAGGGACATAAGCAGTTCGCTTCCGCGCGGGCAGAGCACCCACACTGCACCGATCTGCTTATGCTTGTCGTGTCTTTCAAGGCGCTTGCGCTTTTCTGATATACTGTCTATAAGAGGTGATGATATGCGAGAGTTAATTGGCGTGTGCCAATCATGTGGTAACAATGTGTATTGTGAGAATGGATTTTTTGATGGATATCAAGAAAATGGTAAGCTTTTATGTGACGAGTGTGCAGATAAACTAGATAATGAGAATGGATAGGCAGCCTTTTAATAGGGCTGTCTTTTTGTATGGTAACTGCTACGTGCTGATGAAACTGTAAAAGTTACTGATGATTGCCTTAAAGTGGCTGATGACCATTCAGTAGTTGCTGGTGAACTGGCTAAAGATGCTGATGACTTCAATTGGGGTCACAACAAATAATAGAATATGTACCACCCATAAAATCGAGAGCTTTCTTTCACCCAATCCTGTAAAAATGCATAGGTTATAGCACATTCAAAAATAAAGGGTGTGAGAAAGGAAGTAGAAGTATGGAGTTAACCGTTTCACATTGGTTATATGGATTATTCACGTTAATAATTATTGGAACCATGATTTTCAAGAAGGGTGTTGTACTTCCCACCTTGCTTGGAACGTTCGTAATCGCATGGGTATATAAAGGGAACTTGGTTGATGGATTCACCGCAATTTTCAATGCTAACCTTGTTGCAGCAACGGAACTATTTAGTATCTTCCTAATCATTACATTTATGATGGCACTACTTCATGCCTTGCGAGATCTTGGGGCGGATCGTCGGATGATTCAACCTATTCAAAAGATGATGGTCAATGGCCATGTATCGTTTTTCGTTTTAATCGGGGTAACGTATGTTATCTCGTTATTCTTCTGGCCGACCCCCGCTGTACCACTTATCTGTGCGTTGTTGGTTCCTGCAGCCGTACGAGCGGGTCTTCCTGCAATGACAGCCGCAGTAGCAATTGCTTTAGCTGGGCAAGGAATGGCACTTTCGTCTGATTATATTGTACAGGTAGCACCAAGTTTATCAGCAAAATCAGCTGGTATCAGTACAGCAGCAGTAGCCGATACAGCGTTAATTTTATCACTGATTACTGGTGGTGTAGCCATTCTTTTGGCTTATCTCATGTATCGCAAGACAATTCGTAAAAAGGACAGTCCGCTAATTGAAGCAGATTTGGCGAGGTTGGAAACAGAAACAGAATCAACAAACAAGCCCCATGGTTCCCATTTATCAACATGGAGTAAAGTGTTTGCAATAGTAGTCCCGGTATCCTTGTTGGCGGTAGTTATTTATATGATCTCAACGAAATTAACGTCTGGTCGTATGAGTGGATTTGAAGGTGGTGGAGGGGCTGCCTTCATTGGTGGCGTTGCCGTAATCTTATTACTGCTTGCGACGGTTGCATTTGGCAAACATCACGCATTAGATTATGTCAGTAACCATATTACAGAAGGATTTATTTTTGCCTTCAAAGCGATGGGGCCAGTAATTCCGATCGCAGGGTTTTTCTTTTTAGGGAGTGCAGATTTTGCTGGAAGTATTCTTGGAATTGACGAAAATCCTCCTGCCTTTTTGTTTGATATTGTCCAGTCTGTTCAACAGTATCTGCCACAAAGTGCTTTATTAGCTGGGTTTAGTGTATTAATTATCGGTATTATAACTGGGCTAGATGGATCCGGATTTTCAGGACTACCGTTAACTGGTGCACTAGCTGCTTCCCTTAATAATGGTTCGATTGATACAGAAACACTTGCAGCAATAGGTCAAATGGGTGCCATTTGGACTGGTGGTGGAACACTTGTTGCATGGTCTTCTTTAATCGCCATCGCTGGTTTCTGCGGTGTATCTGTCATGGATTTAGTGCGAAAAAACTTTATTCCAGTTATAACAGGGTTACTCATATCCACGTTGGTTGCGATCTTTTTACTTTAAATGTGCGTTCAAAAAGGTGGCAAATTAGAAACAAGAAGTTCAAGGCGCGAAGATTTTGAGGACCGGAAAAACTGCGCAACGAAGAAATTCGCCGTTTATCATTTGGTGACTTTTTGAACTTCCTTTTTAAATCTGAGGCATATATTTAGAAATATAGGGTAATCATTAGTAGAAGAAATTTTTTACTGGAGGTTACTTTATTTATGTCGAAACAAACAAGCTCGATTGTACAAGAATCATTAAACGCACTATATGATGACGAATCATTTTTACCAGATTTGCAAGATGGGATTAGAGAAAAGGCTTTTACCTCTTTAGTATCCATTCTCTCCACACCAAACCATGTTAACAAATCATTCTTACGGGTTACTCTTGAAAATGATAAGGTAGTACGTATACCTGCATTCCGTGTGCAACACAACAATATTTTAGGACCATACAAAGGTGGTATTCGATTTCACGAGTCTGTTAATGAAGAGGAAGTTATTAATCTATCTTCATTAATGACACTGAAAAATGCACTCCATCATGTTCCGTTTGGTGGCGGAAAGGGTGGTGTCGCGATTAACCCGCGTGAATTTGAAACCAAAGAATTAAATTTAATTTGTAAGAAATATGTCCAATACTTTAGTGAAATTTTGGGGCCTGATAAAGATATACCAGCGCCAGATGTTGGAACAAGTGAACGTGAAATGGACTGGATGATGGGCGAGTACAAGAGTATTCGTCCTGGTAGTAGATATCGTGGAAGCTTTACGGGTAAAAGCGTTGTGAACGGAGGGTCATTAGGACGTAGAGAAGCAACTGGTAGAGGTGTTTATTATACATTCCGCTATTTGCTTCATAATTTTGTTTCAGAACAACGAAAGTGGCTTGAAGAACGGGAAAATATTTTTGCCAAAACAGCTCTCGATCATAGCGGGAAAGACTTAACAATGGCCGTACAGGGTTTTGGAAATGTTGGATCAATTGCAGCAATCGAGGCGTATAGATGTAATTATTTAAATAACAAAGTCGTCGCAGTGAGTGACCGTAATGTAACATTATATAATTCGGACGGTCTTGATATTCCTGCATTAATCAAGGTGTCTGAGTCTAATAATGGTGACTTACCTACAAGTGAAGAACAGCTTGCAAATGCAGAGGTTAAGGCCACTATTAAGGATCGAGATGATATATTAAGTCTTGACACAGATGTTTTGATTTTGGCGGCGCTTGAAGATCAAGTACATGCGGATAATGTTCATGACGTCAAAGCGCGCATTATTGTCGAAGGTGCCAATTCGCCTGTAACCGCTGAAGCAGATCAAATTTTAAGTGATAATGGCACCATTATTGTCCCGGACATTTTGGCTAATGCTGGCGGTGTAATTGTTTCTTATTATGAGTGGATTCAGGGAAGAGACACACAATTTTACACAGAAGAAGAGGTCTATACGAAACAATTTGCCAAGATGAAAGAAACATTTGATACGATTTTGCCGCAATTTTTTGGTGACCCACACCCATTACGTCAAAATTGTTATATTTATGCGGTCTCCAAGCTATCGACTGTTTTATACCGTCAAGGAAAACTTTATTAAATATAATGCAAAAAAGTACTTCCTTATCATGGAAGTGCTTTTTTATTTTGTGGTATAATAATATAAAAATTCAGTGAATGATTTAAGTGCTAGAAAATTTCTAAGATTGGGAGTAGAATTTTGGAGAAAAACACAATCGATAACCAATATGAGTGACGGGGATAATGATATAAAATAAGAGGGGGAAATTCTGTGCAAGATCAAGAACATATCATTGTTACAATTAATGGAGCAGAATACTTAGCAAAGCCTGGACAAAACTTATTAGACTTAATCAATACAACAGCTGAGTCGGTTCCGCAAATTTGCTATAACGAGTCACTTGGACCTATTCAAACCTGTGATACATGTATGGTAGAGGTAGGCGGGGAAATGACACGTGCTTGTGGTATGACAATTGAAACAAGCATGAATGTAAACACTACCATCGATTATGTGAAGTCTGCCCAAAAAGAAGCATTAGACACAATTTTGGAAAAGCATGAACTGTATTGTACAGTTTGCGACTATAACAACGAAACGTGCGAGATTCATAATACAGTGGCGGAATTTGGTTTAGAACATCAATCCAAGCCATTCAAATCAAAGGAATATGAAATAGATAATTCAGGGTCGTTTTATCGGTATGACCCAGATCAATGTATCCTTTGTGGCCGGTGTGTGGAGGTTTGTCAGGATGTAGAGGTAAACGAAACGCTACTAATTGACTGGGACCGGGAACAACCACGTGTTGTCTGGGATAACGACGTACCGATTGATCAATCATCCTGTGTTAGTTGCGGACAATGTGCAACTGTTTGTCCATGTAATGCAATAATGGAAAAAGACATGATCGGTGAAGCGGGCTATATGACAGATCATAAACCAGGATTATTGCGTTCAATGATTGACTTGACGAAAAAAGCGGAACCGGGATATGGTCCGTTATTTGCCGTTTCTGATACCGAGGCATCGATGCGGGAAGAACGTATTGAAAAGACGAAAACGGTTTGTACATACTGTGGTGTTGGTTGCACGTTTGATGTTTGGACTAAAGACCGTAAAATACTAAAGGTTGTACCACAACAGCATTCACCAGCGAATGGGATTTCTACTTGTATCAAGGGGAAGTTCGGTTGGGATTATGTGAATTCAGAAGAGCGTATCACTAAACCGTTAATCCGTCGGGGTGACCAATTTGAAGAGGTTGAGTGGGATGAGGCCATTTCGTATATCACAAAACGTATTACCGACATTAAGGATGAACATGGCCCAGATGCATTAGGGTTTATTTCATCCTCAAAAGCAACCAACGAAGAATCTTACTTAATGCAAAAGCTAGCACGCCAGGTAATCGGCACGAATAATATTGATAACTGTTCCCGTTATTGCCAAGCACCAGCTACGAAAGGACTATTTCGCACGGTTGGTCATGGTGGTGATTCTGGTTCCATCAATGATATTGCTGAAGCAGAAATGGTAATTACGATTGGATCGAATACGGCTGAATCACATCCAGTGCTTGCATCGCGAATTAAGCGTTCACAAAAGCTATTTGGACAAAAATTATTTGTATTCGATTTACGAAAACATGAAATGGCAGAGCGAGCGGATCGTTTTTTTCAACCTAAGAGTGGAACAGACCTGGTATGGCTATCTGCTGTTACTAAATACATTATCGATCAAGGCCTTGAAAATCGTCCGTTTATCGATCAGTGGGTTAACGATTTTGAAGCATATAAAGAAAGCCTTGAAAAGTTCACTTTAGCGTATGCTGAAAAGATTACCGGCATTTCTCAGGAAACATTAATTGAAATAGCTAAACAGGTTGTGAGCGTTGACAAAGTAGCAATATGTTGGGCAATGGGAGTTACACAGCATCAATTGGGCAGTGACACTAGTACGGCAATCTCGAATCTACTATTAGTGACAGGAAACTACATGCGAAGCGGAACTGGTGCATACCCATTGCGGGGCCATAATAATGTTCAAGGCTGTAGTGATTTTGGTAGTATGCCAGATTTCTTCCCTGGCTATGAAAAGGTTTCTGATAATAATGCTAGGAAAAAATATGAGAATGCTTGGAATGTGGAATTATCTAGTGAGCCTGGAAAAGACAATCACCAAATGATTCATGCAATACATGGAGGCAAATTGCGTGGATTATATGTTATTGGTGAAGATACTGGGATAGTAGATTCAAATATTAATTATGTAACCGATGCATTTAAAAAGCTTGATTTCTTTATCGTTCAGGATTTATTTTTGACCAAAACGTGTGAATATGCCGATGTTGTATTACCAGCAGTACCAAGTCTTGAAAAAGAAGGGACTTTTACCAATACTGAGCGTCGAATTCAACGACTCTATCAAGCACTTGATCCTCTCGGGGATTCAATGCCGGACTGGCAGATTCTCATGGGAATTGCAAAAGAATTAGGCTATGACTGGGGATATAAGCATCCATCGGAAATCATGGATGAATCAGCAGCGCTCGCTCCATTGTTTGCTGGTGTAAATTATGATTTGCTAACGGAATATAATAGTTTGCAATGGCCTGTAGCAGCGGATGGTACGGATACACCATTATTATATACGGATGGGTTTCCGTTTGAGGATAAGAAGGCTAAATTATTTCCTGTAGGATTTGATCTGGATTATGGCATGAATGAGGAATACGATTTGCACGTGAATAATGGTAGATTGCTAGAGCATTTCCATGAGGGAAACATGACCTATAAATCAAAAGGAATTTCAAGAAAAACACCAAATGCATTTATTGAAGTATCCTCTGAGTTAGCAAAAAAGCGGGGTATTGAGGAAGGTGCAAAAGTAAAATTAACATCTGTTGCGGGCTATGCGACTGGAATTGTCCATATAACGGATCGAGTACGTGGAAAAGAACTTTTTATACCACTCAATGATAATGGGAAATCAGCCATAAACTATTTAACAGATAACACCGTAGATAAGGAAACGAATACTCCTGCATACAAGGAAATTGCAGTTAAAATGGAGGTTTTAAAGAAAAAAGGAAAAAGTCCACTTCCATTCAATAATCATAGACGTGGTAATCGCCAGCCACAAATGGGAGTTCGTGTCGACCGAAAATGGGAACGTGATGACTATACTTTTCCGGGAAGCAAGGTGAAGCAAGATGGCTAATCCAATAACAAAAATTAAAAAAATAGAAATTCCAGATGATGTTGTTCATGAACAAAACCTGGAAGAGGTCGCAAGGGCAGTTAGTGAAAATAAAGATGCCATTTTGAAAGGCATTGATTTTTTAAGCACCATAAATGATAATGGCATGCTTGACATGACGCATTCATTAGTAAAACAAAAAGAAACTGCACTTGACAATGTTATGCGTGAATTGAATAAACCACAATACTCCGCGACACTAGAAAATGTAAGTAGTCTCTTTTTATTAATCGGGGAATTAAATGTAGAAGAACTAAAACATTTTACTGGAAAACTTAACGATGGATTAGAAAAATCACGCACATTTGATGAATCCGAAAAGACATCTTATCTGGACTTAATTAAAGCATTAAAAGATCCAGAAATAAATCGTAGTGTAACAATGCTTTTGCAATTTTTGCGAGGAATGGGAAAAGAGTAATATCAGGAGGTTAACTTATATTCCATTTGTCCAGTGTTATTGGCGGATATCTCGAAATAACTACGATATACTTTCCAGGGCGCATCTTGATCTAGCTGGTAGAAGTTGGTACTAATCATAATTGTCTTCACATAAGTTTTAATAGAGGTTGTTCAAAAAGTCCGGTAAAAATGACGCATCGAATTTCTTCGTTAGCTTGCTTTTCCGTTCCTCACGTATTAATAGCATACGTTCCGGTACTCAAAGCTACGCTGCCTCGAACTTCTCGGTCCTTTTTATCCTCCTTTTTGAACAGTTTTAATAGGTATGTTTCTATTAATTTTCTAAGGGAGGTAAAGATTTTGAATGCTATATTAGTTGCTATTATTGGTCTTATTGTGTTTGCTTTGGGTTATCGTTACTATTCAAAATTTGTCGCGGAGAAGATTTTTCGATTAGACCCTAATTATGTAACTCCTGCACATAAATATGAAGATGGGGTGGATTTTGTACCTACAAATAAATTTGTTTTATGGGGGCATCACTTTTCATCGGTAGCCGGTGCAGCTCCTATAGTTGGACCTGCTATAGCAGTTTATTGGGGTTGGCTTCCTGCATTCTTATGGGTAATATTAGGAACTGTATTTGCAGCGGGTGTGCATGACTTTGGTACACTTGTGCTTTCTGTACGGAACAAAGGACAATCAGTAGGAACGCTGGCACATAGGCTAATAGGTCAACGCGCAAAAGTATTATTCCTATTTATTATACTTATTCTTGTATTAATGGTAAACGCTGTATTCGCTTGGGTAATTGCAAATTTATTTATTTCTTATCCAGCTAGCGTTATTCCAATTTTTATTCAAATTCCTTTAGCGATATGGATAGGATTCGCGGTTTATAAAAGAAAACAAAAAATGTTGATTCCGTCATTACTTGCACTTGCTGTAATGTACATCACCGCTGTCGTCGCCAGTAAAGTAGACTTCATGCAAATTGATTTAGTTCAATACATGGGTGGTGAAGGTGGAGCAGGGCTATTTGGACTTGGTGCCGTATCAACCGCATTCTTTATTTGGATTATTATCTTGATGGTCTATGTTTATATTGCCTCTACTTTACCAGTATGGAAGCTTTTACAGCCACGTGATTTTATAAATTCTCATCAACTGGTTGTAGGCTTAGCTATAATGTATTTAGGTTTGCTTTTCACAAACCCTGAGATTACAGCTCCAATTACGAATGTGGATACTGATACTTCTTGGTTCCCGTTACTGTTTATAACGATTGCCTGTGGTGCGATTTCAGGTTTCCATGGCCTTGTATCGTCTGGTACGTCGTCCAAACAATTAAATAAAGAAACGGATGCACGACTAGTTGGGTACTTTGGTGCTGTAGGTGAAGGTGTTTTGGCGCTAATTTCAATAATCGCTGTTGTAACATTCTTCCCAAGTAAAGAAGAATTCCTCGCAACGTACAGTAGTTTCGCTGCTTCTAGTGGATCAGGTCTTGGCGTATTTGTTGAAGGTGCTAGTAGGTTGGCAACAGGACTGATGATTCCACCAGAAGTTGCGACAACGATTGTATCAATTATTATCATTAGTTTTGCTGCAACATCACTCGATACTTCTGTTCGGTTAATGCGTTATATTATTGCAGAACTTGGTGTTGAATATAAGATGCCTGCATTATCTAAGACACATGTGGCAACTTCTATAGCAGTCGTAGCCAGTGCGGCATTAGTTTTACTACCAGAGGGACCAAAAGGCTTTGGGTCAGGCGGCTATCTACTATGGCCATTATTCGGTACCTCCAATCAATTACTTGCTGGAATCAGTTTATTATTAATTTCGATTTGGTTAAAACGACTAGGACGAAATTATTTAATCACATTAATACCAATGATTTTTGTTCTATTCATGACTTTGCTTGCTATGTTCCAACAAGTAGTTTTTGAATGGTCCTGGTTCGGATCAAACTCCAATACGCTCTTGTTTGTCTTTGGTGCCGTCATATTTGTCTTTGCTGTATGGATCATTTTAACGGCTTTCTCAACCTTGACGAAAAATATAGATGATTCTAAAACGATAAAATAAGGTATAGGGGACAGTCCCCCATTACGGTAAAGCGATAAAGAGATGGGGGACTGTCCCCATTAACGGTGGTGACTGCATGTTAGATCATCTAAAAAAACTAGTAGACTTTTATGAAGAAGTATTAAGTATGCCGCATCGAACAGAAATTGCACGAGAACTTCGTGATCAAGATGATTTATTTTTATTGTTACTATACTCAGAGATGATCGGTATACCGAATCCTGTTTATTATTATACACTTGAACTTTATCCTTATATGATCGAACAATTTCATGATTGGCATCTACGAATGGGGATGGAAAAATCACCATTGTCTGGCATTCGTTGTTGCTAAATCCTTGTGAAAAAAGAAGGTGCATATGATGCAAGAGTTACAGAATAAGATAGTATTTGTTGGGGGAAAAGGTGGTGTAGGAAAGTCAACATCAGCCGCAGCACTTTCTTGGCAAGCAGCTGAAAAGGGTTCCAAAACGTTGCTCGTTTCAACCGATCCCGCCCATAATCTTGGAGATATTTTTAATCAAAAAATTGGTGGTAAAATAACGAATATTTCCACTAATCTTGCTGCCCTTGAGATAGATCCTGAAATTGAAACAACGAACTATATTAAAGGTGTTAAAGAAAATATAAAAGGGATTGTTCATTCAGGTATGACGGAAGAGGTGCATCGGCAGCTAGATACTGCGAAGGCTTCACCTGGCGCTGATGAAGCAGCTTTATTTGATAAACTGATATCGATTATTTTAGAGGAAAGTGAACACTATGATTCAATCATTTTTGATACAGCACCAACCGGGCACACCATTCGACTATTATCTCTGCCAGAACTGATGGGAGTTTGGATTGAAGGATTGCTACAAAAACGACAAAAAACAAATGAAAACTATACACAATTGTTAAACGATGGCGAGCCAATTGAGGATCCAATCTATGAGGTGTTAAAGAAACGTCAGAAACGATTTTCGGCGGCTAGAAAAATTTTACTAGACCCTAATCAGACAAGCTTTGTATTCGTATTAAATCCAGAACGACTACCTATTTTGGAAACGAAAAAAGCACTTAGTTTGCTGGATGATTATCATTTGCATGTGAAGACATTACTCGTAAATAAAATACTTCCAGAAAATCCAGAAGGCGAATTCCTTGGAAAAAGGAAGGAACATGAGAGACAATATATAACAATGATTGAAGAAACATTTACTAAACAGGAATTAGTTTATATTCCTTTATTTTCAAACGATATTACAGATAAGCAACAGCTAGAAAACTTTAGTGAATATTTTCGGAAAGGATGATTGTGTTGAAAGCATTTGTACATGAAAATGGGAACTTGGAAGTAAAGAATATTGCTGAACCTAACTTGAATGATGATGAGGTACTTGTATGTATTCGTACTGCAGGATTAAACCGGCGAGACGTTGGGATTCCAAAACGACGGGGAAAAGAAGGGGAAACGCTTGTTTTAGGGTCTGATGGAGCAGGAGTAATAGAGAAAGTAGGAGCGGATGTTACGGCATTTTCGGTAGGGGATGAAGTGATAATTAATCCTTCTCTTTGCTGGGATGAAAAAAGTGATGCACCGCCAAAAGACTTTGATATTTTAGGGATGCCAGATCATGGTACCTTTGCTGAAAAAATTGCTATATCAGCTGAACAAGTAGAAAAAAAGCCAGCCCATCTGTCCTGGGATCAGGCTGGAGTTCTTGCATTGTCAGCTTTAACAGGATATCGGGCTTTATTTACGAAAGGTGAATTAAAAGAAGGGGATACGGTATTTATTCCTGGTGCCGGAAGTGGTGTGGCATCATATCTGATTATGTTTGCAAAAAGCGTAGGAGCAAAGGTGATTGTTACATCTCGCAGTGAAGAAAAACGCGCAAAAGCCATTGCTTTAGGGGCAGATATCGCACTTGATACAACAAGTGATTGGAAAGCGGAATTAGCGAATGAAACAGTAGACTTAGTAATTGAAAGTGTCGGCAGGGCCACATTTAACCGTTCATTAAAGGTATTGAAAAAGGGTGGACGTATAGTAGTATTCGGTGCCACAACGGAGGATACAGTTGATTTAAACCTACGTGAATTTTTCTATGGACAGTATCAGCTTTTCGGTACAACGATGGGTAGTAGGGAGGAGCTACGAGACATGCTTCTGTTTGTTGAAAATCACAAGCTTGCTTCGATAGTGGATACAACATTTGAACTGAATCACGCAAAAGAAGCATTTTATTACCTAAAAGAAGGCAATCAATTTGGTAAAGTAGGCATTAAAATAAGTGAGTGATAGAACAATTGGCCCCCTACAATTTGTAGAGGGCCAATTGTTCCTTCAAAGTACAGTGAAAAAGGGGGCAATCACAATTGCTACAGCAACTAATGCTACAGCACAAGAACCAACTTTGCTTTCTTTCCAAAGCTTTATGGAAAACCCCATTGTGTATAAAAATACGATAGTGATCATGATCCAAACAAATAATGTCATGTTAATCCCTTATTTCCTTTTCATTTGGTAATTCACTTTGACGGCCGAATTGACCGAACGTAACGTTTATTTTTATATTGACCTTCATATCAGGATAGGATTTCATCCAGTCAAATTCTTCATAAGCAGGTATTGTTAAAAACTTTTTTCTTGCTACTAATGACCAACCGAATGGTTCTGCTTTAAATTCCTCTTGAGTCTTTCTAACAAGATTCTCGATCTTTGTTCTTATTTCCTTTTCGATGGATTTTTTTAATTTCTTTCTTTTTGATATGTCTTTCTCATAGTCCACCATACTATGAGCTGATAACACTTCAATTTCAATAGGAATTGTAACATCAATTGTTGGTGTTCGAGCCGTTAAATCCATTTCAACTTTATTACGCTTTGTTTTATTAACTCTTGTTGCCACACGATAATTTTCATTAAAGGGGTCTGTATAGGTAGTCAAAACGTCAGTAGCGTTTAATTCGTCGTTCAACATAATGGTTGTACGGGTTTCGTCTGCTGTAAGTTTTCCAATCATTATTCCTTCTTTAAAAACGGCTGAACCAGCGAAATTTGTTGTATTTGTTTGCCCCGAATAGCGAAATTCACCAGCAGTAAAATTATCATTATCACGCTTTTGATTCTCATCATCATTTTGTTTAGTTGTACCATACATGGCCAAAAAAAGATCAGCATCTGCTTCTGTAATTCTAAAGTATTCAATCAACTCAGAACTTGGTAACATACCAGTTTCAACACCACGATCTAAAATCATATCGAAATATTTATGTGGCCTTGTTTCGAGTTTGGGTTCATTTTTTTTGAAAAACTCACTAGCATTCTCTTTGGTAACAACCAAATGTACATCACGTCTAATTTCTGGATCCTTGGTAGTGTCATACATCCATCTTATAAAATCTTTATCCTTAGCAAATTCTTGTGAGACAGTCAATACGGTCAGTAAATCGTAGGTGATTTCTTTTGAAATTACAACATTAGCCGCATTTCTGGATGTTGTGAGATCATCTGTAACAAAGCTTATTATTTCATGTGGAGGTTCTTTTGTACCACCACCCTGTATCTGTGAACCATATTCAGGATTTGCGATTAAGTAGGTAAGCTTAATTTGATTTTCGTCTTTAGCATTATCTAGTCCAATTGCAATCACATAAGCTCTTTCCTCGATTTGACTCTGGTTCCAGCATCCACTTAGTATAAGCGTTAAAATGAAAAGACAGCTAATTTTATATACAAGTTTATGTTTTTTCATTTTTGTAATCCCCCTTGAATTTGGCCAATATCCACAACATACAAGGTAGCCCGAAAAAAATAGGTGTTACTACAAATAACAAGTGATCTCTTAATTCTGAGAGTGCTATCGATTCATTTTCTAATATTAACCCGAGGAATAAAAATAGCGTAGCAAGTGAAGGGATCATATGTTCAAAATCTTTAATACGAAAAAGCCTTCCAAATAAGAGTCCATTTATGTATAGATAAACCGCAAATCGAATAAATGTAGCAATTAACCAAAATGGAAAAAAGAGTGTTTCCATATTTGCTAGAAATCCTATACTAATATAGCGAATTACCTCATGGTATGGATAATTCAACAAATGTGCAGTATTATAATCAAATAGGAGTACATATGCTAATATGGCTATTGTTAATTCAACAATTAATATCACAAACGCAATCCATGTACCTTTTGTAAAATCTTTTGTCTTTCGAATGTAGGGTGTTAGAAGACTCAAGTATAAGATATCGCCATAAATGGAAAGTCGTATTGAACTTTCTTTAATTACCTCCCATCCACCAGGACCAAGCACTGGGAATAGAAATGCAAAGTTACCTTCTATCATCGTTAAAATTAATGCGAAAAATAAAGAAGCTTTGATATATGGAAGTACGGCTTTTGCAACTGAGCCGATTTGTTCTAATCCGTGTTTCGCCGCGTAAACACATACACCTATTAAAATAGCGTAGATAACGATAGTTGGCGTTCTTGTAAAATACATTGTTCCGATGATATCAGTGTAAATGGCACTATCAATAACAATGGCAGCAGTGCCTACAATCCATAGAATAAATATAATGACAAACCCGATGTAGTTTCCAAAGAGATGAACAATAATTTCCAGTAAGCTTTTTTCCTTATAATACATCATTGTTTTTAGTAACAAATAAAGCGGGAGGATCGAAATGACACCACTAATAATTGGTGTCATCCATGCCGCATTATATAATGAACTATACAAAATTGCTGGTAAGTCATCTGCTAGCTTTGTACCAATTGTTAACAATACGATGGCTATATATTCTCTTATACCAATTTTTCCGCTGGTTTGCTCCATAGTTAATTCTCCTATTTCTTTTTCATGTCTTTAGGCTTTAAATAGCTCGGGCGGAATATTTCGTTTTTCAGCATCCTTCTAAAAATGGTATCACCAGATGAAAGATATTTAGGTGTTAATGGAGACAGATATGGAACACCAAAAGACTTAATGGAAACCATATAAAATATACCTACTACAAATAAAGCGGTAATGCCATATATTCCAAATGCACCGGCGGCTAGGATAAAAGCAAAACGGCATATTCTAATAGTAAAGTTCATACTGATATTACCTATCGCAAATGAACTTAATCCACCTAAGGCAACTACAATTACAACTATCGGGCTTACAATGTTTGCCTGAACGGCAGCTTGCCCTAGAATTAAGGCACCAACAATTCCAATTGTTGGCCCAATTGGGCCTGGAATCCGTAGTCCTGCTTCTCGGATTAATTCAAACGCGAGTTCCATAAATAGTACTTCCAATATGGCTCCAACGGGTACTTTTTCCCTTGTAGCAGCGATAGCAAGTAATAAATCAGGTGGTACCATTTCAGCATGGAAGTTTGTAACCGCAATATAAATGGAAGAGGTGAATAAGGCAATGAACATTGCCATCATTCGTATTAACCGTGTGACATTCCCATAAAAAAGGCGCACGTATCGATCTTCTGCTGTATGGTAAAATGACCAAAACGTAGCGGGTAATACAAGTGAAGCTGGTGAGTTATCCATGAGTAATACAATATAACCTTCTTCAAGAAAGGATGCCGCACGATCTGGTCGCTCCGTATTTAAGATAGTTGGAAAAATAGACTTTTGTCGTTCTTCAATGTGCTGTTCTAGTATCGCTAAGTTTTGGATAGAATCGATATCAATTTGATCTATTCGCTCCTTAACTGTTTGTAATAATTCATCATTAACCAAGTCTTTTACATAGACATAATAGACTTCATTGTTGGATCGCTTGGATACGGTAGTAGACTCTATAACCAAGTCCTCGCTTTTAATTTTTTTTCGAATTAACGAAATGTTCGTCATAACTTTTTCGTTAAACGCTTCTTTAGATCCAATTAAAGAAACCTCATTTTCTGCTTTTTCAATTCCTCTACCTTGGAAGTTGGCGGCGTTAATAATAAACGCTTGTTTTTCACCTTGAATGAAGAGTGCCACATTTCCTTTATTGATTTCCTTTAGAATATCCCGGATTTTTTTTGCCGTACTAACGGATTGAGCAGATATCAGATCATCAATTTTTCGTGAAGGTTCTTCATTAAGTAAAAGGGGATTAAGTATTTGTTTTTCAATCATGTCTGTATCAGAAATTGTATTAATGAAAACAAGTACAGCTTTTTTATTGATACCACCGATTTGTATATCTCGGAATTTAACATCACTGTTGTTCGGATAGGAATAGATGGATTTGAATGTACTTGTCGTATGATCAAGGTTAGATGTAATGTCCTTTTCCTTAATCGAAATGGCTTCTTCTGAGGATTGCTGGGTATATAATTTTTCTTTACTTGTGGTCATGTATTTTGTTATTAGATTTTTAAACAAAAAGCCACCCCCAAACGTATATTATTCACTTATGTTGTCACAATGGGAGGCAAATTATGTATGATGCATGTTTCAGGATAGAATTGAAGAATAATTTGGACGATACAGCGGGTGTAGAAACTAAATTAAATAAAAAACAGTAGTTTGGCCACTACTGTCTTTTTAAACATTCTCTTTTATAATCCTTCGCACACGAGACCGTCTCCTTCGCCGTCAAGGCGGTGTGAATCTTTTCCGGGTCCTCCAGCAGATTCAAAGAATGTTTGTGCTTCTTCTTGAGATGAAAAATCCCCACAATCACGGTCTGGATCAGTAATGTTATCGTTAGGTTTTTTTTCACTTTTTTCCGGGATCACTGGGATTGATTCTGCGTTAAAACCATCCGCTGTCACATAGCCATCAATACTCCAAATACCGATTTCTTTGTTTTTTGCTTCGGATTCTAATTCACGAAATTCTTCCACATATTTATCATTTGGAGGATAGACGTATGCGACTCTAGCCAAACCTTTTTCAAGTAGAAGCTCGTTTATCATTTGACCATCCTCGGTATAAACATATGCAATCAATCGATCATATTTATCCCTTTTTTCTGTTCCATATTCGATTTGAATTGGGTCAGAAGGGGAGAAGGATTTATTTATGAATTCACTTGCTTCAGGGCCAAATGGTTGAATCTCTTTATCGGGATGCTTCGTTTCTGGTGTATCCACCAATAACAATCGTATGTATTCATCTTTTCCATCTATAGCAGCGATTAGTGTATCGCCATCTACAGTTCTGACAAAGGTCGCTTCATGTTCATTAGGTGTACAGCCTAAAAGTAGTATTAGTAGTAGAAATGTGCCTAACCATCTTTTAAGCAAATAAAAACAGCTCCTTCCATGCAATAAACAAATTATACATGAAAGTAAGCTATTCTAAAAAGACTATTTTAAGTATGCCGATACGAGATCAATAGCCTGCTGCAACTTTTGACTATTCGTTTGATACAATTGTTTGGCTTTCTGATTCTCTGTAGCCAATGCGAAAAGTTCAAGATCAGCTTGGCATTTTTTTAGGTTAGCAAGAAGTAATGGTTTTTCTGAGGGAGCAGGGACTGCAATTTTGTCATCATATAAATCGACGGTAAGCTGTCCATCTGTATCCGCCTGTCCTAGAAAGACATTTTCAATACTAACATTTAATTTGTCTAGTTCTGTTTCTAACCAATTTGTATTTAACGAGAGATTTGCCAATGGTTCCATTAATGTTTTTCCATCCATTATTACCGTTTGTGGTTCTTTTTCCGTGGGAAGTTTCATCCCAAGAACCTTTGCGGTTATCGGTTGGTTTTCTTTTTTCTCCATCACATTTAAGCTGCCAGAGGGTTCAAGTACAGCGAACTCAACATCTGATGCCTTATAGATATTGTTGGAACGGAGCTTTTCGAGTAGCTCATCAGTGGTAAAACGTTCTTTCTTAAGGTTATCCTCCATAATTTTACCGTCTTGAATGAACACTGTACTACTACCTTGGACAAAGTTTCGGAATGATTTACTTTTCTCTGAGAGAAATTCAACGGCAAGTGGAATCAAAAACCATACTAACAATGCAGCAAGAGCATGAAAGAAGTTTGTTTCAGTATCTGCCGCATGCATCGCAACAATACTACCAATAACAATACCTGTTATATATTCAAAAATATTCATCTGTGATAGTTGCTTTTTGCCTAACCCTTTTGTAATAAAAAAAAGTACTACAAGTAAGATAAACGATCTTATGATGATAGTAACCCAATCTGGCATACCAAAAATCCTTTCTAAAATAGCCGAATTTCACTAGCTTTTATATTGTGGTTCCTCCTGGTCAAGATAAATAACCTGTTTCTGTAAGTCATTTTTCACCTCGTCTACAATCATCTTTGCTTCTTCATATACTTGCTTCGTTTGCTGGTCTTGTGCTTTATTCGCCAATAAAATTAATGTTGCTTCAGCGCTTTTTAACGAAGAAAAACAACTTTTCACCTGTGATCCAATAGTCATAAATGCTCGTCTCCTTACTTAACCTTTAGGTTTAAAAAATAGTGCACCAATAAAGCCAAATATAATCGCAGCTGATATACCTGAACTAGTAACCTGGAACATGCCTGTTACAACGCCTATTATACCGTGTTCTTCTGCTGCGGCCATCGCACCATGTACCAACGAGTTTCCGAAATTCGTAATCGGTACCGTTACGCCAGCACCAGCAAAATTTATTAGTGGTTCGTACAACCCGAAGCCATCTAGGATTGCTCCAGCGACAACAAGTATGCTCAAGGTATGTCCTGGTGTTAGTTTAAAAACATCAAACATAATTTGCCCAATCACACAAATAAGTCCACCTATAACAAATGCCCAGAAAAAAATCATATACTATCACTTCCTGTTTCAATAGAGACTGCGTGCGCTATACAGGGGATTGGATCCTTCTGCTGCACACTTAATGTAGAATGTAATGCACCTGTTGCAATTACAAGAATACGATTTAGTTCTCCGCGTTTCATTTTGTTTAAGAAATGGCCGTACGTGACAACAGATGAGCATCCGGCTCCACTTGCCCCAGCTAGAACAGGTTGCCCTTCTCGGTAGATGGTCAATCCACAGTCTACATACTGATCTTCTGAAATAGAGATACCTTGTTTTTTAAGGAGATCTAATGAAACCTCTCGCCCGACATGACCAAGGTCGCCAGTTATGATTAAATCGTAGTAGGAAGGATCAACATTCCGTTCTCTTAAATGGGTTTCTAATGTATCCACTGCAGCAGGGGCCATCGCACCACCCATATTAAACGGATCGGCCATTCCCATGTCTACTACTTTTCCAATCGTTGCGGAAGTTATTACTGGACCTTTTCCTTCCTTAGCAACTAATGCGCAACCAGCCCCAGTTACCGTCCATTGGGCGGTAGGTGGCTTTTGGCCACCATATTCTGTAGGATAACGAAACTGTTTTTCTGTTGCTGCATTGTGACTTGCACTACCACTTAATATATAATTGGCCCCTTGTCCATTTATCAAAAAGGCAGATAATGCAAGACTTTCCATTGAAGTAGCACAAGCACTAAATAGACCGAAATAGGGTACATCTAACGCTTTTGCAGCAAAGCTTGTCGGTGTAATTTGATTTATCAAATCGCCACTGATAAAAAACTCGACCTGCTCTTTTTGAATTGAACTATTTTTAATGGCAAACTGACAAGCCTCTTCTAACATAGTTTGTTGCGCTTTCTCAAAGGAAGCTTGTTTAAGCCACATATCATCATGGAGTAAATCGAAATCATTCGGAATACTCCCATTTGCCTCAAATGGACCTCCGATAGTACCAGTGGAAATAATGACGGGTTTATTTTCAAAGACCCAAGTTCGATGACCGAGTAACATCTATAATCCCCCCCATTGAATTAGAATCGTTTTAATTAGTGCAACGACAAATGCTGAAAATACACCAAATAAAACGACAGATCCTGCTAGTTTGAACATATTGGAACCAACACCCAGTACAAATCCTTCTGTACGATGCTCAATACATGCAGAAATAACAGCATTACCAAATCCGGTTACTGGAACAGCTGATCCAGCACCAGCAAATTGACCAATTCGATCATATACTCCAAAACCAGTTAAAAGCATGGTAATGAAAATTAATGTAGCAACTGTAGGATGTCCCGCTGTTTGATCGGTGAAATCAAAGAAATAAATATAAAACGTTGTAATTAACTGACCAATAAAACAGATTAATCCACCTACTAAGAAGGCTTTTATGCAATTTTTGACTATTGGCCTTTTAACCTCACGTTGTTGTTGAAAGGCTTGATATTCTTGTGCACTTGGAGGTAAGTTTTTCTTTTTTTTATCAGCCATTACGTGCCCACTCTTTCGTTTAAGTTTTATCGCGTGAAAGTTTAATTAGATGTTTCACTTCTTTTTTTAACTTTTTATTGCCAATTTCTTTTTGAGATACTCTATTTTCTAATTTGCTTAGTTCCATTACCAATTTTTGATCCGTTGAGACTTCCAGCTTAAAATCATCAAATTGTTTCTTGAGTTTCTTTTTTACTTTTGTTTCGAATTTAGCTAATTTTAAGCGATCATTGTGGTGTACTTTATAAGCAATTAACATTGTTTTATCCGTATTAACTGCATATATATTGGTTGTTTCATCGTATTTCTGCAACATTTTTTTTGCTTTTTTTGATGGGGATTGATCAGGTAATAAAGAGGTGCTTATCTTCGATGGTTCGGCTTTCGTTTGATCTTTTGGAGGTTCCGTATTTGAATTCGTATTACAAGCCACCAAGAAACATAGCACGATTAGAACAAACAACTTTTGTATTTTCAATTTATCTTCACCTACTTTGTTAGGATTATGTAGTAGGGGGTTGAAGATTATTCAACCCTTTTAATGTGTTTAAACGTTTTTATATTGTGGTTCTTCCTGTTCAATTTCCTGCATACGTGGTTCAATACTTTGCACTATGGCATCTGTTTGTTGTGCTGCACCCTCATATAATTGTTGAGCTTGTTTATTTTCTGTCTGTAAGGCAAATTGTTCAAAACTTGCTTGAGCACTTTTTAATCCAGCAATTGTTTGTTTAACTTGACTAGAAACTGTCATTTGAATTCCTCCTTTCGGTATCACTTATTAGAATTGTATTTTTTGTCGTTATTATGCTTTTTATTTATTTCCTTTTTATGTTAATCAAAATTCAAACAGAAAACTGAATTGTTTTATTCTTATATAAAACTCACCAATGTTTTACCTTCATAAATAGTGGCTTGGGAATGGAGGTGAATCGTGAAAAAATATAATTAATATTATCTATAGTCTCCATAAGTGTCATTGGCATTCTATTTTCTTGCACGTTTGGAATGGGTTTGGAAAAACTACTTTGTTGTAGCAGAAAGGTTCACCATGAATAGTGATTTTGTCGAGGAAGTAGAACTCATTGAAGAGCTAGTATTCGAATAAGAAAAAAAGCACTTGGCTAGGTGCTTTTTTATCTGCTTATTAATTTGTAGTTAGAGTAATTTCTTGTGTTGCACCACCTGATTCATTCCACTCGGCAAGAAGGTTGGAAGAAGGTTCATCTAGGGCAGGTATTGATATAGAAACAGTTTGGTTATCAATCCATTCTGAAGTAAGAATTGGCCAACGGTAGTCCAATAATTCCATCTCGTTTGTCGCGTTTCTCAATGGTAGGAGTTCCCATTCTAGAATGTTTATCACGACAAGATTACTTAATGTGGAATCAACACGATTAAATTGAAGAAGTATTTTCGTGCTATCTGGTGATAGCGTTATTTTACTTGACTGCGCTAGATCTGCTACAAGATATGCTTGATTTCCTTCATTTTTATTAAGCAATAAATAGGAACATGACTCATTTACGCATGAGAATTTAAGTAGGTATAGGTGACCATTGTCATACGGAACTGGTCTAAGATGCATGGATTCCACTGCTTTGGCGCGATCTTTTGCTGCGCTTAAGTATGCATTTAAAATAGGAACCATTTCTAAATTTATCATTACTTTTTCCTCTGGAAGGATAAATTCAACCATTTCATCCACTTCATCCTTGCTCGATTGCTCAACTAGTTCGGGGTTCTCTTTTGTAGTTGGTGCTACATTTTTCTTTTTTACAATCACTTGCTCTTCATTTTGACAGGCTATTAATAGTAGTAGTAACCCGAATAATAAAATACATTTTTTCATGAACGCTCTCCTACTTAACTAATTATTAGAATATAATTAATTATACATTAGTAATCAATAGAAAAAAGGCTATATTTACAAAAAAAGATCGCAATTAAGCGATGTTTTTAAACATTTTTGTTGTCATCATTTTCATTATGGCTATGATTGTAGTTATTAACTAATACCCTTCAATTTTTATTTTGGAGAATCAAATATTATTTAATAGAAAAATTTGTTAAACTAAGTGTATAGAAAAAATATAGTTGAAAAGGATTTTGATGAATATGGTAGTTATGCGGAAGCCTGTACCAGTGGAAGAAGCAGTAAACAACGTGATGGAGTATAGTAAAACAGGTGGATCAGAGTTCTTATCAATTGAAAGATGTGATGGGAGAAGGCTAGCGGAGCCAATTATCACAAAGCATCCAGTGCCACCGTTTGATAAATCACCCTATGATGGCTTTGCTTTTCATTCCAGAGATACCAAATATGCATCTACGACAGAACCCGTTGAGTTTGAGGTTGTTGAACATATAGGGGCTGGGAATGTTCCGAAGAAAAAGCTAACAATGAATCAGGCTACACGGATAATGACTGGTGCACAAATCCCGGATGGAGCGGATTGTGTTGCGATGTTTGAAATATGCAAGCAATTTGAACGAGACGGAAAACCTTATATTTCTTTAAAGCGCAAGATGCAGCAAGAAGAGAACGTGGTACATAAAGGTTCTGAAATTGACCAGGGTATTGAATTAGTTGCTAAAGGAACAGTCATTAATCCTGGAGTAAAAGCACTTTTAGCAACGTTCGGACATAAAAGTGTGCATGTAACGAACAAGCCTGTTGTTGGTATTTTTGCAACAGGAACAGAATTACTAGAGGTTGATGAGGAGCTTGAGCCAGGAAAGATACGAAATTCTAATGCATATATGGTCATGTCGCAAATAAAACGGGCTGGTGGTGAACCGCATTATTTCGGAAAACTTGTTGATGAATTTGAATCAAGCTACAAATCAATTAAAGATAAACTAGATAAAGTGGATTTCCTCATTACGACTGGTGGGGTATCTGTTGGTGACTTTGATTTAATGCCTGCAATCTATGAGAAATTACATGCGAAGGTTTTATTTAATAAAGTGGCAATGCGGCCAGGAAGCGTTACAACCGTTGCAACGGTAGGGGACAAACTTTTATTTGGCTTATCTGGAAATCCCTCTGCATGTTATGTTGGCTTCGAATTGTTCGTAAGACCACTATTACAACGGTTTTTATTCAATGAAACGCCATTTTTAAAAAGAACAAAGGCCCGATTGGCTGAGGACTTTCCTAAGCCTAACCCCTTTACTCGGTTTGTGCGTGGAATAATTTTTATTGAAAATGGACAGGTATTTGTTCGTTTAGCAGGGATAGATAAATCTAACGTGGTAACATCACTTGCCTCTACAAATGGTTTCATGGTTCTTCCTGGAGGGACTAGAGGGTTTACAAAAGGTTCACAAGTCGATGTATTGTGGCTTGATGAAAATCAAGGCCAAGACACCTTTTAAAAGAAGCTGATTTTATAGGTGCTGGAAATCACATTAATTAATCAATTCGACAGGATTAGGGTGTTAGTTTCCGGTATAGTGAATTTATGGATGTTGGAAACCAAAATCGATAGGATGCAAATAATGTGATTTCAAAAAGACAAATTATTGATATAATCAAAGAAGGATTACCATTTTTGACGAGGAAGCATCTAGAGGGGATAAAAGATAACTTAATCTTCATCTGGTGTATACGAACTGATCGCTATTCTGATGAGCGGCTGGAATAGAAAATCAAGTCGTACAAAAATTGAAATGAGCTATATAGGCAGATAAAGAATGTGATATGACAGGAGATGGATAAATGAAAACATTTAAATTAAGTTCTTTAGAAATTGTAGAAAATGATGATCATGACATTATCCTGCATGAAATTCCGTTACTGGATGGTCTTGTAATAAATCGGGAGGATGAGCAGGATCGCTGGGTTATAGAAGCCTTTATGGAGAAAGATAATTTTGAAGTTTTTCATAATCTCAAAGAAGAGGGCGACACCGTTGTGCTCCAAGTAAAGATTACGAAAGAAACGAATACGCCAGCATCGTTTATTACTTCTATTTTGTCAATCAACGAAATTGGTGACCGAATAAATGTCATATTTATGGGGACCATCGTTGACCAACGAAAAGGCATTGTTAAAGAAATGTTAAAGAAGCTAATTGAAGAGGGGTATCAAGGTGAATCGCTATACAGGAAGTTTAAAGAATTGATTGAACAGGGTTAGTAGACAGTCTACTAACCCTGTTATATTGTCCGAAATTTGGTTTAAATTTACTATGAATAACGATTTATAGAAATAATTGTCGATTATGCGAGCAAATCCTTTATATGCCTGCTATAATGAGTTTAAGTTTTTGATCAATCCTACCGATATAATCAATGAAGATAATAAGGAGCCGCTTTATGTTCTTAAATATAGTTAAATTTGGATGGTTAAACAAACTATCACCAGTGCAGTTAATCCTGCTTTTCTATTGTGTGGCAATAGTTGTATCAACTGTTATTCTGGCACTGCCTTTTGCACATGAAGAAGGCGTAGATGCATCATTTATCGACTTGTTATTTATTGCAGTAAGTGCAATTAGTGTTACAGGATTAACACCAATAAGTATATCTGAAACATTTAATACGTCAGGTTATTTTTTGTTAGCATTTATTTTACAATTTGGTGCAGTTGGTGTCATGGCAATGGGTACCTTTATTTGGATAATACTAGGTAAAAAAATTGGTCTTAAAGAACGTCGCTTAATTATGACAGATCAAAACCAGACGTCATTTGCAGGCATGGTTCGATTAATCAAACAAATTATGCTTGTTGTTTTAACGATTGAATTAATTGGTTTTATTATTTTAGGTACATATTACATTCAGTATTTTCCTACCATAGGTGAAGCATATTTACATGGTTTTTTTGGTTCGATAAGTGCTACGACTAATGGTGGGTTTGATATAACCGGGAGCTCCTTAATCATGTTTAAGGATGATTATTTCGTACAATTTATTAACATGTTATTAATCATATTTGGAGCGATTGGTTTTCCGGTATTAATTGAAGTGAAAGAATATATGTTTGCGAAAGAAGCGGTTCGTAAAAGCTTACGTTTCTCATTATTTACGAAGGTTACAACATTTACGTTTTTTGCTTTAATCGTAGTGGGTGCCATAATTATAGGTCTCTTAGATTCTGGTAACTTTTTTGATGATAAGTCTTGGCATGAAATAGTATTCTATTCCTTGTTCCAATCAGTAACAACTAGAAGTGGTGGTTTAGCAACAATGGATGTTAGTCAATTAACTGAACAAAACCACTTATTTATGTCGTTTTTGATGTTTATTGGAGCATCACCAAGCAGTGCGGGTGGTGGAATACGAACAACAACCTTTGCATTAGTATTAATATTTATTTTCACATATGCTCGTGGGGGTGTAAGTATTCGAATATTTAAACGAGAGGTGCACCAAGAGGATTTATTAAAGGCGGTTACCGTATCATTGATGGCAATCGCATTTGTGTTCAGTTCCATTCTTGTCATTTCAATTGTTGAGCCATATTCTTTATCAGAAATATTATTTGAAGTCACCTCTGCGTTTGGTACGGTCGGATTGTCCCTTGGGATTACTAGTGAGTTAACGACACTAAGTAAATTTATTTTGATGATGTTAATGTTTATTGGACGAGTAGGGATCATTACATTCTTGTTCATGTTTAAAAATAATAAATCAAGCGGAAAATTTCATTATCCAAAAGAAAGAATGATAATTGGATAATGAAACGGAAGTCTTTGGAGGAGAATGACATGTCTAAAGAAAAAATAGAATTTCCGATCCATGATGGCGTTTTTATACATTTAAAAGATGCAATACTGTTTGTTGATGACCAAGGAACAATCATTAAAGGAAATAATGCAGCTTTTTCATTACTTGCCATTAGCGATAGAGATGATTTATCAATTTTTCATTATATGGACTTTGCATTATTGATGGAAGATAAAGAAAAGCATTTACTAATGGAACTAAAGAAAGAGGATGGGAAGTTAGTAGAGGTAAAGTCAGTTCGTATCGATGATTCCTTGTATTGCTTAATAATGAGTGATTTATCCATTCAAGATAAAACGGAAGAGGTAAAAACATACATCAAACAATTGACACACGACAGTGAAGAAGGAATGGTCATATACAACGAGGATAAAGTTCTAGATTGTGATCAAACCTTTGTTAATATGTTCGGATATGAAAAAGAAACTATTACAAAAATGAACCTTACTGAACTAGTTCGTGAGTATAAAGACTATGAATTAAATCAAGTCATGTATAAAGATTTTTCGGAATCAATGATTTATACAGGAATGAGGAAAAACGGTAGTACGTTTCACCTTGAAATGATTGAACAGCCTTATAATAATTTTGGAGCTATCATTCGTGTAGCTATCATTAAGGATATAACAGAACGAGTAGAAAATGAACGGCGAATAGAGTTTATGGCTTTTTATGATGAATTAACCGATCTGCCAAATCGGAACTTTTTTATGAAAGTTCTAAAGGAAGCTCTTACGGAGGCAAAAAAAGCGAATGAGATGCTAGCTGTTTATTTTATCGACTTGGATTATTTCAAGGAAATTAACGACACACTTGGCTATGAATTTGGTGATAAGTTATTAAAGGTTTGTGGGGAAAAGCTTAAGTCATTCCTACAAACTGATACATTTATTGCACGGACGAGCGGAGATGAATTCTTAATCTTACAAAAGCATACAAAAAATAAACATGATGCCATTAAACTTGCGGAAGAAGTAATCTCTGAATTTGAAAAACCAGTAAAAATAGATGGCTATGAGCTTTTTATTTCCATCAGTATTGGTATAAGCGTTTTTCCTCAAAATGGCTTAACCGAACATGATCTAATTAAGCATGCTGATTCCGCGATGTATGTGACTAAAGAACATCACCGAAGCAGTTATAAATTATTTGAACCATCCATTTCTGAGAACTTTAAAAATATGTTAACAATGGAAAGTGAACTAAGAAAAGCATTAGCACATGAACAATTTGAGCTACATTATCAGCCACAAAAAGATCTGGGGTCAGGTAAGATTGTCGGGATAGAGGCTTTACTTCGATGGAACCATCCTGTAAATGGTTATATTCCTCCAGATGAATTTATCTCACTTGCTGAAAAAACGGGACTGATTATTGATATTGGAGAATGGGTTTTAAAAGAGGCATGTAAACAAAATAAAGCATGGCAGGATAAGGGATATGAACCTGTAATTGTGGGTGTTAATTTATCTGCAAAGCAGTTTAACCAAAAAGGATTAGTAGAAAACATTGAAAGTATACTCGAACAAACAGGATTAGATGCAAGATACCTGGAACTTGAGATCACGGAGAGTATGGCGATGAGTAATGAAGATTACATTATTCATACAATGAAGCGGCTACGAAAATTAGGAGTATTGGTATCCATTGATGATTTCGGTACTGGTTATTCCTCATTAAGGTATTTAAGTATATTTCCTGTTACAAAATTAAAAATTGATAAGATGTTTATGGATGATAACCAGAAACAAAATCAAGCTATCGTGAAATCAATCATTCACATGTCCCATTCTTTAAATATGAAAGTTATAGCAGAAGGGGTAGAAACGATTGAACAGCTTTCTTTTTTAGAGAGTGAAAAATGTGATGAGGTACAGGGGTTTTATTTCAGCAAACCATTACCACCAGCACAATTAACTAAATTTTTCCAAGTGCAATAAAATTAAAAGCAAACACCAACTCAATAAAAGAAGTTGATGTTTGCTTTCTATATACTTTCTTAAAATTAGCAGTAAAAAGCTGTACCTACAATGATTAGAAGTATAAAAAGAACAACAATTAACGCGAATGAACTTCCGTTGTTATGATAAGCTCCTTGTACTTGGTTTCCATAACCACCACATCCACCATATCCATATGACATACTACTTCACCTCCTAGACGTTTACATTTATACTATATGTAAGTCGAATCGAAATGTATGGACGTTTTAATCATTTTTTACTAATAATTAGAGATAAAAGCACATTTTCTGGATATAGAGGAATTATAGAGGAAGTTCAAAAAGTCACCAAATGATAAATGGCGAATCTCTTCGTTACTCGGTTTTTCTGGTCCTCACGTATTAAGGGCATAGTGGAACTTCTACTAAAACCGTCCACGTCCTGTGGACAACGTAGAAGTCAGCACAAACACGCGCAAGTCCGGTCCTCAAAACTCTCGTGCCTCGACCTTCTTATTTTTAATTTGACGACTTTTTGAACACACACTTAAAGAAAAACGCTAACCAATAAATTATGGTTAGCGTTTTTTTCTTTACTTTTCAACTTTTGATATGTTTAGTATTTTTAACTGGTCATTTTCATATCCAACTATAAAGTTGTATGTAGCAGTTGCTTTAGATACTTTTTCTTCATTTGGTTGTTTAATTGAATAATCCACTTTTACAGTTGTTTCCACCTGATTGTTATCAGTTAAGGTCGTTGTAAAATCATTAAAGTTTAAGTTTATGACATGTATATATTGTTCTCTAAAAGCAGAGTAGGAGTTTTGCCCCTGCATCTCACTCCCCAAAATGGTATAGGCACTTATGTAATCTCGAATTAAAATGCTATCCAGAAAATAATTAATTAAATACTCTGCATCTTCTTTGAATGCATCTTCATTAATATTGTTTATGATTTTTGACGAGGTTGAAAAGTCTAAGTTATCCGTTTGTGCCTCATTAGACCATCGCTCGATTTGATCGATTACATTAGCTAGCGGAATACTAAACCCAATCGTTCCGTCTTTAGTACCCACTGAATTTATGCCAATAACTTTACCAGTTGTTCGGTCTATCAGCGGACCACCACTATTACCATGTGTTATTTGAGCAGAAATTTGATAAACGTTTTCATAATCATATCCATCGACAGAGAAGTTGCGTTCGGTACCAGATATTATGCCAAGTGTTACGGTGTTTTGAAAACCATGAGGACTTCCTAGTGCTATTACCTCATCGCCAATATCTGCTTTAATTTCTTTCTCAATTTGAATGGGGGATTGATTAGCCATTTGTGGAACCCGTATTACGGCAATATCTGTTTCTTCACTAATGCCGACAATGGCAGCAGGATAAACGCGTGCATTTGATGTTCGTACATTAATGACATCGGCATCTTTTACAACATGTGCATTTGTAATAATATCTCCCTTTTCATTATACAAAAAACCTGAACCAGTAATTTTAGTATCTCCATTTTCACCTTCAATCTGCATTACGTTTTTTTCGGCTTTATGAATGATTGATTTAAGGTTTAATGTTTGAGGTGAATTATTGATTTTATTTATTCCCGAATTACTGACGGATGCCTCGGTAGCATACCATTGGTTATACATTGCAAAAATACTAATTCCACCAATAATAACAATGAATACCGTAATAGCAGTTGGTATATATTTATTCCTTTTCAACGAAAGTTCACCCCAATTAGTATGCGTATTATTTATCTGTATACCATTTAGTTTTAGTTACCTCTACTTTTAGTTCCTTCGCTTTATTCGTTATATCGAAGTGGGTAAATTCAAATTCACCGGCCTCATTTGGATAAAGTGTATCTGGGAATACATAGACCTCATTTGATTTGAATTTTTCGCCTTCCTTTGTTAGTAGGTCATACTCAACTAGGATGGTATTGATTGGTATCGTTGCAATACTTTTTACTTCACCTTTAACAACGAGCTTTCCTTGTTCGTCATTAAGAAGTTTGACATCCACTAGTTCGACAGCATCATTTTTGTTTTGTTTTCGTTCTTTTTCAGCAGTACTAATAGCTGATTCAATACGGCGTTGTTGAGCAGTTTCAAATGCAATTTTTTCATTATCTATTGCTGTTTGCAGGCTTTTTAGTTTTTTAGAATCTGGAGCATAGATTAAACCATCATTAACGAGAGTTTGCGCATCAGAAAAATGGTGTTTATTAAGCTGTTCACTTGCTTTGGAGTAAGTATAGTCTATTATTTGATTCCGTATATTACTTGTAATTTTTTCAGCTTCATTACTTTTAATGGATTCTGCTTCCCAAAGTAAAACTTTTAATTCATCATTAGTAGGTTTTTTCTGTAATTGACTTTTTAATTGCTCAATTTTAATAGTGTTTCGTGTCAAAACGATTTCATTAACTAGTTTTTTCACTACGGATCCATTGTAATTTTTTAAGGATGATTCCGTTTCAACAATACCGTTAAGCGCTTCTTGATATTCTAACTTTGCGAGTTCTTTTGCTGCGTTATCAAGTTTAGACTGAATGATAATTGCTATATCCATAAATTCAATTGCATTTGAGGCTTGAGGAAAATTTTCTTTTTGCTCTAACGCCTGCTCAAAAAGGTCCTTGGCCTTCTCAAAATTCCCTTTTTGGGCGTTCTTCTCACCATCGGAATATAACTCTTTTGCTTGTGCAGTTTGATTTTCCAAAAATAAATAAAAAACACCAATGGATAGGGCTAATAAAAAAAGGATTGCTAAGGGAAGAAACCAAAATTTTTTCGATCCTTTTGAGAGATGCAATCGATTATGTATATCTTCTGGTAATCGTTTTCCACATTTTATACAATAGGATTCATTATCTTGTACTTTAGTACCACAATAAGGACAGTGAAACAAAACTGTCACCTCTTTCGTCTATGGTGTTGAGATGTAGCGTTTTAAAGTTTAATGATGGGGGAGATAGCGACAATTTTGGATAATAATAGCTGCTCTCCAAAATTTCTACAACAATATCTCCCATTCGATTTCAATCGATGCTAATCGCCCTGTTTTTCTTTTTCATTTTAACATATTTTTGCTTTATTTAGGGTTGGGAAATTGGTATGATAGTAGAGAAGCATTACATTAGTTGTCTACTTTAGTACATAATACACTTGTATAGTTAAATACGTAGATACATCAAGCTGAGGAGGTGCATGACTGCAATGGAAATAGCATTAGGTGTGATTTGTTTTGCAATTCTTGCTCTAAACATTGGATACTGTATTTTAGATAATGAAAAGTAATAAAAAAAGATTAAGGAAATCATGCTTGCACGGAAGTGTTCCCGCAATGGGGAGATTGGTGGCACACTGAGCGCTGAATTAGACATAACAAAGGGCCAGACAATTGTTCCAGTCTGCCCCTAGTATTTATTTAATCATGGTCCATTCATCAAATGGGTATATGACGAGTTCAGATCTCCCTACAATGTCATCGGCATTAATAAACCCTAATCCATTTCTACTGTCCTTACTGATAGCTCTGTTATCTCCCATAACGAAATAGCTATCTTCTGGAACCTCTATTGGACCAAAATTTCCTGTGTGATTTAAAGCTTCCTCACTTATAAACGTTTCTTCATACTTTTCGCCATTAATGTATAATTGATGATCTTGAAATTTCACTGTTTCCCCAGGCAAACCAATTACTCGTTTCACATAATTTTTAATTGGGCGTTTGATGATAACAACATCACCACGTTCTGGCTCGTCAACTAGATAAATAAATTTGTTGAAAATTACACGTTCTCCATCTTCGAGAGTAGGAATCATGCTCTCACCCTCAACGATTGAGGTTGCGAAAACGAATGTACGCAGAAAAAATGCTAATAATATTGCTATAAATATTGCCTTTCCCCACTCTAACCATTCATTTTTCTTTTTATGCTTAACCAACTTGGACATCCTTTCCTTACTAAATCCCATACAGTTAATCGTAACATATTATGCATTGGATACTAGAATATAATAGTAGTTATGAGTTCATTCTCTTTAGTTTCTTAAGCGATTGAATCATGGTGGTGTGATACGTATCATCTGTGATTAAATGTATCCCCATTTCATAAGATGTTTTCGCAGGCTTCCTCCAACTTATTGTGCCCAATGCATCAAATGATATATCATCAATCATGAAGGATAATTTGATTTGATTTCCACTATGCAATTGAGTATTATCCTCACAGTAAACTTTTGCACCATTCTTACTAACATCTAATATGGTAACATTTATTGGTGTACAGTTATTAGTTGATTCAATCAGTTTACCAGGAATTGGTTTGCTAAATGAAAAACGAAATGCTTCATTTCTCTTGAAATACAAATTAATCACCCACCTGTTCAATATAATAAAGGTATCATCTTGAAAAAAAAAATTATAGTCTTTTGCATTAATTGTAAAAAACAGATAGATCTAATTAATGCAAAACTTGGCAAACATGAACGTACGTGCTAAGGTTATAACAGCTATGTGTAAGAGGAGGTAACCATTTAACTGAAATGAGTACAATAGAGCAACTGCTAAAAAGAATTGAATTTTTGCGTAACGAGATGACCAAGGTTGCCTTAAAAAAAGGGTTTACAAGCCGAGAATCTATTATGATCAGTCAAGAGCTTGATAAATTATTAAATTTATATGATAGTATCCAGCGAAAAGAAGTAAACAAAAAGAAGAAATAAGAACTCTATTCATAGAGTATAGCAAATTTTGTGTCTGGGATATATCCTGATGCTAAAATAAATTGTGGATAATCCCTTTCAACTATTCGTTAAGTACAATGTATATGCCAACCGTGTATAAAAACTCTTATCGATTTACCCCCCTTCGTAAAACCTCCAGTACCGGGCCTTATAACTCACTTTATCTTTTCAATTAATAGAATACCCAAATCAAAGGATTAAACATGTATAATTTCTAATCTAACCATAAAATTAATTAATTCTTCACAAAATGTTCAAATAATTTTGATTCATTCAAAGAAAATAGGGTATAATGAAGTTAATATAGTAAAAGGAGTGAGGATATGCGTCCGAAGACTCAGAACTTTGAAGATCTTGTAAAGCAATATAAGCAAGAATTGTTATCAGATGAGAAAGAGTTATCGCAAATAGAAATTCGACTTGAAAATAAACAGACTAAAAAGGAACAAAAAAAACCAAGACGATTTTCTTTTTATGATTAGGCTTGAAGCAGTACCGAGGATTGATTAGAGAATGGAGTGATAGAAATTATATCACTCCATTTTTTGCATGCGAAATTTTCTTTTTTGTTGTGAAAAGCTGAATTAACATTATGGCACCGATAATACAAGCCATTCCAACCATTTGAATATGGGAAAAAGCTTCATTAAATACAATGATACCAATAAAGGTTGCAACCACAGGCTCAATCGTCGAAAGAATAGATGCCCTAGAAGCTTCTGTTTGGTGTAAGCCATACGTGTAAATAATATAAGCGAATGCGGTAGGTAAGAGACCTAATCCAAATGAATAGAATAAGACAGCAGGATCCATTAATAAGTGAATCTTTGTCGCATATGGAAAAAAGGGCAGCAAGGCTATACTTGCTACGATAAAAGTGTAGACTGTAATACTTAGACTCGTATATTTTTTCAAAGCGTATTTGCTGAAAATACTATAAAGCGCATAACCTATCCCGGATCCAAGCCCAAAAAGAATGCTGTTCAATTGAAGGGTTTCCGTATTAAGAGGTATGATTCCAACAATTAAACAAGTACCAAAAAGCGTGATTAATAGTGCAATTAGTTTAACTCTCGTTAATTTTTCTTTGAATAAAATGAGAGAAAGGATGGTTACAAATGCTGGTGCAGTGTAAAGTAATGCAGTTGCAAACGGGATTGTTGACAATTCAATCGTTGTAAACAAACAATAATTAAAAAATATAATACTTACAATTCCAGTTCCTATGAAATATTTAACATCTTTAATAGAGTGTAGTAATAACTTTTCAGGTGATTTAATCAGAATATAGGTTAGCAAGATAATAGCTGTTGTTAACACCCGCAATGTCACTACTTCCATTGGGGTGAACCCGAAGGCATACAAGTTTTTAACGAACCACCCAATTGTGCCCCAAAGTGCAGCACCAAGCATAATAAATAGATAAGCGCTATTCAAGGTTACCATTCCTCCTCCGTTCAGCCCTATACAGGTACTCATTATATCAAATTATCAGTATTTAATTAACGAAAAGGTTAGAGATAACTAAATGTGGGGATAATAAAGGTAATTGAAAGGGTGGGGAAGGGTATAATGGAACAACTAGTATGGTTATTATCTTTCATGAAAAATAGCCCATATGGATTAATGACATTGATTGTGATTGGAATGTTAATTTGTTATCTTTCTATAAAGCCAGTAATCCATTGGTTTGTGACGTTAAAGCAAGATCGTATATTAAGTTACATTATGTGTAGCTTTATTATATTGATCTGTTCGATTTTAATAGGGTTCCTATTTTTTCAAACAGATTATCTATATCTTATAAAGATTACATTACTATGTATGGCAGTTTTTGGTGGTATCTTAGTTATTGTACGGTTATTACATTTTATTTTTCAAAATGTATTCATGAAGAATGTTTAAACAAAACCCCGTCAATTTTATTTGACGGGGTTTCCTAGTGTATTAGCGTTCTTCTTTTTCAACTACACCAACTTCTGACTGCACTTTTTCTAACCAACGATAAACCAACTCATAGTGTTCCTCTGGTGTTGGTTGGTTTATGGGGGCGTGCTTTACGACCATCGCTTTTTCTGCTTCGGAAAGTTTTTCATATTTATCCTTTAATATGTGTGTTTGATCCGCATAACGGTGTAGTTCATAGACAAAATCTTTTAATTCTAACATGGTTGCGCCTCCTTTTGGTATACTAGTTCCTTTCGAAGAGAAAAATGAAACATTAAAAAAACCACAACATTTACATGCTGTGGCTTTTAATAATTTTTAATGTCGTTGCACTTACTCTTACCTTATGTTTCAAATTTTCGATAAGGCTTTGTTGGTGGCCATTCCATTTTCCCTAAGGATGAAGGCGTATAGTAGGAAGAAGTGTATTTCTTGTTTTTAGACTTCTTTTCGGGTTTCGGTGTAAAGTTAATGTATCGATAAACTACTTTTTTTGCTTGTGATAATGACATTTTTGTTTGAGGGTTTCGGTATGATTGATCCAAAGTACCTAAGTGTTCAAGCTGATTAAAGTCATTTTTTTCTGGAGGTATATGAAAATAGTAGTTATCAACTTTTACGAGTAACGTAGAGTGTTGATTACTGAATTTCGGATGGTCAGAAAAGTGAAGTCCAATCTTTTTGGCTTGATTTTCTGATAACAATTTTTTAATTGTTTCCTTTTTAATGAAATATAAATGCTTTGGTTCTGGAGCTGTTTTTGCATGTCTATTAATGGTATACAATGCCATTGCGAGTTCAGCTACAGAAGTAGGTTTTGCTTGATTCATCGTTTTGTCCTCCTTTCCTGTGAATTATTATGTCAATTCTATAGTATCGCAAAGCTTGTCCATTTACAATAAGTGAGCGCAAAGAAAAAGAAACTAGAATTAAAATCCAGCTTCTGTTTAGTATTACTTTATTTTTTTAATGTCTTCTACAATCTTGTCCATTTCTGCTGCTTCAGTTCCTGTATAATAATTAATAGCAGTTCCTTCTGGTGATACAAGGAAAAATCTAGTGCCATGCATAAATTGATCAGAGTCAGGTAATTCTTCTAGTGCTGATTTAAATGACTTGATAGAGAGTTCTTTAACTGTTTGAAAGTCATACCCCGTAAGGAAATGCCAATTGTCAAAAGATGCTCCATGCGCTTTACCAAATTCTTTTAATGCGGCTTTCGTATCACGTTCAGGGTCGATACTGAATGAAACCAATTGCACATCTTCAAGTCCAGCTTCTTTAAGTTTTTCCTGTAGCCTAGCCATATTTGCTGTCATTGGTGGGCAGACCGTGTCACAATTTGTAAATATAAAGTTGGCCACCCAAAAGTTTCCTTCGAGACTATTTTGAGTTACTTTTTCACCATCCTGATTTGTAAATGCGAAATCTTGTACGTCAGAAGTAATATTCCCTTCAAATTCCTCGCCACAGGCTGTTAGTATAAGAACTAGCATTACTATCGGAAAAGCTAATTTAATCCTTTTCACCATATATGTAACCTCCATATTAACAAAATCGTATCTAGCGTAGCATGTTTCAATTGAAAAAACTATAGATAAAGTGTTACACATGGAATTTATTGCTAGTTGCTTTGTAATGTATACACATATATTTCTGGTTTACATAGAAAACGATAGGGTAATCTTGTTGTTCCTATACCTTTTGTAACATATAAAGTTAAATGATCCACTTGATATTTTCCATTCACATATTTTTGAGCATATAATGGTGTATATAAATGGCCGATAATAGGTAACCGTACTTGGCCACCGTGACTATGACCAGATAACTGCACATCCACGGGATAATTAATCGTTTTATCAGCAAAATCTGGTTCATGTGCTAGTAATAGTGTGAATAGGGAAGGGTCTATTTGGTTTAACGTTTTTTCCAGGTTTGGATTACCTAGCATAACATCATCAATTCCAGCTAAAACAAAAGATTCTTGCCCTTTTTTAATAGTAGTATGTTGATTTTGAAGTAAATTGAAGCCAGCCTGATCCATTACATTTTTCACTATATTGGTTCCATATCCTCCATGGTCATGGTTCCCATATATCCAGTATTTACCGTACTTTGCATCTAGTGATCCTAAAATACGAATCAATGTAGTATTCCAATTATAGTCATTTGGAGCATCAACTAAATCTCCCGTAAAGACAATCAGGTCGGGTTTTTGATTGTTAATGGTTTGCACTAATTCTTCTAATTGTTCAAGCGAATAATGAAACCCTATATGTGTATCAGAAAACTGAATGATTTTAAAGTGATTGAATTCAGATGTAACTTTAGCTGAAGAAATAATTTCTTGGTGGATATCTAGTAAACTCGGTTCAATTTCACGGGCATAATAATAGGTTCCACCACTTAAACCGAGGAATGCTAAAAGACTACCAAATGATTTTTTTAAAAATGATCTTCTATTCATGTGGTCAAACCTTTCTAAAACTGATACTAGCATTATATCATGTATTTTCACATTCAACATGACGTGTTAATAGATGTAAAAAATTCGTAATAGGATGCACTTGTCTAAATTATCTGTTTCCTAGTCACTAGACGTTTCAGGTGAACCATTTTGTTAATATATCATACATTTTAACTAAAAAGTGCAAGCATATGTTCATGTTATATCATATAAAGGTATTAACTCATCGTGCATTTTAAAGTGAAAAAATAATGTTTATCCATCCTAATTATGGTAAGCTAGTTATGTAGATAACGATGATTTACTCCTTTTAGGTGAATAAATCCCTCCAACATTTTGATTAGTAAAGAGGAGTGTTTTTAAATGGGCACATTGAAAGATAAGCAATTAACGGATATTATTGTTAATGATTTACTGATTTCTTCTGAAAAAGTAGCACATGTGCAGTTGAATAATCCACTTGAACATGCATTACTTGTATTAGTGAAATCAGGATATTCTGCTATTCCTGTTCTAGACTCATCGTATAAATTGGTTGGTACGATTGGTAAAACAGTCATACTGAATCAGATATTAGGGCTTGAACGGATTGAATTTGAAAAACTATCTACTATGCGTGTAGAGGAAGTAATGAATAGGGATATTCCATGTTTGGAAAAGAACGACACATTTTTAAATGTATTAAAAGCAGTTATCGATTATCCATTTTTATGTGTAGCGGATCAGGAAGGTTATTTTGATGGAATAGTGACTAGACGCGCAATTTTAAAACAAGTCAGCAGAGATATTTATACCAAAAAACAAACAAACTAAAAAATAATTGCCATACCCCTTGCCATTTCATTCATGACAAGGGCGTTTTTATTAATTTATAGAAAAAGCAGTGATATCAATGATACATAATACGAAAGAATTGAAGCGACCATTAATATTGGCCTCGGTCATGCTTGGCATGTTTTTAGCCGCGATTGAAGGGACGATTGTTGCTACGGCGATTCCTAGCATTGTAGCAGATTTGGGTGGGTTTTCGTTATATAGTTGGGTGTTTTCTGCTTATCTATTAACAAATGCTGCCACCGTTTTAATATTCGGTAAGCTATCTGATATTTTTGGAAGAAAACCAATATTTGTAGTTGGTGTCAGTATATTTATAATTGGTTCCATATGTTGTGGGCTGAGTACATCCATGCTCATGTTAATTATATCACGATTTGTCCAGGGTCTAGGTGCAGGTGCGGTGATGCCAATTGCGACGACAATTGTGGGTGATATATATGACAAAAAGGAAAGAGCCAAAATACAGGGCTATTTAGCTAGTGTTTGGGGAATATCTGCAGTATCAGGCCCGCTCCTCGGTGGTATGTTTATTGATTTATTAAGCTGGAGATATATTTTTTGGATGAATATTCCCCTAGGATTATTAGCTATGCTTGGAATTATTTTGTTTTTACATGAAGATATTGAAAAAAAGAAAAGATCAATTGATTATGGCGGGTCAATTTTGATACTGATTACTGTATGTTCTTTTATGTTTATATTGGTTGAAGGTGGAATAGGAATTCCTTGGAGCTCACCATTAATGATTTTTTTACTTTTTCTTGCAATTGGCGGGTTCATTTTCTTTATTTTTCATGAAAAACGATCTAAAGCGCCGATGATGCCTTTTGACATTTGGAAGTATAAGTTGATAAGTGTAGCAAATATCATAACGTTACTAACAGGCATGATATTAATTGGAGTATCAAGTTATCTACCAGCATTTGTTCAAGGTGTTATGGGTCAATCTGCAACCGTGGCAGGTTTTACGCTGACTACAATGTCGATTGGATGGCCAATCTCATCAGTTATTGCTGGTAGACTACTTTTGGTTATTGGTTACCGATCGACTTCCTTAATCGGGGGAATTGCGTTAATTATTGGCGCAACCTTCTTTTTTATGTTATCTCCTGAGATGGGTCCAATTTGGGCTGGAATAGGTTCCTTCTTTATTGGAATCGGAATGGGTATGACTAGTACTTCATTTATTGTAGCGATTCAGAGTACAGTAAGCTGGGAGAAAAGAGGAATTGCTACTGCGGCTAATATGTTTATGCGTTCGCTGGGTAGTGCAGTAGGAGCTGCGTTGCTTGGCGGGATACTAAATAATCGAATAAAAGCATATATCACTACAAACGAAATTGAGGATAAAGTATCCGTTGATGCAGCTAATCAACTGTTAGCCCCGAATCAACAAAACGCTCTATCTGAACAAGTAAAAAGCGTGTTGCAGGATGGACTAACATCTGGTCTACATTATGTTTATACAGGATTGCTAATCCTATCCGTTATAGCCTTTGTTTTGATAACATTTCTTCCTAAAAAAGAAAACGATTAAGTGATGAGGTGAAGCTTTACTATCTCATTACTTTTTTGTATACCTTTTTACTTTTTGTAAAAACTACATAAGAGTAATTTTTTAATGTAATAGAGGAGGTAATGGGTATGGCGCGAATCGGCGTTGAAGGAACACTTACAGATGTTAAAGAAGCACTAAAGGAAAAAGGTCACCAAGTAGTAGATTTACACTCTGAAGAGGATGCAGGTCAATGTGATTGCTGTGTTATCTCTGGTCAAGATAAAAATGTAATGGGAATGTCCACAGCTAGTATTGCTGGACCAGTTATTAATGCAGATGGTTATAACGCGAAAGATGTCTGCCAGATGGTTGAAGAAAAGCTTCAATAATAAAAACAAAAACCCAGCTTAAACTGGGTTTTTGTTTTTATTTAGTCATTTTTTCCACATTCACTTGATGTGGATATGGAATATCAACTCCAGCCTCATCAAAGGCTAGTTTGATACGTTTGCGCATATCACGTTCACATGCAAATTGTAATCCATTTTCGGTTTGACCAACAACTCGTAGTACAATATCTGACGCCCCTATCCCTTGAACACCTAATGCATTAGGGCCATCTTTAAAACGTTCATCTTCTTGAAATTCAGCACATACTCGCTCTAATACAGCTATTGCCTCGTCAATATTGTCTTCATAACTAATTCCAATATCAACTAATGCACGCATGTTTCCGCGTGAATGGTTAGCAACTCCTTCTAGTAATCGATTTGGAACAAAGTTTAGTGTGCCGTCAAAACTGCGTATTTTCGTAGTTCTGAATCCTACTTCCTCAACAATTCCGTCATAGCCGCCAGAGGTGACATAATCATCGATTTCCATTTGACGCTCCAATAGAATGAAAAATCCTGTAACGACGTCACTTACAAGGCCTTGTGCACCAAATCCGATTGCTAGTCCAACAATTCCAGCTCCAGCTAGAAGTGGAGCGATAGGGATGGCAAAGATTGCAAACAACATGACAAAGAAAACGAATATCATCACATAGGAAAATACATTTACTAGTAATTTCTCTAATGTTTTGACACGACCTGGTGATAGCTTTTCACTTTTTCCTGCCTTTTGTATTGTTTTTTCAATAACTTTCTTGCCGATCGGTACAAAAACAATAAATGCAATTATTAATAATAGGATCTTTAATACAACTGGTAATGCAATAGACAAAATTCCACCTATATCAAAATTTAGTCCTTCTTTGAAAATATCCATGTAAAGTCTCCTTTTTTTGCAGTTAAGAAAGTATAAATCCTTTCTTACTGCATAAGTGCAACTAAGGCTTTCGCCACTAAGGCTTGGCGATAAACCAAGTTTTCTAATAGAGGGTTGTACTATATTCGTTGTTTATCTTATCGAAAGCTTAAAAGCAATTCAAATAATATCCTTTTTAGGTTAGGTGAATTTCATTATAAGCGCTTATTCAAAAAGTCGCTGTTTATCATTTGGAGACTTTTTAAACAACCTTTATAATGGACATCAATTGCAATTGAATGTTACGGTATTAGTTGTGCACCCCTTGTTTTAGAGCTGTTATATCTGGTTATACTTATGTAAAGCGTGAAGTAAAAAAGTGACTGATATGTGACGGGTAAACGATCCTTTTTAAATTAATTATTATTTAATATTGACTAAAATTAAGAGGTTGCCTATAATCGTAAATGGATATAATTTAATATAAATGTTGGAGGGATTATCTATGGCAGAAAGAATGGTAGGTAAACAAGCACCACGTTTTACAATGGATGCTGTAATGCCAAATAAAGAATTTGGGAAAGTAAATTTAGAAGAGAATATGAAAGAGGATAAATGGACAGTTCTTTTCTTTTATCCAATGGACTTTACATTCGTATGTCCTACAGAAATAACTGCAATGTCAGATCGATATGATGAATTTGAGGATTTAGATGCAGAAGTAATTGGTGTATCAACTGATACTATCCATACACATAAAGCATGGATTAATACATCGCGCGACGACAATGGGTTAGGTGAATTACTCTATCCGTTAGCTGCTGACACTAACCATGTTGTTTCACAAGATTATGGTGTGTTAATTGAAGATGAGGGTGTAGCTTTACGTGGATTGTTCATTATCAATCCAGAAGGTGAACTTCAATACCAAACTGTTTTCCATAACAATATTGGCCGTGATGTAGATGAAACATTACGCGTACTACAAGCTCTTCAAACTGGTGGTCTTTGTCCAGCAAACTGGAAACCAGGGCAAGAAACACTTTAAGAGGATGTTCAAAAAGTCACCAAATGATAAACTACGAATTTCTTCGTTGGCTTGTCTCTACGGTCCTCATGTAGTAGTAACTAGAGGAACTTCTACTAAAATTGCCCACGTCCTGTGGGCAACGTAGAAGTCAGCACATCCTGTGCAAGTCCAGTCTCGGGGACTTCGCCGCCTTGAACTTCTTGTTTCTAATTCGGCACCTTTTTGAACAAACACTTTAATAGTAATTTAGCGTATCTTATAAAATAATATTAGCTGACTCTTTAATAAGGATTGCTGAGTCAGCTTTTTTTAGTAAGACAACATTGGAGGTAGAACTTATGCGATTACGTGCACAAATGCCAGAACTCGACGGGGCAACAAAATGGTTCAATAGCAAGGAGATTAGTAAAAGTGATTTAATTGGAAATAAACCAACTTTAATTCACTTTTGGTCCGTTAGCTGTGGATTATGTAAAGAAGCAATGCCTAATGTAAATGAATTCCGAGATGAATATAAAGATGAATTAAATGTTATAGCTGTTCATATGCCCCGTTCTGAAAAAGATTTAGACTTAAATCAAATCAAGGAAGTAGCAGATGAACATGATATCACGCAACCAATTTTTGTGGATAATGATCACAAATTAACTGATGCATTTGAAAATCAATACGTACCTGCTTACTATGTTTTTGATTCAGAAGGTAAGTTAAGGCATTTTCAAGCAGGTGGCGGGGGCATGAAGATGCTTCGTAAGCGTGTTAATCGAGTACTCGGAACTACAGAGAAATAGATATAATAGTAAAAGCACTTCTACAAAGCGATTGTAGAAGTGCTTTTTTCTGTTCAAAAATATAATTATGAAAAATTTTAAAAAATTGAGTAAAAGCAGTAGATATTTATTTCGAAACCCGTTATATTAGTAATTACGGAAAACATTAGAGGAGGAGGAAACTTATGGATACATTTAAAAAGCTTAAGCAATTTTATTGGCCTTTTAAGAAATATTTCTTTACTTCAGTAGTTTTTTTAATTTTAGTAACTGCAATTACGCTTGTATATCCAATTGTATTGCAAAAAACGATAGATGAGGTATTTATACAAGAGCGCTACTCACTAATTCCTTATATAGCATCAGCATTTTTAATTCTGATGATTGTTAAAGCCTTTGCAACCTATTTCCACCAATACTTAGGGGAGCTATTTGGTATTCGATCTGTTTATACACTAAGGGATGCATTGTATGAAAAACTACAGGTTTTGTCATTCAAATATTACGATAATGCTAAGACTGGCGATTTAATGTCAAGATTGACTGCAGACGTGGAAGGATTTCGTTTCTTTCTGTCAGTTGGATTTTCGGAACTTATTCGTATTACACTTCTAATTGTATTAAGCCTAGGTGTGATGTTTTTTTATTCTGTACCACTTACGATAGTTACAATGGCTGCTATGCCGTTTCTGGGTATTGTCGTGTATCAGTTTGATAAACGTGTTCACCCTGCATTTAGAGGGATACGAAAATCATTTGGAAATTTAAATACGCGGGTTCAAGAAAATATTAGTGGTATGACAACAGTAAAATCATTATCTCGTGAGGATTTTGAAATTGGTAGATTCTCATCAAATAATGATAATTATCGTCAGCATTACCTGAAAACGTCGGATATTTGGGCAAAGTTTTTTCCGTTAATGGAGTTTATCGGGAATATATGCGCTGTTGCTTTACTTGCATTTGGTGGTTATTTAGTTATCCAGGGAAGACTTAATTTAGGTGAATTGGTCGCATTCTTCAGTTTAGTTTGGTACATTTTGGGACCCTTGATGAATCTAGGATTTGTTATTAATCTATTCTCACAATCGAAAGCATCAGGAGAACGTTTAATTGAAATTTTGGATGCAAAAGAAGATGTCGTCGAAAAGAACCATGCAATAGATGTTCCAATTAAAGGTCATGTAACCTTCAATGACGTGACACTGACTTATACCGAGAATGATGATTCTGCTCTTAAGGACATTAGCTTTGATGCACCTCCAGGTAAAGTCGTTGGATTAATCGGTGCAACTGGATCTGGTAAAACAAGTATTACCCAGCTAATCACAAGGTTTTATGAGCCGGAAAAAGGTGACGTATTGGTTGACGGGTTACCAGCAGCAGACTATAAGCTAAAATCGCTCAGAAGTCACATTGGATTTGTTTTACAGGAATCATTCTTATTTTCAACTAGTATTCGGGAAAATATTGCTTATGGTAATCCAAACTTAAAGGATGAGCAGATTATTGATGCGGCGAAACGCGCACAGGCACATGACTTTATTATGGAAATGCCAGCTGGTTATGACACGATGCTTGGCGAACGCGGAATGGGATTGTCTGGCGGACAAAAGCAACGTATTGCAATTGCGCGGGCTATTTGTATTAACCCTAGTATTCTTGTGCTTGACGATGCTACTTCAGCAGTAGATATGGAAACTGAATTCAAAATTCAAAAGGCGTTAAAAGAAGTGATGAAGGGACGCACAACATTTATCATTGCACACCGTATATCTTCTCTTAAGCATGCTGATGAAATAGTAGTATTAGAAGAAGGAGAAGTCGTTGAGCGGGGTACGCATGATTCGTTAATTCATAATCATGGAACTTATCAAAGGATTTATGATATTCAATATCAAGATCGTGATGCGATTATGGGTGTAGCGAACCAATAAAAGGGGGGATAAAATTGGCTAAATCAACAGAACAAGTTAAAAAAAGTCGTCACTTGAAACGATTTCATTATACTGTCGATCAAGCAATCGAGAAACAGTTTAACTGGAAACAGATGTTGAGATTGCTTGAGTATTTAAAACCGTATTCAAAAACGTATTTACCGGGTGCAATTATCGCAATGTTAGTTTCTACCTTAGTTCGTTTGGCTGTTCCAATATTAATTGGTAAAGTAGCAATCGATGTTGCAATTGGTAATCAGGACTATGGCCTGCTAACTTATTTGGTAGTTATAATCGGTGTGCTTTATTTATTAAACTATGTAGGTAACATATATCGAATAAAATGGGTAAATATTTTAGGGCAAAATGTTATTTATGATTTACGGCAACACCTATTTTCACATGTGCAGCGACTATCACACCGATTTTTTGATTCTAGGTCTGCGGGATCTATTTTAGTTAGAATCATGAATGATATTAATTCCTTACAGGAACTTTTCACAAATGGTATTATCAACCTCTTAATGGATGTTGTAACGCTTGTTGGAATCGTCGTTATTTTGTTCGTATTAAGTCCAGAGCTGGCACTAGCGATCATGATAATTTTACCGATTATGTTCTATATCTCGACTAAGTTACGTCGTAATATACGTCGTTCTTGGCAAGATGTACGAATTCAACAATCCAGGTTGAATTCCCATTTAAATGAAAGTATCCAGGGAATCCGTATTACGCAATCATTTTCACAGGAAAAAGAGAATGCTGAGTTTTTCAATGGGATTAATTTTGACAACTTTGAAAGCTGGCGAACGGCGACAAAGAAAAGTGCCTTATTCCGTCCATTTGTAGAAATGAGTAATGCGATTGGGACAATTATTTTAATCACGTTTGGTGCTTATTTAATTATTAATGGTGTGATTGACATTGGTATCTTCGTATCATTTGCATTCCTCATAGGGATGTTTTGGGAACCAATTTCGCGTCTTGGCCAGATGTATAATCAGTTACTTATGGCGATGGCAGCATCAGAGCGAATATTTGAATTTCTCGATGAGCAGCCAAATGTAGATGAAAAAGATAATGCCTATGAATTTACGGATATGAAAGGCCATATTGAATTTGATAAGGTTCAGTTCTCTTACGATGCTGATCGTGTAGCGCTTCATGAAATATCCTTAGATATTAAAGAAGGTCAAACAATCGCACTTGTGGGGCATACAGGTAGTGGTAAGTCTACTATAGCTAACCTGATTAGTCGCTTTTATGATCCTACAAACGGGACAGTGAAAATTGACGGTCATAATCTGCGTGATGTACGCTTAAACACGCTACGACAGCAGATTAGTGTCGTCTTGCAGGATACATTTATTTTTTCTGGAACAATTATGGAAAATATTCGATTTGGCCAACCGACTGCGACTGATGAAGAAGTTATGGAAGCAGCAAAAGTGGTTGGTGCTGATGAGTTTATCAAGCGTCTTGCTGATGGCTATGAAACAGAAGTAGAGGAACGCGGTAATATCCTTTCAGCAGGTGAACGACAGCTTCTATCATTTGCTCGTGCGCTTCTCGCGAATCCTAGAATTTTAATTTTAGATGAAGCTACAGCTAGTATTGATACAGAAACAGAAGTACAAATTCAAGCTGCTCTAAAAAAATTGTTAAAAGGAAGAACTGCCATTATTATTGCTCATCGGCTTTCAACAATTCGAGGGTCGGATACAATTTATGTGCTTGAACATGGTAAAATTCTAGAGTACGGAAGCCATCAGTGGCTTATGGAATCTAAAGGTGAATACTTTGACCTAGTCAAATCACAATTTCAAATGTTAGATGTGATTTAGTGGCAATCAAGCCAACCTGGATAGACTCTAAAATACAAAAACCAGTCCTGTTAAAAAGTGGCCACTGAAAAAGTGGTGGATTTAAAAGTTTAACTTTTCACCTTAACTTAGCATCTCGAATATACGGAGACTCCAGCGGGAAGCAAGAGATCGGTGAGACCCCGCAGGACGGCAGTCCGAGGAGGCTCGCCACTCGCCCGCGGAAAGCGTAGTATATTCGAAGATGCGATGGTAGATCCACCTATTTTGTACTATATTTAACTTTTTCAGCGGCCCCATTAAAAAATGGGGCTGTTTTTTGTCATATAACTGTCATTTTCATTTAATGATTTTTTTGGAGAAAGGGTATATACTATGAGTGTAATAATAGAAATGAAACATACTAATACTTACACTTGTTCAGTATTGAGCATAATAAAATTTAAGCCAGATCCAACTTTAAAAAGGATGATGAATAATGAGCTATGAAATCATTGGAATAACCGTGCTATGGTTCTTTTTGTATGGATACTTAATTGTAGCATCTATTGATTTTGGTGCAGGTTTCTTTGCATACTATGCCAAAATTACAAAAAAGGATCATATCATTAATCAACTAATATCAAGGTACTTATCACCTGTGTGGGAGGTTACAAATGTATTTTTTGTATTTTTCTTCGTAGGATTGGTAGGATTCTTCCCAGACACAGCCTATTATTATGGTACCGCATTGTTAATTCCTGGCAGTATAGCGATTATTTTGCTCGCTATTCGTGGTTCATTTTATGCCTTTGAAAATTATGGTTCGAAAAGAAGCAATCTTTATATGTTTTTATATGGTGCTACTGGACTACTTATACCGGCATCCTTATCGATAGCCTTAACATTATCAGAAGGCGGGTTCATCATCGAAACGAATGGTACGGTATCACTTCGGGTTACAGAATTATTAACAAGTCCTTATTCTTGGAGTGTTGTATTTTTAGCGATTGTTTCCGTATTGTATATTAGTTCTACTTTTTTAACCTTTTACGCAGCACGTGCAAATGATAAACCAGCATTAAAGATTGTACGGGGATATGCACTGTTTTGGAGTGTGCCGACAATCATCGCTAGTTTAACGACGTTTATAGCATTGAGTCAGCATAACGAGCGACATTATGAAAATATGCTTGATCTTTGGTGGATGTTTGGTTTATCCGTTGGGTTCTTTATGATTGCCATGTTGTTAATTTTCCAAGAAAAGCATTATGGACTAGCATTTATATCCGTAATGCTACAGTTTTTCTTCGCTTTTTTTGGATATGGAAAAGGCCATCTACCATATATATTGGATCCATACATTACTATTTATGAGAATGCCACACAAGAATCAATGGGAATAGCTCTGATTGTCGCCTTTATTGCTGGACTTTGTTTACTAGTTCCGTCTTTAATCTTATTAATGAAAATGTTTTTATTTGACGCAGACTACGTTAAGGGTAAGAAATAATCTATATATTTTCCTTCTTCATGTAATATGGTAAACTTATGAAAAGTATGTGAATGGTGGAGGATATAGAATGAAACGGGAATTTGCTGTAATTGGATTAGGGCGTTTTGGTGGAAGTATCTGTCGTGAACTAAGTGAAGAAGGAATGCAGGTTTTGGCTATAGACAATGATGAGGATAAGGTCAATGAGTTTAAAAATATCGCATCACATGCAGTTATTGCAGATTCTACTGATGAAGTAACCATGAAGGAACTAGGAATTAAAAATATTGATCATGTGATCGTCGCGATAGGTGATAATATTCAGGCGAGTATTTTAACTACTGTCGTACTTACAGATTTAGGTATTAAGAAAATTACAGTTAAAGCGCAAAATGATTACCATGAGAAAATCCTAAACAAGATTGGTGCTGATCAGGTAGTTCATCCAGAACGAGATATGGGAAAAAGAATTGCACATAACATCATTTCAAGCAATATTCTGGACTACTTAGAACTATCCGATGATCATAGCATTGTTGAGGTAAAAGTTGGAGAGAAGATGCTCGGAAAAACGATGATTGAACTTGATATCCGGGCAAATTATGGCTGTAACGTTGTTGCGATAAAACGAGGTAAAGATATCAATGTGTCGCCACGTGCAGACGATACATTTCGTGAAAATGATATATTAATTGTAATTGGATCTGATAAAGATATTTCTAGATTCGAAAAACAGCTAGTTATCGATGGAAATTAATAGTGAAGCTTAAACCTGTATTTACAAATACAGGTTTTTTTAATTGCCTTTAAGGTAATAGTATTTAGTAGATCGGTTACATAGAAATTCGAGGAAAGGGTGGAGAAATTTGTTTGAAAAACGTACAGGTGAACTTTTAATTGAACAATTAATACAATGGGATGTCGACCATATCTACGGCATGCCTGGTAACTCTATTAATGAATTCATTGATGACTTGCGTAAGAGGGAGAACGACATTGATTTTATCCAAATTAGGCATGAAGAGGTAGGTGCATTAGCAGCATCGTCCTATGCAAAATTAACAGGGAAGCTAGGTGTATGTTTATCTATTGCTGGTCCTGGAGCTGTGCACTTGCTCAATGGTTTATACGATGCCAAAAAAGATAAAGTACCAGTTCTTGCGATTGTGGGGCAAGTCCCAAGTACTTCAGTAGGTACTGATGCTCATCAGGAAATAAATTTAGAGCGTATGTTTGATGGAGTAGGTGTTTTTAATCGGAGGGTTGAAGCAGCGGAGCAACTTCCAGATATGCTAAATATGGCGGTTCGAGAAGCATATACACAAAAAGGAGTGTCAGTCCTAATTGTCCCTGACGATTTGTTTGCTGTTAAGCAAAAGAATAACAAAATGAAAACAAGCCGAACACTAGTCCATCCTACCATCACACCAGATCAAGATACGATGGAACGAGCAGTTAGTCTGTTGAACAAGGCGAAAAAACCTGTCATTTTAGCTGGGAAGGGTGCACGAGATGCCGGAAATGAATTGGTGGACTTTGCAGAAAAAATTAACGCACCAATTGTTCTAAGCTTATTAGGTAAGGGGACTATTCCAGATTATCATGAATTGAACTTAGGTCAGCACGGACAAATAGGGACGAAACCTGCTTATGAGGCAGTAATGGATACAGATTTACTTTTATTGATTGGTACGGCTTTTCCATATAGGGACTATTTACCCGACGATGTAAATGCCATTCAAATAGAAATAAAACAAGATGATGTTGGAAAGATTTATCCAATAACAGAAGGGTTATGTGGTGATGCTAAACATATTTTACCTAGATTAACGTCATTGGTATCCACGTCTACATCGGATGAATTTCTTAAAAAATATCAAGAAAAAATGAAAAGATGGCATACTCATATGCTAGAACTAAAGAAAGATACAGCAGATCCAATTCACGGACCACAGGTTATGTACGAGCTGGAAAAAAATATGGAGAAGGATGCTATTATTTCGTGTGATGTAGGAAATGTGACTGTCTGGACTACTCGTTTTTTTTCAATTACAAATCAGAAGTTTATAATATCTGGCGGGTTAGCATCCATGGGGTCTGGTTTGCCAGGAGCAATTGCAGGGCACCTGGCATATCCAGATAAACAAGTTGTTGCGATATGTGGTGATGGAGGATTTTCAATGGTTATGCATGACTTTATCACTGCGGTTAAATATGATATGCCAATCAAAGTTGTTGTACTGAATAATAGCATGATTGGCATGATAAAGTATGAACAGCAGACTAAGGGGAATTTGAACTATGAAACAGACTTAGGAGCAGTTAATTTTGCAGATTTCGCTAAAGCCTGTGGCGGGGAAGGCTTCCGCATAGAAAGTCATGAAGAGATGGAAACAACCATGAAACAAGCTTTTATGTCAAGAAAACCAGCTATTATTGATGTGGTTATAGAAGACATTGCACCATTGCCAGGTCAAATCACATATGATCAAGCGGTTAATTATAGTGAGTATTTAGTAAAAGAATTTTTTACGAACGGTAAAGTAGAATTTCCAGATGTGAAAAAAACGGTACGACGTTTAATATAATAAGAAAAGCGCAAGCGCCCGTTTAGCAACGTACAAACTGGAACACTCCGCAATGAGATAAAGGAAACACGGTGAGGTACGAACCGATGTTGACTTATCGTAGTGGAGGAGTGTGAAGTTTGCTAGTTGCTGGGCGCTGGAGCTGGACATGACCGTTGATATAAGTAAGCTTAATAGAGCCAAATTTTATGCTTTCTTTTATTTTTAAGAAAAGCGCAAGCGTCTTGACCACCCCCGAAAAGCTTAAGTCGAGCCTCTATGTGGTGCATTATGAGGCTGCTGAAAAAGTTAAATATAGTACAAAATATGTGGATCTACCATCGCATCTTCGAATATACTGCGCGCACTTTAGGGCGAGTGGCGAGCCTCCTCGGACTGCCGTCCTGCGGGGTCTCGCCGATCTCTTGCTTCCCGCAGGATAAGGAAGGCTTCCCAGAAAAGGCATCGCACGAAGAAAAAGTGCTTTTCTTTTTCGAGGAGTCTCCGTATATTCGAGATGCTAAGTTAAGGTGAAAAGTTGAATTTTGAAAATCCAACACTTTTTCAGTGGCCTCGTGCTTTATACCACAGAGAGGCTAGACCTAAGACCTCGAGGGGGTAGGCGCTGGAGCCAGACAAATAATAGGAAAAACGGAAGCGCCATACTTGGCGCTTCCGTTTTTTAGTTACACTTCCATAATAATTGGTAATACCATTGGTCGACGTTTTGTCTTTTCAAATAAGAATGGTGCGATTGTATCCGTAATTTCATTTTTAATTTCAGACCACTGTGTAGTTCTTCTTTCCATCACTTTATTTAGGTGAGTGGAAACGAGCTTTTGGGCTTCGTTAATAAGGTCCTCTGACTCACGCATGTATACGAATCCACGTGAAATGATATCAGGTCCAGCAGAGATCTTGAACTCCTTCATATCGATGCTTACAACTACGATTACAAGACCTTCTTCTGAAAGTATTCGTCTGTCGCGTAGCACAATGTTACCGATATCTCCAATCCCACTACCATCGACATAAACCGATCCTGAAGGTATTTTGCCTGCAACCATTGCATTATCCTTGCCTAGCGCTAATACATCACCAATATCCATAATAAAACAGTTTTCAGGTTTTACCTCACATGCTTCTGCGAGTTTTGTGTGTTCTTTTAACATACGATACTCACCATGGATTGGCATAAAGTATTTAGGTCTAATTAAACGGAGCATAAGTTTTTGTTCTTCTTGACTTCCATGTCCTGATGTATGAATATTACTTAATGGGCCATGGATTACATCAGATCCAGCACGGTATAACTTGTTGATGATACGACTAACACTTACATTATTACCTGGAATCGGTGACGATGAAAATACAACTGTATCACCAGGAATTGTCTGAATCTGTCTATGTGTTCCATTAGCAATTCGTGATAATGCTGCCATTGGTTCACCTTGAGAGCCTGTACAAAGTATTACTATTTCATGTGCTGGAAGACGGTTGATTTGATGTGCATCAATAAACGTTTCCTTTGGTGCATTGATATATCCTAATTCTTGCCCAATAGCTATGGATGATTCCATACTACGTCCAAAGACCGCAACTTTACGATTATACTTTACAGCTGATTCGATAACCTGTTGCAATCTATATATATTTGATGCAAATGTAGCGAATATTAATCTGCCATTTACCCGACCAAATATATCGTTAATGTTGCTACCAACGACACGTTCAGACATTGTAAATCCTGGAACTTCACTGTTCGTGCTATCAGAGAGAAGACATAACACGCCTTCTTTACCAATTTCAGCCATCTTGGCAATGTTGGCTGGTTCGCCAACTGGTGTAAAGTCAAATTTGAAATCTCCAGTATGCACAATATTACCAGGTGGTGTTTTAACAACTACCCCATAAGAATCCGGAATACTATGTGTAGTGCGGAAAAAGGATACAGACGTTTTTCGGAATTTAATTATATCGTCTTCTTGTATCGGGTGTAATTTTGCTTTGCGTAATAAACCATGCTCATCTAATTTATTTCGTATTAATCCAAGTGCCAGCTTACCTGCATAGATAGGTATATTAATCTCGCGTAAAAGGTAAGGAATTCCGCCAATATGGTCTTCATGACCATGTGTGACAATAAGGCCCTTAATTTTATCTTGGTTTTGTATTAAATAGGTATAATCGGGAATTACGTAATCAATTCCTAATAGTTCATCCTCAGGAAATTTAATTCCTGCATCGATTAATATAATTTCATCCTGAAATTGGACAGCGTATGTGTTCTTTCCAATTTCTCCTAATCCACCCAATGAAAATACTGCTGTTTGATCATTCTTTACAAATTTCATGGGTTATACGTTCTCCACTGTGAAATTATCTGATTTCTTTTCATACGCTAAATGTGCATCGTTTAATTGTTGGATGAATTCAATATTATAGTCACGATTCACTAATTTATTGCGCACTTCTTCTTCTGTTTCCGCCTCAACATAAAGGCCCTTTGTTCGTTCCCGTACAGGAATCTCCATCTTCGATTCCTGATAATATACTTTGTAAATCATTTCATCTCTCCTATCGATTTCTTGTTTTTTAATATAAGAATAATTGCATCCACAAGTTCTGAAAAACAATAATTCCTAAGCATGGATAATTTTTAACATTATTTAATAAAGCTGGCGATGGACAGGCAGCTGCTTCACTTACTTATATAAGGAATAACTGGAAAGTAAAATATTAATTTCACTCCCGTTATTCCTCCTGTTAGTCCGCTCGTCAACCAAAATAAGTTTAAAAACCGTCCGTAGCCTAATGTGTGATTGGTTTTATTTATGATAGTCTTTCCTATAACTAGTTGGTACTCGTCCACGGCCTAAAAAATCCTTCCAACGCTTCTTCAGCTTTTCTTTTAGGCGTTTCAACATGATCCCTTGCATCTCCTCTCATTCATCTTCAGAAAGCAACATAAACGTTCTACCGATCCAATCCCTCTTATCTATAGTATAGTACTGTTTGATAAATATTGAAATAAAAAACCATGATTTATATGAAAAAACATTTTTATTGGCCTTAATTGTAGGGTTTAAAGCAAAGTTATTGTTTAACTATTTTTCACCTTTAGAAGAATCTTATTCAAATTTTATACAAAAAGCTGCCCTTATTTTTGTACAAGGCAGCTTTAATTAGCACTAAAATATAAAATTATTCAATCGTTTTTGTATTTACTTCTAATCTATAGCCTTTGCATCATCAGGTGCTAATAGTGGATTATCTTTATTGATGTGATCATAAAACATAACACCGTTTAGATGATCAACCTCATGCTGGAAAACGATAGCCGCGTAATCACGTAGTCTTAACTTTATTTCATTTCCTTCAAGATCAGTCGCTTTCAACGTAATTCGTGCGTGTCTCGGAACATAACCTTCCACACTACGATCAACAGAAAGACATCCTTCGCCGCTGGTTAAGTACGCTTTTTCAACAGAATGGCTGACAATTCTCGGATTGAATAATCCATAGCTATATTTTTTCCCATTTGCATCTTCAAAATGGATAGCAATCATTCGCTTTGAAACACCCAGTTGTGTTGCAGCCAGGCCAACACCTGCACGTAATTCATATTCACGTGCTATCTCATCATCCTGACTATTTTTAAGGAATATTAGCATGTCTTCTAATAGTTCTTGTTCTTCATTTGTTGGTGGTATTGGTACATCCTTTGCAACGTCACGTAATGCAGGATGTCCTTCTCGTACGATGTCTTTCATTGTTAACATGGGGCGCTCACTCCTAAATTGTACATAATTTTTTATTTTAACATAAATAGTAGTTAAAATTCACAAATATAATATAGTTACAAATATCATATTTTTCATGTTCATATATATGATATACTACTACATATAAAAAATAGATTCTTATATGACGTTTTGTGTAAAAGTAGAAGGAGGAAGCGACAAATTGTTGTACAGAAAATTAGCCATCATTATATTACTAAGTGTAATTGCACTATTATCCGCATGTAGCGGTGCATCTACATCTGAAAAGATATATGATCATTTGGAAGAAGCAGTAACACTTGAAGAAGCGTTTGAGAAGCAACAAGATGATATTGTTAAGTTAGAGAAAAAAGAGCAAGAACTTTATAGCCAAATTATTGATTTAAGCATGGACGAGTTTGATAAAATAAAATCGATTTCACAAGAAGCAATTAGTGTAATTGAAAAGCGTAAGGAAAAGATTAAACTAGAGAAAGAAAGTATCGACGCTTCAAAGGAAGAGTTCAAAAAAATAGAGGGTTTGATAGAGGATCTTGAAGAGAAGAAGGCAAAAGACAGGGCAACTAAAATGTATGATGTCATGATGGATCGATTTGATGCGTATGACAAACTGAATGATGCCTATACGGAATCACTTAAATTGGAAAAAGAACTATATAAGATGCTTCAAGAAGAAGATTTAAAACAGGAAACGTTGACTGAGCACATTAAAAAAATTAATGATAGTTATAAAAAAGTCTTAGAAGCAAATGAAAACTTCAATACATTTACAGAGAAGTACAATCAACTGAAAAAAGAATTTTATGAGTCAGCTAATATTGAAGTGAATTACGAAAAGGAAAAAAAAGAGAAATAAGATAAAAGCAGATAAGGAAGAAGTGCTAAATCCTGAATAGGGTTTAGCATTTTTTTATGCAAAGAATAGCCCCAACGCCTAGCCCGCCCAAGGTTTTAGATATATCCAAATGAACGTTGATATTTAGGATTGATTGTTAAGATTCTTTGTAATAATTAGCCACCACTAAGAGATTCGTCTTAAACGTGCCTGAGGCTGACCACTAAGGAAAGCTTCCGCGAATAATCACCGTAGGAACAATCTGAACTGTTATTGTTTCGAAGTCGCTTGCACTATTCTTATTAATTAATACAGTTTACCTGCCTTTATATAACAGATCGATTGAAATTAAGATAGGTAGAAAAATTAGTTTAAGAAATAAAAGCAAAGTGATTGACCAAGGTGGTGTAAATAGGCTAAACTTTAAATATATTATTCTTGTACCAGTAAATATTGCAATGATTATGTAACAGTTTTTGAAAAGTCTAACCAAAGAGATTAGTGGAATTTAAAATAGGGAATAAAGATTAGAGCAATTTGGTACAGTTTTTTTCGTATATTGGGAAGGCTAGATAAGACAAAATAAATGGATATAAGGAAAGGAAGAGGTGAACTATTTTGAAACATGTACTTGAAAGTGTTGAAAGTCAATTCGAAATGTTCCAGATTCTAGATGAAAATGGAAAAGTAGTTAATAAGGACGATTTGCCTGATCTTTCTGATGATGATTTAAAAGAGCTTATGCGTAGAATGGTTTATACTCGTATGTTGGATCAGCGATCTATTGCATTAAATCGTCAAGGTCGCCTAGGATTTTACGCACCAACTGCAGGCCAAGAGGCATCACAGTTAGGGAGTCAATTTGCTCTGGAAAAAGAAGACTATATATTACCTGGATATCGTGATGTTCCACAAATTATTTGGCATGGTTTGCCATTATACCAAGCATTTTTATTCTCAAGAGGACATTTTCACGGTAATCAATTCCCTGAGGATGTAAATGCAATTAGTCCACAAATTATTATTGGGGCACAAATCACACAAGCTGCGGGTGTAGCGTTAGGATTTAAAAAGCGCGGTAAAAAAGCGGTAGCTATCACTTATACAGGTGATGGTGGTACATCCCAAGGCGACTTTTATGAAGGAATGAACTTTGCGGGCGCTTATAAGGCTCCAGCAATTTTCTTTGTTCAAAATAACTATTTTGCTATTTCCGTTCCAGTAGAAGAGCAAACAGCTGCGAAAACATTGGCGCAAAAAGGTGTTGCAGCGGGAATTGAATCAATGCAAATTGATGGTATGGACGTTCTTGCTGTATATGCAGCAACAAAAGATGCTAGAGAACGTGCTGTTAAAGGTGATGGACCATCATTAATCGAAGCGTTAACGTATCGTTATGGTCCACATACGATGGCTGGGGATGACCCAACACGTTATCGTACGGACGACCTTGATAACGAATGGGAGAAAAAAGATCCACTCGTTCGTTTCCGTAAATATTTAGAAGGTAAAAAGCTTTGGTCTGAAGAAGAGGAGAACAAAGTAATTGAAGAAGCAAAAGATGATATTAAGAAAGCAATTAAAAAGGCTGACGAATATCCAAAGCAAAAGGTAACAGACCTTATTGGAAATATGTTTGATGAACTTCCTAAAAATTTAGAAGAGCAAATGGAAGAATACAAAGAAAAGGAGTCGAAGTAAATCATGGCACAAATGACAATGATTCAAGCAATCACCGACGCGATGCGCACGGAACTTAAGAACGACGAAAACGTGCTTGTGTATGGTGAAGATGTAGGATTAAACGGTGGAGTATTCCGTGCTACTGAAGGTTTACAGGATGAGTTTGGTGAGGAACGTGTATTTGATACACCACTTGCTGAATCAGGTATCGGCGGATTATCAATAGGACTGGCGTTACAGGGATATCGTCCTGTGCCAGAAATTCAGTTCTTCGGCTTTGTCTATGAAGCAATGGATTCAATTAATGGTCAAATGGCCCGTATGCGCTATCGTTCAGGCGGATCTAAAACCGCACCGATTACCATTCGTTCGCCATTTGGTGGTGGCGTTCATACCCCGGAATTACATGCTGATTCACTGGAAGGATTAATCGCCCAACAACCAGGTATTAAGGTTGTTATTCCGTCAACACCGCATGATGCGAAAGGACTTTTAATTGCAGCAATTCGTGATAATGATCCAGTTCTATTTTTGGAACATATGAAATTATACCGCTCATTCCGTGGAGAAGTACCAGAGGAAGAGTATACTATTGAACTTGGCAAGGCAGATGTAAAACGAGAAGGTAGCGATGTAACAGTAATCACATATGGTGCAATGGTACATGCTTCATTAAAAGCAGCAGAAGAATTAGAGAAAAATGGTGTTGACGCTGAAGTAATTGACTTACGTACAGTATCTCCAATTGATATTGATACAATCATAGAATCTGTTAAGAAAACAAATCGTGTTGTATTTGTACAAGAGGCTCAACGTCAAGCAGGAGTAGCAGCACATGTTATTTCTGAAATACAAGAGCGTGCAATCCTACATCTTGAAGCACCGATTTTACGTGTTACAGCACCAGATACGGTTTATGCATTCTCACAAGCAGAAGAAGTTTGGCTACCAAATCATAAAGACATCGTAGATAAGGTTAATGAAGTAATCAACTTTTAATAAAAGGATGGGAGGTAGTAATTATGGCATATAATTTTAAAATGCCCGATATTGGTGAAGGAATTCACGAAGGTGAAATTGTTAAATGGTTTGTTAAAGAAGGCGATGAAATAAAAGAAGATGACGTGCTTTGCGAAGTTCAAAATGATAAAGCAGTTGTTGAAATCCCTTCTCCGGTCGATGGAACAGTTACAAAGGTTCATGTTGACGAAGGTACTGTGGCGATAGTGGGTGATACACTTATCACACTTGATGCAGAAGGTTATGAAGATGAACCAGAGGAAGAATCTAAGTCGGATGAAAAAGAAGAGCCAAAGGAAGAACCAAAAGAAGAGAAACAAGAAAAGTCTGACGAATCATCTAAAGCCAATAAAGATGATAAAAAAGAGGATAAAGAAACGTCTAATAAGGACAAGCAAGAATCATCATCTGACGATAAGCGAGTAATTGCAATGCCGTCTGTTAGAAAATATGCTCGAGATAATGATGTAACTATCCAAGAAGTTAATGGTTCTGGTAAGAATGGTCGTGTTCTTAAAGAGGACGTTGACAATCACTTAAGTGGTGATCAAAAAGCAGAACCACAAGAAGCATCCGATGATAGAGAAGAACAAAAAGAGAAAATGTCTGCTTCTAAAGAAACGTCAGCTCCAAAAGGTGAATACCCAGAAACTCGGGAGAAAATGAGTGGTATTCGTAAATCAATCGCAAAAGCAATGGTTAACTCTAAAACGAAAGCGCCACACGTTACATTAATGGATGAAATAGATGTAACGGAATTGGTTGCACATCGTAAGAAGTTTAAGGCAGTTGCTGCGGAACAAGATATCAAATTGACGTATCTACCATATGTTGCTAAAGCGCTTGTATCTACATTAAAGAAATATCCAATCTTAGGTGCAGCAGTAGATGATGAAACAGATGAGATTATCTACAAACATTATTATAATGTTGGAATTGCAGCAGATACGGATAAAGGTTTATTGGTACCAGTAGTAAAAGACGCTGATCGAAAATCAATTTTTGCCATCTCACAAGAGGTAAATGAATTGGCAGAAAAAGCACGTAATGGTAAACTTGCATCTGATGAGATGAAAGGTGCGACAAGTACAATCACTAACATTGGTTCAGCTGGAGGACAGTGGTTTACACCCGTTCTTAACTATCCAGAAGCAGCAATATTGGGTATTGGCCGAATCGCTGAGAAACCTGTAGTCCGTGATGGAGAAATTGTTATCGCTCCGGTACTAGCTTTATCATTGAGCTTTGATCACCGAATTGTTGATGGTGCAACTGCTCAATTAGCATTAAATCAGATTAAACGTTTACTGAACGATCCACAATTAATTATGATGGAGGCGTAAATTATGGTAGTAGGAGATTTTCCAATCGAATTAGACACATTAGTAGTTGGCGCAGGACCTGGTGGCTATGTAGCTGCCATCCGCGCTGCACAACTAGGACAAAAGGTTACAATTGTTGAAAAAGGTACTTTAGGTGGGGTTTGTTTAAATGTTGGATGTATTCCATCTAAAGCGATGATTCAAGCAGGTCACCTTACTGAACATGCTCATGGTAACGAAGAGCTTGGCATTAAAACGGAAAATGTTTCTGTTGATTTCTCAAAGGTTCAGGAATGGAAGGGTAAGGTCGTAAATAAACTTACTTCTGGTGTTGAAGGATTACTTAAAGGTAATAAAGTAGATATTGTAGGTGGAGAAGTATATTTTGTAGATAAGAATACAGTTAAAGTAATGGATGAGAAAAATTCTCAAACTTACACGTTTAACAATTGTGTGATTGCTACTGGATCATCTCCAATTGAAATTCCAAGCTTCAAGTTTTCAGATCGGGTACTTGATTCAACTGGGGCATTGAATTTAAAAGAAATCCCTAAGAAGATGGTAGTCATTGGTGGAGGATATATCGGAACTGAACTGGGTTCTGCGTATGCTAACTTTGGAACTGAAATCGTTATTCTAGAAGGTACAAAAGATATTCTTGGCGGTTTTGAAAAACAAATGACTCAGGTTGTGAAGAAACGCTTGAAGAAGAAGGACGTCTCTATCGTTACGGAGGCTATGGCTAAAGGCGTTGAAGAATCAAAAGATGGTGTTAAGGTAACATATGAATCAAAAGGTAAAGAAGAGACAGTAGAAGCGGATTATGTATTGGTTACAGTAGGCCGTCGTCCAAACACAGAAGAGTTGGGCTTAGAACAAGTTGGAATTGAGTTGGATGACAAAGGACTTATAAAAATTGATAAGCAATGCCGTACAAACATTGATAATATTTATGCAATCGGCGACATTGTTGCTGGGCTTCCACTAGCACATAAAGCATCCTATGAAGGAAAAATTGCTGCTGAAGCAATTAGTGGCGAAAAAGCTGAAATCGATTATATAGGCATTCCTGCTGTTGTATTCTCTGATCCTGAGTTAGCTTCAGTAGGTTACACGGAAAAAGAAGCGAAAGATGCTGGATATAAGGCGAAAGCTTCTAAATTCCCATTTGCCGCAAATGGTCGTGCGCTATCTCTTAATGATAGTGATGGATTCCTAAAATTAATTACTAGAGAAGAAGATGGATTAGTTATTGGGGCACAAATTGCAGGACCGAATGCTAGTGACATGATCGCTGAATTAGGTTTAGCTATCGAAGCTGGTATGACTGCTGAAGATATTGCATTAACTATCCATGCACATCCTAGTCTTGGAGAAATTACGATGGAAGCTGCAGAAGTGGCTATGGGTACTCCAATTCATATGATGAAATAATTAAATAAAGTTCATTTACTCAAATTAATTATTTTACCGATAAAAACGCTTGGAAAGGTATAACTTTTCCAAGCGTTTTCTGCATCTAATAGTGAATTGTTTAAATAAGGTTATTCGTTAGGTCAATAAATCAGTAGATAGTAAGGGTCTGTTATAGAAATAAGAGAATTGGATCAGAGAACTAGTAGTTCAGTACTTGGATAGAAAATCGTAAATAACAGTGCAAACTGAGCTGAATATTATTTAATAGTTGATATAAACTGCGACGTAAGTGCTGGTTTTGGTGGTTGGACAACCGTTCCGGAAATCCACTTCGCTTTCCGCGGGCTCGCGCTGAGCCTCCTCGATCGCAAAGACCGCTCACTGCGGGGTCCCATCGTCTTCGCTGTTCCCGCAGGAGTTTACGTGGATTTCCTTCTCTAGGGTTAAGCTTAACAATTTCAACTTATTTAATTGCTTATATCACACAGGTAGCCAGCAATTTATGGCAGTTGTTTGGAGCGGAGGGCAGTCGACTCCTGCGGGAGGCTCACCAGCCGCCCTAAGGTGCGCGACTGCCCGCAGCGGAAAACAATCAGCAGTCACTTCGTAGTGTATTTCCGGAGCGGCATGTTACGTCGCATTATATATCAATTTTGAAACGGATCCATTCAGATAAAGTGCAGATGCTCTAATGGTTTTATTTATTTCATCGATTACATCTTAAATAGCTCTGGAGCAGCTACAATACATCTAAATTAACAAGAAAAGGATACTAAATCGCATGCGATTTAGTATCCTTTTCTTGTTAATTCAGGTTCCCTCTATTAAAAGTGAACTATTTATTGACTTACGTAGCTCTCTTTTTACATTTTTATTTTTTTCTTCTTAAATCAGCTTGTTTACCTTCTTCTCGAAATGCTTTTAGCATGGAAAATACAATCAATATCATGATGATCGTAAATGGCAAGGCCGCAATAATGGAGGCTGTTTGTAATGCCTGTAAACCACCTTGCCATAGTAGTACAGCAGCAGCACCTGATTGGAGTAGACCCCATACTAGTTTGACACTATTTGGTGGATATAAACTACCACCTGTTGTTTGCATTCCTAATACAAATGTCGCTGAATCTGCAGATGTAATAAAGAATGTACTGATTAACAGAATCGCAATAATTGACATTGTCGTTCCGAATGGGAATTCTGCTAATACCGCGAACAATGCCGCTTCTGTACCAAGATCATTGACATACTGCATAATGTTCTTATCTTGGAAAAATTCGAGATGGATAGCTGATCCACCGAAAACAGCGAACCAAAGAGCACCAAAAATAGTTGGAACTAATAAAACACCAAGCACAAATTCTCTAATAGTTCTGCCACGAGAAACGCGAGCGATAAATGTACCTACGAATGGGGCCCATGCAAGCCACCATGCCCAGTAGAAAATGGTCCAGTCTTTAATCCAAGTATCTTCCGTATCAAACGGAGTCATTCTAAAGCTCATGCCTGGAAGGTTTTGAATATAGCTACCAAACGTATTCGTAAATAAGTTCATGATAAAGTTTGTAGGACCTGCAAATAGTAAAAATAGCATAAGCAATATTGCCAAAGCTATATTCGCGTTACTTAAATATTTAATTCCCTTATTTAACCCTGTCATGGCTGAGATTAAATATAAAACAGTTACAATTAAAATGATGATCATTTGCATAGTAATTGTTTGATCCCATCCAAATACAAATGATAGTCCACCACTTATTTGTATTGCACCGAAACCAAGTGATGTTGCTACACCAAATACTGTTGCAAATACAACGATAAAATCGATTAATGTACCCCATGGACCCTTCATCTTATTACCAAAGAGTGGCTCGAGAATAGCGCTCACTAAACCAGATGACTGCTTTCTGAATTTAAAGTACGCTAATGCTAGAGCAATTGTTGCATATATCGCCCATGGATGTAAGCCCCAGTGGAAGAAACTATATTGTAAGGCTGTTTTTGCTGTTTCTGCGGTCCCTGCTTCACCAAATGGCGGTGTATGGAAGTGTGAAAGTGGTTCAGCGGCACCCCAGAACACTAACCCTATTCCCATACCAGCACTAAATAGCATAGCAAACCATGATATGTAGGAATACTCTGGCTTGTCGCCTGGTTTTCCAAGTCTTATATTACCGTACTTAGAAAATATAAGATAAAAAGCAAAAAGTAAAAATCCAGTTGCGCTTAACAAATAGAACCAACCGAATCTATCTACGATAAAACTTTGGATACCAGCTGTTACATCATTAAGGTTTCCATTTGGTAATACATCCTTAGGAATAATTCCCCAGATGATGAATAAAACCGCAACTACTGCTGATATATAAAAAACACGTGTCACTTTATTCATAGGTTAAACTTCCTTTCTAAATTATTGGTTCTATTACCTGAGACATAGTTTTATGCACAATAAATAATTAAAACATATTGGAAATTAAAGTTCAACTATTGTACTTACTATCTCCGATAATAGAAATAAAATTCTATTTTCCATATTTCGCCTTTATTTATGTACCCATTATCCACTACTGTAAACTTAATCTACCACAGTAAATAGAAAAAAATTCAGAAAACCTATAGCGAAATGTCGTCATTATTCGCTATAATAGAATGATGATATACATCTTAGGGGGAAACGGTTTTGAAAAAATTAGCTATTATTTGTTTGTTATTGCTTGTTGCGCTTATGAGTGCATGCTCGAGTGAAGAGTCATCTGTAAGTGGAGATTCAGAAAATCAGAAGGAAGAAAAAGATAAAGATCAAGAAAAGGAAAAAGAAGAATCGCAGGAGAATAAAAATAAACAAGAAGAAAAAACAGGGAAGACAGAAAAAGATAAAGAAAAAGAAGAAGAAGAAGAAGAGGTCGCCTCTACTGCACCTGCAATTACAGAACCAAAATATAAAATTAACCAAAAAAATTGGTCAGTTCAACCATTGAATGAATCTATAAATGAAAAAGTTGTATTGCTTACAATTGACGATGCACCAGATAAATATGCAGTGGAAATGGCAAATACATTAAAAGAATTAGATGCAGGTGCAATCTTCTTTGTTAATGGTCACTTTTTAGATACGCCTGAGGAGAAGAAGAAGTTGAAAAAGATTCATGACATGGGTTTTATGATTGGTAACCATACATATAGCCATCCATTTTTACCTGATATATCACAGGAAGAACAAAAGGAAGAAATTCTTCAGCTTAATAATACAGTAGAAGAAATAATCGGTGAAAAGCCACTATTTTTCCGTGCCCCCAATGGAGCAAATACAGATTATACGAAACGACTTGCACATGAAGAAGGTATGATATTAATGAATTGGTCATACGGATATGATTACTTTGAACCCTACATGGATGCTAAAAAACTAACTGAAGCAATGGTTACAGGTAAAGCTCCAGAAATTGACATTACGTACAGTCTACTTAAGCCAGGTGCTAATCTTTTAATGCATGACCGGGAATGGACAGCTAAGGCTCTGAAAAACATCGTATTAGGCCTTCGTGATCAAGGTTATGAAATTGTTGATCCACATGCAATTAAAACAAAATAATGGACACCGATAGGACACTCATACTTGGGTGTCTGTTTTTTTAGCAGTAAAGAAAATATATCCATATTTCTTTCTGCATAAGTACCAACTAGGCACTCGCCCAAAGGTTTGGCTAATGTCACGTTTTCTAATGAACTATTTATTGTATAAAACAATAGTATGTATTATAAATGAATAAGTTATACTAATTAAAGGTTGAATTTATTAATGTGACACATTATAATGATTATACGAAATCATAATAATTTTGAAGGAGTTGGGCTGAATGGGAACTATCATTTGTCAAGACTGTCAACAAATTATTGAACAATTTGATGATGAAAAAGTAACAACCCTTTATGGCGCTTGTCCGACTTGTAAATAAATAGTAAAAAAGGAGTTGCATAATATAAAATGCAACTCCTTTTTTAGTATTAGGAAAAAGTTAATAGTAATTTATTTAAACGGCCGATGTTCTTTAATAACGTGTATGTTCTCTAAGGATTCATCTTGTAAACCCTGTACAGGTAGACCGTTATTTATATTTTTATGAATGTATGCTATGTTTTCCTCTGTTATTATTTCTCCTGGAATGAAAATAGGTATTCCAGGTGGGTACACCATAATTGATTCTGCACTAATTCTTCCAGCTGATTTTGAAAAAGAAATTACTTCCGTTTCGGCATAAAATGCATCACGTGGTGATAGGGCAAGTAAGGGTATTTCCGGTACAGATACTGTTATTTCCTTTGCAGCACGGTGGTTTAATCTATCCTTAGCCATTTGGTTTAATGCGGTTTCTAAGACATGTACCGTTTCCATAGTGTCACCTGGTGTAATGATGCAAAGAAGGTTGTATAAGTCGGATAATTCTACTTCGATTGCGTAGTTTTCTCGTAGCCAAACTTCTGCATCGTAGCCAGTAATTCCTAGATCTTTTACTGATATAATTAATTTCGTTGGATCAAAGTCATATATTGCTTCACTACCTACAATTTCGTTTCCAACACAATATAAGTGGGGGATTTTGTTTATTGCATGTCGAGCCCGGTTTGCTAGATTTATTGCGTATTCAACTAATTCGAACCCACTTGTAGCTAGTCGTTTTCTAGCAACATCCAAAGAAGCCAATAATATATAGGAGGTAGATGTAGTCGTCAACATTGACATCACAGTTTGGACGCGTTCATGTGACACCCTGTTTCCTTTCAAATTCAGGACAGAGCTTTGCGTAAGGGAACCTCCCAATTTATGAACACTTGTAGCGGCCAAGTCAGCACCTGCCTGCATGGATGAAAGAGGTAGTTTGTCATGGAAGTGAATGTGAACACCGTGAGCCTCATCCACTAATACTGGTATATCATAGCTATGAGAAACTTCTACTATTTCCTGCAGATCAGCGACAATTCCAAAATATGTTGGGTTAATGACTAATACCGCTTTCGCATCAGGGTGCACTTCTAATGCATGTCGGACCGCGGTGGGGGTAATACCATGGGAAATCCCCAATCTATGATCCAGTTCTGGATGAATAAAAATAGGTGTTGCTCCTGAAAAAATGATTGCTGAAGTTACCGATTTATGAACATTTCTCGGTACAATTATTTTATCCCCAGGACTACATACACTTAATACCATTGTCATAATCGCACCACTAGTTCCTTGAACAGAAAAGTATGTATAATCTGCTCCAAATGCTTCTGCTGCAAGTACATGGGCATCCCTAATCATGCCATGTGGGTGATGTAGATCATCTAGTGGTTCAATATTAATAAGATCTATTTTAAACGCATTCTCTCCCATAAAGTTTCGAAATTCTTCCTCAACTGCTTTTCCTTGTTTGTGTCCAGGAATGTGAAATTGCATTGGTCTTTTTTCTATATGATTTAATAATCCATTGAATAATGGTGTTTGTGATTGGTCATTCATTGTCAGCACTCCATATTACGTTTTAAAATATCCAACGTAGTATAGCAAAAAATAGTGTAAAAATCTAGTCTGCTAAGTAGCCATAATTATTCAAATTATGCTAGCATTACAGATATACATAACTTTTAAAAAGGGGATTAAACGATGAAATGGAAAACTAGGATAACAGACTTATTAGATATTGAATACCCAATTATCCAAGGAGGACTCGCGTATCTAGCTTATGCTGATCTTGCAGCTGCGGTTTCAAATGCAGGAGGGCTCGGACAAATCACTGCAATGAGTTTACCGAATGAAACAAGATTACGCGAGGAGATTCAGAAGGTAAAGTCATTAACAGATAAACCCTTTGGCGTTAATTTTGCCATTGGACAACATGGACGCCCATTTGAACATATGGTACAAGTGGCAATAGAGGAACAAGTACCCGTTATATCAGTTACGGGTGGAAACCCTAAAGGTGTTCTGGATATGGTTGAACATCATCCGATTAAAAAACTGGTACTGGTTGCAGCTAGACGACAAGCAGAAAAAGCAGAAGAATTGGGTGCTGATGCAGTTATGGTTGTTGGTCAAGAGGGTGGAGGTCATCTAGGGCGTAGTGATGTTGGAACGTTCATACTTACACCTCAGGTAGTAGAACATGTTTCTATTCCAGTTATAGCATCAGGTGGAATAGGGGATGGTAAGAGCATGATGGCCGCTCTTGCGCTAGGTGCTGAAGGCGTGGAAATGGGAACAAGGTTTATCGCTACAAAAGAATGTATGGATGCACATCCATCATACAAACAAGCTTTGGTGGATGCAGATGAAAATGCTACCGTGGTTATTAAACGTTCGCTTGGTATGCCTGCGCGTGCATTAAAAAACGCATGGACTGAACAAATACTAGATCTAGAAGCGAATCTCGCTAATTTTGAAACATTAAAGCCATATATAAGTGGGGAAGCAAACAAAGATTATATTTATGATGGAAATAATGAAAAAGGATTCGGTTGGGCAGGTCAAATTACTGCAAGAATTCATGATATTCCAACTGTTAGTGAATTATTATCAACCATGATCAAGGATGCGGAATTAGTAAGGCAAAAATTGATGTAACGAGGTGAAAATGCAATGGATTACCACTATCCATTAAATGAACTATGGTCAAAGCAAGAAATTATTGATGTTGTTCATTTTTTTAGTGTTATTGAAAAATATTATGAACAGACAGCTGATGATAACGAAATCCTAGGGGCGTATACCCGTTTTAAAGAAATCGTACCGTCTAAAAGTGAAGAGAAAACCTATTTCAAAGAATTTGAAACTGCTTCTGGCTATAAAGTTTTTCCAGTCATTAAACAGGCAAAAGAAGTAAAATGAAAAATAAGATGGTTGGTTAATACCAACCATCTTATTTAATTAGAGCTTCAGACATCGATAATTTGTAAATTGGTGTTAATGTTTCAAACGTATTTTTAACATCATTTAAAAAAGCCTTTCCGTCCTTGAGTATGGCTTCATCTGCAGGGAAGTGTTTACCAATTAGAAATTCTGCTTTTTTAACGTCACGAAACCGTTCAAGTGATTTTTTTAGGTCTAAATCTTTTAGAGTAGTAGCATCTTTTTTCATATGGTCAAGCGATACTACATAGTTAGTTGGAATAGTATTTTCGATATCATCTATGTGATGCAAGAATGATTCAGCCATTTCTTTTTTATTTGGAAGCTCGTAGATATATGCTAGCCAAACGAATAAATGATCATCGAATAAGCCAATCTGAAAATGTGGATGTTGTTTATATCCACGCTTGTTATGACAAAAAGCCATCCAGGTATCATTTGGCGGGTTAACGGTTCGTCTAGCATGCTGTGCGATATGCAAATTCATTTCATACCCCGTAAGAGTGGACAAATCATCTATCAATGCATCGCCAATTGTTTGGAACTTTGGTTGAATGCGTTCCCTTATAGCTTCCATTCTGTTATCTAATCCATTAATCGTAAATGTTTGAAAGTCTTTCTTAGCAAATCCTCTAAATGCCATGACTAGTCCCCTTTTTTGTTCGTAAGTTATTGATAATAGTTATTATTAAGGAAAATACACATACAGTCAAGAAAGATACTTTATATACATAGGTTTACGATTATCGCTATAGGGGAATAAATTTAAAATAATAATAAAAATTATTAACCAATTTTTGCTGGATATCATATATATAATAAAAGCATCTGAAAGGATGAAAAAAATGAAATATGTTATGGAAGCACTGAGGCGAAAAGAAGCACAAGAAAAGATACCTGTAATCCGAATGGAAATTGACTATGAACTTGTATCGTTATTTGATGCATTACAAGCAAATGATAAGGTAGAGATAATAAAAGCAAAAGAGCGATTGGAACAACTAAGGATCCAGCTCAATTCAATTGAAAATGAATAATTCATCCCCGTAAACTGACCACACCTAAAGTCACTATAGTTGGTGGTCGGTTTTTTAATTTGATAAGATAGAAAGAGATAAAAAGGTGGGGGATTAATAATGACTGAACTAAATCGTAATAAAATTTTTAGTAACGCAAAACAATGGATCCTTGAAGCAGGTAAAATAATTCGTGAAAAGATTAATGATCCGTTAATTGTGGACACGAAATCCAATGCAAATGATCTTGTAACTACAATGGATAAAGAAACCGAGAAGTTTTTTGTGAATAAAATTAAATCAGAATATCCGGATCATTTACTGTTAAGTGAAGAGGGGTTTGGTGATGATGTTAAATCATTAGATGGCACAGTTTGGATTGTCGATCCAATTGATGGAACAATGAATTTTGTACATCAAAAGAGAAACTTTGCAATATCGATTGGAATTTATCACGATGGGGTAGGCGAAGTTGGCTTTATTTATAATGTAATGGATGATGTATTATATAGTGCCATTAAAGGAGAAGGTGCCTATAAGAACGGGGCAAAAATACCTAATTTAGAAGAACATATTGAATTTAATAACGCAATAATTGGCTTAAATCATTTTTGGCTCTGTGAAAATCGGCTTGTTGATGAAAAGGTGATGCAACAATTAGTTCGTACAGTAAGAGGGACACGTACATATGGCTCAGCCGCTTTGGAATTCGCTTACGTAGCTGAAGGTATTATTGATGGTTATTTAACCATGAGATTATCTCCATGGGATATAGCTGCAGGAATAATTATTGTTAATGAAGTTGGTGGTGTAACAACAAATGTAAGTGGAGAGAATGTAAACATGGTTGAAACTAACTCCATTCTTGTTTGCCATCCTTCTATTCAAGAGACGATTATTAAAGATTATATAGTAAAAGGAAAAAAGTGACTTCTTAACTTGAAGTCACTTTCTTTTTCGTTTTAAAGTTAGCCCGTAACCCATGATTGCAAAGCCAAGTAATATAAAGAATAATACCAACCAAATATTTCGAAGTGCAATTCCAACTCCAACAGAGAAAAATGCTAGAATTACTATAATAGCCAATAGCAGCATAGGGTAATTTATTTTATTCATGTCTTCACCTCAAATTTAAGTACATCAATTAGTATATATCATTCCTTTTGTTTATTCAAAATGTTTATCTTATAGGCGAACATACATTCTAACTAGCGTGGTTGGCAAAGATTTAGTATGATAAATAGAGAGCCAATGTGCTGTACATATTAATTTATCATCAACGGGGGATACAAATGAGTGCAATTTTTGAATTTGTCTTATCACAATATGGAACGGATCATATATTTACAATACTATATGTACTGAATCTTGTTTTTGGTTCAATCGCATTTAAATTAGGCTTTGCAAGGCAGTTACCATTATTGAAAACCATTTTTGTATATATTATGCTAGCAGTTGGGACATATATATTAACAATTTTTAGTATTTTTGGATTGCCTATAACGGAGAGTTTAATCATTATATCATTCGTACTTGGGATATATCGGTTACGATTACATCAGGAAAGAAAAAGAAAACAGAATGTGCAATGATTAGAAAACTTGGCTGTCGCAAGCCTTTTAGCGACGGCCTTAGTTGCACTTATGCAGTTAGAAAGTTTTTATACTTTCCTATCTGCAAATAAATACCCACTCGAAATCGAGTGGGTATTTATCATAGTAGATCTTCTTTTTGTTTTGGCTTTCTGTATAAACGAAAATTACCAGAGGCATGTCTTTCCTTAGTCTTTTCATCAATGCGCTTATGGCATGGTTTGCATAAATACATATAAATTCGACGATTCCTCAATCGTTTAGCTTGAAGAGAATGATCATCGATAGATTCTATTTGATCACAAATTACACATTTAACTTGCATAGTTTCACCTCAAATTGGGCTTTAATTATAAGTATAACATAGGAAACAATTTGATTGAAGATACAATTATTGTATGTTTGATTAAAAAATAAGTGGGGAAGATATAAATTATATAACAAATGAAAGGGCGATTAGATGAAAAAAAGATATTTGCTTTCTGGTGTAGGTGCTGTTGGCGCGAGTGTTGCAGGATTTGTATTAAAGGATAAAGATAAACGTGACAAGTTAAAAACAACAGTGAAAAATACTACATCAAAAATTAAAAATAGAAATAAAGAAACAACATTAGATGATGCTGGTATTCCAGATCAAGTTGAAAATAACGACCGTTCACAGCTTGAAAACGCTAAGATGGTGTCAGAGGGATCTCAATTCGGTGTCAATTACTACAATGAAATCAAAGAAGAGAAAGACAAAACAACAACTACAAGTTAAAAAAGTTTCCTGATTATTTTATGATAATCAGGAAACTTTTTTTAATTACATGGAGTAACGACTTGATATCTACCTTTTTATTCTTTATTATGATGATTTGATTGTTCTTCTTCAATATCATCTAGTTTTTTCTCATCTTCTTTTGGTAGAACTTCTTTGTTTTGATCTGGTTCTTTAGGTTGGTTTTCATTAATCGGAAAATCTGGCATGTATCTACCAACAATTGCTGATAATTCATCTACTACACCGTGTACTGGATAACCTTGTTCCATTTTATTTCTCATCTGACGTAGTCTTTCCATAACATCGCCATCAGCAACAACAACAGCTGTTTTTCCGTATGGATCATGTTGCAGCGCTTCTAATACAGTGAACTTAATGGTTCCGACCCTAGAACGATCTAAGTCCTTATCAACATCAATGCCAACAACTGCATAAGGACCAGCAACAACTGCTGTAGCATTATTTACGTTTTCAACACCAGCAGCAATGGATGCCAAGTGATCAGCAATTTCTCTATTGCTTAATGATTGTTTTTTGGCGGGGTCTGAATCCTCCACCTGGATAATACGATCATTCGTTTTCTCGTCAGACATGGATATATCTTCATTATCAGATTGACATCCACTGATAATAAAACAAGTGATTAAAAAACATATTCCTGGAAGAATACCTAGTTTCATTTGTCGTGCCTCCTTCTCCTTTTATTGTGTGTTCAAAAAGTCGGCGAATTAGAAACAAGAAGTTCATGGCGCGAAGATTTTGAGGACCGGAACGTATGCTTTTAATACGTGAGGACCGGAAAAACTAAGCAACGAAGAAATTCGCCGTTTATCATTTGATGACTTTTTGAACGACCTCTTTTATTAAAAAGAAATGTACTATGTTTATATTTTGTTTTTCATTGCTAAATTATACAAAAAAGCTGTTGCATGATTAGCAACAGCTTTAGGAGGCGCGATACTATTTAGTTAATGACAATTTTTTTAATGTACTTTATTGGATTGTCTTTGTTTGAACCATCCTGGTGATAGAGGTGGACTGGCCCGTCTTCTTTTAATGGTTTCCCGTCAACCGCAAACAGCAAATAGGAATTATTTAATTCATTTAATGAAATGGTTACATCTTCACCTGTTTCTACAACAAGTGTAGCGGTTTTTGCGTCGTCTTTTGCTTCCGCATGCGCTACAAATGTTGCTATAGGCATGACGTACGATCCTTCTAGAATTTTTTTACCCTCAAGTTTAGAAATACTTTTATTTATTGGAGGATTTATATTTTGTTGATATACTGCTCTATTCCATCGTTTAGATGCATTTTCTAATTCATCATCTTCGTCAAGTTGATTTGAAACATTATCAAACGCTTTTTCAAATTCAATTTTGCGATCATCAAAAATCCAGACAGTTGGGTCGAGTGTAATAGAGTATGTAATGTTACCGATAATTGGTACGATCATATATATTTTTCCACCTTTCAAATTGTGTATAAAAAGCAATAGTTTCAAATGATGTTTTTCACGATATTTATTTTATCATAAACATTTTAAATATGCCTTTGTATAAGTTAAATAAAATGGATATTTTTATTAATTTTGTTTGCATTTTATCGTATGGAACGATAATATAAACTAATAAGATAGTCTTTTAAATTGGAGGGATTCAATTGATTCCTGAGGTGACTGTAAATCATCGTGAAAAAGCGCATGCCCTTCTTAAGGCTGACGCGGATAAAATTTTAAAGCTTATCGAGGTACAAATCGATAATTTAATGATGCCCCAATGCCCCTTATATGAAGAGGTATTAGATACACAGATGTTTGGTCTTTCAAGAGAGATTGATTTTGCAGTGCGTCTGGATTTAATCAGTGAAGATGAAGGAAAATCACTTCTTGAAAATCTAGAGAGGCAACTAAATATATTGCATGAAACAGCACAGGGTTCAATTTAACAAAATTGTTTTGTGTATGGTCTTAAGCTCAAGCAAAACTTTGCCGACATGAATTTGGCAAAGTTTTTTTAATTAAAATTGGTAGTAAATAAATGGTACAATTAGATAAATGGGGAAGCAATCTGAGGAATAAGATTTCAGAAAAATGGATTACATTATAACTTTATTATGTTATACTACTAGAAATCTGTATTTCGCCATTGCTTAATTACATAAATAGGGAGAAGTACGATGATACAGAAATTAAAAAAATACGATTTTACACTTATGATTACGCCAATACTTTTAGCGGGTTTTGGTATTGTCATGATCTACAGTGCCAGTATGGTTATTGCTGTTATGGAAGGATTTGAAAGTACACATTACTTTTATAAACAAATTCAATGGTTTGTTCTTAGTATGATTGGTTTTATTGTTTGCAGCACATTCCCTTATAAGTATTACCAAAAATTAATGAAAATTATTATTTTAGTTATTTTGTTATTACTAATTGGTGTATTAATTTTTGGAAATACAGTAAATAACGCTAAATCTTGGTTCGACTTTGGACCTGTTAGTTTACAACCTGCAGAATTTGCAAAAGTCGGACTGATCATGTACTTAGCAAGTATTTACTCGAAAAAACAATCATACATAAATGATTTCAAAACGGGTGTAGTGCCGCCATTAATTATGACAGGAATTGTTTTGGGGTTAATCTTATTACAGCCAGATATTGGTACAGCAGCAATCATTTTTTTAATTGCCTGTTCTGTGATTTTTAGTTCTGGTATTAAGTTTCGACATTTAACTATCCTTATTTTGCTTGGACTAATCGTAATTGCATTGGCAGCCCCTCAAATGGTAACAGATGAGCGCCTTGCTAGGTTTACAGGTGCATATCAACCGTTTGAAACCCCGAATAGTGATGGATATCACTTAATTCAGTCCTATTTAGCAATTGGAGTGGGTGGAATTACTGGTGAAGGCTTAGGCCATAGTGTTCAAAAACTTGGTTATTTGCTTGAACCTCATACAGATTTTATTATGGCGGTTATCGCTGAAGAACTTGGATTTATCGGGGTAATTATCGTGATAGGCATGTTAGCAATCATTGTCTTACGGGGGATTTTTATCGCTAGAAAATGTGAGGATAGCTTTGGAGCATTACTTGCAATTGGAATTTCATCAATGGTAGGTGTACAAGCATTTATTAATCTGGGTGCAATTAGTGGACTCTTACCGATCACTGGTGTTCCTTTACCATTTATCAGTTATGGAGGCTCGTCGCTTTTGGTAATGATGACTTCCATGGGAATTTTAAATAACATTGCAAAATCGGTTAAGGAAAAAGAAGAAGAACCAGTTAGCGTTAATCAAAACACAAATCATAATCAGACATTTACTAGAGGAGGAAGTTCATGGTCCAGTCAAAATCAATACAAAAAGTTTTAGTGGCAAATAGAGGCGAGATCGCAATTCGGGTATTTCGGGCCTGTACAGAACTAGATATACGAACCGTTGCAATCTATTCAAAAGAAGACTCAGGATCCTACCATCGTTATAAGGCAGACGAAGCATATCTAATTGGTGAGGGGAAAAAACCAATTGATGCATATTTAGATATTGAAGGAATTATTGAGGTAGCAAAAAACGTTGGAGTGGATGCAATACATCCTGGATATGGATTTTTATCAGAAAACATTCATTTCGCCAGACGCTGTGAAGAAGAAGGTCTAATTTTTATTGGTCCTACTAGTGAACACCTAAACATGTTTGGAGATAAGGTTAAGGCTAGAGCTCAAGCAATCAAAGCTGGTTTACCAGTAATTCCTGGTACGGATGGCCCTGTATCGACGCTTGACGAGGTAAGAGTTTTTGGTGAAAAAGCGGGGTATCCGATTATAATTAAGGCTTCTCTTGGCGGTGGTGGCCGAGGAATGAGAATTGTTCGTAGTGAAAGCGGACTTTCAGAAGCTTATGACCGAGCGAAGTCAGAGGCAAAGGCAGCTTTTGGTAATGACGAGGTTTATGTAGAAAAATTAATCGAAAATCCGAAACATATTGAAGTGCAAATTATAGGTGATAGTAAAGGAAACGTTGTTCACTTATTTGAGCGGGATTGTTCTGTTCAGAGGCGTCACCAAAAAGTGGTGGAGGTTGCTCCAAGTGTATCGCTACCTGATTCATTACGTTTAGAAATATGTGATGCAGCAGTTGAATTAATGAAAAATATTCACTACATTAATGCCGGTACAGTTGAATTTTTGGTTACTGATAGTGATTTTTATTTTATTGAAGTTAATCCACGTGTACAAGTTGAACATACAATTACTGAGCTTATAACTGGCATCGATATTGTTCAGACGCAAATTAAAATTGCAGAGGGTATGGATATTCACGACCATTCGATTGGAATTCCTGCTCAAGCAGATATAAAAATAAACGGTTATGCTATTCAATCACGAGTAACGACAGAGGACCCATTAAACAACTTTATGCCAGACACAGGAAAAATTATGGCTTATCGTACTGGCGGTGGATTTGGCGTTCGTTTAGATGCTGGTAACGGTTTTCAAGGTGCGGAAATTTCTCCACACTATGATTCTTTGTTAGTAAAAGTATCTACCTGGGCATTAACTTTTGATCAAGCAGCTAATAAAATGGTTCGTAATTTAAAAGAATTTCGAATTCGTGGTATTAAAACCAATATTCCATTTTTAGAAAATGTAATTCGTCACACCAATTTCTTATCTGGTGAATACAGTACTACATTTATTGATCAAACGCCGGAGTTATTTGTTTTTCCAAAACGAAAAGACCGTGGAACTAAAATGTTGTCCTACATTGGGCACACCACTGTTAATGGATTTGAAGGTCTTAATAAAAAGAAAAAACCATTGTTTATCACTCCGCCAATACCAAAGGTGGACAAACTACAAGAAGTACCAAGTGGTACGAAGCAAATCCTTGATAAAAATGGACCTGAAGGACTTGCTTCATGGCTTCTCGATCAGGAAGATGTTTTATTAACAGATACAACATTTCGGGATGCACATCAATCATTGCTTGCAACACGTGTCCGAACCAAGGATTTATTGCAAATTGCAGAACCTACTTCACGTCTATTACCTGAATTATTCTCTGTTGAAATGTGGGGAGGAGCAACGTTTGATGTTGCCTATCGATTCTTAAAAGAAAGTCCGTGGCAACGACTTTTGAAATTACGTGAAAAAATGCCAAATGTATTGTTTCAAATGCTTCTTCGTTCTAGTAATGCTGTTGGATATAAAAACTATCCAGATAATTTGATTAAAGAATTTGTTGAAAAAAGCGCATCAGCTGGAATAGATGTTTTCAGAATTTTTGATAGTCTAAACTGGGTTGAAGGTATGAATTTAGCCATACAATCTGTTCGCGAATCTAATAAAATTGCTGAGGCTTCCATGTGTTATACAGGAGACATTCTAGATAAAGGTCGTACAAAATATGATCTTGACTACTATAAAAATTTAGCAAAAGAATTAGAACAGGCAGGTGCACATATTCTTGGTATTAAGGATATGGCTGGCTTATTAAAACCTGAAGCAGCTTATCAACTAATTTCTACATTAAAAGAGTCACTTACAATTCCTGTTCATTTGCATACACATGATACAAGTGGAAATGGTATTTATATGTATGCACGAGCAATCGAGGCAGGTGTTGATGTAGTTGATGTAGCTAATGGACCAATGGCTGGGTTAACATCACAACCAAGTGCACAAACACTTTATCATGCTTTAGAGGGTAATAAACGTCAACCTAAAATAAATGTAGATTCTTACGAAAAGCTATCCCACTATTGGGAAGAAATTCGTGGATATTATCAAGATTTTGAAAGTGGTATGAAGTCACCGCACACAGAGGTTTATTACCATGAAATGCCTGGTGGTCAATATAGCAACTTAAAACAACAAGCAAAAGCTGTAGGACTTGAAGAACGTTGGAATGAAGTTAAAACGATGTTTAATAAGGTGAACCTTATGTTCGGAGATGTCATTAAAGTTACTCCATCTTCTAAGGTTGTTGGGGACATGACTTTATTTATGGTCCAAAATAATTTAACTGAAGATGATATTTATGAGCGAGGGGAAACAATTGATTTTCCTGACTCTGTAATTGAATTTGCACAAGGGTATATTGGGCAACCATACCAAGGTTTTCCTAAGGAATTACAACGAATTATACTAAAGGGGAAAAAAGCTATAACAGTTCGTCCAGGTGAATTGCTGGAGCCAATTGACTTCGATTCATTAAAGTCAACATTATTTAAAAAGCTGGATCGACAGGTAACAAGTTTCGATATGATTTCTCACGCATTATATCCTAAAGTGTTTATGGATCATCATCGTTTTCAAGAAACATACGGGGATATGTCGGTGTTAGATACACCAACGTTTTTATATGGAATGAGATTAGGTGAACAAATAGAGGTAGAGATTGAACAGGGGAAAACATTAATTGTAAAATTAGTTTCCATATCGGAGGCTCACCCTGATGGAACCCGTGTTGTCTATTTCGAGCTTAATGGACAGTCACGTGAAGTAGTTGTGAAGGATGAAAATGTAAAGTCAAAATTGGTTACAAAACCAAAAGCGGACAAGGCTAATGCAAAACATATAGGTGCTACTATGCCTGGTACGGTGTTGAACGTAATCAGTGAAAAAGGTGATAAAGTTAAAAAAGGTGATTACCTTCTTATTACGGAGGCAATGAAAATGGAAACAACTGTTCAAGCACCATTTGATGGTGTGATCAAAGCAATTCACGTTAGTAACGGGGAAGCTATCAAGGTAGATGACCTACTAATAGAATTTGAATAAAAAAAAGTAGTAGAAATCTTCATGATTTCTACTACTTTTTTGCACGTAAGGTAAGTAAATAAGTTTTAAGGAAACGCCGGTATAAGAAAAACTTCGCCATTCGCTATTAAGGACGAGGGGAATGACGAGTTTTTCTAATGGAATTTATTTTTTCATATTTTGCACTTCTATTTGATAGTAAAATGAAATAGCTTAACATGGCAAAATAACAGGAAATAATAAACGCATGCATAAGTGCTATCCCTAGATTTAATAATGTGAAAATAATCATTGCTCCAAAGAATACTTGTAAGGTAATAAGTCCGGCAGTTACAGTCCAACCCCAAACCATAATTTTATTGTGGCGATAATTTTTCACCATTTTTATAAATAGAACGATAGTCCAGATAAATAACAAACCAGCGGCTAGTCTGTGTCCCATGTGCACCCATTGGTCGAACCTGAAAGAGGAAAGCTGAAGCGGTGCTCCATTTGTACAAAATGGCCAATCTCCACACACGAGACTTGCCTCTACGTGCCTGACCAGTGCGCCAGTGTAGACTACGATTAGTGTATAGATCGTAAGAGCGTATATTTCAATTCGATGCTTCTTTTTAATAAGAAGTGAACTAGCATCAAACTTTTTATCAATTTCAAACACAAGTAATGTTAACAGGAACACGGAAGCAAAAGAGATTAAAGAGATTCCAAAGTGCGCAGCTAATACAAAGTCGGATTGCCCCCATTTAACAGCTGCCGCACCAATTAATGCTTGTGCTACTAAAAAGAAAATAGACATAAAAGATAAAAATTTCACTTCTCTAATATGACCAATTTTTCTCCATGCTAGTACAGATAAGGCGAGAACAACAAAACCAACACCACCGGTAACCAAACGGTGACTGAGCTCAATTACGAGTTCTGGAGTTATTTCGTCGGGAAGAAATTGTCCCTCGCATAATGGCCAACTGGATCCACACCCAGCACCTGATTCTGTTTTGGTAACTAAAGCCCCACCAATTAATACAAAAACCATGCCTATCGTAGCAAGTACGGATAGCCACTTTAACAATTTAATCATAGAAAATGCCTCACTTTTTTGTCTTTATGTAGCTTCATAATAATACTACTTTATTATACAAAGCAATTAAAAACGACACAAAAATCCATTCTTCCACACAATTGTCATATTATCACGTGTAACAATCCATTTTATTATTAAAAAATAAAAAACGCTTGCATTGTTATCTGTTGTTTGCTAGAAATAGTGTAGGGGGAATATTTTGTTAAGTAATCCATTATAAAGTCTAGCTTAATGGGGATACTGTAAGGTACATTATACTATGTAAGAAGGCTGGTATGCTTTGTGTTTTATTTTTAGTCAGACTTCACATTTTTGTCACATATATATTGTCTAAAAATGAAATATACTTATATAGTAAATAGATTGTAATACAAATTCGTGATACAATTAAGGTAATACATAGGATACTTTTGGAGATAGTAAGTAGTAACGCTATCCTTCCATCATATGTTCTATATAATTTTGTGCCTTTATGTTGGGAAGATGAAGGGGGGATATATGGAATGGATAAGGTGGAGACAACTTCTTCACGAATGATAGGAAATGTTGCTACATCAGAAAACAAAAATATGACATTGTTTGCAGATTTAAAAGCCCTTGTAAAAGTAGGCATTGTGAATTCTAACCTTATAACTACGTTTGCAGGATTTTGGTTAGCTCTTTATTTTACCAATGCTTCTTTCGTTCAAAATTGGGATATCTTTTTGTTAACAATGGCTGGTACTGCTTTAGTTATTGCTGGTGGTTGTATACTTAATAATTGGTATGATCGCGATATTGATCCTGTTATGTCTCGTACAAAGACGAGACCTACCGTAACGGGGACTATCGCTTTAAATCATGTCTTGATACTTGGTATTTCTACAACAGGGATAGGTATAATCCTTTTGTTACTAACTACATATCAAGCAGCCGTTTTCGGTTTCTTTGGCTGGTTTACTTATGTTGTTTTATATACGATGTGGTCAAAACGTAGATATACACTAAATACAGTAATTGGTAGTTTTTCTGGTGCAATGCCACCATTAATTGGGTGGGCAGCAATTAATCCAAATCTTCATATTGCGGCAATTGTATTATTCTTAATCATGTTCATTTGGCAGACACCACACTTTCTTGCTTTAGCAATGAAAAAGTGTGAAGAATACAAAGCTGCCGGTATCCCTATGCTTCCAGTCGTACATGGTTTTGAATTTACAAAACGCCAAATGGTCGTTTACACAGCATGCCTATTGCCATTACCATTTTACTTAGCGCAGCTTGGAACAACTTTCATCGTTATTGCAACGCTATTAAATGTTGGTTGGTTGTCGCTTGGTATTAGCGGTTTTTTTATGAAAAATGACCTGAAATGGGCAAATATGATGTTTATTTATTCGTTGAACTATTTAACTATTTTATTTTTAATGATGGTTGTTGTAACATTTGATTTCCCCTTTAGTTAAGTAATGAATTTCGGTAAATGTCCTTAATCACAAAATTATATAAGGAAGAACAAGAGAAAGAGAGGTATGATTATATGAAAGGTTGGATGGGAAAATTCAGAGCTTTAACTTTATTTGGCTCATTAGCGCTTATTCTTTCTGGATGTGGTCAGGAAAATCTAAGTGCATTAATACCTAAAGGATATGGAGCAGAAAAATCATTAGATTTAATTATCCTGACAGCAGTTATTATGTTATTTGTCCTAATAATTGTAATGATTTTATATGTTACAGTCTTAGTGCGTTTCCGCAAAAAGAAAGGACAAAAAGATTTTATCCCAAAACAGGTTGAAGGGAATAAAACACTTGAAACAATTTGGACAGTTATTCCAATCGTTTTATTAATTATTATTGCTGTTCCTACAGTAACTGCTACATTTGATTTAGCAGATCAATCAGAAGCGAGCAAAAGCCTTAATGTTGAAGTTACTGGTAATCAATACTGGTGGCATTTTAATTACGAAGGTGAAGAGATTCAAACTAGTCAAGATTTATATATTCCTACCGGTGAAAGAGTGTATCTTAACATGAAATCGTCTGATGTTATTCACTCATTCTGGGTACCAGCTATATCTGGTAAAATGGACGTAAATCCTGAAAATGAAAATACGATGTTTATAGAAGCGTATGAGGAAGGCGTTTACTATGGTAAATGTGCCGAATTATGTGGACCTTCACATGCTTTAATGGATTTTAAAATTATTGCAGTAAGCCCAGAAGAATTTGATCAATGGGTGGAAGACATGAAAAACGTTGACCCTGAAGCAGTAGCAGAAGGTGAAACCGCACAACAAGGTCAAGCATTGTTCCAGGAGAGTAACTGCATGGGTTGTCATGCTATTGGCTCTTCACCAGTTCAAGTAGGGCCTAACCTAACCAATTTCGGCGAACGTACTCAGGTTGCTGGAATTTTGGATTATAACAAAGAAAACCTTATTAGCTGGATTATGGACCCAGAATCCATTAAACCTGGTAATAAAATGACAGGCAAATATCCTGACTTATCTGAAGAGGAAGCAAGTAAAATTGCCGACTATTTAATGCAATTAAAGCCGTCTAGTATAACACCTGAAGACGCAGGTAAATAGAAAAACTTAATTTAATAAAAGTGAAAGACGTATGAGGGAGGTTAAAGTAGTGAGTAATGCAGCTACTCATAAGAGAGGCTTCGGAGCTGTACTTTGGGATTATTTAACAACTGTTGATCATAAGAAAGTTGCACATTTATACTTGTTCGGCGGTGGTTTTTTCTTCCTAGTCGGTGGATTAGAAGCTATGTTAATTCGTATTCAGTTAGTCAAACCAAATAGTGAGTTTTTAAGTAATGGTTTGTATAACGAAGTATTGACAATGCATGGAACAACAATGATTTTTTTAGCAGCCATGCCGTTAATATTTGCTCTAATGAACGCAATAATTCCCTTGCAAATTGGTGCACGTGATGTTGCGTTTCCATTTATTAATTCATTAGGATTTTGGTTATTCTTGTTTGGAGGACTTATTTTAAACTGTAGTTGGTTTTTAGGAGGAGCTCCAGATGCAGGTTGGACTTCTTATGCACCGCTTTCTACCACATCACCTGGACATGGTGTCGATTTTTATGTAATAGGACTCCAAATTGCCGGGGCTGGAACGTTAATCGGTGGTATTAACTTTTTGGTAACTATCGTTAACATGCGTGCACCTGGTATGACATATATGAGAATGCCATTATTCACATGGGCATCATTCATTACAAGTATACTTATTTTATTTGCTTTTCCAGCGTTAACTGTTGGACTTTTCCTACTTATGTTTGATCGTATGTTTGATTCAGCATTTTTTGATGTATCACTTGGTGGTAATGCGGTAATCTGGGAGCATATATTCTGGATTTTCGGTCACCCTGAGGTATATATCTTGATATTACCGTTATTTGGATTGTTTAGTGATCTCTTTTCGACATTTTCCAAAAAACGTTTATTCGGATATACAGCTATGGTATTCGCAACGATGCTAATTGCATTTTTAGGATTCATGGTTTGGGCTCACCATATGTTTACAGTAGGCCTAGGACCAGTAGCGAACTCTATTTTTGCAATTGCAACAATGGCTATTGCGGTACCTACAGGAATCAAGATATTTAACTGGCTTGCAACAATGTGGGGCGGTCAGATTACAATTAACTCTGCTATGTTATGGGCACTTGGATTTATTCCTACATTTACATTAGGTGGTATGACTGGTGTAATGGTAGCGTCAGTAGTAGCAGATTATCAATATCACGATTCTTATTTCGTAGTTGCTCACTTCCACTACGTAATAGTAGGTGGAACAATCTTTGGTATTTTTGCTGGTCTTCATTACTGGTGGCCAAAAATGTTCGGAAAAATTTTACATGAAGGAATGGGCAAACTAACTTTTTGGACATTCTTAATTGGTTTCCACTTAACATTCTTTATTCAGCATTTCCTTGGATTGATGGGTATGCCACGTAGATATTCAACGTTTGCGCCAAATCAAGGACTGGATCTAGGAAACCTAATCAGTACTATTGGAGCATTTTTCATGGCATTTGGTGTAATTGTCTTTGTTATCAATGTCTTTTACACAGCAGCAAAAGGTGAAAAAGCACCTGATGATCCGTGGGATGGACGTACACTAGAATGGGCGACAGCATCACCTCCTGCACACTATAATTTTAAGCAGGTACCTCTTGTACGTGGGCTTGATCCATTGTGGATTGAAAAAACAGAAGGTAAAGGTAAAATGACACCTTCAGAACCACTTGGCGAAATTCATATGCCGAATCCATCTATCTTACCATTTATGATGTCATTCGGATTATTTGTAGCAGGTTTTGGTTTTATCTATCAAGTAGATAATAAAGCTTGGTTAGCAGTGGTAGTTATTGGTATGGGTATCACATTCGGATCTATGTTAATACGTTCATTAAAAGATGATTTAGGGTACCATATTACTAAAGAAGAACTTGAAAGGGAGGCTGACTGATATGAGTCACGATCATTCCTTAAATCCTGAAACAATGCCAAATGAACCTGAAAAAGCCACCCTTGAAGGTAAAAACAAGTTCATTGGGTTTTGGTTCTTTCTAGGTGGAGAGACTGTTCTTTTTGCATGCTTGTTTGGTACCTATCTTGCATTACGTAATTCAACAGCAGGTGGACCAGCAGCAAATGAATTATTTGGATTAGGACTTGTTTTCATCATGACAATTCTTTTGTTAACCAGTTCTTTGACAAGTGTATATGCTATTTATCATATGAAGAACAATGATTTTGGCAAAATGAGATTATGGTTCATTATTACCATATTGCTCGGCTTTGCCTTCCTTGGTTGTGAAATTTATGAGTTTACACACTACATTCATGAATACGGATTTACGTTTACTTCTTCTGCGTTTGGATCTGCCTTCTACACATTAGTTGGTTTCCACGGGGGACACGTACTTTTCGGTTTATGTTGGATGATTGCATTGATTATACGTAACGGAAAACGCGGGTTGAATTTGTACAATGCACCAAAGTTCTATGTTGTAAGTCTTTACTGGCACTTTATTGATGTAGTGTGGGTATTCATCTTTACTGTAGTATACCTTATGGGAAAGGTGGTTTAATAAATGACTGAAGACACCAGTTCTAAAAAAATAGATACATTTCAAAAAAGAAAGAATAAAGAAGAAATGAAGAACCAACTGATTACTTTTGCGTTAATGATTGTATTTACGCTTGTAGCATTCGGTATTGTAGTAGGAGAACTAATGCCAAAAATGTTTGTTATTCCTACTATACTTCTGTTAGCTATCGTTCAGGTTGCTTTTCAACTTTATTATTTCATGCATATGAAAAACGCTGGTCATGAAATGCCATCTACTATGATGTACGGCGGTTTCTTTGCAGCAGCTTTATCGATAACTGCTTTAAGTGTGTTAATTTGGTGGTAGTGAATAAAAATAACAGGCTAGAATTCTAGCCTGTTATTTTTTTAAGAAATTTGTCACATCCAATTAATGTGAATGTAGATAGTTTGCGTTATACTTAAAGTGCGTGTTAAAAAAGTCAGGCAAATTAGAAACAAGAAGTTCAAGGCGCGAAGATTTTGAGGACCGGAAAAACTGCGCATCGAAGAAATTTGCCGTTTATCTTTTGGTGACTTTTTAAACGACCCCTTAAAATATAAGTTGTTATTATGGAGTGAAAAGTTATGTGGTTAGAATTACAAATCTTCGGATTCAGGGGACTTTGGAGTCCTTATTATATGCTGTTTGTATTAGGTTTAGCACTCACCTATTTTTTACTGACAGGACGTTATCGCCATAAATTTGGTGGGGATGCGAAGCCTACAGGAAAGCAACAATTCTTTTTTTACTTAGCTATGGTATTGCTTTACCTAGTAAAGGGATCACCGATAGATTTATTAACACATATTATGCTGACGGCACATATGATTCAAATGGCTATTTATTATTTAATATTTCCTATATTAGTCATTAAAGGTATACCAGTATGGATATGGAGGAAGGTACTTGAGCTTCCAATTATAAAACCAGTAGTAAACCTAGTAACGAAACCGCTTATTTCATTATTACTGTTTAACACATTATTTTCGCTTTACCATATTCCTGATGTTTTTGACTTTGCAAAATCATCACCTATTACACATGCTATTATATCAACGGTTATACTGATATCTGCTTTCATTGTCTGGTGGCCAATGGTAACACCAGTTAAAGAATATGATACCATTCCACCGATAATGAAAATTGGTTATATTTTTGCGAACGGGGTTTTAATTACCCCTGCCTGTGTATTAATCATATTCGCAGATGTGCCACTTTTCGCAACGTATAGTGAGAGTGGGGCATGGATACAAGCATTAAGTTTATGTGTTCCTACAGAGGTATTAAGTGGTTTGACGGGTGCACTTACAGGTCCGGAAATGTTTTCACCAATGAGTACGTTGGAGGATCAACAGCTTGGGGGCATCATCATGAAGTTGATGCAGGAAATCACATATGGCTTTATTTTAGCTAAGGTATTCTTTTCCTGGTTTAATCGAGAAAGTTTGAAAGTTGATCCAATGCCTGACCCCTCATCAGCAAATTAAGAATTGAGTCCCTTTGTATGAATCTTATTCATATGAGGGGAAGTTTTTTACATAAGCAAGAAAGAGGAGAAAGGATTTTGAACTATGCCCTTATTACCTACAATTAGTACCTTTTTTATTCTTCTAAGTGCGATTCTTGTTGCATTTGGATGGCGGTTTATCATTAAAGGTAAGCCAAAAACTCACAAAAAAACAATGATAGCAGCTGCTATCAGTGCGTTAATTTTCTTCATCATTTATGTTTCAAGAACAATATTTATTGGGAATACAAGCTTTGGTGGACCTGAAGATATAGAAGTTTATTATACTATATTTTTGATTTTCCATATTCTCCTAGCTACTACAGGAGCTATATTCGGCGTAATTACGATAACATTGGCGCTAAAAAGAAAAATAAGTATTCATCGTAAAATTGGACCAGTAACTAGTATTATTTGGTTTTTTAGTGCTATTACTGGTGTAATGGTATATCTGCTTTTGTATATCATATACGAAGGCGGGGAAACAACAAGTATGTTAAAGGCGATATTGGGTGGGTGAAATTAACAGTAAAATGTGGATTTGAAACAAAGTGCGATAATTTAAACAAAGTGCGATCAAAAGTTCTATGTTTTGAAATTCATCGGCAGTAAATAATTTAAGGGACTGTTTTGATCAATCTTTTTTTCAAAAACATTCCATTATGTTTTTACAGAATCAGACTTTATGGTCCATTTTGATCAAACTTTATTTTAAATCAATAATATACGGGTGGTTCATTGAAGCGTATTTCATAATGTGTTTTGAATAATTAAGAGTTTCAAACTGGATATGTATGTGGTTCCACGAAACATTTTACCATGCAGAACGGGCTAAAGGGTAAGAGCTCGCCAACCTTTTAATGGTTGGCGAGCTCTTCTACAAGGGACCAAAAATGATGTTTAACTGTTTTCTGGAATTTTTTCATATGCTAACTTCATGATTATATCCTTATGTTGCGGATATTTTAACAAAAGATCTCTCTGGGTGAACAATTCAAAGTCTTGAAATTCAAAACCTGGCGAAACCATACACCCTACTAATGAGAATGTATCCCCATCCATAACGGACGATCCAAAAATAGAATTTTTCGATACTAACGCTTGTGGGACTTCTCCTTTATCGAAGTTTAATCCTAATTTAATCTCTTTATATTTCCCATTCTCATCAATAATATGAATCGTTAAAGGACTTCCAGCGTGATAATACCATAATTCATCGGATTTTAAACGATGAAAATGGGATACGTCATGAGACCTTAATAGGAAATAAATGCTCGTATAAAGCTTCCTCTTTCCTGCAAAATTCACTTTTAATTCTTGATCAGAAGTCCGTTCCCCAGATTCAAATGTCCTTTTATAATACCCACCCTCTGGATGTGGAACTAGTTCAAGCTTTGATACATAATACTGCGGGTCATGTCTATGCATAGCAAGTACCTCCAATTAATGTTTTTACCAAATGAACAATCCTACAACCATTGCAGATAAACTAGAAACTAGAATTCCGCTTACTAATAATAACCATGTATGTTTGGCAATAAATTTAGATTTTCCTTCTCCAAATAATGCTTTCATACTTCCAAGAATAATTCCGATTGTCGTAAAGTTACAGAAAGAAACAAGAAACGTCGAAATAACTGCTTCGGTATGAGGATTTAAGGTAGAAAGTATTTCACTTAAATGCTCCATAGCCACAAATTCATTTACAACGATTTTCACACCCATCAACTGGCCAACAGTAAATATTTGCGACACCTCTACACCCATCAAAAAGCTTATTGGTGAAAAAATCATTCCAAAAATATTTTCAAGTGAAAGCTGATCATGAACTAATCCTAAGAAGGTATTCGTAGCTGTAATAAGTGATACAAATCCAATAAGCATGACTGCAATGATTATTGCCAGTTTACCACCCATTAGCATACTGTTTGAAAGCATATCAAAGAAATTCCCCTTTTCCGATTTTGGCGGGGAGTAAATAATATCCTCTTCCTTTGTTACCTTATAAGGATTGATTAAAGAAGTAATAATTAGTGCTCCTATTGCATTCAATGGAATCGCCGTTAACACATATTTTGGACCCAATACTTGCAAATATCCCCCGATCATTCCCGCACTTACACAAGACATACTAATCATAGCAATCGTTAAAAATCGCTTGTCATTCATTTTATTCAATTGGTCACGTGTTACCGCCAATGCCTCATTATTCCCTAAAAACATAACTTGAATCGCATAAAAACTCTCAAACCGAGGTGTTTTCGCAACTTTAGAAAACAGCCAACCAATTCCACTAATAATAGCTGGTAAAATACCGAAGTAAGTTAAAATATCAAAGAATACCACAATAAATATAATCGGCATTAATACATTCATGAAAAAGGTAAATGTTGAACCATCAAGAGGGGCAAATTCTCCAAATATAAAATTCACACCAGACATCCCACTACTAATTAACCAAAGGAAAAAGTCAGCAATTAATGTAATCACTTTTCCGCCAATATCGGTGGATAACATGAACCAAGTAGTAGCTAATTGTAAGACAAACAAAATAATAATTGGCTTTATAGCTATTTGCTTTTTATTGAATGATAAAAGAAAGCCCAGGCCTAATACTAGTAAAATCCCAAGAATATTAATAATAAAGTACATAATAATTTTTACTCCTTTTGTAAATTCTAAGTTGTCAACGTCACATTAGTTTCCACTTCAACACTCCATTGTTACTACCTCTTCGTAACGGTAAAACTTGAAGACACATAACTCTTTGTATTCTTTTCTTGCATCATTTTATAGGTCAAAAATAAAAGCCCAAGAAATATTATACACTGTGAGTGAACAATATTTCCTGGGCTCCCAATACATTTCATCTCTAGATACTTCTCCTAAAACTAGTACATAGAAAATGGAACACAATCATATCGCTACTCATAGTCGGTACCTTTACGGGGTCCGGTAGAAACTTGCAGGCCATATTCCTGCGATTATATGAGTGAAAACTATTATTTTTATGGACGAATGAGTCATTATAACAAATAATATACTAACTGAAAAGCCATTTTTATATTAAACAATAAATAGAAATAGTGGGAAAAGGAAAAAGTTTATGCAGAAAGAAGGCGGAGCATCCGTTTTGGCTGCTTGAAGCTACGAAAGTCCCCCAATCTTTTGGTTCTTTCAACGGTGTTGTAGGGGAAGTGAAATTCCAATTGTTAAACAAATTGCTACAATGAGTTTTTTCATAGATTATTTCCTTTACGCTTTTTGTTTAATATTCCTTTTACCAAAATATTTATGTATGAATGATCAATGTGCCATTAACGGGCCCTTTAATTGAAAAACATAAGAGGAAAATAATCAAACTTTTTTACAAAAATTCTTTAGAACGAAACATTTTTAGAGCCTGTTTTTAATCAATCTTTTTTTCAAAAGCAGGCTTCATTCTTTTTGATGAATCAGGTTTTATAGGCCTATTTTGATCAAACTTTATTTTAAACCAACAGAAAATAGGAGCATCGAATCAATGCTCCTATTTTTTATATCTTCAAGTTCCACTTTATAATTCCAGCTTCTTTTGCTGAATTAAATGTAATAACTACTAAAGGACCAACAATAAAACCTATTAGGCCTAGAAGCTGTATACCCAAAAACATAGCAATTAGAGTAGCAAGGGGAGATAAATCTATATGTTTACCCATTACTTTTGGTTCGACAGTTCTTCTTATGGCAAGTAAAATAATGGCTAATATTGCAAGTTTTAACCCCGTTGAAGTATCACCGGATAGAAACATAAATAATGACCAAGGAGCTAAGATAACGATTGACCCAATTAAGGGGATAAAATCAATAACCCATATGATTAAAGACATAATTAGAGCTACCTCTGGTGTAATAATAAATAAGCCAATTAGTGAAGCTAAAAATATTATGATACTAACAAGAAATTGTGCTTTTAGAAAACCCAACGTGACGCTTGATAATCGTTTATTCATAAAGGAAACTTTATCGGCGGTCTCCTCTGTCATTAGATTGTAAAAATTTGCTTTTAAAATTGGTAATTCAAGCATAAATAGAAATAAAGCAATCAAATAGACAAGAAAACTAATTAAGTATTGGGGTACTTTTGCAAAGACTTCTGCTATTTTATCAATTGTAATTTTTTCCTTTGCTGTATCACTTAATGAGATTAAGTTTTCTTCTAAGCTCTTTGATATCTGAGATACAAATTCTGGTGGCAAGTTCTTGGAGTAATTCTGAAAATCATTTTCCCACTCGGCATACACTTCATTTAAGTGATTAAAATGTTCAGGCACATCTTCTACAAAGTTAACAACTTGTGTAGCAGCTTTTGTTACTATAAATGTTCCTGCAATTCCAATTAAAACCAAAAATAACATAAAAGTAATAATAACGGCAGCTTTACGTGTAAGCTTCAAATGCGATTGTGTCAGACGCACAGCTGGATTTAGCACTAATGCTGTAATGAATGCAACTAAAAGAGGAACAGATATTGGCAAGATAAAATAAAGAGCTAATATAAAAAGTATTGCTATAAATATAAGTGACCATTGGCGTTTAGTGATAGATCGAAACAATGTAATTAGATGTCTCCTTTCAATATACAAACATATGTTAGTAAGCTAATAGTATGAATATAGCATGTCGGTAATTATTTGAACAGAAGAAAGAGGAAATAAAGTAAGAAAATAACAGTTTTAATGCGTGTTCAAAAAGGTGCCAAATTAGAAACAAGAAGTTCGAGGCGGCGAAGTCCCCGAGACCGGAATGTAGGTTACTTCTACATGAGGACCAGAAAGACAATCCAATGTAGAAATTCGTAGTTTATTTATCATTTGGTGACTTTTTGAACATCCTCTTTTAACTTAGGCTATTTTTTAAAAGGTTGTTGTTTTTGATACGAAATATTTAAACTACGACGTAAGCGTTAGTTGATTTCCGCTGCGGGCAGTCGCTTTCCGCGAGCGGCTGGTGAGCCTTCTCGTGCTCGTCGTATTGCAAGTTAATTCAGTGTTGTTGTACTCCTCACAGAAAAGGATTGCTGTCGCACTGTGGGGTCTCACCTATGCCTATCCTCCCGCAGGAGTCGACTGCCCTCCGCTCCAATCAACTGCCATAAATTGAAGGCTATTTTTATAATGAAAGCAAACAGTGATCAAGTAAATTGAAATTGTTAAGCACAAACCCTAGTGAAGTAAATCCACGTAGACTCCTGCTTAGAAAGCGAAGACGATGAGACCCCGCAGTGAGCGGTTTTTGCTCGCGAGGAGGCTCATCGCGAGCCCGGGGAAAGCGTAGTGGATTTCCGGAACGGTTGTCCAACCACCAAACATAGTACTTACGTCGCATTTTTTATCAACGGTGGTGACATTAGCAACAAACTATGCGAAAACAGCCAAAACTAAAAGCAACTGCTCAAGGCGATTCTGAGCAGTTGTAAGTGTTATTGTTTATAATTTTTAATGTCTACTTTTAGTTTTTCAACTATTCCCGTAGCCCTTTCTACTAAGCTTTGTGGAAAGTTTTCGTTTTCTCCATATTCTACACCGTGCGGATAGTAGTGTTTGCCTAATAAAGGAGCCATTAATTTTATTACTGCATTTCCACGATCAACATCGCCTTCAACAGCATAACCTGGAATACGAATATAGTATGTAATATTTTTTTCTTTTGAACCAATTTTATAGTCGTAGGTAACACGGTCATAATCCCATTGTCCTGCACGAATAAATGCATGTTCGCCCATAAAATGATCAAGTGGTTTTAAATTTAAAACTGAATCTTCAATACCATTAACTTCTAATTTCATATTTTTTACACCTCACAAATTATCCTAACTATCACTATAATAGTACGAAACGTCAGAAGTTGCAATCGAAAAGAGAATTTAGAGTACTTACACTACGGGGTTAAAAAATAGTGCAATGTATGAGATGACTTGTTAGTGTCGATAGTTATGAGAGGATGATAAACTATGAAGGAAGAGAACTTTCTGCATGGTTTCAAAGACTTGCACATATAATTCATATAAAATCCGATGAAGGAGAAGCAAATATGCGATTAATTCGATCTATAATTATACTCGCGCTACTACTAGTTGGTGGTTACTATCTATTGGATATGAATAATGTAACGCCAAAAGAAGCTGTATTAGATATCGGTGAAAAACTAAAAAACAAAACTAGCTTACTTCAAACAAAGATAGTACCAGAAAGAGAAGAACCTACTATTGAAATTGAACTGGACGGAGAGCTTTTTCAATGGATAGGTAAAAATACGGAACAACTAACTGAAAGCCTAGGTGAACCAATTCGTAAAGATCCAAGTGCGTATGGTTATGATTGGTGGGTATACACGGATCAAACCAAACAATATATTCAATTTGGTGTATTAGCTGACAAAGTAGTGACCGTTTATGCAACTGGTAAGAACTTGTCAACTGAACCAGTGCATGTAGGACAAACCTATCAGGAGGTTAACAAACAATTTTCATTTAAAAACGAGGTAACTATGTCAGAAGGCGTCTCCTCTTATACATTTAAATTAAATGAAAAAGAAATGGAAATGCGGCCTTTAATAAAATTAGCTGACAACGTATTTTTGCAATGTTATTTTGATACATTCACATCAGAGCTTTCAGCTATTCGCGTATTAACTGGTGATGTATTATTAAAACACCTTCCTTATGCAATAGAATATCGGGGCAAATTACCTAAAAAGCCTAATTTAACAGATGAACAATGGGATAAAGTAGAAAACGGGATGGAACAACAAATATTTTCTATAACAAATGTTATTCGAAATCAACATGGAAAATCTAAGCTAGAGTGGGGCGACTCAGTTAGTGACGTCGCTTTTCTTCATAGCAAAGATATGGCTGTTAATAATTATTTTTCTCATTATGGTTTAAATGGTGATGGCCTTAAAGAACGTTTAGCAGCCAAGGAAGTGTTTTATGTTGCAGCAGGTGAAAATATAGCAGCTCAATACCCAGACGCTCCAGCAGCGATGCAGGGGTGGTTAAATAGCAAAGGACATCGCGAGGCTCTATTAGAAAAAGATTACACGCATTTAGGTGTAGGTGTATACCACTTTTATTACACACAGAATTTCTTGAAAAAGCCTATGTAAGTATGAAAACCCTGAAAGGAATTATTTCTTTCAGGGTTTTCATTTTAAATAAAGCTCACAAACAATTGTGTTGGGCATAAATTAGTAGTAGTAGCAATATAACATCGAGGTGATTGAAATGAGTGAAAGAGGGATAAATTCATCTATTTTGGAGTTTCGCGATTTTATCAATACACATCCACAGCTCGTTAAGAAAGTAAGGAAAAGTGGAGAATCCTGGCAGCCTTATTATGAAAAATGGGTCTTGCTTGGGGAATCAGACCCTTACTGGGATAAGTATAAAGAAGGTAGTAAGAAGAACAGTAACGAATCGAATGTTATGGAAAAGCTTCGTAAATGGACAGAAGACGTGGATATGGATCAAATACAAGATAAAGTTAAGCAGTGGGATCAAACAATTTCAATTTTCCAGGGCATGCTTACTCAGTTTAAGGAAGATAAACAGGAAAATGGTTCTAAACCGAATTTTAATGACAATAACTATAGGGATTGAGATGTGAGAAAATGAATTTAAACTGTTATCACTATTTAAAATCAGACCCCAATTTATTAATGTTTGTCCGGCATAATCCAGTTTGGTATAGATATCTTTCCAGGGATCCGAATAGAATAATGGAAGTCGAAAAAGAGGCGAAAAAGTTTTATGGGAAAACCTGGCCACAACAGGTTGAGAATGCCAGTAATAAATTTTCCATGATGAAGATGCTTTTACAATTAGCTACAATGGATGATTAATAATGTAGCCATCTGAACTTTTAGTAAACTCCCCACCTGAATGAAGTTTCACTTATGCATTTTCATAATAGGAAGAAAATGATAAGATGATAGTGGGGGTGAAAGTAATGGTAGGAACAATGGAAATGGTAGGTATTCTTGATCGTTCTGAAGATCTTGGAAAAATGATCTTACAATCAGACGTTATGGAAGCATACAATAATTCCCAAAAAGCGTTAAAGGAAGATAAGGAATCCCAAAAGCTTGTTAAAGCTTTTGCAGACATAAAAGATCAGTATGAGGATGTACAACGATTTGGTCGATATCATCCAGACTATAGTGTAATCATGAAAAAGGTGCGCACCATTAAACGTGAGATGGACATGGATGATAAGGTGGCTGCCTTTAAAATAGCTGAACGCAATCTTCAAAAGTTACTTGATGAAATAAGTGGGAATGTAGCGATGAGTGTTGGAGATATGATTAAAGCTCCTAAGGACGGAGCTGCATTATCAGACGGCGGATGCGGTTGTGGTTCGGGCAGTAGTGGGTGCGGTTGTAAGGCCTCTTAATTATTGTAGAATCTGTAAATAGTTGATACACTCATTACAAATGATTAGGTTAGTGAGGAAATATTATGAGAATAGAGAGGCAAGGAATTATTGTCTGGTTTCAACATATGAAAAACCTGAAGCAAATTAGAAGATATGGACATCTTTTGTATTCTTCTAAAAAGCTAAAGTATGCAGTAATCTATGTAAATCAAGAGGATATGGAAGATACAGAACATAAATTATTAAAATTGTCTTTTGTATCCAAGGTTGATCGGTCATATAAACCATTTATCCGTACAGATTATGAAAATGCTAAACCCGATAAAGCAAAAGAATATGACTATAAAATGGGTATATAAAGAGGAAAGCGGAAGCGCCCGTCAATTGGCGTACGCAACTTAGGTCACGTTAACATAATAAAAAAAACCTGCAGATATTTAATCTGCAGGTCTTTTTGTTTTAAAAAAACAAAAAGTAAAGGGAGAGGAGAAATCAGAAGAAGAACTTATGGGGAATGTAAGTCTTCTTCTCATCGTGAAACAACCAAGCAAAGCGTTTGCTGTTTCATTTTCATAGTATGGACAGGAAAAAGATTTCTATACAAATGTTTAGTAGTTTTTTTATAAAACTTTTTGTGGTAGGATTAATGTCGAACTATGTCCAAGTAGAGGTGGTCAAATGCGTGTAATTGCTGGTACATTAAAAGGACGGCAAGTAAAGGCTGTTCCTGGTAACTTAACTAGACCTACAACTGATAAAGTAAAGGAAGCGATCTATCAAATCATCGGGCCTTTTTTTGAAAATGGGTCGTGTCTAGATCTTTATGCAGGTAGCGGGTCATTAGGTATTGAGGCGTTGAGCCGCGGTATGGAACGTGCTATTTTTGTGGATAAGCAGTCAAAAGCGATTCAAACGATTCATGAAAATATAAAAGACTTGCAATTAGAAAGTAAAACTGAAGTTTTTCGAACGGATGCATTTCGAGCAATACAGGCAGCAGCGAAAAGAGAGTTACAATTTGATTTAATTTTACTTGATCCACCATATAAAAAGGCCGATTATGGTGAATTATTAAATGAAATTGCGAAATTAAATCTAATCAAACAAAATGGTTTCATTTATTGTGAACACGATCAAAGGGAGAGTCTGCCAGAAAATCATCCCACTTACACATTGGTTAAACAGGCATCCTACGGTGGAACGATAGCGATTTCTCTTTATCAAAAAAATAGTAAGGAGGGGTTTGAATGAGCAGATTAGCAATTTGTCCAGGCAGTTTTGATCCAGTTACATATGGGCATTTAGATATCATACAAAGAGGCGCACGCATATTTGATCATGTAGTAGTAGCCGTATTCAATAATCAAGGTAAGCACCCTTTATTTTCCGTTGAAGAACGCGTTTATTTATTGGAGGAATCTACGAAAGATATACCTAACGTTACTGTTGATTCATGTGAAGGACTATTAATTGATTATGCAAAAGAAAAGAATGCCAATGCGATTCTCCGCGGATTGCGCGCTGTCAGTGATTTTGAGTATGAAATGCAAATTACATCCATGAATAGAAAGCTTGATGAACATATCGAAACGTTTTTTATGATGACAAATAACCAGTATTCTTTCTTAAGTTCCAGTATCGTAAAAGAGGTTGCAAAATATAAAGCAAATGTATCAGATTTGGTACCACAAGTAGTAGAACAAGAATTACAAAAAAAATATAAATTACTTGGGTAAAGACGTTGCAAGGAACAAACACGTGTGTAACATATTTGTTCCTTGCAACATTTTTCACCTTAATAGCTGTCGTCTCAAAAGTATTAAAAACGCCAATGTTAGGGAGAAGATAGTAACAATTGGACCATAAGCTTGCAGGGTTTCTAGCGTTATTTGCCAAAATCCTTCCTGTATGTTACCTGTCACAGGTAAGTTATCACGTAGATTTAAGGCTTTCTGATCTAAATATAAAGGCTTGTATAAAAGTAAGACAAGTATACTTGCGAATAAGCCATGAAGAATTCTTGCGAAAAAGTAAGGAAAAAAACGTACATCTGATTTTGCCAGAATACTTGCAACTTGGGCTTGTATAGAAAATCCGTTAAATCCTAAAATAAAACTTACAGCTATTACCTTTGCAAGTAACGGGTCTGCTACAGCTTCTGTTATCATTCTAGAACCTATCGTAATTTCAAATAATCCAGAAAAGAGTGGTAATGCCAATTCAATTGGTAATGAGAGTAGATGAAGTACAAATTGTAATGCGCTTGCAATAATCGGTGATAAACCAATTATGTATAAAAGTTTTATAAAAACGGAGAAAATAATGATAAAGCCTCCGACCATTACTAATGTTTTAATGGAATTTAGCACAGCATCACCGAAAACTTCTCCGAATGGTCTAGGATCTGCAAGTCGGCTCGAATGCATTTCTTTAAATGCTCGAAGTATTGATACTTTTTGTTTCTCCTTTCTAACCTCTTTTTCATCATCATGACGCCCATAAAACCGCATGCAAATACCAACTATTGTATTTCCGCCATAGTGAGCTAATGCAAGTAATAAACCTAGTTTAGGTTCAAGAAAGAATCCAGCTGCTACTACACCAAAAATAAACAAAGGGCTTGAAGCATTTGTAAAGGAAACCAACCTTTCGCCTTCAATCTTAGTAATTTGTTTCTCTTCACGAAGACGAACAGTGATTTTTGCCCCAGTAGGGTAGCCACTAGCCATTCCCATTGCCCATGCGAAGCTGCCAACTCCAGGTACATTAAACAATGGACGCATAATAGGTTCACATAAAACTCCAATAAATTTCACAACACCAAAGGCAATTAATAATTCAGCAGTTATAAAAAAAGGAAGGAGGGAAGGGAATACCTTTTCTAACCACACATTTAATCCGCGTAAGCTCGCCTCAAGGGCTTGATCAGGATATGAAATTAATGCAAACGTCATAAATAATGTTGAACCAGCTAATAATATACTAGTCATGATTTGTTTCAAATTGAAGCCCCCTAATGAATGAGCTCATCCTGTACATATTTTTTTTATAGTAGTAGAATGATTTTAGCTTGTCTATAGATTATAAATACCATAATTTGTTATGTGCTAGCATAAAAAAAGAATACAAGCTATTATCACTATACGCTTTTGGTACATACATTTATTCCAATCTTTTAAAATAGAAATAGTGATACCGATAGGTCAAAAGAGGACGCACTAAAAGGAGTTTTTTGATGAAATTTACGAAACGTCACTTGGTATATTTACTTATTGTAATGGTAATAGCATTCTTACTCTCGACATATAAACTACCATATTATATTTATAAACCTGGTGATGCAGGGGCTTTAAATCCAATTGTAGAGGTTGAGGGAGGGTATGAAAGCGAGGGGGACATGCACCTTGTGACTGTCCGCGGTGGGCAAGCGACGCCGATTCAATACGTTATGGCGAAAATTATGCCACACCATGAACTTCATCCTATTGAAGAGATAAGGCCAGAGGGTGTGTCAGAAGAGGAGTATTTCCATGTGCAATTACAAATGATGGAAAGCTCTCAAGAGGCTGCTATAGTTGTAGCATATCAAGCAGCTGAAGAAGGAATTGACATTCAATATAACGGTGTTTATGTTGTTACTATTATTGAAGGAATGCCAGCCGATGGAATTTTGAAAATGGGAGATAGAATTGTAGGTATTGATGGTAATGAAGTTAACAAATCTGAAGACCTTATTAAATATGTTGAGGATAAACAAGCTGGAGAAACCATCAAACTCGAAATTGTTCGCAGTGATAAACATGTTACCAAAGAAATTGAGCTGGAAGCATTTGAACAATTAGATAATAAAGTAGGGATTGGAATTCAATTGGTTACCGATCGTAGTGTAGAAGTTGACCCTGATGTTACATTTTCCAGTGGTAATATAGGTGGTCCAAGTGCAGGAATGATGTTTTCACTTGAAATATATGATCAATTGACCAAAGATGATTTAACGAGTGGCTACCATATTGCAGGAACCGGTGAAATTGATTATGAAGGAAATGTTCAACGTATTGGCGGAATAGATAAAAAAGTAATCGCTGCCGATGATGAAGGATGTAAAATCTTCTTTGCACCGAATGAAAATGGCGCTGAAGGTTCTAATTATGAGGTAGCAAAAAAGACTGCCGAAGAAATTGGAACTGATATGAAAATTGTTCCAGTGGACACATTTAAGGATGCGGTAACTTATTTGCAAGAGTTGGAAAAATAAAAGAACAAAAAACTAGTTGGCGGAAAGAAGCCAACTAGTTTTTTTATCCTATTATTATTGGTGGTCCAATTTCCTGTTTACTAAACTGTCTTTTTATTGAAGGTTTCAGGATGCTGTAATAGGCATTGCTTGCTTTTTCCTCACACTCCAATAAAAAACTACTATGTTGAGGCAATCGTGTAACAAGTGGCACATTCATGACTTTCTTCTGTTGATTTAGATAGGCTTGACCTTGTTTTGTCATTCCTAATAAACGGACATAAGGTACAGATTCACTTGTTTTTAGAGGCTGAATATGCTCTTTTTTTGTGTTTGTTAATAGATGAACAAATATGCGCTGGATTCTTGTCCAAGTGTAGCGCTTTGTCTTAATTGCATCTATCCATTCATAAATTGATTGGGTATGTTTTGCTGTTTTTTTAATTCGATATTCAAGCCCTTCATCTACTCCATGTATCCCAGCAAGCTCGCTATGATCCATTGTCATTACACGATAATGTAGTAGGGGGAAATATTGTTCCCAGTTGTGCCAAACTGAAGTTTTATGATAATATTCATTAAGTTGTTGTTCGGTGTTAGCTGGAAGGGTGGATGCAATTTGTTCTGTGACATTTCCTTCATGAAAAAGCTGTTTCCGAATACTAGTAGCACTAGCAATGCTACTTGAAATCGTTTGATCATGATACCCACTTTTTGTTCGTTTTACAGTGAAGGCATTAATTGCTAATTGATGATCCAGGATTTCCCTTATATAACTAAATCCAAGAATATTATTAGGTTGAGATAGATCCATTTCTTCTGTTGCTAACCCTATCTGTTCATACGCGAATTTACTTGCGTCTGGAAATGATAATCCTTTGTGTAGATTTTTACGTAATTCTTCCTGGAAAATAGATTCTTTTTCTTTAAAGATTTCATAACTTGTTATAAAATTGGAAGTAGTGCCAGATTCGCTTCCAAAACAAATAGAAGAAACACCAATTTCATTCAATGTTTGAACAGAACCTTTTGCAAATAAGTCACTAGATTGAACAGCATATACAAATGGTAGTTCAACTACTATATCTATACCGCTAGCAAGCGCCGCTCTTGTTCGATGGAATTTATCTATAATCGCTGGTTCCCCGCGCTGCAAAAAGTTTCCGCTCATTACAGCTATCATACAAGAGGCGTTTGACTCCCTTTTCGCTTCTAATAGATGGTGAAGGTGACCATTATGGAATGGGTTGTATTCGACTATCAAACCACATGCATCCATTTAAATCTCTCCTAGTTTAAAGTGATCTTATTGTATCAAATAAAGGGAAGTAACGCACTAATTTATGCTAATTTGAGTAGTAAGCTAGTAGAGTGGGAACCATAAATAGAAATGAATTATTAAACTGTAAAGAAAATATGTTGACAAAAGTCTATTTTCTCTTTAAAATTACTCTTGTTGCCTAGAGGTGATAATCATGCAAATTGCTATTGGAAAAATAAAAAAAAGTTCGTATAATGAACCCTTTCATTTCGAGGGAAATGTTAATGTTTCGGAACTAGAAACATTAAATAATGATATACGTAAAATTGAACCTGTACATGTGAAAGGTACTTGTTATATTCAGGGAGATACTATTATTTCTTCTTTTACGGTTAAGGGTGAAATGATTTTACCATGTGCAAGAACGCTTGTGGATGTCCCATTTCCTTTTGATATTAAAGCAGAGGAAGTTTTTACATTATCCGCATATCACGGGGATGCGGAATTGGAAAATGAAATTCATCCAATTAATGGAGAAACACTTGACTTAACGCCATATATAAAGGAAAATATCTTACTAGAGGTTCCTTTTCGAGTATTTTCTGACGATAAAGATGCAAAAGAAAATGCTACTTTTAAAGGTAATGGTTGGGAGTTTATATCGCAAGAAGAAGAAAAAAAACAAACTGTAGATCCCCGGTTTAAAAAATTGGAGAACTTATTTAACGACAAAGAAAAATAAGAATAGAATTATTTCAAATTTTCCTTTCGTCATTTGAAGGAGGTGTAAGTCATGGCAGTACCAAAAAGAAGAACGTCTAAAAAAGTTAAAAACCAACGTCGTACTCATAAAAAGCTACACGTACCTGGCATGGTAGAATGTTCAAATTGTGGTGAATTAACTAAACCTCACCACGTATGTAAGTCTTGTGGACATTACGGTGGAAAAGAAATTAAAGAAGCATAATTGATCAAACAGACTGCACATTATGTAGTCTGTTTTTTTATCGTAAGCGTCTGCTTCTGAACAGTCGCCTTCGCTTTTCTTTGTCTAGCTGCGGCTCCTAGCGACTAGCAAATAGTTAGTCAGGATGAACGTACGGAAAAAGCACCGTACTTTTCACCTGTCTATCTATTTGTACGTCGCTTAGCAGTCGCCTCCGCTTTTCTTGGTCTAGCTGCGGCTTCTAGAAGCTGCCGTCATAAGCAATGAACACTCCGAATGCTAAGCCCGTGCATTCTACGGTTCCTTGCTTATACGTCCGCTTCTGAACAGTCGCCTTCGCTTTTCTATATTACATAAAATGATGAGGTTGGGATAATGATGTTCAAAACAATACAATATGAAACGTTTTCAGAAGGATATAGCATGATTACATTAAATAGACCAGAAAAAAGGAATGCTATCTCGACTGAAATGGCTCGGGAATTAAGGGAAGCGATAAAACTAGCAAGAGAAGAGACTATTAAATTTTTAGTAATTACAGGTTCTGGAGATAATGCGTTTTGTGCTGGAGGGGATTTAAAAGATTTACATGGAGACTTAACACCGGCGGATGCTTTTCATCAATTATACGCCATGAAAGAGGTTCTTTTTGATATTGTATCTTTTCCGGTACCGACTATTTGTTTACTAAATGGTGATGCAGTAGGTGGGGGTTGCGAAATTGCCACAGCATGCGATTTTCGAATAGCTAGAGAATCCACCGAATTTGGCTTTGTCCAAACAAAACTTGGAATTACTCCTGGTTGGGGTGGTGGTGCGCTTTTATATGAAAAGGTTCATTCAAGCTTTGCTTATTCATGGCTAATAGATGCCGAGGTATACGACGCCTTATTTTTAAAGGATAAGGGATGGGTGCATCGAATTGTCCCTACTGAAAAGTGGCATGATCGGACTGAAATATTGGCCGTTTATATTTCAAAGTCGGTGGCTCAAATGGAAATATTAGACAAACAATATAAGCAAAAGGTTGGGGTGCTAGGATTATCTGCTCTAATGGATGAGGAGGTTCGAAACTGCGCGAAATTATGGGATTCAGAAGAACATGTGGATGCAGTAAATAAATTCTTAGCCGAAAAAGGGTAATAGAGGATGTTCAAAACCCCCATGTCCTATAGGACATGGGGGTTTTGAACACGCACTAATAGTAAAAAAGATTCTTATCGAAATAGTAAACGATTAGTCTATCATCGCTACCTTTCGCATACATTTATAGCAAATAGTTAAGGAGTGATGGTATGAATCGTACGCGCCAAGATGCTTGGTCAAGTGATGAAGATGTAATATTAGCTGATACGGTACTAAGGTATATACGAGAAGGAAAAACGCAACTAGAGGCCTTTAAGGATGTAGCGAATCAACTATCCCGCACGTCAGCTGCCTGCGGATTTCGCTGGAATGCAACCATACGGAGAAACTACCAAGACATAGTGAACGTTGCAAAAGAAGAGCGAAAGAACAGAACACATAGTAATGCAAGGGGCTTGAAAGAAAATACAGTAGAAAGTAATCAAGATACAATAGAAACGGCAATCCTATTATTGGAAAATATGAAAAGTTCTTATACAACGGAAAACAGTGTTCATAAGCAGGAACACGAGAATGCTGTTAAGAAATTGGAAGAAGAAAATATTCATCTTAAGACAGTTTTGCTTCGTTATGATGAAGCCTGGAAGGAAATGGGTAATCTTTGGAGCTGGGTAAAATCTTCTGTAAAGAATTAATCGGTGGATGGGTGGCATGTGTACTCTTGCCTATAGGGTCCTCAATAGAAAAAAGCTGTTTACCGCGAGGTTCTAATGACGAAAGCCTTCTTGTTTCTTATACTTTAAATCTGGAATCTTTATATGTACTTAAAGTAAAAAAAGGCATGACTGATGCAATTTCATCAATCATGCCTTTTTTTGATCTAATCTTTTAGTTTTTCTTGCACTCCAGTTGGCATCCAAATAAATGGATTTTCACCTAAATCGCGTTCCATTTCATAATTTGCTTTTTGAAAGCCCATTTCTTCCCAAAATCCCTGTGAATTTATTCTAGGATTCGTCTTGATTGGTAAGTTATCTATTTTTGCAAAGTCCACTAATGCTTTTCCGTAACCTTTTCCACGGTAGTCAGGCAAAACCTCTAATTTCCATAGCACCAGGTAATCCTGAGATGGTTCAAAATATGCATCATACTTAGCCTTCACCTTATATAAGCTCATCCTTGCTACAAGATTGTTTCCAAAATAAATACCATAGAATGGTGATTCACTATCATTTTCTACAATATTGCTTTCTAAGTCCTCTAGCATAGAAAGTTCTTGATTTCCATAAGACTTGAAGTGTTTAAATTTTTCAAGTGTTTTATAATTAATTAATAGCTTTTCAACTTTAATACGTTCCATAAATCTGCCCCCTCTGTTATATCTATATTTCCTATATACTCTAATTATAATATAAACGAATTAAGAATGAAACGAACTACACATAATTTAATTAGGATAGCTAGTTTATTTTCGTTACAAGAAAGCGTTTGTTTGCTACAATTAGCAAAGAGAGGCATTGGACGGAGGTAGAGACAATGAAAATTGGTGTTATAGGTGGAGGATCAATCGGCCTTTTAGTGGCTAGATATTTATGCGAAAATCACGATGTAACAGTTTATGTAAGAAGAAATCAACAAAAACAAAAACTAAATGATCATGGGTTATTTTTATCAAGTCTCCTAACTCCCTGTAGGGTAAAGGCATTATTGACAAATGAGCTAAATGAAGAGGAATGTGTCATTGTCTGTGTAAAACAACCAGAGGTAGGACCTGTTCTTGCATTATTATCGAATCTAAATCTCAATGAAAAAACCCCACTAATTTTCTTGCAAAATGGAATGGGTCATATCGAACTTATTCATGATAGTAAACAACCAGTCTATCTTGGAATTGTAACACATGGTGCGTTGCGTAAAAGTGATCATATTGTTACCCATTCAGGAAAAGGATTAATAAAGGTAGCAAACTTTAGTGGCGGTGGAGAAAATTTATCTACCATCGTACAGCAACTCAATAGTAAGCAATTTCCTTTCCAAATAGAAACAAACTGGGAGAAAGTATTAGCGGAGAAGTTGGTAATTAATGCAGTTATTAACCCGCTTACTGCTATTTTTGAAGTTCCAAATGGTGAAATACTACGTAATACACATTTGATGGTGTTAGCAAAGGAACTATGTCGTGAATCCTGTTCCATTTTACAACTTGACTTTATGGATCAATGGAACCATGTGCAAACTGTTGTCACTAATACAAAAGAAAATGTGAGTTCAATGTGGAAGGATTTAAAGGAACGTAAAAAGACAGAGAATGAAGCAATTTCAGGCTATCTAGTGAAAAAGACAAATTCCGCCATACCATATACAACATTTGTTTATAACAGCATGAAGGCATTAGAGGTGAAAAAGGGGATAAATGAATAAAAATGTGGAGCATTATTACCTATAGTATTGCCATTGCTATTACAATTCCATTTGTCATGACATGGCTCGTATACAAGTGTAATCGTATCTTCAAGAAAACTAGGGTTTATGCATTTCATAAGGCAATTACATGGACTACAATTCTATATATCCTATCCGTTATGACGATGTGTAAGATTCTTTTTGACCATTTTTTTATTGGATATATTTCCGTTTTCCATCTTCTGTTTTTGGCAATCATTATTATCTATCAACGTGTAAATTATACAGAGGTTGTTTTAAAAAAAGCATGTAAGATTGTATGGCGTGTCAGTTTTTTACTATTTTCATTCCTATATATACTGCTGATTTTATTCGGTATTATCCAGCGTTTCTTTACCCTCTAAATGAATTGGTAAACAGAATGGATGAAATATCCTTGAAAATTATGTAGAATACAATGAGCAACAATATGATTAACATTAAAGGAGCATGTAATTTATGCGCATTCAATCTATTCATTTACAAACACAAAATAAACTAATCCAGGACTATAGAAATAAGAAATCAACTATTATGCAGCATTTTGATTATAATCCTTTTGAATCCAATGTTTTTCAAAAACGTAAAAAGGATTTAAAAAATAAAAATGTTAATCGAAAGCAGTTAAGTGATGTTTTACATACAATCAATACAAAATGGAATGCTCCCACAAGCACAATAGAAAACATTGGGCGTTTAAGAGATGCAGATAGTTTAGTCGTAATTGGTGGGCAACAGGCAGGTTTGTTAACAGGACCAATGTATACCATCAATAAAATAATTTCCATTATTCATTTAGCGAAGCAACAAGAAGAGCAACTTCAGGTTCCAGTAATACCTGTTTTTTGGATAGCTGGAGAAGACCATGACTTTGATGAAATTAATCATATTTTTTTGAGTGACACATCCCAGATGAAAAAATATACGTTATTGCAGCGGGAGATTGAAAAGAAAGCTGTTTCAAATATAGCTATAGATGACGAACAGGCAAATGATTGGTTAAAAAGATTATTCGTAGAGTTAAACGAAACCTTACATACCAAAGAATTATATAACACAATAAGGAATTTCTTGAATGAATCAGATACATATGTTGATTTTTTCGCAAGGATGATTTATTGGTTATTTAATGAAGAGGGGCTTGTATTAGTGGACTCCAATCATCGTCAGGTTCGAAACCTTGAAAGTAACTACTTTGTAGATCTGATAGACAATCAATCAAAAACAACACACGCAATAAACCGCTCTTTTGAGGAAGTTGCAAAGCAAGGTTATGCTTTATCTGTCGATGTTGATGATAATGATGCGAATTTATTTTATCAGAACGGAATGGAACGTGTGTTATTAGTTCGTGATGACAATGATGATTGGATTGGCAAAAATAAAGAAGTTAAGTTTACCACGGAAGAATTATTAGACATTGCAAGAAATAAACCGAAATTACTTAGCAATAATGTAATGACAAGGCCACTGATGCAGGAAATGCTTTTTCCATCCCTAGCATTTATCGGTGGTCCAGGTGAAATTAGTTACTGGTCGATTTTAAAGAAAGCTTTCCATGCGAATAACATGAAGATGCCACCAATAGTTCCAAGACTTTCCTTCACATTAATGGAGCCGCATATTGAAAAGTTGTTAACTACTTATCATATTGACGCAGAGCATGCAGTAAATAATGGTGTAATAGATAGAAAAGATAGATGGTTAGAAGAGAAGTATGATCCTCCGGTTAAGCAACTAGCAAAACAGCTCAAACAAACAATTGACGGTGCGCACGAGCCATTACGTGATTTAGCAGAGTCCATCCAATCTGATCTCGCTGATTTAGCGAATACAAATCTTAAGTACTTGTATAAAGATGTTGAGTTTCTAGAAAAAAGAATTACAAAAACCCTTGAGAAGAAATATGCTAAGGAGCTACATGAGTTCAATCTCCTGCAATTGGCATTGCATCCAAATAATGGTTTACAGGAAAGAGTTTGGAATCCATTACCTTGGATGAATAGATATGGAATTGACTTCATTAAGCAGTTATCTAATGAATCTTGTTCTTATGATAAGGAGCATTTCCTCATTTACTTGTAAAAGTGTAATAAAGAGGCCGTTCTAAAAGGGTACCACTTTCCACCACGAATTTATAAAATAGCGCCAAAACACATTAAATATTCCTATATTTCGTTGATCTGTAAACAATGATCAAGAAACTATAGGGATATTTTTTTGTGTGGAATTATAGCTTTTCCTTACTGAAAAAGGACTTCTTACTCATTTTTGAATTCACTAAAAAAGTTTTGAAAAATAAGGTGGTGAATAGTGGGGGAATGTGGTAACATGTTTATATGAAAGTGGGGAAAACCATATGTTCATGGGAGAATTTCAACATAACATTGACACAAAAGGAAGAATAATTGTGCCTGCCAAGTTCCGTGAAGGTCTTGGGGATCGTTTTGTTGTGACACGCGGTTTAGACAAATGTTTATTTGCGTACCCTATGGATGAATGGAAGGTTCTCGAGGAAAAACTAAAGAAACTCCCACTTACAAAGAAAGATGCTAGAGCGTTCACTCGTTTTTTCTTTTCTGGAGCAATTGAGTGTGAAGTGGACAATCAGGGTAGAATAAATATCCCTCAACCACTTCGGAATTACGCAGTGTTGAGTAAGGAATGTGTTGTAATTGGCGTATCTAACCGAATTGAATTTTGGGCTAACGAAAATTGGGAAGAATACTTTAATGATTCCGAGGAATCATTTGCTGAGATAGCCGAGAACCTCATGGATTTTGATATTTAAGACAAAAGCGGAAGCCCCCGTTTATTGGCGTATGACCTGGAAGGCTCTGAATGAGATAAAGGAAACACGGAGAGTGTAGCGATCCGATGTTGAGTTATCGCAAGGAAGAGTCTGAAGGGCACTAGCCAATGGGGGCTGGAGCTGGACTAGAAGAAAAAAGCGGGTGTATCCATGTTCAATCATTACAGTGTATTAAAAGAAGAAACAATAAATGGGTTAAATATATCCCCAAGCGGTACATATGTAGATTGTACGGTTGGTGGTGGAGGCCATTCTGAACAGATTGCAAGTAGACTACATAATAATGGATTATTAGTTGCTTTTGATCAGGATATGGATGCATTAGAAGCTGCAAAAGAAAAACTGAAAGAATTTCATGAAAAGATGCAATTTATACACACAAACTTTCGCAATTTAGAAGAGGAACTAATAAAAAATGATATTTCAAACATCGATGGAATACTGTTTGATTTAGGTGTATCATCTCCTCAACTCGACCGAGGAGAAAGAGGATTTAGTTATCAGCATGATGCATACCTTGATATGAGAATGAACCAAGATCAAAGCTTAAATGCCCATGAGATCGTAAATTCGTGGCCATACCAAAAGCTAATAAAGATATTTTTTGCATATGGGGAAGAGAAATTCTCCAAACAAATCGCACGAAAGATAGAAGCATATCGTGAAAAGGAAACAATTAATACAACACATCAGTTAGTTGAGATCATAAAGGATGCGATACCAGCAGCTGCGAGAAGAACAGGTGGACATCCAGCGAAACGAATTTTTCAGGCGTTACGGATTGCAGTTAATGATGAATTAGTAGTCTTCAATGATGCATTACATCAAGCTGCTCGAATGGTTAGTGTAGGTGGTCGAATTGTTGTTATTACATTCCAGTCGCTAGAAGATAGAATTTGTAAACAGGCATTTAAAAAATGGAGCACAACTAAACCTGTACCAAAAAACTTACCAATCATACCTGAATCACATGAAGCACCATTTAAAATTATTACGCGTAAACCAATCATTGCAGACGAAAATGAGCTTGAAGAAAATCGAAGGTCAAGATCAGCTAAATTAAGAATTGTTGAAAAAGTAAAACCATGGGACGCAGAATTTACTTATATGGAAGGGTGGAAAAAATAATGAGTGCAAGTCAAGCCCGCAATTGGGAACAAACACAAACTACTGCATCACCGAAAAAGGACAAACAGGTTGTAGTAAAGGTAAGAAAACAAAGCTGGATTACAAAGGGTGAAAAAGTTCTATATTCAATAGTAGGTACATGTTTGATTACTGCATCTATGTATATGGTATCTTTCGCTTCTTCCACAGACACGGTCAATAGAGAATTACAAGCACTAGAAAATAAGGTTCAAACACAACAAGTACAAAATGAAGGATTATTATTTGAAAAAAAAGAGTTGAGTAGACCAGAGAGAATTGTTAAAATTGCTAAAGAAAATGGCTTGCAAATTCAAGATGCGGAAATTAAGCAAGTTAGTGTTATAAAGAAATAAGCAAGGTGGATTTCTATGAAAAAAAATAAAACAACACATTTTATGGCTGGAATATTAATTCTTTTATTTGTCTCGGTTTTTTTAATTTTGACTGGAAGGTTTATGTACATACAGGCTACTGGAGAAATTAATAATGTTTCGTTAGAGGAATGGGCTGATAAGAAACGCACAGCGTCCTATGGCCTCGATTCGGAGCGGGGTAAAATTCTTGATAGTAACGGCATGACACTTGCATATGATCGACCTACATTTAAAATAAAAGCAATAGTAGATGAATCTCACTCAGAAGATTTAGAGGAGCCACAGCATGTTAAAAATCCCGAAAAAACCGCGGAGATGCTAGCTCCTTTATTAGATATGAAGCAAAGTGAAATTCTTGATCGGATTAATTACGGAATTGAAAATGATAAGTTTCAGGTTGAATTTGGTTCAAATGGTAAACAACTCTCGCAAGAATTGAAGGATAAAATTGAGGATCTTGACCTGCCTGGGATTCAGTTTGATAAACAATCTATTCGGTATTATCCTAATGGAATGTTTGCGTCGCATATAATTGGTTTTGCTCAAAAAGAGAAGGGGAAAATTACTGGAGTTACTGGTATGGAAAGACAAATGAATGACATTTTAAGTGGTGATGATGGTCACATTTCTTATCAACGCGATAAATTTGGTACAAAATTGTTGGATCCAAATGAGGTAATTGAAAAACCCGAAGACGGTGATAATGTATACTTAACGATTAATCAAAAGATTCAAACGTTATTAGAGGATACACTTACACAAGTAAACGAGGAATATAACCCAGAACGTATTACAGCAATAGTAATGGATCCGAAAACGGGTGAAATTGTAGCAATGAGTAATCGGCCAAGCTACAATCCCAATAATCCTTCCGATGTTGAAAACTGGTATAATGATGCGATTTCGACACCTTTTGAACCTGGATCTACAATGAAGATGTTCACATGGGCAGCGGCAATTGATTCTGGTAATTATAATGGTGATGCTTCGTATTTATCAGGAAGTTACCGAGCTCTTCCTAACATTAAAACAATTGAAGACCACAACACAGATGGATGGGGTAAAATTTCGTTTGATGAAGGATTCAGACGTTCCTCAAACGTTGCAGCAGCAAAATTGCTTTGGGAAGAAATGGGTCCAGAAACATATCTGAATTACTACAAAGCATTTGAATTTGATCAAAAAACAGGAATTGATCTTCCCGGGGAAGTTACTGGGAAGTTAGTATATGACTATCCAATCGAAAAAATTACAACCTCTTTTGGACAAGGTACAACTGTTACGCCAATTCAACAAATGAAGGCTGCAACAGCAATTGCAAATGATGGAAAAATGCTGAAGCCATTTGTTATTAAGAAAGTTGTTGACTCTAGTACTGGTAAAACGATAAAAGAAAAATCTCCAGAAGTGGTAGGACAACCAATCTCAAAGGAAACAGCTAATCGTGTAAAAGAATTACTTGGAACTGTTGTAACTGGTGAAGGTGGAACTGGTAAGAATTATAAGCTAGATGATTATTCTGTTGCAGGTAAAACAGGGACAGCTCAGATTCCAAACCCTGAAGGAGGGGGATATTTGGCTAACAATGGCAACTACGTCTTCTCATTTTTGGGCATGGCACCTAAAAATGACCCTGAATTGATGATGTATGTTTCTGTCAAACAACCTGAATTGGAAAATGAAGCTGGTTCAGTACCTGTATCATTTATTTTTAAAAATGTAATGAAAAATGGCTTACATTACTTAAACATTGATCCAGATAAAGAAGCAACAGAAAAAGCATCGCTTGTTAAAGTTCCTGAATTAAATGGGCTAAACACAAAAGATGCAAAAGATCAGTTATCTAAGTTAGGATTCGAGCATATAATGGTTATTGGTAACGGGAATGAGATTGTAAATGCTAGTGCCCAAAAAGGGGAAGAAATGATAGCAAACAATCGAATTTTGTTAATCACAGACAAACCAACTATGCCTGATATGACGGGCTGGTCAATGCGTGAGGTATATAAATTCGCTGATTTGATAGGCCTGAAGGTGGAAGCGATGGGCAATGGCTATGTGGTGAAGCAAAGCATTAAAAAAGGTGAAAGCATAAAAGAGAATGATTATTTAGGTGTAGAATTTAAATTGCCTGAGATGAAGAAAAAAGATGAAGCAGAAAAAGAAAGTATACGTGAAGAACAAAAAGAAGAAGATGCACTAAACGAATCTACTGAAGAATAGCGAAAGAGATCGCCTTCGCTTTTCTTGATCTAGCTGCGGCTCCTAGACTGGTAAATAGATAGTCCTGATGAATGTACGGAAAGTTCACCGTACTTTCACAGTCCTATCTATTTGTACGTCGCTAACCAGTCGCCTCCGCTTTTATGATCCAGCTACGCGGGCTAGCGGCTCGTGACGTAAGCAATTGACACTCCGAGCACAAAGCCCATATGCTCTACGGTCTCTTGCTTACGCATTTCGCCGCTGAGCAAGCCCGCTCCGCTTTTCTTGATCCAGCTACGGCTCCTAGAAGCTGCCGTCATAAGCAATGAACACTCCGAATGCTAAACCCGTGCATTCTACGGTTCTTTGCTTATGCGTCCGCTTCTAACCAGTCGCCTCCGCTTTTCTATTCTATTAGGACAGACAGTGTTCTATTTCGTTATTTCAAATCATATAGTGGATACAAGCCTACCTACGAAAAGGGGATGGAGTATGAAACGGGTATCTACTGTAACAGTGAGAAAACGAATAGTCGCTGTCTTTTTAATTGGCTTATTAGTATTTGTAGCGATTAACATTCGATTAGGGTATGTGCAATTTTTTCTTGCCGATGAACTGATAGATAAGGCAAATGACTTATGGAGTAGAGATGTTACATTTGAGGCGGAACGAGGGAAGATATTAGATGTAAATGGTGAGGTTCTTACCAAAAATGTATCTGCACCTACTGTTATTCTTGCCCCAAGTCAGATAGTAAATCCGAAGGATACAGCAGAAAAATTGGCAAAAGTGTTAGGCATAACTACTGAAGAAGCATATCAAAAAGTGACAGAAAAAAGCAGCTCAGTAAGTATTCGTCCAGAAGGTATAAAGATATCTGAAAAACAAGAGAAGGCATTGCAAACATTAAATTTAGATGGGGTATATCTTGCAAAGGATTCGAAACGTTATTATCCACACGGTGCTTATTTGTCACATGTGTTAGGTTTTACTGGAATAGATAATCAAGGATTGATGGGCCTTGAGCTTTATTACGATGATAAGCTTAGTGGAACACCAGGAAGCCTTTCCTACTATTCGACTGGAAAAGGTGCCCGTCTGGATGAACCAGCGGACGTTTACAAACCGCCTGTAGATGGTTTAACTTTGAAAACAACCATTAATTCTAAGGTACAAACAATTATAGAACGAGAACTAGATTTAGCTGTAGCGAAATACTCTCCAGATGGTGCTTCTGCCATAGCGGTTAATCCTAAAACTGGAGGTATACTGGGAATGGCATCACGCCCTAATTTCAAACCAGGAAAATATAAGCAATTTGATCCGACTATTTATAGCCGCAATTTGCCTATTTGGAGTACGTATGAACCTGGATCGACTTTTAAAATCATCACATTAGCAGCGGCATTAGAGGAAAACGCTGTTGACCTACATGAGGATACATTTCATGATGATGGAGATATTTCAGTTGGTGGTACCGAACTACATTGCTGGAAATCTGGAGGTCATGGGCACCAAACCTATTTAGAAGTTGTTCAAAATTCGTGTAACCCTGGATTTGTTAATCTCGGCATGAAGCTTGGACAAGAAAAATTATTTTCCTATATTCGGGATTTCGGATTTGGAGAAGAAACGGGAATTGATTTACAAGGAGAAAGTAGCGGTATTCTTTTTAAACCAGAGCAAGTTGGCCCTGTTGAACTTGCAACTACCTCATTTGGTCAAGGGGTATCTGTAACACCAATCCAACAAGTGATGGCTGTTGCAGCTGCGGTTAATGGCGGAAATTTAATGGAGCCACATATTGCCAAAGAATGGATTGACCCTGTAACGAAAGAGGTAGTTGAAAAAATAGAACCTAAATTGGTAGATAGTGTAATTTCCAAATCAACCTCCGAAGAAATTCGACATGCATTGGAAAGTGTAGTTGCAAAGGGAACCGGTCGCCCTGCCTTTGTAGAAGGTTACCGAGTTGGAGGTAAAACAGGTACAGCTCAAAAAGTCGGACCTGATGGAAGATATATGCAAAATAATTATGTTTTATCGTTTATAGGTTTTGCTCCTGCAGATGATCCAGAAATTGTGGTGTATTTAGCCATTGACAATCCAAAGAATACGGTTCAATTTGGTGGAGTTGTTGCAGCTCCTATTGTAGGAACAATTATTGGAGATAGTTTAAGTGGAATGGGTGTTCAGAAGCGAACAGATGGTTTAGCAAAAGAAACCCAATGGCCAGAGCAACCAAAGATAACTGTTCCTGAATTAATTGGATTGAACAAAGGTGAAATAGCAGAATATCAAACAAACTTATCCATTCAAACTAGCGGTTCAGGCAAATACATTATTGACCAGGAACCTGCTGCAGGAACAAAGGTAGAACAAGGCTCCGATATTAGGATTTATTTATCGGATAATAAATGATCGTGCTATAGGCAGAAAACTGGTATAATATACTGGGTATAATTTTGATAAAACTAAAAGAGGGTGTAACAACCCTCTTAAACATTGAAAAGAAATAGAATACATATGAATAGGGTGAATGTGATGAAATTAAATGAAATCATCTCCATTTTGCCATTCTATAAAGCTATGTATCTAGCCGATGATGTAATTATCAATGAAATTAAAATGGACTCACGTGAGGTAAATCAGGGAGATCTTTTTATCTGTATAAACGGGTACACTGTTGATGGACACGATTATGTAGATCAGGCAATTGCTAATGGAGCAGTTGCCATTATAGCAGAAAATATAATTTATACGAATGTTTCAACGATTATTGTACCAGACTCTCAAAGAGCCCTTTCCATGATTGCAGCACACTTTTATAATTACCCAACTACAAAATTTCCACTAATTGGTATAACAGGAACTAATGGCAAAACAACGATAACATATTTAATCGAGTCTTTGCTGAATGAATATGGCAGAAAGACAGGGGTTATTGGAACGATCCAAATGAAGATAGGTGACCATTTGTTTCCAGTTCAAAATACCACTCCAGATTCATTGTTTTTACAAAAAAGTTTTCATAAAATGGTAGAATGTAATGTAGATACTGCAATAATGGAAGTATCATCACATGCGTTAGATATGGGAAGAGTTTATGGATGTGACTTTGATATAGCTGTTTTCAGCAATCTATCCCAAGACCATCTTGATTATCACAAGAACATGGATGATTATTTGCGTGCAAAAAGCTTATTGTTCGCTCAATTAGGTAACACGTATAAGAAAACACATCGCAAGTTTGCTGTAATCAATGTAGATGATTCAAGGCATGACATTATTGGGCGTAGTACGGCGCAACACATCATTACATATAGCTGTAAAAACAATGCAGCAATAACAGCTGAAAATATCCAACTTGATGCCAATAAAACTAGCTTTCGATTGGTTACGCCAGTCGGTGAGATTATGATTTCTAGTAAACTTATTGGAATGTTTAATGTATATAATATGTTAGCAGCAGTCGGGGTAGCTACAGCTTTACATATTCCATTAATTACAATAAAGGCTGCACTAGAGAGGATCACAGGTATAAGTGGAAGGTTTGAGCCGATAGAAGGTGATCACTCCTTTACAACTATTGTTGATTATGCACATACTCCTGATTCATTGGAAAATGTACTACAAGTTATTAAAGATTTCGCGAAAAACAATATCATTGTAGTAGTTGGCTGTGGTGGTGATCGTGATAAGTCGAAGCGTCCTCAAATGGCTGCCATTGCATTAAACTATGCAGATAAAGTTATATTTACATCAGATAATCCAAGAACCGAGGATCCACAAGCAATTTTGGAGGATATGGTTCATGGACAAAAAGAAAATCATTATGAAATAATAGAAGATCGAAAACGCGCTATTTATCATGCAATTAACCTTGCTGGTGACCATGATGTTGTTTTAATCGCAGGAAAAGGGCATGAAACATATCAGGTAATTGGTCATACGAAATTTAATTTTGATGATAGAGAAATAGCAAAGGAAGCAATATTAGCTAAGGAGAATTAAACATGTTATTTACAACCAATTGGATTTCCACTCTTTTTAACAATTATAAAGGTGTAGCAACTGACGAAATAAAAATTAATGAAATTGTTACAGACAGCAGGATGCCTTCAACTAAATCACTTTTTATTCCGATTCAGGGTGAAAATTTTGATGGCCATGACTATATAAAAGAAGCATTTAATAATGGAGCAATTGCCGCATTTTGGAATAAAAGTAAGGAAGTACCATCTTTTCTTCCAACCGAATTTCCCTTATTTTATGTAGAGGATACACTAGAAGCACTACAAAAGTTGGCTGCAGCTTATCGAAGTGAAATAAATCCCGTAGTTATCGGAATCACAGGATCCAATGGTAAAACAACAACGAAAGATCTTGTAGCTTCTGTGATGAAAACGACGTACAAAACACACGCAACAAACGGAAACTTTAATAATGAAATTGGTCTCCCGCTTACAATTTTGGCAATGCCAAGAGAAACAGAAATGTTAGTACTTGAAATGGGTATGAGTAATTTCGGGGAAATTGAACGTTTATCAAAAATTGCCTTGCCAGATTATGCAATAATAACGAATATTGGTGAATCACATATTGAGTATCTTGGCACGCGTAAAGGTATAGCAAAGGCAAAAACAGAAATAGTAAAAGGGATGACAGATAAAGGATACCTACTTATTGATGGTGATGAAGCACTATTATCGGAACTTCATAACAGGAATCATGTTATAACCTGTGGATTTAAAGCAGGAAACGATGTAGAAATAAAAAATACTATTATTTCACACAATCATACCGAATTTAACCTTGCAGATAACAGCACCTTTTCAATTCCATTATTAGGAAAACATCATGCTTTAAATGCTACCTTAGCCATTACACTTGCTAAACAATTAAAAATTGCTGATCACACTATTCAACAGGCACTATCATCGTTACAATTAACATCTATGCGCTTTGAAATGATAGCTGGTAAAAATGGTGTGTCGATTATAAATGACGCGTACAATGCATCTCCAACATCAATGAAAGCAGCAATCGAAGTAGTCAAACAAATGGAGGGCTTTTCAACCAAGATCTTAATCTTAGGTGACATCTTAGAGCTTGGGGAACATTCGCAAACCTTCCATGAATCGGTAAGCGAAGTAATAGATGGATCAATTTCTGTGTTGTTTACATTAGGAGATCAGGCAAAAATGATTAGTGAAAAGGTGAATTCCAAGACAGAAGGTACGATAGTTAAACATTTTACTACAAAAGAAGAACTTGTTGATGACTTGGCGTTTTACTTAAAAGAAGATACACTACTATTATTTAAAGCTTCACGAGGTATGCAGTTTGAAAAAATGATTGAACAAATTAACTAATAAAAACAAGCATGGACGGTAGGTATAAGGAGGAGAACCAATGAATTTATACGCACTTTTAATAACAATTGCAATAGCATTTTTAATCACCGTCCTTTTATCCCCGATATTTATTCCTTTTTTAAGACGATTGAAATTTGGACAAAGTATACGAGAAGAAGGACCAAAATCACATGTAAAGAAAACAGGAACACCTACAATGGGTGGAATAATGATCGTATTCAGTATTGTTATTACATCACTTATTATGGCATCTAAATATTCACAATCTATCAGCTATGAGCTATGGCTCTTAATATTTGTATTAGTAGGTTATGGTTTATTAGGCTTTTTAGATGATTTTATTAAAGTTGCTCTTAAGCGAAATTTAGGATTAACTTCCAAACAGAAAATGCTTGGACAAGTAGTAATTGCTCTTGTCTTTTATGTTATTTTACGAATGAATAACTTTGATACCTATGTTCAAGTTCCAGGTACAGATATACAGTGGGATCTTGGCTTTGGTTATGCACTATTAATTATTTTCATGCTAGTAGGTACTTCAAACGCTGTTAATTTAACAGACGGATTAGATGGACTTTTAGCAGGAACTGCAGCAATTGCCTTTGGTGCATTTGGAATTCTGGCATGGTCAGGTTTCCCGCAGAACGAAGTAACTATTTTTGCACTTTCGACAGTTGGAGCACTATTAGGTTTTCTTATTTTTAACGCGCATCCCGCGAAGGTCTTCATGGGGGATACAGGGTCATTAGCACTTGGTGGTTCACTGGCAGCAATTGCTATTTTAACAAAACTAGAAATAATACTTATTATTATCGGTGGTGTTTTTGTAATTGAAACATTATCAGTTATTATTCAGGTCATATCATTTAAAACAACTGGAAAACGAGTATTTAAAATGAGCCCATTACATCATCATTATGAACTCATGGGATGGTCAGAATGGCGAGTGGTTACTACTTTCTGGTTAGTCGGATTACTATTTGCGGCACTCGGTGTATATATAGAGGTGTGGTTTACATGAAAAAATTAACTAATTTTAATTATTCTCATGCATTGGTATTGGGATTAGCAAAAAGTGGTACAGCTGCAGCGCGGTTACTTTTAAATAGTGGGGTTAAGGTTAAAATAAATGATAAACTTTCAAATGAAACTGATGACCTAGTAATGGAGTTAAACGAGATGGGCGCTGAAATAATTGTTGGTTCCCATCCCCTGTCCGTTTTAGAAACAGTTGATGTTGTTATTAAAAACCCAGGTATTCCATATGAAAATCCTGTCATTGTCGAAGCATTAAAACAAGATATTCCAATCTTGACAGAGGTAGAATTTGTTAATGACTTGGTTGAAGGGAATATAATTGGCATAACTGGCTCCAATGGAAAAACTACAACAACTACCTTAGCAACAAGTATGATAGCTGAGAGTAAATTACCAGTGAAAGTAGCAGGCAATATTGGTAAGGTAGCGACTGAGGTTGCGCAAACGTTAAGCAAAAACGAAACGTTGGTATTAGAATTATCATCATTTCAATTGCTAGGTATAAAGAATTTTAAACCTAATATAGCAGTCCTGTTAAATATTTATGAAGCACATCTGGATTATCACAAAACAGTGGAGAACTATAAAAACGCAAAGTACAATATTTTTATTAATCAAACGCATGAAGATTATGTTGTGTATAATCATGATGATCTGAACTTGAGAGAAGCAGTGAAGGGTGCCAAATCCATTAAAATACCGTTTTCGATTACAAATAGGCAAGAGAATGGAGCATGGGCAGACGCAACTAGCATTTATTTTATGAACGAAAAGATCATGGATAAAAAAGATATCGTATTGGTTGGGGATCACAATATCGAAAATATTTTAGCAGCAATTTGTGCAGCGAAATTAAGTGGTGCTACCAATGAAGCGGTACAAAAAGTCCTAAAAACGTTTTCCGGTGTTGAACATCGCTTTCAATTTGTAGCTAGAATTGCTGGTCGTTTATTTTACAATGATTCAAAAGGTACAAATATTTTAGCTACACAAAAGGCATTAGATTCATTTTCACAACCTATTATTCTATTAGCTGGTGGCTTAGATAGAGGGAACGATTTTGATGAATTGCTGCCATCCTTAAAAAATGTAAAGTCGATGGTATTATTCGGACAAACAAAAATGAAATTAAAAGCATTGGCAAATAAAGCGGGCATCAATACTGTTGAGCTTGTTGAGGATGTCACAGCCGCTGTTGAGAAAGCCTATTCGTTATCAAGACCTGATGATGTTATCTTACTATCACCAGCGTGTGCTAGTTGGGATCAATATCGTAGTTTTGAAGAACGAGGGGACATGTTTATTAAAGCAGTGCATACACTAGAGTAAGGGCATTTACAATCAGTCATTACTCTCACTATAAGAGGTAGTTCAAAAAGTCACCAAATGATAAACGGCGAATTTCTTCGTTGCGCAGTTCTTCCGGTCCTCACGTATTAGGGGGTAAGGAACTTCTACTAAGACCGCCCACGTCCTGTGGGCAACATAGAAGTCAGTACATCCTGTACAAGTCCGGTCCTCAAAATCTTCGCGCCTTGAACTTCTTGTTTCTAATTTGCCGACTTTTTGAACACGAACTAAAGTCATATTAAAATGCCCTAATTTCTTGTATTTGGAAATGGGGTATTTTTGTTGTATAAAGTGTTTAAAAACCAAAGTAAACCAGATTATCTATTGCTAGGTTTGGTAATAACGTTACTAATAATAGGCGTTATCATGGTATTTAGTTCCTCCTATGTAATGGCAGATTATAACTTTGGGGACAAGTTTTTTTACCTTAAACGTCAATTGTTATTTGTTGTAGTAGGAATTGCAGCAATGGTATTTTTTATGATGACACCATATGGGTTTTGGAAAAAGTACTCAAAATTAATTTTGCTTGGTTGTTTTGTCTTACTAGGACTCGTGTTAATTCCTGGTGTTGGACTAGTTCGTAATGGTGCACAAAGTTGGATTGGAGTGGGGGCATTTAGTATCCAGCCTTCTGAATTTACGAAACTGGGGTTGATTATGTTTCTTTCCACATATTTAACGTATAACCAAAAGTATATCACGTCGTTTAAAAAAGGTTTCTTTCCCTCTATCATTCTTGTATTTACTGCGTTTGGTTTAATTATGCTGCAACCTGACTTAGGTACAGGTGTCGTTTTAGTTCTAACATGTATGGTATTAATCTTTATTGCAGGTGCTAAACTGACTCATTTTTTTGGACTAGCAAGTCTTGGCGTAGTTGCTTTTTTATTACTTATTATTTCTGCACCATACCGAATAAAACGGATAACTGCGTTTATAAATCCTTGGGAGGACCCACTTGGAGATGGATTTCAAATCATTCAATCGTTATACGCAGTAGGACCTGGTGGATTAATGGGTATTGGTTTAGGTAACAGTATCCAAAAGTATTTTTACCTACCAGAGCCACAAACTGATTTTATCTTTGCTATTTTGGCTGAAGAATTGGGGTTCATGGGTGGAACAGTAGTACTAATTCTGTTCTTATTACTCTTTTGGCGAGGAATTAAAATCGCTCTTACAACACAGGATGAATTTGGTAGATATTTAGCTTTAGGTATCACGACAATGCTAGCAATCCAGGTAATGATAAACATTAGTGTAGTTATCGGTTTAATTCCCGTAACAGGTATTACATTACCATTTTTAAGCTATGGTGGATCATCGCTAACATTAACACTTTGTGCTGTTGGAATACTATTAAATATTAGCAGATCTTCTACAATTTAATAATAGTTGAGCCAGATGGATAAAATTTACTGCTATTATGCGTAAAAAATCGGCTTTTCTAGGCGATATTTACTACATATATATAGACGTAGTATGATATAATTCATGTAACAAAATTAAACGGCATTCTTTAGTGCCGTTTTATTCTGTTAATATGATATAAAGGAAGAAATAGAATGAGTAAAAAGAAAGTTGTTTCGATTGAGGATCGTATTCCAAAACTGAAACAAGCTCGTAAAAAGAAAGCGAATAGACGTTTAATATTTTATCTTTCTATTTTTTTCTTATTAATATCGATTATTGTGTATTTGCAGTCTCCACTGAGTCATGTACATACAATTGAGGTTACCGGTAATAAAGCATTATCGGATAAGGAAGTTGTTGAAAAAAGTAATTTAACCACCGACACAAATATTTGGATGATCAATCAATCCGAGATTCAAAACGCATTTGATGGAAACCCAATCATTGATTCCGTTGAAGTAAACAGAAAGTTGCCTTGGACAGTTGAAATAGCTATTCAAGAATTTAAACGGGTTGGTTACATAAAAAAAGAGAGCTTTTTTTACCCTATTTTGGGAAATGGCAAGGTGTTGTCTAAACTGAAAAGAGAAACTATTAGTGGTGATGCGCCATTATTGATAAATTTCGATGACGAATCTACCTTAAATCAAATGACAACTGAGTTAATGAAACTTCCACAAAACATTCGAAGCATGATTTCTGAAATTCACTGGAAACCACAAGATGATAATAAGAATAAGATAGTACTTTATATGAGTGATGGTTATATGGTAGACGGGACAATAAGAAACTTTGCTGAAAAAATGAAGGTATACCCATCAATCGTTGCTCAGCTCAATCCAAAAAGTAAAGGAATTATTCATATTGGAGTAGGTGTCTATTTTGAATCCTTTGAAGATAAAACAAAGGACAAAAAAATTGAAGAAACAACTGCGGAGTAACAAATCATATGGAAATTATTGATAAATTTCATTTGAAAGTCACATACTCGTACTTGCTAACGAAAGGTTTAGTATGGAATAAGTTAGGTATAAAAGGTATGGTAATCAAAATATTTCATTCAAATCGAAAATTTTAGGCAGAAAATTAAAGGGATTCTATGATTATTGTAGAATTACTCATAATATATTTTATTTTTACCGTATTTTACGATAGAATAATAGATTATAATACTATGTAAAATGTGATTCGTAACTTAAAACGTAAAAAGTGGCTAAAAATAAAATTGTTGTAAGGAATTGGGAGGTGCCTTTCTTTGAATCAAAGTGAGATCTTAGTAAGCTTAGACATAGGAACATCAAAAATAAAAGTTATTATTGGTGAAGTTGTAAATGATTCATTAAATATTATTGGGGTGGGTTCTGCTAAATCAAACGGCATGAAAAAAGGTGCTATAGTTGATATAGATCAAACTGTAAACTCTATTAGAAATGCTGTAGAACAAGCAGAACGAATGGTAGGTATGGAAATTGATCGAGTAATTGTTGGAATAAATGGTAATCATGTTCAATTGCAGTCATGCCATGGTGTGGTAGCAGTTCAAAGTGAAAATCGTGAAATAGACAACGAAGACATTACACGTGTCATTGATGCAGCGCAAGTACTTTCAATCCCCCCTGAACGAGAAATCATTGATGTCATTCCAAAACAATTTATTGTGGATGGGTTGGACGAAATAACCGATCCAAGAGGTATGATTGGCGTTCGACTGGAAATGGAAGGTACAATTATTACGTGTTCCAAAACGGTCTTACATAATATTTTAAAATGTGTGGAGCGTGCGAATTTACAAGTATCTGATATTTGCCTGCAACCACTTGCATCAGGATCAATTGCATTGTCAGTGGACGAAAAGAATCTTGGTGTAGCTTTAATTGATGTTGGAGGTGGATGTTCCACTGTATCAATCTTTGAAAATGATCGTCTACTGTCTACTAGTGTTGTTCCTTTAGGTGGAGATAATATTACAAAAGACTTATCTATTGGACTACGAACTTCTACAGAAGAAGCAGAAGACATTAAGCTGAAATATGGTCACGCTTTTTTTGACGAAGCACAAGAAAGTGAAACATTTGAGGTTTCTACTATTGGAAGTAATACGAAGCAAACCTATAACCAATTACAGATAGCTGATATGATTGAGGCAAGACTAGAGGAAATTTATGCATTTGCAGAACGGGAAATCCGCAAAGCAGGGTTTCAAGGATTACCTGGTGGTTATGTATTAACAGGTGGTACAATGAAAATGACAGGTGTACTAGAACTTGCCCAAGATTTATTTCAATCGAATATTAGAATGGCTATTCCAGATTATATTGGGGTTAGAGAACCGCAATTTACTGCAGGTGTGGGTATCTTGCAATTTGCTTACCGTAATGCGAAAATACAAGGAAAAGACCTATACCCAGCTGTAATTGAACATACAGATGAACCAAAACCGAAACGTACGAAAAAGCAAGCAAGTACAAAGGATTCATCAGAAAAACCAAAAAAAGAATCAGGAATTGCTAATATTTTCAAATATTTCTTTGATTGATAGAATGTCCTGAAAGTCAATTAGAAATAAAACTCTTGTAATTTGCAAATTAGGAGGAACAAATATGTTAGAGTTTGACACAAATATGGATCAATTAGCATCAATAAAAGTAATCGGTGTTGGTGGAGGCGGTAGTAACGCTGTAAATCGTATGATAGAGCACGGGGTACAAGGCGTAGAATTTATTGCTGTAAACACAGATGCACAAGCACTGAATCTATCAAAAGCGGAAGTTAAACTTCAAATTGGTGGAAAGCTAACACGTGGTTTAGGTGCAGGGGCAAATCCAGAGGTCGGTAAAAAAGCGGCAGAAGAAAATAAAGAACAAATTGAAGAAGTTTTACAAGGTGCTGACATGATATTTGTAACTGCAGGTATGGGTGGTGGTACCGGGACAGGTGCTGCACCCGTAATTGCATCTATCGCAAAAGAGTTAGGTGCATTAACAGTGGGTGTAGTGACTCGCCCATTCACTTTTGAAGGTCGCAGGCGATCTGTACAAGCAGTTTCAGGTATTGATGCATTAAAAGGTAGTGTAGATACACTAATTGTCATTCCGAACGATCGCTTGTTAGAGATAGTTGATAAGAATACCCCGATGTTAGAAGCTTTCCGTGAAGCGGATAACGTACTTCGACAGGGTGTACAAGGTATATCTGATTTAATCGCAAAACCTGGATTAATTAACGTTGACTTTGCCGATGTTAAAACAATTATGGTTGATAAAGGTTCTGCACTAATGGGAATTGGTGTTGCGACTGGGGAAAGTCGTGCGACAGAAGCTGCGAAAAAAGCGATATCCTCTCCATTATTGGAAACTTCAATTGATGGGGCTCACGGGATATTGATGAATATTACCGGTGGAGATAATCTAAGCCTATATGAGGTACAAGAAGCTGCCGATTTAGTTACTTCTGCCGCAGATAACGAGGTAAATGTTATCTTTGGTTCTGTTATCAATGAAAATTTAAAAGATGAAATTATTGTTACAGTTATAGCAACTGGATTCGATGAAAATCAAAAAGTTGATAATACACCGAAACAACGACCGATTATTAATCACAAGCAACAAGCTGCATCTAGACAGTATGACGAGGTTCCTAGAGAAACAAGACAGCAGCAACAACAGCCACAACAACAACCTCAATCTAATCGTGTAAAACAAGAGGATGATACGTTAGATATACCGACTTTCTTGCGTAATCGAAATAGAAACAGATAATAGATGTTAAGTGAAAGCAAACATTCTGGTAAGCACCAGGATGTTTGCTTTTTTTAATAGCAAAAAAAGGTATACGTTTTGGCGTTTATCTGTCTAGCCACAAGCGCCTATCCTCTCAGGTGTTAGATATATCTGATTGAGCGTTGATATTCAGGATCAGGAACGTTGATATATCCGAAAAAAAGCGTTGATATATCGGATCGAACGTTAAGATGAATCTTTTTGTGATAACTGACACCTTCACTAAGAGTTTTTTTAAAGTGCCTTAGGCTAACCAAGGTGCTTGCATTTTTTGTTCAAAAATAATAAAGTAGTCACTTGTTTTTGGACTAAGGATTACCTTATTCGGGTACATCCGCTTTTCGATATGAATCTATTTCTCCGACAATCCCACCGATAAGAAGTTAAAAATAGCCCTTTTTTGCTTACAAGAAGCGACAGACTTTTTTGTCAAACTCCCTTATACTTTTTATAATTCAACTAATACAGCGTAATTTATTTGAGTGGAAAGGAAGGGAGCAGTGACAATTTATGTTGATGTAATATGGATGCTCAATTTTCTATTTGACATGATGCTCATTATGTTAACACTGATTTTGGCAAAGGAAAGTACTAGTAAAAAAAGAATAATTCTAGGTTCATTTGTCGCTTCAATTATTGTTCCTATTTCTATTTATTTCCCAGATTCATTTATTACTAGTATAGTTGGGAAATTTATGTATTCGCTCCTAATTATCTTATGTGTTTGTCATTACCGGTCAATGTATCAATTATTTCGACTACTATTTTTATTCTATTTTGTAACTTTCACTATAGGAGGTGGTTTAATAGCCTTACACTTTATGTTAGATAGTCCATTTGGAGTTTCAGCAAATGGAATTCTTACGTTTAATAAGGGATATGGTGATCCGATTAGCTGGATATTTGTAGTTGTAGGTTTCCCTATCATTTGGCATTTTACGAAAAGAAGTATGGACAAGCACGCTATAGAAAAGATTCGTTACGATCAATTGTGTCCTATAACACTACAAATTAATGACAAATCACTATCAACAACAGGCTATATTGATAGTGGGAATCAATTAGTTGACCCATTAACAAAAAGTCCTGTAGTTATTTGCGATGAACCTTTTTTAAAGCAATACTTTTCTGATGAAGAATGGGGAGCAATTAAAAAAGCATGTGAACTGCTGGATTTTGATGCCATTCCTAAAAAATGGGAAAGTCGTATACATATTGTTCCATTTCACGGTGTAGATGGAAAATCTTCTTATATGATGGCTATCAAACCAGATAAAATAAAAATACAATATGATCAAAATGAAATCATAACCAATAAATTATTAATTGGAATTCAGTTTTCTGATTTAACAAAGGATCAGCGTTATCATTGTTTACTGCATCCCCAAATAATAAAATTAGCAACGGTTCATTCAGCCTGACGTAGAAAAGCGGAAGCGACTGTTCAGAAGCAGACGCATAAGCAAAGAACTGTAGAATGCATGGGCTTAGCATTCGGGGTGTCAATTGCTTACGACACGAGCCGCTAGTCCGCGAAACTGGATCAAGAAAAGCGGAGCGGGCTTGCTCAGTGGCGAAATGCGTAAGCAAGGGACCGAAGAGCACATGGGCTTTGTGCTCGGAGTGTCAATTGCTTACGACACGAGCCGCTAGCCCGCGCAGCTGGATCAAGAAAAGCAAAGGCTTTGAAGCTAGAATGATTAATGAAAAGGAGCGATTGACCTTGAAAATGTGGAAACTTAGAATACAGTTATGGTGGTATAAATTATTAATTAAACTAGGCTTTAAAGCTGATGAAATATACTATATAGGCGGTAGTGAAGCGTTACCTCCTCCGCTATCTAAACCTGAAGAGCAGTCGTTATTAAAGCGGTTACCAACAGGTGATAAAGCAGCTCGAGCAATGTTAATTGAGCGAAACTTGCGTTTAGTTGTATACATCGCTCGTAAGTTCGAAAATACAGGTATAAACATAGAGGATTTAATTAGTATTGGAACAATCGGCTTAATAAAAGCTGTAAATACGTTTAAGCCAGAAAAACAGATCAAATTAGCCACGTATGCTTCAAGGTGTATTGAAAATGAAATATTAATGTACCTACGAAGAAGTAATAAATTAAAATCTGAAATATCGTTTGATGAACCACTAAACATAGATTGGGACGGCAACGAATTATTACTATCAGATGTCTTAGGGACAGATGATGATGTCATTACAAAGAATTTAGAAAAAACGGTAGACAAAGACTTATTGAAAAATGCTTTGTCCCACCTAAACAATAGAGAAAAACAAATCATGGAATTACGCTTTGGATTAATCGGTCAGGAAGAAAAAACACAAAAGGATGTTGCGGATATGTTGGGAATTTCACAATCCTATATTTCCAGATTAGAAAAGAAGATTATCCGCCGTTTAAAAAAAGAATTTAATAAAATGGTGTAGCCTTACACCCAGTTGAAATGCGCCACATATTTCATATTTTTTGTCGAATTCGATTTGCATAAAAAACCTTTTACGCGGAGATACTGTCCTTGAACAGCATCGCTAACTGGGAGGGCAGAATCGATATGATTAGACATAAGGTTGAGATATGTGGTGTTGATACATCGAAATTACCCGTATTAAAAAATGAGGAAATGCGTAAATTGTTCGTGAAAATGCAAGATGGCAATCTATCTGCTAGAGAAGAATTAGTAAATGGGAATTTACGTTTAGTATTAAGTGTTATTCAACGCTTTAATAATCGTGGTGAGTATGTAGACGACCTTTTTCAAGTAGGTTGCATTGGATTAATGAAATCAATAGACAATTTTGATTTAGGCCATAATGTTAAATTTTCTACTTATGCAGTCCCAATGATCATAGGAGAAATTAGAAGGTATTTGCGAGATAACAATCCGATACGTGTTTCACGATCATTACGTGATATTGCATATAAAGCATTGCAAGTAAGAGAAAGTTTAGTTAACAAAACTTCCAAAGAGCCAACATCTATGGAGATAGCAAATGAATTAGGAATACCGCAGTCAGACATAGTATTTGCATTAGATGCTATTCAAGACCCTGTGTCATTGTTTGAACCAATATACAATGATGGGGGCGACCCGATTTTTGTGTTGGATCAATTGAGTGATGATACGGACAAAGATTCAACTTGGGTAGACAAGCTTTCTTTAAAAGAAGGTATGCATCGGTTAAATGAACGAGAAAAAATGATTGTTAACAAACGATTTTTCCAAGGAAAAACACAAATGGAGGTTGCCGACGAAATAGGCATCTCACAAGCACAAGTATCACGCCTAGAAAAAGCAGCCATCCACCAAATGAACAAACAAATGTTTGAGTAAAGAAAAGCGGAGGCGACTGTTCAGAAGCGGACGCATAAGCAAGGGGCCGTAAAACGCCTGGTCTTGGCGTTTGTAGTGTCCATTGCTTATGACGGCAGCTTCTAGGAGCCGCAGCTAAACAATAACGAAAAGTGGAGGCGACTGGTCAGCGACGTACAGATAGATGGGGCTGTGAAAAGTACGGTGAACCTTCCGTACGTTCATCAGAACCAACTATCTGCTAGTCGCTAGGAGCCGCAGCTAGACAAAAGAAAAGCGGAGACAACTAACCTTCGCGGACACCAGATCCCTTATTTGGGAGAAGTACCCCTATTTTACTTCGATATATGTTAAATAAGGGATTGTATGCAAAACTACTCAAAATCACTGTTTTAATAGAAATAGCGGATCAAGAGTCCGCCAGTTCCAATTAATATTGGCTAACGAGGTATTTCGAATAAAAAACTAAAATAATACGGGAACAGCCCAGTTCATAATGAGCCGGGTTGTTCTTTTTTATTATGATTTTGAATTTTTAATTCAAAATTAGCTAAACTCCGCATATAGTTTTAATAAGGTAGGTGATTATAATGATAAAACTTTCGGAGCTACAAATGAAAGAAATTATTGTCATTGAAAATGGTACACGGTTAGGGCATATTTCTGATTTAGAAATTGACGAGGTAAATGGACGAATACTTGCATTAATCATTCAAATAAAAGAAGGAAAGAATGGGATGTTTGCAAAATCTGGAGAAATGATTATTGGTTGGCATCAGATTGCAACGATAGGAGAAGATGTGATTTTAGTGCAATTGAAAGAAAACCCACTTTTATTAAGTGGTAATACAAATTTAAATTAATAATGCTTGTAACTATGATAAAATGGGACAATGACTTTTATAAGGTTGTTCAAAAAGTCTGGTTTGAACACTACTTTTATGGAGGTGAATTTGTTGGAACCCTTTTATCAGGAAAATGAATCATTACTAACGCTAAAAAGTTGGAAAAAATTAGACCCTTCTCTACAAGTTGGTTTTACAACGCGTCAGGGAGGAATTAGTAAATCCTCATTTGAATCATTTAATATGGGATTGCATGTGCCTGATAGTAAACAAGACGTCATTTACAATCGAAAACTTCTTGCCGAGAAAATCGGTATGTCGATGGAAACATGGGTTGGTGGCGAACAAATTCATGGTACAAATGTGGAAATAATTACGCATAAGGTTAAGGGAAGGGGAGCTTTTTCCCATGAAAATTCCTTATCTGGTATTGACGGTCTAATTACCAATCAGAAAGGTATTCTTTGTACAGCTTTTTTTGCTGACTGTGTGCCTTTGTTCTTTTTTGACCGGGAAACAGGCTATGTCGGAATTGCACATGCAGGATGGAAAGGCACTGTAAATGGTATTGGTAAAGAAATGATTAATAAATTTATTCAACTAGGTGCTAGTGTCGAGACAATAAAAGTTGCTGTTGGGCCTTGTATATCGCAAGACGCGTATGAGGTGGATGGGCATGTTATTAAAAACCTTACTAGTAAACAAATAAATAACACAACAAGAAAACAAGAAAATAACCATTATTTATTGGACTTAAAAAAATTAAATGAGGAAATCCTTTTACAAAGTGGTGCTTTACGTCATAATATAGATGTAACAAATTATTGCACGTATCGCGCGGAAGAACTATTTTTTTCGCATCGACGAGATCATGGGAAAACCGGAAGAATGCTTGGATTTATTGGTTTCGGGTCATGATTAGCTTTGAAAGGGGATCTAGTAATTGTGCTAGTAGCAGAAAACTTAACTAAAATACAATCAACCATACAAACAGCATGTGATAAGAGTAAACGGGACCAGAATGAAGTAACCATTATCGGAGTGACGAAATATGTTACAATAGAACGAACAGAGGAAGCGATTCAGGCCACAATTGAAAATCTTGGGGAAAATCGGTTAGAAGGTTTTCAAGAAAAGTATAATCATTTTAAAGATAGGGTCAAATGGCATTTCATTGGAACGTTACAGTCTAGAAAAGTGAAAGACGTAATTGATAAGGTTGATTTCATACATTCATTAGATCGTAAGTCGTTAGCAAAAGAAATAGACAAGCGTTCCGCGCGTCCCATCGACTGTTTTATTCAGGTGAATGTAAGTGGTGAGCAGTCAAAGCATGGGATTGCACTTGATGATGTAGAGTCTTTTACTTCTTCGCTTCGGAGTTATTCAAACATTCGAGTTGTTGGTCTGATGACAATGGCTCCACATACGGATGATGATGAGGTAATACGGCAAACGTTTCAATCACTTCGAGAAAAAAGGGATCAGATTAGGAACAAAAATGAACCCCATGCTCCATGTTCCTTTCTATCGATGGGAATGAGTAATGACTATGGAATTGCTATTGAGGAAGGTGCTACTCATATACGCATTGGTTCAAAATTAGTTGGATCAAAAACTAGTGAGGTGTAAACATGAGTATAAAAAACAAGATTAGAACATTTTTCACCATGGATGATGAATATGAATATGTAGAGGAGCAACAACAAGAAGATGAATCTACTTCCTCTTCAGATCAAAAACAATCGAGACAAAACGTTGTGAATTTAAAAAGCATGCAACATACACCATCAAAAGTGGTTTTAAGTGAACCAAGGTCTTATGGTGAAGCACAAGAGATAGCTGATAATATTGTAAACAGAAGAGCTGTAGTGATCAATTTACAACGTGTAGATCGCGTGCAGGCGAAACGGATTGTTGATTTTTTGAGTGGGACAGTTTATGCCATTAATGGTGATATTCAGAAGCTTGGGGCAGATACCTTCTTATGTACACCTGATAATGTAAATGTGTCTGGTTCGATTACAGATACACTAATCGAAGACGATGAATTTGAAAAAGGATGGTAGCACATAATGAATGAATTGTATACAATACTTTACTATGGTTTAGAAATATATAGTTTTGCCCTGATTATTTATATCTTCATGTCTTGGTTTCCAGGGGCTCGAGAATCAGCAATCGGGAATTTTCTAACAAACATATGTGAACCTTTTCTAGAGCCATTCCGTAAAATTATTCCCCCGCTTGGCGGGCTTGATTTGTCACCACTTGCGGCGATTTTTGTTTTATTTTTGGCAAGGGATTATGGATTGCGAGTATTCTTCAACATGTTAGCAGGTTTATTTTAAAAAATGGACATTTATCAGCATTTTAGAAAAGAAGAACACCCTTTCATAACCCGAGTTTTATCATGGAAAGAGCAAGTGGAAAGATCGTATCAATCTATCTTAACAGACTTTTTGGATCCTAGAGAACAACAAATTATTACCAGCTTGATTGATACGAGCGGTGATGATTTGACCATGCAATTGTTTGGTGGGGGTAAGTATTCCGAAAGAAAGCGTGCTATCATAGCACCATATTATCAGGAAGTAAGGCAAGAGGATTTTGGTGTCACTATTTTGCAGGCAACTTATCATGACAAGTTTATTTCGCTTTCCCATAGTGATGTGATGGGAACATTTTTATCACTTGGTCTTGAACGGAGAAAACTTGGTGATATCGTTGTGCAGGATGGATTGATACAAATCTTATTAGCTGATGATATTCGTACATATGTTGTGATGAATCTAACAACGATAAAAAAGGCTACTGTTAGGCTTGAAACTAAACCCCTAAGTGCCTTAGTAGAGAAAGAGCTAAATTGGATCTTAGAAGACAAGCTTGTTTCATCAATGAGACTTGATACTATTATTAAGGAAGTATATTCCATCTCACGACAGAGTGCTGCAGATAGCATTATGAAAAAACTTGTAAAGGTAAACTACCGTCTCGTGCAAGATAGATCGTTTTCCGTGCAAGCTGATGATTTAATTTCGTTTAAGGGTAAGGGTAGAAGCAAGATAGATCGTATAAACGGCAAAACAAAAAAAGAAAAGTGGAAAATTACGATAGCAAAATTAAAATAGTTTATTAAACATGCAGGAATTTCGAGGAATGTGTCGAATTAAATCATATAGACGACTATTTTGTTTAATGAATGATACATTGATACATAAATAACGTAAGGAGGTGGCCATTGTGCCATTAACACCATTAGATATCCATAACAAAGAATTTACAAGAAGTTTCCGAGGCTATGATGAAGATGAGGTAAATGAATTTTTAGATCAGGTAATTAAGGATTACGAATTGGTAATTCGTGAAAAAAAAGATTTAAAAGAAAAAGTGGATCAATTAAACGAAAAGCTTGGTCATTTTACCAACATTGAAACAACATTGAATAAATCCATTCTAATTGCCCAAGAAACTGCCGAAGAAGTACGTGGAAATGCTATGAAGGAATCGAAATTAATAATTAAAGAAGCTGAAAAGAATGCTGACCGAATCATTAACGAGGCTCTTAATAAGTCACGTCGTATTTCAATGGATGTAGAAGAATTAAAGAAGCAAGCAAAAGTTTTCCGTACACGATTAAAAATGCTTGTTGAAGCTCAATTAGAGATGATTGGAACAGATGATTGGGATCAATTATTCGATGTAGATTTAGGAGAAGAACTGGAATTAGCAGAAAATAAATCTTAGTTCTTGACGTTTGCTGCAATTTTACATATTATTATAAAATAACGATAGTATTAAATAAAGAAATATACATGGATGGAGACAGTATAATTGATTAATCTGTTTAAGCGAGCTGGGAATTGGTGGAAGCCTAGTACAGAGAACTTTTAGAGAATCACTCCTGAGTATCCAATCGATTCTATTTATGAGGAGAATTGGACGTATTGTTCCCGTTACGAACCGTCATAGTGAATTTAAATTTATCTTAATTTATGTTTATAAGGGTGGTACCGCGAGTCTTCTCGTCCCTTTTGGGATTAGGGGGCTTTTTTAATATATTGAACCATGTTACAAGGAGGAAGGAAATAAATTATGGATTATAAAGACACATTACTTATGCCGAAAACTGAATTCCCGATGCGAGGTAATCTTCCGAATAAAGAACCACTTCGTCAACAGCAATGGGAAGATAATAATATTTATGAAAAAGGACAAGACCGTACAAAGGATCGTCCTACGTTTATTTTGCATGATGGGCCTCCATACGCTAATGGAGATTTGCATATGGGCCATGCATTGAATAAAGTTCTAAAGGATTTTATTACTCGTTATAAGTCAATGACAGGATACAGCGCACCATACGTTCCGGGTTGGGACACACACGGATTACCGATTGAAACCGCTTTAACAAAGAAGAAAAAGGTAAACCGAAAAGAATTAAGTATTGCCGAGTTTAGACAAAAGTGTGCAGAATATGCCATGGAACAAATTGATAATCAACGGAATCAATTTAAGCAGCTAGGTGTCCGAGGAGACTGGGATAACCCATATATTACATTAACGAAAGATTATGAAGCTGCGCAAATTAAAGTGTTCGGTGAAATGGCAAACAAAGGCTATATTTACAAAGGGTTAAAGCCGGTTTACTGGTCTCCGTCATCTGAATCAGCTTTAGCAGAAGCGGAGATTGAATACCATGATAAGCGCTCGCCATCTATTTATGTATCGTTTGACGTAACGGACGGAAAAGGTCTGCTTGATAGTGGAGTAAAATTCATTATCTGGACAACTACACCATGGACCATTCCGGCAAATCTCGGAATAAGTTTACACCCTAATTTCGAGTATGTTGTCGTTCAGGAAAAGGATAAAAAATATGTAGTGGCACAGGAATTACTTGAAGCAGTAGCTACCGAATTAGAGTGGGAAAATCCAGAAGTAGTTAAAACATTTAAAGGTAAAGAAGCTGATAACATTGTAACGAGCCATCCGTTTTATGATAGAGATTCTATTGTAATGTTAGGAGATCATGTTACGACTGAAGCTGGAACTGGCTGTGTTCATACTGCACCAGGTCATGGTGAAGATGACTTTTATGTTGCGAAACAATATGGCTTAGAAGCGCTTTGTCCAGTTGATGATAAAGGTGTCTTTACAAATGAAGCACCTGGTTATGAAGGCTTATTTTATGATAAAGCAAACAAACCAATAACCGATAAACTTGAGGAAGTTGACGCATTACTGAAACTTACCTTCATTACACATTCGTACCCACATGACTGGCGTACAAAAAAACCAACAATTTTCCGTGCAACATCACAATGGTTTGCATCTATTAAAGATTTTCGTCAAGATATTTTAGATGAAATTAAACGGATAAATTGGTATCCAAACTGGGGAGAAACTAGATTATATAACATGGTTCGTGACCGTGAAGATTGGTGTATTTCACGCCAACGCGCATGGGGCGTACCAATTCCGGTCTTTTATGCAGAAGATCAAACACCAATCATTACAGAAGAAACGGTAACACATATTTCTAAGCTATTTAGTGAGCACGGTTCGAATGTATGGTTTGAAAGAGAAGCAAAGGAATTATTACCAGAAGGATTTACGTCAGAGCATAGTCCAAATGGTACGTTTACTAAAGAAACGGATATTATGGATGTTTGGTTCGATTCAGGTTCATCACACGAAGCAGTGTTAGTTGGCCGTGATGATCATAGAAGACCTGCAGATGTTTATTTAGAGGGTAGTGACCAGTATCGTGGATGGTTTAACTCATCTTTATCAACTTCAGTAGCGGTAACTGGAAAAGCACCATATGAAAATATTATAAGTCATGGGTTTGTTTTAGATGGTAATGGGCGAAAAATGAGTAAATCATTAGGTAACATTATGAGCCCATCAAAGATTCAAAAGCAGTTGGGTTCCGATATCATCCGTCTATGGGTTTCATCTGTGGATTATCAGGCAGATGTACGTATTTCTCAAGATATATTAAAACATGTATCAGAGGCATATCGTAAAATTAGAAATACATTCCGTTTTATGCTAGCAAACCTAGCTGACTTTAATCCAGAGACAGATCGAATTGATGTGAATGATTTACAAGAAGTTGATCAATATATGCTTCATCGCCTAAACCAATTAAATAAAAATGTACGATCAGGCTATGATAACTATGAGTTCTCAACTATTTATCATCAAATTCATAACTTCTGTGCGGTAGATTTAAGTTCATTTTATCTGGATTTTGCAAAGGATATTTTATATATCGAAGCAGCGGATAATGCGCGCCGTAGAAGTATTCAAACCGTTTACTATGATATTGTAACAACACTTGTACAGTTACTGACACCGATTATCCCGCACACTACTGAAGAAGTATGGGAGTATATCCCTGGAACTGAAGCAGAAAGTGTTCAATTAACGGATATTCCAGAACCTCAAACCATTTTTGATAAAAATGAGCAAGGTAAATGGGATCTCTTTATGAGTGTTCGCGATGATGTATTTAAGGCACTTGAAGAAGCACGTAACGAGAAAATAATTGGTAAATCATTAGAGGCAAAATTAACAATTGTAGCCAAAGATGAGAAAACAAAAGAAATATTAAACCAAATTAAACATGTTCATCAGTTATTGATTGTTTCGGAAGTAGAGTTAAGTGCTAGTGCTGAAGGAACAAAGGCATATCGTTATGTAGACGTTAAGGTTGAAAAACATCCAGGTGAAAAATGTGAACGTTGCTGGATCGCATCAGAAACCGTTGGCGAAGATAAAGAACACCCTGAATTATGCACACGCTGCGCAAGTATCGTAAAAGAAAACTATTCTGCGTAGAAAAGCGGAGCAGGCTTGCTCAGTGGCGAAATGCGTAAGCAAGAGACCGTAGAGCACATGGGCTTTGTGCTCGGAATGTCAATTGGTTACGTCACGAGCCGCTAGCCCGCGCAGCTAGACAATAGGAAAGCGGAGCGGGCTTGCTCAAGCGGCGAAATGCGTAAGCAAGAGACCGTAGAGCAAACGGGCTATGTGCTCGGAGTGTCAATTGCTTACGTCACGAGCCGTTAGCCCACGCAGCTAGACCATAAAGAATCCTCCTCTTGAAGCAGAGGGGGATTTTTTATGTTAAAATAATGAAAGATAATAAATGAATCGGGGGAAAATGAATGTACGTGTATTACATAATTGCAGTAATCCTCGTTGTGATTGATCAAATTACTAAATGGATAGTTGTTAAAAATATGGAATTGTATGAACAAATCACGATAGTAGAAAACTTTTTTTATTTCACGTCACACCGTAATAAAGGTGCTGCTTGGGGTATTTTACAAGGACAAATGGTCTTTTTTTACATCGTTACTACGATTGTTGTAATAGGGGTTATCTATTACATGCAAAAGTATGCAAGGAACGACAAACTCCTTGCTATTTCATTAAGCTTTGTTCTTGGTGGAGCAATCGGGAATTTTATTGATCGTATATTTCGTGGGGAAGTAGTTGATTTCATGGATTTTATCATTTTTGGCTATGATTTCCCAATCTTTAATGTTGCCGATTCCGCGTTAGTAGTTGGTGTAATTCTTGTGTTAATAGCAACATTTCTTGATGAGAAAAAGAAAGGAAATAAAACCGTATGACTATAAATCAATATGAAGTACAAGCTCACCAGAATAAGGAAAGAATTGATAAGCTTTTAGCTGATATAAACCCAGATAATTCGAGATCACAAGTTCAGACATGGATTAACAGCGGCAACGTAAAAGTAAATGATGAAGAAGTCAAAGCTAAACATAAGTGTCACGAGGGTGATGTAATAAATTGGTCCATTCCTGAATCAAAGCCATTGGAAGTAGATGCTGAAAATATTCCGCTTGATATTATTTATGAGGATGCTGATGTCATTGTTGTAAATAAGCCAAAAGGAATGGTAGTTCATCCATCCGCTGGCCACACTGGCGGCACACTTGTAAATGCGTTGCTCTTTCATTGTCATGATTTATCAGGGATAAACAGTATTGAGCGTCCTGGAATTGTTCACCGAATTGACAAGGATACAAGTGGTTTACTCGTTGTTGCAAAGAACGACCAAGCCCATACTAGTCTCGCCGAACAGTTATCAAGTAAAAAGGTAGAACGAAAATATGAGGCAGTAGTACATGGTATCATTGAACACGAAACCGGCATGATTGATGCACCAATTGGTCGTGATCCAAAAGACCGACAAAAAATGGGAATTGTTAATGATGGCAAACCTGCTGTGACACATTTTAGTGTTTTAAAACGCTATGCTCATTATACACATGTTGAATGTCAACTAGAAACAGGTCGTACACATCAAATTCGTGTTCACTTCAGGTATATTGACTTTCCTTTGGTTAGCGATCCTAAGTATGGTCCAAGAAAAACATTGGATGCAGGTGGACAGGCGTTACATGCAAAATCATTAGGATTTACCCACCCACGCACAAAGGAATGGCTTCAGTTTGAAGTGGCACCACCACAAATCTTCGTAGATTTAATCGAACAGATTGAAAAAATGTATTGACACCTGTAATGGATTTTGTCATACTTAAACAAATGAATAAATGAACCTTTAAAGATAGTCCCGTGAGGCTAAAAAGGAATCGGATGAAGATGTATAGATATAAGTCTATACACAATCAAATCCCTTTTTTCCTCATGGAGAAATGGGATTTTTTAATTGAGGTGAATAATAGTGATAGAAAAGACAGTTGTGTTGGATCAACCAGCGATTAACCGAGCATTAACACGAATCGCACACGAAATAGTTGAAAAAAATAAGGGTGGAGAAAATCTAGTTCTGATTGGCATCAAGACTCGTGGTGTTCCAATCACTAAAAGGTTGCAGGATAAAATAAAACAAATTGAAAATGTGACTGTACCGATTGGGGAATTGGATATTACGCTTTACCGAGATGATTTACAAAAGAACACCCCAACTAACGAACCAGAAGTAAAAGACACAAATATAGATGTAGATTTAACAAACAAAAATATTATTTTAATTGATGATGTTTTATTCACAGGAAGAACGGTTCGTGCTGCAATGGATGCAGTTATGGACATAGGAAGACCATCCCAAATTCAATTGGCCGTTTTAATTGATCGGGGTCACCGCGAATTACCAATTCGCGCTGATTATGTAGGCAAGAATATTCCTACATCTGATGAAGAAGTAATCGTTGTCCAACTAGATGAAACAGATCAACTTGATCAAGTTAGTATTTATGGAAAATAAAGCGCAAGCGCCTGTTAGCGACGTATGGACTAGACTGAACCGCAGGAGATAAAGGAAACACGGTGAGCGTAAGGGAACCGATGTTGACTTATCGTACGGAGGTAAAGGAAGTCCACTAGTCGCTGGGAGCTGAAGCTAGACAAATAAATAGCAAACCTTTAACTGAATCCAGAGAGATTTAAAAGGTTGTCAATGTTACGTGTCAATTGTACACGTATACCTCTTTGCGACCTTTTGCAAAGAGGTTTTTTTAATACCACAAAAGGGGCGGATAAAAGATGAAACATTTTTTGTCGACAAAAGACTTAACAACGGAAGAGATGTTAACGATGCTGGAACTAGCTGAGAGCTATCGAACAAATCATCTTAAGCTTGACCAACAGCTATTTGCTGCAAATCTATTTTATGAACCAAGTACCAGGACCAAAATGAGCTTCCTAGTAGCACAGAAGAAACTTGGAATAGAAACATTGGGTTTTCAGGTGGAAGATTCAAGTGTGACAAAGGGTGAGTCTTTATACGATACTGCCAAAACATTTGAATCTATTGGTGCTAGTCTGTTAGTTATTCGCCATCAGGATGACAACTGGTATAAAGGTATTATTGATAACTTGTCTGTCCCAGTTATCAATGCTGGTGCAGGAAAAGGAGAGCATCCAACACAAAGCATGCTTGATCTATTAACCATTTATCAGGAATATGGTCACTTTAATGGATTAAACATTGCCATAGTAGGTGACATCAAACATAGCCGCGTTGCACATTCAAACGCACATGCTCTTCAAACGCTTGGTGCAAACGTTTATTTCACTGCAGCACCTGGATTTGAGGACAGAACACTTGATTTTCCGTACATTTCAATTGATGAAGCTGTTGAAATGTGTGACACCCTAATGTTACTGAGAATTCAGCATGAACGTCATAATGATGAACAATATGATGCAACATCTTATCATGAGGCGTACGGTCTCACGGTGGAACGTGAGAAGAAAATGCAGGATCACGCCATTATTTTACATCCTGCTCCCGTCAACCGAGGAGTAGAAATAGCATCAGAATTAGTCGAGTGTAACCGCTCAAGAATTTTTAAACAAATGAATAACGGTGTATGTGTAAGAATGGCAATTATTACAACATTATTAAAGGAATGGGGAATGCATAATGAGAATTCTACTTATAAATGCAGCACGCTTAGCAGAATCAAATGAAACAGAAAAAGTTGATATTTTAATAGAAAATAAATACATCAAAGAAATTGCTCCAAATCTTACACGGGATGCAGATCAAATTATTGATTGTGAGAAGAACATGATTTTTCCTGGATTTATTGATGTTCATATTCATCTTCGTGAGCCGGGTGGGGAGCATAAAGAAACAATTGAAACCGGTACAAAAGCTGCAGCTAGAGGTGGTTTTACAACGGTATGTGCGATGCCAAATACATCACCTGTACCAGATAACGTGGAAACTGTTCAGGCACTGTTCGATAAAATCAATGAAACTGCGGTTGTTCGTGTATTGCCATATGCCGCTATTACGAAAGGCTTAAAAGGCGAAGAGTTAACCGACATAAAAGAAATTGCTAATATGGGCATCTTCGCTTTTACCGATGACGGGGTGGGTATACAAACAGCTGATTACATGTTACGTGCGATGAAGGAAGCTGCAGCATGTAATACACCAGTCGTAGCACATTGTGAAGATAATTCGATTGTATATGGTGGTGTTGTTCATCAGGGGGATGTTAGTGAACGCATGAAATTCCCTGGAATACCATCTTTAAGTGAATCGGTACAAATAGCTCGTGATGTGTTGTTGGCAGAAGCAGCAGGGGCACATTATCACGTTTGTCATGTCAGTACAAAGGAATCGGTTCGTGTCATCCGGGATGCAAAAAAAGCTGGCATTCATGTGACAGCAGAAGTAACTCCCCATCATTTACTGTTAAATGAAGAAGCAATAACAGAAGATGATACCAATTTAAAAATGAATCCTCCGCTTCGAAGTAAGGAAGATCAGGAAGCACTACTCGCAGGTTTAATCGATGGAACGATTGATTTTATTGCTACTGACCATGCGCCGCATGCAGAATCAGAAAAGGGATTAGGATTCTTGCATTCACCATTTGGAATTGTAGGCTTGGAAACAGCATTTTCTCTTCTATACACGTATTTAGTTAAAACAGGAAAAATTACATTAAATCAGTTAGTAGACTGGTTAACCATAAAACCTGCACAGGTATTTGAGTTACCATATGGTAAACTAGAAGAAGGGGCACTCGCAGATCTGACAATCGTTGATCTGGACTTGGAAACACAAATTGATAAAAATCAATTTTATTCGAAGGGAAAAAACACCCCGTTCCATGAATGGAACATTTCAAGTAAGCCTGTTATGACCATATCAGAAGGTAAAATTGTATACCGCAGTTTGACGGGTAGTAAAACCCCCGCATCAAAATTGTAGTTTGACCATAATTTTAAGTGGGGTATAATTACCCGTACAAGCTAAGGTTGATTTAGTGGGGGAAAAAGGAACTTGCCACTGAATGAAGTTTCACTTTATAAGGAGGATACTGATGGCAAAACGACAGCTGATTTTAGAAGACGGAACTGTATTTAGTGGTGAAGGATTTGGAAGTGATCGAAAGAAATCAGGAGAAGTTGTTTTTAACACGGGAATGACTGGTTATCAAGAAGTAATTACTGATCCATCCTACTGTGGACAAATAGTAACAATGACATATCCCTTGGTTGGAAACTATGGTATTAACCGAGACGATTTTGAAACGGTGACACCTTTTATTCATGGTTTTGTCGTGAAGGAAGTATGTGATTACCCATCTAATTTCAGAAGTGGGGAAACCTTAAGTTCATATTTAAAGGCAAATGACATTCCGGGTATATCCGGAATTGATACTAGAAAATTAACCAAGATTATTCGAAAGCATGGAACGATGAAAGCGTTAATTGCTGATGCAACTGAATCAAAAGAAGAACTTTTAAACGAATTAAATAACCAGCCTATGATGACTGATCAAGTTAAGCAAACATCAACAGTTAAGCCATATGTCGTACCTGGACGTGGGCACCGGATTGTATTAGTAGATTTCGGAATGAAACACGGTATTTTACGTGAATTAACAAAGCGGAATTGCCATGTAACGGTTGTTCCATATAACTATAGTGCAGAAAATATCATTCGGCTAAAGCCAGATGGAATCATGTTAACAAATGGCCCAGGGGACCCAAAAGACGTTCCTGAAGCGATTGAGATGGTTAAAGAGGTCATTAGTAAAATTCCATTATTTGGGATTTGTTTAGGCCACCAATTGTTCGCTTTAGCATGCGGAGCAGATACAGTAAAAATGAAATTTGGTCACCGCGGTGCAAATCATCCTGTAAAAGATTTAGAAATGAACAAAACATATTTAACATCACAAAATCACAGTTACGCCGTTCGACCAGATACCTTGGAGAAAACAGACTTAGTCTTAACTCAACTAGCATTAAACGATCATACGGTAGAAGGTATTAAACATAAAACCTATCCAGCATTTACGGTGCAATATCATCCAGAAAGCTCACCAGGTCCAGAAGATACCAATCACTTATTCGATAACTTCCTAAACGTAATTGAACAAGTACAGGCCAAAAATGAGGAGGAGATGTATGCCTAAGAATACAGCAATTCAAAAAATCCTAGTAATTGGATCTGGTCCAATTGTGATCGGACAAGCCGCGGAATTTGATTATTCGGGTACACAGGCTTGTCAGGCACTTAAAGAAGAAGGCTATCAAGTGATTTTAGCGAACTCCAATCCTGCAACAATTATGACTGATCATACAGTAGCAGACCACGTATATATGGAACCACTAACGGTGGAGTTTTTGACAAAAATTATTCGTAAGGAACAACCAGATGCTTTGCTACCAACACTAGGAGGGCAAACGGGATTAAATCTAGCAGTAGCACTTGAAGCGACTGGTATTTTAACAGAATATAACGTAAATCTCCTTGGAACATCATTAGATGCGATACAGAAAGCCGAAGATAGGGAATTGTTTCGTTCCTTAATGCATGAATTAAATGAACCAGTTCCAGAAAGTAGAATTGTTAATTCAGTTGAACAAGCTACAGATTTTGCTAAGGAAATAGGCTTTCCGCTCATTGTCAGACCAGCTTACACATTAGGTGGTACTGGTGGAGGAATGTGCTACTCAGAACGAGAGCTTCGAGACGTTACACGAAACGGGTTATCACTATCTCCAGTTAACCAATGTCTAATTGAACGAAACATTGCTGGCTTTAAAGAAATTGAATATGAAGTAATGCGTGATAAGAATGACCAAGCAATCGTTGTATGTAATATGGAAAATGTTGATCCTGTAGGTATTCATACTGGTGATTCCATTGTAGTAGCGCCATCCCAAACACTTAGTGACCGGGAATATCAACTATTACGAAATGCTTCACTTAAAATTATTCGAGCATTAGAAATTGAAGGTGGTTGTAATGTTCAACTGGCACTTGATCCAACTAGCTTTAATTATTTTATTATCGAAGTGAACCCTAGAGTAAGTCGTTCGTCTGCGTTAGCTTCTAAGGCTACTGGTTATCCAATTGCTAAAGTAGCAGCAAAAATTGCGGTTGGATTAACCTTAGATGAGATTATGAACCCAATTACGGGTAAAACATATGCATGTTTTGAGCCGTCCCTTGATTATGTTGTTACCAAAATACCACGATTTCCATTTGATAAATTTACCACAGGAGATCGTAATTTGGGAACACAAATGAAAGCAACAGGCGAGATTATGGCAATTGGTCGGAATTTTGAAGAATCACTCTTAAAAGGTGTACGCTCACTTGATATCGGAACAGAAGATCTTTGGTTGAAATCACTTACTAATTTGTCTACAGATGAACTAAAACATCGGTTAAAAAAAGCTGATGATGAACGGTTATTCGTTTTAGCAGAAGTGATTAGACGAGGAATGACGGTAGATGAAATTTTTGAACATACGAAAATTGATCGTTTCTTCCTTGTTAAGATTTGCCGCTTAATTGAGTTAGAACGTGAATTACATGAAAATAAAAATGATCTACAATTGATAGAAACGGTTAAAAAGCTAGGTTTTTCTGATGCTCACATTGCACGTGTTTGGGAAACAACAGTAGATGAAATCTATGCACTACGGATGGAGTACGATTTAACGCCTGTCTATAAAATGGTTGATACGTGTGCAGCTGAATTCGAATCGGAAACACCATATTTCTACAGCACGTATGAAGAGGAAAATGAATCCGTTCAATCTAATCGCCAAAAAATTCTCGTGTTAGGATCAGGACCAATCCGAATCGGACAGGGAATTGAATTTGATTACGCGACAGTTCATTCCGTAATGGCCATTAAAGAAATGGGTTATGAAGCTATCATTATGAATAACAATCCAGAAACTGTTTCAACTGATTTTAGCATATCTGATAAATTATACTTTGAACCGTTAACACTCGAAGATGTCATGCATGTTGTTAATCTAGAAAAGCCTGAAGGTGTTATCGTTCAATTCGGTGGTCAAACAGCTATTAACCTAGCGGATGGACTACAACGTCGTGGTGTGAAAATTTTAGGAACGAATTTGGAAGCAATTGATAAAGCAGAAGACCGTGATAAATTTGAACAGCTATTAAATGACCTAGATTTATTACGTCCGAAAGGTAAATCCGTATTAAAACTGGATCAAGCGCTGGATGTGGCAAATGAAATTGGTTATCCAGTTTTGGTTAGACCATCCTATGTAATTGGTGGAAGCAGGATGGAAATTGTTTATGACGATGAGGAGTTAAATGCGTACCTAGCAAAATCCAACAGTACAGATGACAAACATCCAATATTAATAGATAAATACATCACAGGCATAGAGGTAGAAGTTGATGCAATTAGTGACGGAGAAACAACAATCGTTCCTGGTATTATGGAACATATCGAACGTGCAGGTGTGCACTCAGGTGATTCCATTGCCGTATATCCACCGCAGCGAATTAGTGAAACAGTTAAACAGAAATGCATGGAAGCAACAACGAAAATTGCGCGTGAGTTACATGTTAAAGGGTTAATCAATATTCAGTTTATTGTTCGAGAAGATGGTGTATACGTACTTGAGGTAAATCCAAGAGCAAGTCGAACCATCCCGTTTTTAAGTAAAGTTACTAGTGTAACGATGGCCAATCTTGCAACAAGATGTATCTTGGGAGAATCTTTAAAATCAATGGGATATACGTCTGGGATTTTGCCTGAACAAAAAAGTGTGTCTGTAAAAGTGCCCGTATTTTCATTTGAAAAGTTACGAAGTGTAGATACCATTTTAGGACCAGAAATGAAATCAACAGGGGAAGCAATTGGGCATGATAAAACATTAGAAAAAGCTTTATATAAAGGATTAATTGCTTCAGGGGTAAAAGTACCTCAAGAAGGCGCTGTATTATTGACTGTGGCTGATAAGGATAAGGAAGAAACACTTGAAATAGCAGAACGCTTTCACCAATTAGGTTTTCATTTATATGGAACATCCGGAACGGCTACTTTTGTTCAAGGACATGGTATTCCTGTTACTGAGGTAGCGAAAATCGGCTCAGATAAACCGAATGTCTTGTCAATCATTGAAAATGGCGATGTACAGTTCGTTGTCAATACGTTAACTTCTGGTAAAAAGCCACGGTCAGACGGATTTAGGATTCGCAGGGAAGCAGTGGAACACGGAATTGCTTGTTTAACAAGTCTTGATACGGCAAACGCGATTCTTCATGTAATTGATTCAACAACATTTAGTGCAAAACCAATGACAGATAAAAAGGTTGTTCTATCATGATGAAAAAAGAAAATCTAACGGTCGTTAAATCGACTGAAATTGCACGTGAAACAACGGAAATGGTGCTTCAAAATACCTATATTAGCAAAACAGCACAACCTGGCCAATTCCTGCATATCGGAGTTGAGGGTCATACATTACGACGTCCAATATCGATTGCGAACATTGATAGAGTGAATGAAACAATAACAGTCTTATTTAAACAACTTGGCGAGGGCACTAAAGCATTATCCAGGTACCAAGAAGGAATGCAAATAAGTGCCTTAGGTCCGGGTGGTAATGGCTTTACTGTAGATAATAATGAAAACAAAACGGTGTTGTTAGTAGGTGGCGGGATAGGAATCCCGCCGCTGTACTGCCTTGGAAAAAAACTGGCCGAACAAGGTGTGATAATAAAGTCTGTCTTAGGATATCAAACTTCTGATAGCATTTTTTATGAAGAGAAATTCAATAAACTTGGTAAAACAGTCATTACAACAAATGATGGTTCCTATGGTCATCATGGGTTTGTTACAGATGTATTGGATGGAGTAGGCGAATATGATTGTTATTACACATGTGGTCCGCTACAAATGCTTCAAGCAGTCACGGATAAACTTAAAGGTCAAAAAGGCTATATTTCACTTGAAGAGCGAATGGGGTGTGGTGTTGGTGCATGTTTCGCTTGTGTCATTCCGACAGATGAACACGGTGGATATAAAAAAATATGCAAAGACGGTCCAGTTTTTGCCGCAAACGAGGTGAGGTTATGACTGAATTAGCCGTGAATCTACCTGGCTTACAATTGAAGAATCCAATTATGCCAGCGTCAGGATGTTTTGGATTTGGTCGTGAATACAGTGATTTTTACGACTTACATCAACTTGGTGCTGTTATGATGAAAGCCGCTACAGGTACGCTTCGTTTTGGTAACAAAACACCGCGTGTAGCAGAAACTTCAGGCGGAATGTTGAATGCCATTGGGCTACAAAATCCAGGTGTCGATAAAATAATCGAGACAGAAGTTCCATTTCTGGCCAAGCATCAGGTACCAATTATTGCGAATGTTGCTGGTAGTACGATAGAAGAATACGAGAAGGTAGCAGAAGCATTTAATCACACGAAATCTGTTCATGCATTGGAGTTAAACATTTCATGCCCAAACGTTAAAGAGGGTGGCATTCAATTTGGAACAGATCCTGAAATGGCTGCGAACGTCACTAGAATTGTGAAAGAAGCTAGTAATCTACCAGTCTATGTGAAACTATCACCAAATGTTTCAGATATTGTTTCAATGGCCAAGGCAGTAGAAGAAGCAGGAGCAGATGGTCTATCGATGATTAATACCTTGTCAGGAATGCAAATACACCTGCCTAGCAAAAGACCATTATTAGCTAATAAAACAGGTGGATTATCTGGCCCAGCTATAAAGCCTGTTGCTATTCGCATGATATACGAAGTAAAACAACATGTTTCGATACCAATTATCGGAATGGGTGGGATTACCACTATAGACGACGTCATTGAGTTTTTATTAGCGGGTGCTAGTGCAGTAGCTGTTGGAACGGCAAATTTCCAAAATCCGTTCATTTGTCCAGAATTAATTGAACAATTACCAAGTGCACTAAAAAAGTATGGGTTTACGTCGGTAGAAGAAGCGATTGGAAAGGGGCATCAGGCATGAATAAAAGCATGTATTTATCACTAGACTTTCCTACATGGAAAGAGGCTAAAGCATTTATCGATAGGTATGAATTTCACGGTGTACCAGTGAAGGTTGGTATGGAATTATTTTATCGTGAGGGACCACATGTGATTGAAAAGTTAAAAGAAGCTAATCATGCTATTTTTCTTGACCTAAAACTACACGACATACCAACAACGGTAATGAAGGCAATGAAAAATATCGCACAACTCGAAGTCGATATGGTAAATGTTCATGCACTCGGTGGAAGTGAAATGATTCAGCGTGCAAAAGACGGCCTAGTATCGGGTTCTACTGCTGACCACGTGACAAAGCTAATTGCGGTTACGGTGCTTACATCAATGGATGATGAAGCATTGAACAGTGAATTAAGAATACCAGGAAGTTTAAATGATAATGTGCTTCATCTTGCAGATCTTTCTAAACAAAATGGAGCGGACGGGGTAGTATGCTCTGTTCATGAAGCAAAGGCTATTAAACATATATGTGGCGCATCTTTCCTGACTGTGACACCTGGAATTCGATTAGGTGATTCAGATGTTAATGATCAAAAACGTGTTGCAACGCCAAAAATTGCAAAAGAAAGTGGAGCGGACATATTGGTGCTTGGGCGTACCATTACAAAAGCCACTGATCCTAGAAAAGCATACAATAAAGTGAGTGAGGAGTGGCAACATGAGCTTAAGTCATGAAATAGCAAAAGATCTTTTGGACATAAAAGCTATTCAAATTAAAACAGATAATTATTTTACGTGGACATCTGGATTGAAATCACCTATTTATTGTGACAATCGTTTAACCATGTCATATCCAGCTATTCGTAACAAAATAGTTCGGGGATTTGCCGAGATAATTGAAAATATGGAAATAAAGCCAGAAGTAATCGCCGGGTGTGCAACAGCTGGCATACCACATGCTGCATGGCTTGCTGATGAACTTAATTTACCTATGGTTTATGTACGGTCAAAACCAAAAGGCCACGGTAAAGGTAACCTAATTGAAGGACATGTTGAAAAAGGTCAGCGAGTCGTCGTGATTGAGGATTTAATTTCAACAGGAGGATCATCGATAGAAGCGGCTCAAGGGCTTATCAATGAAGATGCAGAAGTGTTAAGTGTTCTTGCCATTTTTACATATGGATTAGAAAAATCTGTTGAAGCGTTTTCTGATGCAAAATTAGACTTTGATACGATAACGAATTATGAAGAAGTCCTTTCACTATTAGTGGAGAACGGGACAATTAGTGGTGAGGAAAAGGAAAAATTGCAGGATTGGCGTAATGATCTATAAAAAGGCTTTTTTCTAAAAGATTGTTGTTTTTGACACAAAATCTATAGACTATGACGTAAGTGCTGTTGATTTCCGCTGCGGGCAGCCGCGCACCTTAGGGCGGCTGGTGAGCCTCCTCGTGCTCCGCACTGCGGGGTCTCACCTATGCCTATCCTCCCGCAGGAGTCGACTGCCCTCCGCTCCAATCAACTGCCATAAATTGAAGGCTATTTTATAATAAAAGCAACCAGTGATAAAGTTAAATTGAAATTTTCAAGCAAAAACCCAGTGAAGGAAATCCACGGAGACTCCTGTGGGAAAGCGAAGAGGCCACTGAAAAAGTAGTGGATTTTTAAAATTTAACTTTTCACATCAACTTAGCACCCTCGATTATACGGAGACTCCTGCGGGAAGTAAGAGATCGGCGAGACCCCGCAGGACGGCAGTCCGAGGAGGCTCGACACTCGCCCGCGGAAAGCAAAGTATATTCGAGGGTGCGATGGTAGATCCGCATATTTTGTACTATATTTAACTTTTTCAGTGGCCTCGAAAGCGAAGACGATGAGACCCCGCAGAGAGCGGTCTTTGCGATCGAGGAGGCTCAACGCGAGCCCACGGAAAGCGAAGTGGATTTCCGGAACGATTGTCCAACCACCAAAACCAGCAATTACGTCGCATTTTATATAGACTTTGGTGTATGAGCAACGAACTATACGAAAACAACCATAAAAAAAGATGACCACTACGCTCCTTTATGAATAGTGGTCATCCTTTCTATTTTTCGCACATTACCATCCATTCGTCAATTGTAAATGATTGTATCTCACCTTGATTAATGTCAACTTGAAAATAGTCATGTACTTTACTAGATGCTTCTACTATATAGGACCCAACCTTATTTTTCGCTTCATCACTGTCTAAGGTTCGGTCAATCCACTCTTGATAAGGCAATGTTTTCTTCCTAACCTGTTCCTTCATTACAGTTAACTGATACTTGGTAAAAAGTTCTTTCCATTCTAAAATAGAATGTGATCGAACATGGCTATAATCACGCATTTTTTCTAATGTGTTAACAAATTCATCGAATCTACTATCCTCTGGGGCAATATTATCAATAAATATAAACTTCCCATTTGGTTTCAACACACGATAAACCTCAGAAATAAACTTTTCGGGACTTGGAAAATGATGTGCTGCAATACGACATGCCACGATATCAAACGTATTGTTCTCAAATGGTAATTCTTCAGCATCCGCAATCTTATACATAATGTTTTCGTAGGAGGATAAATGGTTTGCAGTGTTATCCAACATTTCTTTGGTTAGATCTGATGCTATGACTTTGGCAACGTGCTTAGAAAGGTGTTTTGCAACATGACCGCCACCTGTTGCAATATCAAGAGCAATCATGCTTGGTTCAGGTTGTAACCATTTAACAAGTAAGGGTAAATCGGAACCTTTCGAATGCGTCGAGCTTGTTACATAGGCATTACTATTTTTGGCAAACACGCTTTTAACGTTTTCTTTCTCATTCATGTGATTTCCTTCTTTCCATATATAGGAATGACTTGATACTACTATCATATGTTTAGACATGAAATAAGTAAAATACTAGTTTATAATCAATAGTAATAACAAATACTTATCTAGTGGGGGATATAAAATGAAGATTGATGATTATATTTTATTACTGAAGTTAAATGAAATTGGTACGATTCGTGGTACTGCAAAAGCAATTTTAATATCGCAACCAGCTGTAACACAACGTCTTAAATACATAGAGGAATACTTTGGCCAAACGATTTTTATTCGGACGTCGAAAAAGCTAATTCTTACACCAGTTGGAGAAATGATCATAAACCATGCAAGGACTGTCGTTGACCGTGAAGAGGTGTTAAAAAATAGTTTACTCGAATCTAGTGAGAAGGTTCAAGGTACGTTATCTATTGCCTGTTCATCACTCATTAGTCAACGTTATTTGCCGGCTATGCTTGCTGAATACACTGCTGCATATCCAAATGTTGGAATTGATCTTGTCACTGGTATCAGTGAGGATATCAAGCGTGACCATAAAAATTATCATGTTTCGATCATTCGAGGGGAAAAGTTGAGGGAGAGTACATGTTCTTGTATATTTGAAGATCCACTGTATATTTTTGATACAGAGTCATTTCCAAAAAACAAGATAAAAGAACGTCCATTAATTGCGTTTAAGAGTGATGATAGTATGCATGAACTGGTTGATAACTGGTTATATCATCATCAACATCATATTAAACCACTCAAAACGATACGGGTTGATCAAATTGAGACATGTAAACAATTTATGAAGCAGGGCCTCGGAATGGCTGTTCTACCAAAAAGCGTTTCCGATACGATGATGGATGAATATCCGCACGTAGCTTTAACTCTAAACAATCAAAGCGTGACAAGAAGTACATGGGTTTGCTACCAAGAAGAGGTTAGGAAACTACCGCAAGTAGAGAAATTTCTTGAGACAATATTACATAAAAAATATATATAATTGCGTGTTCAAAAAGTCGCCGAATTAGAAATAAGAAGGTCGAGGCACGAGAGTTTTGAGGACCGGACTTGCACACGATGTGCTGACTTCTATGTTGTCCACAGGACGTGGACGGTTTTAGTAGAAGTTCCTCTATGCCCTTAATACGTGAGGACTGGAAAAACCGAGTAACGAAGAGATTCGCCATTTATCATTTGGCGACTTTTTGAGCATCCTCTTATGTTTAGTAGAGAAAACTTAGTGGAATAGTACTATATATTCATAATAAAGAGGAGTGCTAATTATATGAGTAAGGTAATTTTTACATCAAAAGCAACAGCAAAAAACGGCCGTGATGGTCATGTGAAATCTGAGGATGGATTAATAGATTTAAATTTAGTTAATCCAGCTACAAATAAAGAAGATAAGGGTTCAAATCCTGAACAATTATTCGCAGCAACATATTCTGCTTGTTTCGATGGAGCATTAAATCTAGTTGCATCCAATCAAGATAAAAAAATTGACTCGGAAACTACTGCAGAAGTTAGTTTCTGTAAAGATGAGGAAAATGGCGGTTTTAAAATTGCAGCAACACTGAATGTTTCTATAGAAGGTGTTAGTCAAGAAGAAGCAGACAAGCTAGTGGAAGATGCTCACGAAGTTTGTCCGTATTCCAAAGCAACTCGTGGTAATGTGGATGTAACGTTAAATGCAAAAGCTCTTTAAAATAGCTTACCTGAGATAAAACGGATGACTCAATTACGAGTCATCCGTTTTTCAAATTATCCCTTAAGGTATCTACCATATTTTTATCGGGTGTTACAAAAAGTGTTTTTTGGTTGTCGTATGTTACAAATCCAGGTTTTGCACCATTTGGTTTTTTAACATGTCGAATCAACGTGTAATCAACTGGAACAGAAGAAGACTGTTGTGACTTGCTAAAATAGGCAGCTAATTGAGCAGCTTCTAATAATGTCTCTTCACTTGGACTTTTGTCTTGAATGACAACATGCGAACCTGGAATGTCTTTTGTGTGCAACCAGATATGATCACGATGAGCCAATTTAGTTGTAACGTATTCATTTTGTTTATTATTTTTTCCTACAAGAATCTGCGTTCTATCAGTAGCTTGATAAGCATCTGGTTTAGGCAATCCTTTTTTATTTTTCTTCTTCTGTTTGGTACGTTGTTTTTTTAGATATCCTTCATCACGTAACTCTTCACGTATTTCTTCAATATCTTCTTCTCGAGCCACATCAATCTGTTGTAACAATTGATCGAGATAACTGATTTCCTCTTTTGTCTTTCTAATTTCTTTTTCAACTACCTTTTTTGATGTTTTTAACTTTTGATAGGTTTTGAAAAAGCCTTGCGTATTCTCACTTGGTGTTTTATTTGGATTTAAATCAATCGTAAGTTCTCGTTGTTCAGGATCATAATAGTCCGTAACAACAACGGACGTATCCCCTTTTGTTACAAGGTGCATATTTGCAGTTAACAGCTCACCTAAGTGTTGGAACTTATCTGCATTATCTGCCTTTTTAATGGTTTGATAATGCTTTTTCATTTTGCGTTCATTTTTGTCTTTTTCATTTTTTATGAAACGATAAAGATCCTTTGCTTGTTGTTTGACACGGTCACGTTCTGCCTTTCCAGAGAAAAAAACATCAAGCATTTCATTGGTGGTAGTGAATGCTTCTTTATCACCGCCAACAGTTTCAAGTAATAATACATGAAAATCTTCTTTTCTATTTCGATAAATAGCTGGATTGAAATCACCATTTTGTATTGTGTTTTTTAAATCTGCAAAAACCTTCATATACGTCTGTTGTGATCCAAGCTTAGCTCGTCCTACTATTTCTTGAGCAACAACTGGTGAAACACCACTAAGTGTATGCAAAATCTGATTTTCTATTTTCCCTTGATTGAAATCAATCTTTTGGATGAATTCTTCCGCGTCAATTTCTAGTAAATTTAATTTGTCTTGATGTGGCGGAAGGATGTATTCATGTCCCGGTAATATCGTTCTGTAGCGATTTTGAGCTAGTGAAATATGCTTTAGACTATCGATAATATGTCCTTTTTCTTGATCAACCAGCATTAGATTACTATGTTTGCCCATCAATTCGATTATGAGTGATTTGTGTGTAACATCCCCAATTTCATTTCTCGTTTTAAAGGTAAACGTTAGGATACGTTCCATTCCATACTGGTTAATCGACTCTATAACTGCACCGGATAGATATTTACGAAGTATCATACAAAACATTGGAGCTTCCTTAGGATTTGTATAGGTATCATTCGTAATATGTACGCGCGCATACATAGGGTGAATTGAAAATAATAATGTATGATTTTTCCCATTGCTTCGTATGGTGAAAACAATTTCAGTGTCTGTCGGTTGATAAATTTTGTTTATTTTTCCTGGAACAATTTGCGTGTTCCATTCGTTTGTTAATGCTCTAGTAACTATTCCATCAAATGGCATGCGATCACCTCATGCTTTAATTATAGCATTTTTCAGGACAAGTCTGCATACATATCGTTAAGAGAAGGCTAAAATTATCAATTTTTTGATAAGAATTGGGGCTTAAATTGGAGGGGTGTGTTTTGCAGTGGTATCAATTAGACAAGGAAACACTTGAACAAAAGCTTCACGTAACAACTGAGAAAGGACTTACATCAAAACAAATAGAAACTAGACGGAAACAGCATGGGTACAATGAACTTGATGCAGGGAAACAAACTGCAAAATGGTTAATATTTATTAAGCAATTTCAGGATTTTATGGTATTAGTTTTGTTAGCGGCAACTTTAATTGCGGGGTTGCTAGGCGAGTATATCGATGCAATAGCAATTATGGTCATCGTTTTTGTAAATGGCTTTATTGGGTTTTTTCAAGAACAAAAGGCTGAAAAATCGTTGGCCAAGCTAAAGGAATTATCTGCACCTTTTGCCTATGTTTTAAGGGACAAGACGTGGGAACGAATACCATCCAAGGATATTGTTGTTGGTGATGTGATTCAGGTGAGAAGTGGGGATAGAATTTCAGCAGATATTCGAGTGATAGATTCGAAAAGTATGGAAACAGAAGAATCATCTTTAACAGGTGAATCACTCCCAGTAACAAAACATGCTGAATTGATTAACAAAGATGAATTGGGTCCTCAGGATCAGTCGAATATGGCGTTCATGGGGACTTTAGTAACACGCGGATCGGGAACAGGTATTGTTGTCGGAACGGGTATGAATACGGTGATGGGGCAAATTGCATCACTTATGGTTAAGACAAAGAAAACAATCACACCGTTAGAACATAAGCTTGCAGAGCTAGGTAAAATCCTAATAATCGTTGCTCTAATCTTGACTGCATTAGTTGTAGGTGTAGGAGTCTTCCAAGGACATCCAGTCTATAATATGTTTTTAGCAGGTGTATCTTTAGCCGTGGCGGCGATACCAGAAGGACTTCCCGCAATCGTTACTGTTGCACTGTCACTCGGTGTTCAGCGAATGATAAAAAAGAAAGCTATTGTACGAAAGCTATCAGCGGTTGAAACTCTCGGATCTGCATCTGTTATTTGTTCCGATAAAACAGGGACAATGACCGAAAATCAAATGACGGTTAAAGAGGTTTATCTAAATGATAAAAAATTAGTTGTAACAGGTGACGGCTACGATCCAATAGGGGATTATTATTCAACTAATACCAAAGTCGATGATCAATTCCCTCATCTGAAGTCAATGCTTCTGTATGGAATGTTGTGTAATCATGCATCTTTGCTAGTAAAGAAAGGGAAAAATTATGTTAATGGTGATCCAACAGATGGTGCGCTTCTTGTTGCGGCAAGAAAACTAGGACTAACACAAGCTGATGGAGAATCGTACAGGATAGTTAAAGAGATACCGTTTGATTCAACTAGAAAACGTATGAGTATGGTAGTAGAGGATGAAAATAAGCGTCAATTTCTCATTACCAAAGGGGCTCCTGACGTACTGTTACCAAGATCCAACTTTATATTATCTAATAATGAAAAACGGTTGATGAAGGCTGCTGATAAAGCTAGGATAAATGATGCGATTAATGGAATGGGGGATAAAGCATTACGGACAATTGCCATTGCCATTAAACCCATTATGTCAACTAGAGAGACCGATGAAGGTTTGCTTGAGAATGACTTAACATTTATTGGTTTGTATGGCATGATCGATCCTCCTAGAAAAGAAGTGAAGGCAGCAATCCAGGATTGTAAAGAAGCTGGCATTAAAACTGTTATGATTACGGGTGATCATGAGAAAACGGCACGAGCGATTGCAACCGATTTAAATTTGTTACCTGAAGATGGACTCGTCCTAGATGGTTATCAATTAAATCAATTGTCATCTGATGAATTAATAAAAATCATCGATCGTGTATATGTATTTGCACGGGTTACACCTGAACACAAGCTTAAAATTGTTGATGCCTTTCAGCAAAATGGCCATATTGTGGCCATGACAGGTGATGGGGTAAACGATGCACCCGCAATTAAAGCAAGTGATATAGGAATTAGTATGGGACGCAGTGGAACAGACGTGGCAAAAGAGGCTTCATCGTTAATTTTAATGGATGATAACTTTGCAACGATAAAAGATGCAATTAACGAGGGCAGAAATATTTATGAAAATATTCGAAAGTTCATTCGTTACCTATTGGCATCGAACGTCGGTGAAATATTAGTTATGCTATTTGCCGTATTGCTAGGACTTCCCTTACCACTTGTTCCAGTACAAATTTTATGGGTTAACCTAGTTACAGACGGTCTTCCAGCTATGGCACTGGGACTCGATAAACCAGAAGCAGATGTTATGAGCCGAAAACCACGACATCCGAAAGAAGGAATCTTTGCCAGAGGACTGGGCTTTAAAATAGTTAGTAGAGGTATTTTAATTGGAATAGTTACGTTAATTGGCTTTATGGTGACCTATCAAGGAAACCCAGACAATTTGGTTTATGGTCAAACTGTAGCTTTTACGACACTAGTCATGGCTCAATTGATCCATGTATTTGATTGCCGAAGTGATCGTTCTGTATTTGCTCGGAATCCATTTGGCAATAAATATTTAGTACTAGCAGTGTTGTCATCCATTGCGATGTTATTATGTGTAATCTATTTTGAACCATTACAACCAATCTTCCACACTGTTTTCTTAGGAATTCGAGATTGGATATTCATCCTAGCCTTAAGCGCAATACCAACCGTATTTTTCGGATTTACTAAGAAATAAGAAAAGCGGAGGCTACTGGTCAGTGACGTACAAATAGATAAGACTGAAAAATAATTGCTCCTCTCCTTATATTTTAAGGAAAGGAGTTTTTCTTTTTTAGTAAAGTATGTATAATAGATAGAGTTACTACTTTAAAGTTTGAGTATTGCAATCCTTATTGATTATACTATACTTATATATCTAAAATAGAGATAAATGTTCAGGTACAACTAAGGGGGAAGCAAGTTTTGAGTTTAAGATTAATAAATATAGGATTTGGTAATGTAGTATCTGCAAATCGCATTATTTCCATCGTATCACCAGAATCAGCACCAATAAAACGAATAATTACAGTCGCAAGGGAAACCAACAAATTAGTCGACGCAACATATGGAAGACGGACAAGAGCTGTTATAATTACAGACAGTGATCATGTTGTATTGTCAGCTGTTCAGCCAGAAACAGTTGGTCAGCGTGTATTAAGTCATGATGAGGTCTCAGACGAATAATAGTTGAAACGGTACTAATACAAAACCAACTGTTAGAATAGGTGAAAAATGTCAATAATTAGTACAGAGAAGCAAGAAAGAACGAATTGAACAACACTATAAACAATTACTGGAGGACGAAATCTCATGATGCTAGAACCGTCAATCGATAAGCTTCAAGAAAAAATTAATTCAAAATACACATTGGTAACACTTTCTGCACGACGCGCAAGACAAATGCTAGATACGGATTCAAATTCCTTGTTAATTGAAAACCCTACATCATATAAACAAGTGGGTATTGCATTGGAAGAAGTTTTAGCGGATAAATTGTTTGTTACTAAGAAATAAGAAAAGCGCAAGCGCCTTGAAAGACACGACAAGCATAAGCAGAGCGGTGCAGTGTGGGTGCTTTGCTCGCGCGTAAGCGAACTGCTTATGTCTCGAGTGTCTAGGGCGCTTGCGCTAGACAGATAATCGCCAAAATTTTATACTTTCTTTGCTCTTGAAAAAATGAAACCCCTCGCTTTGTTTTGCGAGGGGTTTTGATTATTATTAGAGGTTTTGTACTTTAGAAATAGGTTCAATCTATGGTATAACTAAGAAAAGAAATAGTAATAGAGGTTGTTCAAAAAGTCACCAAATGATAAACGGCGAATTTCTTCGCTTTACTTGCCTTTCCGGTCCTCATGTAGGAATAGCCTACATTCTGGTCTCGGGGACTACGCCGCCTCGAACTTCTTGTTTCTAATTTGGCAACTTTTTGAACACGCACTAATAGAAGGGGCTTAAAAAATGATGGAAAATAAAAATATTCTTTTAGGCGTTTCTGGAGGAATAGCTGCATATAAAGCTTGTGCATTGACGAGTAAACTAACACAAGCAGGAGCGAATGTTCGAGTAATGATGACAGAAAATGCCTCGAAGTTTGTCTCTCCTCTTACATTTCAGGCTTTATCACGAAATCCAGTTTACATAGATACCTTCGATGAAAAGAATCCTCAAAAAATAGCGCACATAGATGTGGCAGATTGGGCAGATATAGCGATTATTGCTCCAGCAACAGCAAATAGTATTGGTAAACTAGCAAATGGTATAGCTGATGACATGTTGTCTACCACTTTGCTTGCTACTCAAGCTGATGTCTATATAGCACCAGCGATGAACGTTCATATGTACGCGCATCCTGCAGTAATAAAGAATATGAAACAGCTTGAGGAATGGAATTACCATTTTATTGAACCTGGTGCAGGATTTTTAGCTTGTGGTTATGTAGGAAAAGGTCGCTTAGAAGAGCCAGAGAGTATCATAAACACAGTAATTAATCACCAAAACTCTCAACAAATTAGAGGTCCACTGTACGGTAAAAAGGTATTAGTTTCGGCAGGCCCAACGCGAGAACAGATAGATCCTGTTCGTTTTTTTACAAATCGGTCAACTGGAAAAATGGGATTTGCACTTGCTGAAGCTGCTAAAGAATTAGGTGCAGAAGTTACCCTCGTGGCTGGTCCAGTAAATATAGATTCAGTCAATTCTACTATAAAACGAATTGATGTAATTACTGCTGAACAAATGTTTCAGGCCATGCATGACAATTTTTCAGAAAACGATATTGTAATTAAATCAGCTGCTGTTGCTGATTACCGTCCGAAAAACACATTTGTTGAAAAAATGAAAAAGCAACCGGGTGATTGGAAAATAGAAATGGAACGAACGCAGGATATTTTACAGTCGTTAGGTGCTGAAAAGAACCATCAATTCCTAGTTGGATTTGCTGCTGAGACAACCAACCCACTAGAATATGGTGTTGAAAAGTTGCAAAAGAAAAATTTAGATGCAATTGTCATCAACAATGTTTCCGCTCATGGAGCTGGATTTGAAAGTGACACGAACATCGCTACATATGTGAATAAGTCTTTGCAACCCGAGGAAATCCCGTTATCTTCCAAGAAGGATTTGGCGTTGCAAGTACTTGGATTTATTGTTCGAGATATGAAGGATGGTAAATTGTGAGTATCGCAAAAGTTATCGTAGATGTGCCAGCTAAACAAATTAATCAGACTTTTGATTACGCCATCCCTAGTCGTCTTGAACATGTGTTAGTACCAGGTATGCGTGTTATTGTTCCATTTGGTCCAAGAAAAATCATGGGCTTTGTTATGGAAATCACATCTATATCATCATCACATGTTAAATTGAAAGAAGTCCTAGATGTACTTGATCTAACACCTGTATTAACAAACGAGCTATTGGAACTTGGCCAATGGCTCGCTGAGGAAACCGTCAGTTTATTTATTACTGCTTATCAAGTAATGTTACCTCAAGTACTAAAGTCACAATACAAAAAAGAACTAGTTCGAATGACTGATGAGGAGCTTGACCCTGCCATGGAATCGCTTTTTGCGGGTCGCGATATTGTTCCATACGAGGAATTTGCTCAATCAACCATTCGCTATCAGAAACTTTTAAAAGCCATTAACAACGGCGATATTTCAGTAGACTACCTGGTTAAATCAAGAATAACCAAAAAAACGGAAACAATGATTAAACCGGCAATTACTGATCATTTGCTAGAGGAAGCATATAATGATATGTCAAACAAAGCGAAGAAACAACGAGAATTACTGGCATATTTCATTCAAAACAAAGAGGCTATCACGAAAAAACAATTGATGTCTAAAATTAATACAAGTGCTGCTACGATTAAATCATTACTAGATAAAAAGTTATTGGTTTCAACAAAAATGGAAGTCTACCGGAACCCTTATGATGATGCTTCAATTGAGCGAACTGAACCACTTACGCTAACTGACCAGCAAAACCAAGCAATTAAACCTATTAAACAAACAATTGCAGATAACTCACATGATGTTTTTTTATTGCATGGCGTTACTGGTAGTGGCAAGACAGAAATTTACCTTCAAGCGATTAGTGATGTTATTGAAAATGGGAAAGAAGCAATTGTACTGGTTCCTGAAATTTCACTCACACCGCAAATGGTTCATCGTTTCAAAGGAAGATTTGGTTCAGATGTTGCTGTTATGCACAGCGCGTTGTCCAGTGGCGAGAAGTATGATGAATGGCGTAAAATCTACCGACAAAAGGTGAAGGTAGTTGTTGGTGCGAGGTCAGCTGTTTTCGCTCCTTTTGAGAACTTAGGTATCATCATTATTGATGAAGAACATGAAACCAGCTATAAACAAGAGGATCAGCCTAAATATCATGCACGAGATGTTGCAATTGAACGCGGTAACTATCATCACTGTCCGGTAATTTTAGGTAGCGCAACACCCACGTTAGAATCCTATGCTCGAGCAAAAAAAGGTGTATATCAACTCGCAACGTTAAGTAAACGAACAAACGAGAAAGCAATGCCTGAAGTGGAAATTGTTGATATGCGTAATGAATTACATGAAGGTAATCGAACCATGTTTTCTAGAAAATTAAAAGAAAAAGTTGAGTCGTGTATCGCAAAAAATGAGCAAATTGTCCTTTTATTAAACAGGCGGGGTTACTCGACATTTGTTATGTGCCGGGATTGTGGTCATGTAAAGGAATGTCCTCATTGTGATATTGCGCTCACTTATCATAAGAACTCAAATCAATTAAAATGCCATTACTGTTCCTATGAAGAACCAATGCCGACAATCTGTCCAGAATGTTCCAGTGATTTAATTCGTTATTTTGGGACAGGTACACAGCGGGTTGAAGAAGCACTAACACAGCTTATTCCTGAAGCTAGAGTAATTCGCATGGATGTGGATACGACACGTAGAAAAGGTGCACATGAAAAACTATTAAATCAATTCGGAAATGGTGAAGCAGATATTTTGCTAGGAACGCAGATGATCGCCAAAGGGTTAGATTTTGAGAATGTAACATTAGTTGGCGTAATGACAGCTGACTCGATGCTCCATTTACCAGACTTTCGTTCATCGGAGAAAACGTTTCAGCTATTGACCCAGGTCAGTGGACGAGCAGGTCGACATGAATTACCTGGTGAGGTTATTGTGCAAACATACACGCCAGATCATTATAGTATTGAGCTTGCGAGTCAATATAGCTTCACTGATTTCTACTTGAAGGAAATGGCAATGCGGAAGACATTCCATTATCCACCATATGTATTTTTAGCGCTTATCACCGTTTCTCATCCCAATCAAGTGAAGGTCGTACAAACAACACAAAAAATAGTGCAATCATTATTAAATTCAGTTAAGGAAGAAACAATCATTTTAGGGCCAACACCATCACCAATGGCACGTATCAAAGATAGGTATCGTTACCAGTGTATGGTAAAATACAAAAATGAGCCCACATTAAGAACAATCATACAGAACATAATGAATCAATATGAGGCAGATATTCGCAAAGATGATTTATTAATTTCAGTTGATATGCAACCATACCAAATGATGTGAGAAAAGCTAAGATTTAGAAAGTAGGTTAGATGATGAATAAAATTATATTTATGGGAACCCCAGATTTTTCTGTGCCAATTTTACGAGCACTTGTTGAAAATGGCTATGACATAGCATTAGTCGTTACACAGCCGGACCGTCCTAAGGGAAGGAAAAAGGTCATGACTCCCTCTCCTGTTAAAACGGAGGCGATGGTGCAAAATATTCCTGTGTTTCAACCAGAAAAGCTAGCCGATAACTACCAACAGATTATTGATTTACAACCTGATATAATTGTAACGGCTGCATATGGGCAATTATTGCCGCCTCCGTTACTCACCGTACCATCTTTCGGTTGTATTAATGTTCATGCTTCTTTATTACCTGAACTAAGAGGGGGAGCACCTATTCATCATGCAATTATAGAGGGTAAGTCAGAAACAGGTATAACGATTATGTATATGGTAGAAAAACTTGATGCGGGCGATATTCTAACGCAAGCGAAAGTTCCTATTGAAACTAACGATAACGTAGGTACCATGCATCATAAATTAGCAGGTGTAGGCGCAACATTGCTTATTGATACATTACCTAAACTGTTTAGAGGTGAAATTACGCCAGTTGAGCAGGATCATGCAAAATCTACATTTGCGAGTAACATTAAGCGTGACCAAGAAAAAATTGATTGGGAACGAAACAATAGTGAAATTTATAATCAAATTCGTGGGCTATACCCTTGGCCTGTTGCATTTACTAAGTATCTAGGAAAGCCTTTAAAAATTTGGGCGGCTGACTTAGATGATAATGAATACAAGGGAGATCCTGGTGAAATAGTAGATATAATAAACAATGAATCCTTATTAGTCGTATGTGGCAATAAAAAAGGATTAAGGATTACGGAAATACAACCTGCTGGGAAGAAAAGAATGGCAGTTAAAGATTTTTTACTAGGTTCACCGGATCGGTTGAAAATCGGAACAAAATTAGGTGATTCACTTGAATAATTCATTACGTGAGATAATATTAGATTTATTACTTCGGATAGATGGGGACAGTGGCTTCAGTCATTTACTAATAGACCATGAAATTAAACGTAATCAAGTCACAGAACGCGATGCTGGTCTATTAACTGAAATCGTTTATGGAACGTTACAACGAAAATTAACGCTAGATTATTATCTTAAACCGTACATTAATTCAGATAAAAAAATGAAGCCTTGGGTTAGTATGTTATTACGTATGTCTGTCTATCAAATGGCTTTCTTAGACAAAGTACCAGATCATGCAATCATACATGAAGCGGTGGAAATTGCGAAACAAAGGGGCCATAAAGGGATCGCGGCCCTAGTAAATGGAGTCCTGCGTAATATTCAACGGAATGGCTATCCAGATACATCTACAATTGACAGACCTTCAACAAAGATATCAATTGAAACCAGTCATCCAGAATGGCTTGTGGAGCGTTGGATAGACATGTATGGTATAGACATAACGAAACAAATGTGTGAAGCCAATTTAGAACGAAAAGGTACTTCTGTTCGTATACAGCCCATGAAGATAAGCCGTGAAGAGGCAATGAGACGTTTGGAAGAACTGAACTTTGAAGTTGAAGAATCAATGTTCTCAAGCCAAGGAATAGTTGTAAACAAAGGTAATATTTTAAAGACAACGTTATTTAAAGAAGGATATGTAACCGTTCAAGATCAAAGTTCGATGTTGGTTGCAGAAATGCTTGACCCTAAAAGTGATATGGTAGTATTGGATGCTTGTAGTGCACCAGGAGGGAAAGTTACACATATTGCTGAAAAAATGAACGATCAAGGAAAAATACATGCATATGATCTACATGCCAAAAAAGCAAGGTCAATTAACGATAAAGCAAAAACGTTAAATCTAACAATTATCGATGCAAAACAAGCAGACGCTAGAAAATTACAGGATGTACATAAAGATGAAAGCTTTGATCGTATTCTAGTTGATGCTCCATGTTCGGGGCTTGGAGTCATTCGGGGTAAACCAGAAATAAAGTATACGAAACAAGAATCAGATATTGATAATTTAGCACAAATTCAATTTGACATTTTAAATGAAGTCGCACCCCTTCTGAAGGAAAGTGGTTATTTAATGTATACAACATGTACAGTTGATAAAGTAGAAAATAATCAAGTGGTAAATAGTTTCTTAGAAAGCCATCCAGAATATAGAATAGACCAGACATTTTTTGATGACCTACCATCATTTTTAGCAACTGGTGTTGGTATTTCGGACGAAGGGTTACAATTGTTTCCTCATACACACCATACAGATGGATTTTTTCTAACTCGATTTGTAAAAAAGTAGTTGTAGTGCTTCATTATTTATAAGCTTTCATGTAATAATAGAAACAGGAAGTTTTATCTGATTAACGGATGTAAAGCATAAATGGACAAGTGTCTTTTGCTTTTCTAAAGGGGCGATAGGATGAAAGGGCAATTTAGTACTGATCAAGGTCGTGTTAGAAATCATAATGAGGATGCTGGAGGCTTATTTATAAATAACGCAAACCAGTATTTATCTCTCATTGCAGATGGTATGGGCGGTCATCAAGCCGGGGATGTAGCAAGTCAAATGGCCTTATCTATTATTGAAAAAGAATGGCTTGAAACGGATGAGGTTACTAATCCTGAAGAAGCGGAACAATGGCTAAAGTCAATTATTCACAAAGTAAATACTAAAATTTATGAAAAGTCTATTAGCCAAAAAGAATGCCAGGGTATGGGAACTACTGTCGTAATGACTATTTGTACACCGGATTTTATTACCATCGCTCATGTTGGTGATAGTAGATGCTATATGATAAATGAAAAAGGCTTTAGTCAAATTACTGAGGACCACTCTTTGGTTAACGAGCTTGTTAGGTCTGGGCAGATAACACATGAAGATGCTGAACATCACCCCCGTAAAAACGTAATATTAAAGGCATTGGGAACGGAAGAAGTTATTCATCCAGATATTCGAACCATATCATGGGAGTTAGGCAACATGATTTTGCTTTGTTCAGATGGCTTATCTGATAAAGTCTCTACTAGTGAATTACAATCCTTCTTAGAAAATGATAAATCGATAGAAGAAACGGCGCAAGATTTTATTGCATTAGCTAATGAACGTGGAGGCGAAGATAATATTTCTCTCGTTATCGTACATCATGAATCAGATACGAAGGAAGGTGAACCTACGTGTTAAACGGTCGCCTTTTGAATGAGCGCTATAATATTAAAGATACTATTGGCGGCGGAGGAATGGCCAATGTATATTTAGCAAGAGATATTATTTTAGAGCGTGATGTCGCGATAAAGGTCCTCCGGTTAGAATACGCGAATGATGATGAATTTATAGCCCGTTTTGATCGTGAAGCACAATCAGCCACAAGCTTATCTCACCCAAATATCGTAAATATTTTTGATGTTGGCGAAGAGGATCATATTTTATATATGGTTATGGAATATGTGGACGGGTTGACATTAAAAGAATATATACAAAAGTATGGCCCCATTAATGTTGAGGAAGCTTTAGATATAATGAAGCAAGTAAGTTCAGCAATCGGTCACGCGCATGCGAATAATATCGTACATAGGGATATAAAACCTCAAAACATTTTAATTGATTCGTTTGGACAAGTAAAAGTAACGGACTTTGGTATTGCGGTTGCGCTAAGCGCCACTGCATTAACCCAAACAAACTCGATACTTGGATCTGTACATTACTTATCACCTGAACAAGCACGAGGTGGGATGGCAACAAAGAAGTCAGACATTTATTCACTTGGAATCGTATTGTTTGAACTTTTAACTGCTCGTCTACCTTTTTCAGGACAATCACCGGTTTCTATTGCATTGAAGCATTTGCAAACAGATACGCCATCCGTAAGAAGGTTTAATCAAGAAGTTCCCCAAAGTGTAGAAAACATTGTTCTAAAAGCTACCGCAAAAGATCCCTTTAACCGTTTTGAAACGGTATATGATCTGGAGGATTCACTATCTACTGCTTTGAATCCAGAAAATTTAAATGAGGATAAATTTGTTCCAGCAGTAGGAGTAGGCGAAGAAACAAAGGCAATACCAATAATTACAGATAATCAACTACATGGTGATACGAATCAAAATACGATTGTTCACCAATCGGACGGCGCTACAAAATCGTTTGTGGCAAATGATGAAGAAGAACCAAATGGAAAGAAAAAAGAAAAGAAGAAAAACAAAAAGATTAAAAGTGAAAAAAATAAAAGCAAAAAGAAGAAAGTATTATGGATCACTATTATACTGTTCATATTGTTAGCTTCCGGAGTTGCTGCATTGTTTATTGTACCAAAACTCATGCAACCCGATGATGTCTCGATTCCAGATGTAAATGGGATGGAATATGAAGAGGCGGTAGATGAATTAAGCCTGTTAAATCTGAAAACAGAAAAGGAAATGGCTTTCTCCGAGGAGGTAAAAGAAGGAGATGTGATAAGTACTACTCCGTCTTCAGGTAGTGTCGTAAAGGAAGAATCACCTGTAACACTTGTTGTTAGTCAAGGTAAAGAGACAGTTACATTTTCAGATTATGTTGGTAAGGATTATAGTCAGACTAGGCAACTTTTAGAGGATAAGGGATTTAAGGTAATTGGTTATGATGTAACTTCAGATCAGGCTCCCGGTGAAATTATAACGCAAATCCAGCCTTCTCCTGATTCAGATGTAGTTCCAAGTGAAACAACTGTGATCCTAGAGTACAGTAGTGGACCGGAACTAATAAGTTTAAATAACTTGCAGGGCATGACAACGGAAGAAGCAATTGGCTACCTGGAAGAACAAAATCTTGTTGCCAACACGGTTGAGGAATATTCAGATAGTACACCGGCGGGAGAAGTGATTCGCCAGGAACCTGAATCGGGAACAGAATTACAAGAAGAAGAGGCAGTAACTATTTATGTTTCTGTAGGACCAGAAGAAAAGCCACCAGTGTCAGAGACAGTTACGTTTACGGTGCCTTACAATCCTAGTCAACCACCAGATGATGGTGAGCAACCACCAGATAACGGTGAGCAACCACCGGATGACGGTGAACAACAAGCGGATGATGGTGAACCAACAACAAATGACCCAGATAATCCAGACGCACCTGATGAACCAGTTGAGCAAACCGTTAAGATTTATGTAGAAGATGCAGATCGTTCTATTTCTGAGGTTTATCTAGAGGAAACCATCACAGAGGATAAGAAATATGAAATTACATTAACAATTGCACCAAACCAGACCGCGGAATATAAAGTACTCCGCGATGATGAGGTTGTAATAAATAAAACAGTATCGTATGAAGAGGGTGAATAAATGGCAGAAGGCAGAATTATAAAGGCGATAAGTGGATTCTACTATGTACAATCTGTTGATGGTATCTACCAATGCAGGGGAAGAGGCTTGTTTCGAAATAAAAAAATAACCCCTCTTGTTGGTGATTTTGTTGATTTTGATAAAAGGGACGGTATGGAAGGGTATCTGATTAACATAAAACCAAGAAAGAATGAATTAATACGTCCGCCTATTGCTAATGTTGACCGTGCTTTCATTATAAGTTCTGCAGTAGAGCCATCGTTTAGTTCATTATTATTAGATCGATTTCTTGTCTTAATTGAATCCAAGTATATTGAACCTGTTATTATTATTTCTAAAATAGATGTTCTACCAGAGAAAGAGAAAGTAAATGTAGATAACTATGCAAAAGCATATCAAAGCATTGGATACAAGGTTGAACAAGTATCCTCTAAAGAACCTTTTGAAATAAAAGGGATTGAATCTTATTTTAATGATGGTGTTTCTGTCATTGCAGGACAGTCAGGCGTTGGAAAATCATCGTTATTAAATGCACTTAAGCCAGAACTCCAAATTAAAACAGATGATATTTCAAAGAGTCTTGGACGTGGAAAGCATACAACACGCCATGTTGAGCTAGTTCAATTATTTGGTGGTTTAGTTGCGGACACTCCTGGATTTAGTGCATTAGAATTTAATGAAATTGAATTGGAAAATTTAGGTGATTGTTTTCCAGAGATACGTGAAAGAAGTGGAGCATGTAAATTTCGAGGGTGTATGCACGACAAAGAACCAAAATGTGCGGTCAAGGAAGCAGTTGAGCAAGGAGAGATTTCGCAATTTCGATATGATCACTATCTAACTTTTCACGAAGAAATTAAATCCAGAAAGCCGAGGTATTAGTATGACTAAAATAGCCCCTTCTATACTTTCAGCCGATTTTTCGATACTTGGTCAAGAGATTCAAGATGTTGAAAAAGGTGGAGCTGATTATATTCATGTTGATGTTATGGACGGACATTTTGTTCCAAACATTACAATCGGTCCGTTAATTGTTCAGGCAATAAAACCAATTACGAATTTACCATTAGATGTACATTTGATGATTGAAAACCCGGACGCTTATATAAAGGAATTCGCAGAGGCAGGTGCATCGATCATTACGGTACACCAAGAGGCTTGCCCGCATCTGCATCGAACAATCCAGCTAATTAAAAGTTATAATGTGAAAGCAGGGGTTGTTATTAACCCTGGTACACCAGCACATATGATCAAAGAGGTACTACCTGATGTTGATTTGGTATTGTTAATGACTGTAAACCCAGGTTTTGGGGGGCAATCTTTTATTTCTAGTGTTGTTCCTAAAATTAAACAAATTGATGAGTGGCGCGCGGAACTTGGTTTGTCTTTTGAAATTGAAATTGATGGTGGAGTAAATATAGAAACTGCTAAGACATGTGTCGAAGCAGGTGCAGATGTTCTAGTTGCGGGAAGTGCTGTTTATAATAAATCCGATCGAAAGCAAGCAATAGAAGCTATTATTCAAGCAACTGAATCACCGGAGTAAGGCCATGAAAACAATAGGCATTGTAGCGAATGGGCCAGATGAATTAATACCTGATTTAGATTACTATCGAGATATAATCGATATATGGATTGGTGCGGATCGTGGCTCACTAATAATACTAAATAATGGCCTTCAACTTGATTATGCGCTTGGAGACTTTGATTCTATTAGTCAGCAAGAAGAAATAACAATAGAAAGAGGTTCAAAGTCTTTTACCAAATTTCCAGCAGAAAAAAATGAAACAGATATTGAAATAGCCATAGAAAAGGCATTAGAACTAAACGGTGGTAGGATTTACTTTTTTGGAGTAACTGGTGGTAGATTGGATCATGAGCTTATTAATATTCAACTGTTATACACATTACTGGAGCGAAAATGTTCCGGGATAATAATAGATAAATCGAATTGTATAGAAATAGTTGCTCCAGGTTCTTATGAAATTAGTTCCGAGGAAAAGTTTCCGAATATATCTTTTGTTCCATTTTCAGGTAATGTTAAAGGCCTAACACTACAAGGATTTTATTATCCACTCGAGAATTATCATTTGTTTTTAGGGTCAACTCGCTGCATTTCAAATAAGCTTCTTTTAAATAATGGTACTTTTTCTTTCAATGAAGGCATATTATTACTTATAAAGAGTCGTGATGGATAGGACTAGACGATTCCAATTTAAGCTGTGTTTGTCAATGGAGGAGGGGGAACTCATGAAATTTTATACTATTAAGCTCCCAAGATTTATCGGTGGATGTGTCAGAGTAGTGATAGGCATGTTTAAGAAAGATAAATAATTATTACTTAGCTTTTGTCAAAACAATGACAAAAGCTTATTTTTTTACTAGACAAGTTAAGAAAAGCGGAGGCGACTGGTCAGCGGCGTACAGATAGATAGGTCTGTGAAAAGTACGGCGAACTTTCCGTACGTTCAACAGAACCAACTATCTGCTAGCGAGGTCACTGAAAAAGTTAAATATAATACAAAATAGGTGGATCTACCATCGCATCTTCGAATATACTACGCGCACCTTAGGGCGAGTGTCGAGCCTCCTCGGACTGCCGTCCTGCGGGGGCTCGCCGATCTCTTACTTCCCGCAGGATAAGGAAGGCTTCCCTGAAAAGGCATCGCACGAAGAAAAAGTGCTTTTCTTTTTCGAGGAGTCTCCGTATATTCGAGATGCTAAATTATGGTGAATAGATAAAATTTTAAAATCCACCACTTTTTCAGTGGCCTCTCTGCTCGCCGCTAGCCCGCGCAGCTAGACAGAGAAAAGCGGAGGCTTTCCGGACACAGGTTCCGCTAATTTTGATAAAACAGGCCATTTGCACTGTCCGTCGAAAGTTCATCGATACCCTCCACAGTAAAAAAGCACCCAAATTGTATGGGTGCTTTTTAAACATTTACTAATGTAAAAGGTATATTATACGCGCTCTACTTTACCTGACTTAAGTGCGCGAGCAGAAACATAAACTTTTTTAGGTTTGCCGTCTACCATAATACGTACTTTTTGTACATTAGCTTTCCAAGTTCGCTTGCTATAGTTCATAGCGTGGGAACGTTTGTTTCCACTGCGAGTCTTACGTCCAGTTATAACACATTTTCTAGCCATGTTAAATCACTCCTACTCATACATGTGACATTTTACTACTTATATAATTTATCATAACCGCACCAATAACGCAACGAATCTATGATAATTTATCAAGAAAAATAGCTTGACAGAACAAAGGATTTCATACATCCTTAAAAGGAGCTATGTGCATTAAGCAACAGTGCTTTAAAAAACTGCATGTTTATAGTAGAATATCCTTATCAATAATGGGTATTAAAGGAGGATAACTATGTCCATTGAACTTAATACAACTGATGGCCAAGTAACAATTACAACTGATGTTATTGCAACAATTGCCGGTGGTGCAGCTGTTGAATGTTACGGAATTGTAGGAATGGCCTCTAAAAATCAAATTAAAGATGGAATTTCTGAAATTTTACGTAAAGAAAACTTTGCACGTGGCGTGTTAGTTCGTCAAGAAGAGGATCATCTTCATATTGATATGTATATTATTGTGAGCTATGGTACAAAAATATCCGAAGTAGCGCACAACGTTCAATCACAGGTTAAATATACATTGAATAAATCATTAGGACTGTCCATAGACTCAGTCAATATTTATATTCAAGGTGTACGTGTAGAAAAAGATTGATCCTTTGTTTATTTGTAGTGAAAGAGGAGGAAGTATAGTGACAGTACGAACGTTAGACGGCATAGTCTTTACACAAATGGTCCGCTTTGGAGCGCAACATTTAACAAACAATGCCAAGAAAATTGACGCTCTTAATGTATTTCCAGTTCCAGACGGAGATACAGGTACAAACATGAACCTATCGATGACTTCAGGAGCGAGTGAAGTTAAAAAAATGGATAGTTCCAATATATCGGAAGTGGCTCTAGCTTTTTCAAAGGGCCTATTAATGGGAGCTAGAGGTAACTCGGGTGTAATTTTATCCCAAATATTCCGAGGCTTTGCAAAAGGAATGGACAAAAAAACTGAATTAACTACAAAGGATCTGGCTAAAGCCTTTGACATGGGAGTTTCTACTGCGTATAAGGCAGTGATGAAACCGGTTGAAGGTACAATTTTGACGGTGGTAAAAGATTCTGCAAAAGTAGCGGTTAAAGAAGCAAAGAATGAAAATGATGTAATCGTTTTAATGGAAAAAGTATTACGTGAAGCAAAAGCCTCACTCAAACGTACCCCTAGTCTTCTACCTGTTTTAAAAGAGGTAGGTGTAGTGGATTCAGGTGGGCAAGGGCTTGTTACCATTTACGAAGGATTCTTAGCTGCACTGAAAGGTGAAGAATTGCCTGAAGGCGTTACATCCGAAGTGGAAATGGAAGAAATGGTGAACGCTGAACACCATAAAATTGCCCAGGATTTTATGGATACAAGTGAAATTGAATTTGGCTATTGTACAGAATTTATGGTTAAATTTGATGAAGAAAAAATAAAAGAAAACCCGTACAATGAAGAAAAATTTCGTAATGAACTGAGTGAACTTGGCGATTCATTATTAGTCGTTTCAGATGAAGATGTGGTAAAAGTACATGTTCATGCTGAATATCCTGGTGAAGCTATGACATTAGGTCAGCGCTTCGGTAGCCTTATTAATATGAAAATAGAAAATATGCGTGAACAACATACTGCTATTGTAGGTGACAAAAAAGAGATACCAAAAGAAAAAGTTCCATATGCTATTGTGACAGTTGCCATGGGCAAAGGACTGAAGGATTTACTTGAGAGTTTAGGTGCTACCATTGTTATTGAAGGTGGTCAAACAATGAACCCAAGTACACAGGATATTACGGACGCTATTAGTAAAGCAAACGCAGAAAACGTTCTTATTTTACCTAATAATAAAAATATCGTGATGGCCGCTGAACAGGCAGCAAAGCTAGCAGAAGTTAATGTGGCTGTGGTCCTTTCTAAAACAATCCCACAAGGCATAAGCGCTATTCTGGCTTTTCATCCGGACAATGGGATAAATGAAAACAAAGAGGCAATGAGTAAAGCATGTGGACAAGTTAAGACTGGACAAGTTACTTACGCGGTTCGTGACACTCAACTAGATGGAATAACAATTGAAAATGGCAATTTTATGGGAATTTCAGATGGTAAAATCAAAGCAACTCATCAAGATAAATTAGAGACAGTGAAGCAATTGTTAGAAAGTATGATTACAGAAAATGATGAAATCCTTACAATCTTGCAAGGGGAAGATGTAAGTGATGAAGAAGTGGAAAAGCTTGTCAACTATGTAGAAGATACATATGAAGATGTGGAGGTTGAGGTCCATAACGGGAATCAACCAATATATTCGTATATTTTTTCTGTGGAATAAGTTAAAAAGTTTTAAAAAGCAAGGAGGGTATTGTCTCTTTGCTTTTTTTTGCTATTAGCTATAACAGTAGCTTTTTAACTCGGGAAAGATACATAGAACATACTAAGCGTAAATGAACTCACTTCATGATATAATAAATAGAATTTAATAGTTAGCTTTATGGTGACTTTGAGAAAAGTTGAAAAGGGAAGTTGGTTAAAATCCAACGCGGTCCCGCCACTGTGTGGAGAAGAATCCATTTTAAACCACTGTTTCAGAAAGAAATGGGAAGGAAAATGGATTTGATGACTCCAAGCCAGGAGACCTGCCATAAAGAAGTACATTTTTATCCTACGGGAGATAGGAGGATGTTTGCGCTATATAAATTTCATGCTAATGAAAGTTTATTTGCGTAGCGCCATTATCGTCTTCTAATTGTAGAAGATGTTTTTTTATTTTAAGGAGGATTTTTAATGAAAGAACTAATTGTACCTATCACAAAGACAATTCAAACACGTTTGGTATTACCACCAGATACGAATCATTTAGACACTATCTTTGGCGGAAAAGTATTAGCATATATCGATGAAATTGCTGCTTTAACAGCAATGAAGCACGCAAGTAGTGCGGTCGTTACCGCATCCATTGATTCAGTAGATTTTCTCTCTTCTGCTAAAGTAGGAGATTCCTTAACATTAGAAGCATATGTAACCTATACAGGAACAAGTTCGATGGAGGTTTATGTGAAAGTTACCGCGCATGACTTAATCAACAATAAAGAAACATTAACAACGGAATCATTTCTGACAATGGTAGCCGTAAACAAGGAAGGTAAGCCAATTCCTGTTCCAAAAGTGTCACCGCAAACGGAAGAAGAAAAGCAACTATATGCAACAGCTCCAGCTAGAAGAGAAAATAGAAAAAGACGAGCTTCTTTGCGATAATGAAGGATTCCGATCTAACACAAAACGGGTAGTGCAAACAAACCTCTTGATAAATATTGGTTCCTGCCGCTCCTAATATTCATATATATAAGTAAATGTATTATAGGGGTAGGTATTATTGGAGAATCAAAATAGCCGATTTAGGTGGGTTGTCTTCGCTGCGGTATTATTCACTTATTTATTAATGTCGAGCCAACGAACTGCACCTGGGTTGATCACGGAACAGATTATGTTGGATTTCAATGTAACAGCTACAACGATTGGTTTACTAACAAGTATCCAATTTTTTGTATACACGTCTTTGCAAATCCCAATGGGCATCTTGGCTGATCGTTATGGGCCAAACTTTTTTCTGATTAGTGGTGCACTCCTTACAGGTATTGGTACGATTATTTACAGTCTCAGTACAGATGAGTTTGCATTATTTTTTGCTAGAATTTTGACGGGTGTGGGGGATGCGACTATTTGGGTCAATATGGTATTAATCCTGGGCCAATGGTTTAATGCCAAGGAATTCACTCGTTTAATTGGCGTAGCTGCGATGATGGGGAGTCTTGGTTACCTTTTAGCAACAGCTCCTTTTTCCTTATTAATTGACATCCTCGGTTGGCGATCAGCATTTTTTTTAGCGGGACTGCTGCTATGTTTATGTGGTATTTTCCTTTACATTATCCTCTTACGAAAAACGAAGCAACCAGTATTTATAAAAAATGAAATACAACGTGAAAAAACTTTGGTTTTACTACGGAGAATATTTTCAAAACGGCAGGCATGGGCTTTGTTCTTTTGTCACTTTGGGATTGTCGGAACGTATGTTGGATTTATCAGCTCGTGGGGAGTGCCCTACGGAATGAATGTATATGGAATGACGCGCTCGGCTGCGAGTCAGCTTATTATGCTAGGGCTTGTTGGGGCACTTATTGGAGCTCCTTTAGCTAGCTTAATTTCCAGTCGGTTAAAAACAATTAAAAAACCTTATGTTGTTGTACACATTATTTTACTATTAAGTTGGTCAGTCTTTCTTTTATTTAATGGAAATCCGCCGTTTCTCTTGTTAACAGTCCTTTTCTTTATTATTGGTCTTGCGTATGGGGCGAATGCCTTAACATTTTCTGCTGTCCGTCAATCGTTTCCTATAAAAGAAGCAGGCATTGTCTCTGGGTTTGCAAATACGGGTGGTTTTCTAAGTGCCATATTACTCCCAAGTATTTTCGGAAAAATATTGGATCATTTTCAAGTTGTGTCGGGTAGTATAAGTGAAGGTTATTACTTTGGTTTTATAACTCCAGTCGTCTTTTCCATCATTGGCTTAATTGGAGTAATATCTTTGAAGGAAAAGCGACAGATGCGGAAGGAAAAGGGATAGCGTTCTTTACGGGACCGTCACTTAAAATATTGCAGAGGAATCCTGATTCGCTTCATTAAATATATTTACTCTAGCGTGTTAGAATGAACATATATCGTTCATAATTGTTGTAATGAAGTATAACTACTTAGAAGGAGTGAAAGTAATGCAGGAAAAACATTTGGATAAAATTAGGGAAGGGAAAGGGTTTATCGCAGCCCTTGACCAAAGTGGTGGAAGTACTCCAAAGGCACTCGCAGCATATGGAGTATCTGAAAACGAATATTCTAACGAGGAAGAAATGTTTGATCTTGTGCATGAGATGAGAACTCGTATTATTACTGCTCCATCATTTAACTCGGAATATATTCTCGGTGCCATTTTATTTGAGCAAACGATGGATCGTAAAATCGAGGGTAAATATACCGGAGATTATTTAGCTGAAGAAAAAGGAATTGCACCATTTCTTAAAGTAGATAAAGGGCTTGCCGATCTTTCCAATGGTGTGCAGAAAATGAAGCCAATTGATGATCTTGATGAAAAGCTGGAAAGAGCAAACCAGCGCGGTATATTCGGTACAAAAATGCGCTCGGTGATTAAAGAAGCAAAACAAGATGGAATTAAAGAAGTGGTTGATCAACAATTTGAGATTGGTAAAAAAATTATTGATGCAGGGCTGATCCCAATCATTGAACCGGAAGTTGATATTCATAGCATCGATAAAGAAAAATCAGAGGAATTATTAAAGCAGGAAATTAAAAAACATCTAGATGAATTAAAAGAGAATGAACTTGTAATGCTGAAGCTAAGCATTCCTACGGTGGCCAATCAATATAAAGAACTCATTGAACATCCTCAGGTTGTTCGTGTAGTGGCTTTATCAGGTGGCTATTCCAGAGATGAAGCAAACTCGAAACTAAAAGAGAACGATGAGTTAATTGCAAGCTTCTCCAGGGCATTAAGTGAAAATTTAAATGCAAGTCAGTCTGATGAAGAATTTAATGCTGCCTTGAAAGAAGCGGTTGAATCTATATATGATGCTTCTGTAGTGAAGAATGGATAATACTTATAAGCTTATAAGACACCTCCGTATTAGTGAAAGCAAGTAACTAATACGGAGGTGTTATTTTGTACGACTTTATTTAGTTAATCATGTAGATAAACCGTAGAGCAAATAATCTCTACGGTTCATGATTGTAATTACTAGCTTCTTTTATCCCGGTCATCCATTTTTTCAATATATTCTTTCATTCTTTTCTTATTCGGTGTAAGTGTATAACCTAAGTACTTTCTTTCCTGATTGGCATCTTTGTAGAAGGCTATAGCCATTAATATTACGACCACACTAAATGGCAATGCTGATATTATTGCTGCAGATTGTAATGCATTTAAGCCGGTTTCTCCACCAGCTAAAAGTAATATATATGCGATTGCTGATAACGATAATCCCCATACGACTTTTACAAAACCCGCAGGACGTAGAGTTCCATAAGCAGTCTGCATACCTAAAACAAATGTTGCAGAATCGGCTGATGTAATAAAAAAAGATGATATAAGTGCCAAAGTAATAATAGATAAAATGACACTCATAGGTAGTTCATTGAATATACCAAACAACTGGGTTTCAGGTGGCATTTCAAAAATCTTTGGTACATTTTGTCCCACTTCCACTCCTGTTAGACCAAATGCACTAAACCAAAATATACTTACAAAGGTTGGAACGAGTAATACCGCAAAAATAAATTCTCGGATTGATCGACCTCGTGAAATCCTTGCAATAAATATACCTACAAATGGACTCCAACTCATCCACCAACCCCAATAATATATAGTCCAAGACTGCAGCCACTCATGTTTTTGCTCATTTAATGGAGCTACATCTAAACTGTTAGCTAATAATGTATTTAAATAACTACCAGTCGCACTTGTCATCATATTGAGAATAAATAAAGTTGGCCCTAGAATTAAAACAGCAACAAACAATAGACCTGCTAATATCATATTTAAATTACTTAAATACTGAATACCTTTACTTAATCCACTCCATGCACTATATAAAAACAACACAGTAACAATGGCGATGATTATGCCTTGGACCAGCTGATTGTTAGGGATTCCAAAGAGGTAGTTCAAACCTCCATTAATTTGCATTGCTCCTACCCCTAAAGAAACAGCCACTCCAATAATTGTTGCGAATACTGATAACACATCAACAACATTACCTATAGGGCCATCTACTTTATCTCCTAAAATAGGTCGTAATGTTTTAGATATTAAACCAACTTCACCTTTTCTAAATTGTGAATAAGCTAACGCGAGTGCTACAATACCGTATACAGCCCAGGGATGAAATCCGTAATGCAAAAAAGTTGATCTCATTGCTTCAGCCAAAGCAGCTTTCGTTTCAGGATCAGCAGTAGGTGGAGCTAGGTAATGTGAAATTGGTTCAGATGAACCATAAAAAACTAAGCCAATCCCCATACCAGCACTAAACAACATGGTTAACCATGATATTGTTCTAAACTCAGGTTTATCAGTTGGTTTCCCTAGTTTGAGTTTACCGATTGGACTAAAACCTAAAAATATACAAAAAAATAAGATTAAACTAAAAATCGTCAGGTAATACCAACCAGTGTGTTATTTGATGTGTTTATGTTTATTTTGGAAAGGGCAATTGTAATTTTATGTTAAGGCTGTTTTCGTATAGTTTGTTGTGCTCATACCACTGAAGTTGATAAAAAATGCGGCGTAAGGGCTGGTTGATTTCCACTGCGGACAGTTGCGCACCTTAGGGCACGGCTTTAGCCTCGTGCTGTTCTAAGCAGGAGTCAACTGCCCTCCGCTCCAATCAACTGCCATAATAGAGGAAGTTCATGCTCTAATCAATAGTTACTACTGAGTGAAGGAAATCCACGGAGACTCCTGCTTAGAAAGCGAAGACGATGAGACCCCACAGAGAGCGGCCTTTGCGATCGAGGAGGCTCATCGCGAGCCCGCGGAAAGCGAAGTGGATTTCCAGAACGGTCAGCAGGGCACCGAACATGATTTTTAGTTATGTCGCATTTTATATTTTTTGTGTCACAAACAACAATCTTTTAGAAAACTGCCTATGTTAAAATAAAATATAGAGTTTATGAAGGATTTTTCTTAAATTAATTGTAGGATAGTTAAACAAGAAAATGCTAAGGAATGGTTAAACCTCTTATAAATTCCATTTTTAAGATGAAATAATCGTGTAGTTGTCCTTATATAGGAAGGGGAGATAAGTTGATTAACAGATTGAAAACGTTCCTTTCTTGTATTGCTGGAGCATCTGTAGGAATTATGGTTGTGAGTTTAATTCGAAATGAAGAAATAGATTGGGATACAATCGGAGCTTTAATAACTATCAGTTTCTTAATTTTGCTTTTTAGGTTAGGTCTGAATTTATATAAACAATAGAACAAACCCTATAGAACTATTACCCATGCTTTTTTGGGCGGGTAACTATCTTTTAATCATTTTGTCACAATAAAAGCTATAACTGAACTTCAGTTATAGCTTAATTATTTTTAATACATGTCGAGGCCACTTTTCTATAGAACAAAATATGAATTTAACCAATTACCTTTATAAGTAACTAATTTACAATAGTAACTTCCACCATTCTTCTACCCCAGTTGTACGCTTGCCCCTTAGTCGCTAAATGGACATCTATTTTGTGTCCATTGATAGCACCACCGGTATCCGCCGCAATGGCATAACCATAGCCTTCTACATGGACCTTTGTACCAAGAGGTATTACGTTCGGGTCAACGGCAATAACTTTCGCATTGGGGTTCTCTATCAAATTTACACCTGTTGACGTTATCCCTGAACATCCTGCACAATATGCTGTGTAAGCAGTTGCTTCAACAGAAAATGTTCTTCCTTCTACTTTCTCTTCCTCTTCCGTTTTACTTACATTTTTGCTTGCTTTCACTTCATCTGGCTCAGTTTCAGTGACATGAGCGGTTGTGCTAGTATCTTCTGTCTCTTGTGTCTCTTGTGTCTCTTGTGTCTCTTGTTTTGTTGCTTGCTGTTGGGCAGGTTCCGGCCCATTTATGATCAACCGTTGTCCGGTGATAATCAAATCAGAAGGAAGTTCATTCCAAGCTTTTAGGCTCGCGACCGTTACGCCAACACTATGATTTTTGCAGATTTGGCTCAGTGTATCTCCCTTTTTAACAATGTAATAATCTATTTTATTTTCATTAATTTTCAACACCTGTTTCGGAGATATTAAAAAGGATTCTAATCCATTTATATCCATCAACTCTTCCACGTTTGTATGATGATTGATTGCTATATCCCAAAGAGTGTCTCCCTTTTTCACTTCATATTCAGCTGCAGACACGGATGTTGCAAAAATACCTACAAATAGTAAACCTACAAATAAAGATACTAACTTTTTCATCTATGTAGTCCCCCTTTAATAATTGACAAGCTAATCTTACCACGGCATTTCGATGTGTGCGGTTACAGCCTGTTTAAAAGAGAGTGACAAGAATTACAAGTAAAATAAGTTATGATTAATAGGTTCTATTCGCTCTATTTCTTGCATAGACTATAGTAGAGAATTCTATGTCATATATGGGTTCCTATCATTTTAGAAGGTAACTACCATAGTCTACACGTGAGATCTGGATGCATATTAGAAGATAGGGTTGTAAAGAATATCAAAAGAAGCGTTAAGTAACAACTATTCATGCTTGACAGATAGATACTTTTTTTGCGATTGGAAAGGAATTCACGAGAAAATGGAGCCAAAATACAAAGCAAAGTTACTGAAAAAAGAAGAAATTGCGAATGACACAATGGCCTTCTACTGGGAAAAACCAGAGGAATTTACATATAAGGCTGGGCAATATTGCGATATGACACTGAACAAACCGAAAGTTACCGATGAAGATGTTAAAGAGCGTGCTTTTTCTATGGCATCCGCTCCATTTGAAGTAGGGATTATGACTGCAACCCGTATATCCGATTCGACTTTCAAGCAGTGGATAGAAGATTTCACAGTTGGTACAGAGGTAAAATTCGATGAGCCTCGTGGCGAATTTACCTTACACGAAAATGTAGCGACGCCAGCTGTATTTATAATTGGGGGTATTGGCATCACGCCGGTACGGAGCATCATTGCTCAGGCAACACATGAAAAGCTACCTCATAAGCTCACTCTATTGTATTCGAACGAAACACCTCAAGATTCAGCGTTCATGGACGATTTAAATGGTTTTGCGGATAAGAACACCAATTTTACGTTTATACCCATGATGACTAATACCGATTCCAATGAATGGAGTGGGGAAAGTGGTTTAATTGACGCGGACATGCTCAAGCGAAATGTATCGGATATTAACAAGCCAATTTATTATCTGTGCGGTCCCCCTGGGATGGTCAAAGATATGCGTCAAATGCTCATTGAAATAGAGGTTGATGAAAAAAACATACGGATAGAAGAATTTTCGGGTTACTAAATTTAAACAATCAATTTCCTATATGAATGCACAGAGCTGATTAAAGGTATGCCTTTGAAGTGCAAGTTTCACACGTGAATCCTATTGGAATTCACGTGTTTTTTGCTTTAGCTTTTATTAATTTAGAAATTTGAGATTAACGAAAAGGATACTTAAATATTATGTTAATATTGATTTAAAGGAATATATCATAGAGGAGTGAAAAAATTGGGGAATTCATTATTGATGAAAACAGATAAATCTTCTGCCTTGAACTTTTTGATCTACATACAAAATATTTTTCTTAATCAAAATCCAAATGAAGATGAACTAAGATTTCCATACTTTTCAAAAAGAATCGCATTCAAAAAGGACTTTGAATTAAAGTATGAAGAATTATGGAATGAAGTTTCACAAAAAGTATTTGACGACAACGTAAACGACGTAAGAATATTTTATGAAGAAAAAGATTTATTCTACCAAAGTCTATTTGAGATTGATGCCTGCAGTTTTAAAGAGTTTAGTGAAATACATAAAACGTTTCAGGTGTGGTGGAACAGCTTTGCTGGAAGCTTTTCATTAGAAAGATCTGTTGATGAAGTGGGACAAAAATTATATGTGGATTTGACGAACTCACTATCGCAAAGAAAAATAGAACCCTGCAGTGAATTGCATATTAGTTTACTATATGATGAATGTTTATTAGCAAATCCGGAAGTCACATCTAATTTTGCAATTCTTCCAGTAAAAGAGTTTTTCATTAAATACAAAGATTTGGTTCGAAAATTACAAAATAAATTGGAACATTAAAAGGAGGGAGGAATCGTTAATGGAAAAAATCATTTACAGGGACGAAGAAATTAATGTTTTTCCGTATATAATTATTTTCCTTCTATCATTGTTAACTGTTAGGAAAATCATGCGGATAGAGGAACTGAAAATGAAACTGAAAACAAAAATGGCCCAAGAATTTCAGGATTTACACATGCTTTAATCAAAAACAACAAAGCAAGTATACTCCTGCTTTCTTGTTTTTGATTAAAGATAAGAAATTATAAAATTTGTCTATTATTAGGATTTAAAAGGGTTAGTGTATTATTTGAAAGACACGTAGTTGATATAAAATGCGACGTAAGTGCCATGTTTTGTGCTTGAACAACCGTTCCGGAAATCCACTACGCTTTCCGCGGGCTCGCGATGAGCCTCCTCGCGAGCAAAAACCGCTCACTGCGGGGTCTCATCGTCTTCGCTTTCCCGCAGGAGTCTACGTGGATTTCCTTCACTAGGGTTGAGCTCCTCCTAAAATTCATAACATTCATCTCTTCACTTCAGTGATTGGAGCGGAGGGCAGTCGACTCCTGCGGGAGGATAGGCATAGGTGAGACCCCGCAGTGCGGTAGCAATCCTTTTTTGCGAGGAGGCTCACCAGCCGCCCGCGGAAAGCGACTGCCCGCAGCGGAAATCACGTGGCTGTTATGTCGCAGTTTATATTGAAAATGAAGTTAACTTTTATTTAGTCTTCGCTGTGGGAGTGTCAATGTATAAGCTTTCCAATAAGAGGAAAGATAAGGGGAACTAATTTTAGGGAGGATTTCATTTTGGCAGAGAACAAAGATAAGAATGCTTCAAACGAACAAGACGTGAAACGCGAGACATTGACTACCCGTCAGGGCCGTCCTGTGGCAGATAACCAGAACATCCGTACAATTGGGGACCGTGGTCCAGCCACACTTGAGAACTATCACTTCATTGAAAAAATCTCCCATTTTGATCGGGAAGAGGTACCAGAGCGTGTCGTTCACGCACGAGGATCTGGCGCATTTGGATATTTTGAAACGTATGGAAAAGTAGGAGATGAACCGGTAGAGAAATATACGCGCGCAAAAGTATTTTCGGGTGCTGGGAAGAAAACACCGTTAATGGTTCGATTCTCTACGGTGGCAGGATCAAAAGATTCGCCGGAAACAGACCGAGACCCACGCGGATTTGCGATAAAAATGTATACGGAAGATGGCAACTGGGATCTGGTTGGTAATAACCTCAAAATTTTCTTTATCCGTGATGCGATGAAATTTCCTGATATGATTCACGCGTTTAAAGCTGATCCGGTTTCGAACGTGCCAAATCCGCAGCGGATGTTTGATTTTGTATCCCGTTCACCTGAGGCTACACATATGATCACATTTTTATTCTCGCCGTGGGGTATTCCCGCAACATACCGACACATGCAGGGTTCTGGTGTGAATACGTACAAGTGGGTTAACGACAAGGGCGAGGCAGTACTGGTGAAGTACCACTGGGAGCCAAAGTCAGGTATTCGTAACTTAACACAAGAAGAAGCGAGCTCTATTCAAGCAAAGAACGTGAGTCATGCAACACAAGATTTATATGAAGCTATCGAGCGGGAGGATTATCCGGAATGGGAACTGTTTGTACAGATAATGGAGGATGATTATCACCCTGAATTAGATTTTGATCCACTCGATGATACGAAACTATGGCCAGAGGATAAATTCCCATGGTTGCCAGTAGGTCGTATGGTCCTTGATCGTAATCCAGTGGATTTTCATGCAGAGATTGAGCAAGCCGCATTCGGTACAGGTGTGCTTGTCGATGGAATGGATTTTTCTGACGACAAAATGCTGCAAGGGCGCACTTTTTCTTACTCTGATACGCAGCGCTATCGAGTAGGTGCGAACTATCTAAAATTACCTGTGAATGCACCGAAACCAACCGTTCGCTCAAACCAGCATCGTGGCCAAATGGATATCCCTGATCCGAGAGAATCTACAGATAATCCACACATAAACTATGAGCCTTCGATGATTGGCGGCTATCAAGAAGTTAGTGAAGAAGAACCGGCACAGCACCGTCCAACATATAATGCAGCGGCAATGAGTGCACCTATTGATCGTCCTAACAATTACGGTCAAGCTGGAGATACATATCGCAGCTTTGAAGATTGGGAGCGTGACGAATTGATTGAAAACCTTTCTGGAGCGCTTGCGATATGTGACAAACGAATTCAAGATGCAATGATTGGGCACTTCTCCCAAGCCGATGAAGACTATGGCCGCCTTGTCAAGGAAGGTATCGAACAGAAAATGAAACAATTGCAAGAAGATAAGACCGAAAATAAGGTCCCTGGCCGTGATGCAGGCATATCGAAATATGGTGAAGGTTCGATGGCTGAAAATGAAGCAACCAAGGATGCTGTAAAGAAAAGCCACGAAGCAGATCCTTATTAATTTTAAGATTACAACGGGCTGTCATCAGTAAAACTGGTTGACAGTCTTTTTAATTATGCTCATTCCTTGTTTATCATGTAGTGCCTTTTTGAACATCCTTTTTTACAGACTCGCTTGCTTTCTTTTCTCCATCTTATGGACTGTATGTTTTGTTCCCCATTCGTGGATGGCTTCTAAAATTGGTTCCAAGCCCATGCCGTATTCAGTAATAGAATACTCTACTTTAGGCGGAACCTGTGGGTATACCACGCGTCTAACAATGTCTTCACCCTCTAGTTCCCGCAATTGTTTGGTTAACATCTTCTGTGTGATTCCGGGTAAGCTACGTTTAAGTTCACTAAATCGTTTCGTGCCGTTCTGCATTAAATGTAACAAAATTACCGGTTTCCATTTTCCGACTAAAATACCTAACGCATCCTCGACCCGGCATTCTTCTGGTACTTTTTCCATCCTAATTCCTCCTTAGTATCTTTTTGTATACTATACCACCTAAAAGTGCGTACTCATCTAAATGATTCATATGTTCTATAATAGCATTGTAAACATGTAATGGAAAGAATGGTGAAAAAACGAATGGAAAAATATAGAATAGATCCAAGCAAAGGAATGGAATTTGGCATTTATACACTAGGTGACCACTTACCAAATCCGTTAACAGGCGAAAGAATTTCAGCAAAACAACGCATTCATGAACTGATTGAATATGCGAAGCTAGCTGATCAGGCTGGTATCGATTTTTTTAGTGTAGGGGAGAGTCATCAGGAATATTTTGCAACGCAAGCCCACGCTGTTGTTCTGTCTGCAATTGCACAGGCAACAGAAAATATAAAAATCGCAAGCTCGTCAACGATCATTAGCACCTCAGATCCAGTTCGTGTGTATGAAAATTTTGCGACCCTTGATTTGATCTCAGGAGGTCGTGCGGAAATTGTAGCTGGGCGAGCTTCGCGAATTGGACTGTTTGATTTATTAGGATACAATGTGCGTGATTATGAAGAGTTGTTTGAGGAAAAATTTGATCTCCTGCGAAAAATTAACGAAGAAGAAGTTGTAAATTGGAATGGAGAATTTCGTGCCTCATTAAAAAATGCGAAGGTGCTTCCGCGTCCACAAAATGGCTCACTACCGATTTGGCGTGCTGTCGGTGGATCACCTGCTAGTGCAATTAAAGCGGGTTATGCTGGTGTTCCCATGTTCATGGCGCATTTGGGTGGACCAGTTAGTGTTTTTAAACGGACGATTGATGCTTATCGTGAGGCCGCGCAAGATAGTGGCTTTAATTCGTCTGAGCTACCTGTTGCCACGGCTGGCTTTTTCTATGCAGCTGAAACATCACAGCAGGCTTTAAAAGAAATGTATCCGCACATCAATGAGGGGATGAAGCGGACGAACGGACAAGGCTTTGCAAAGCAACACTTTGCTCAGGGCGTAGATCCGCATAATGTCATGAATATCGGTAGTCCACAGGAAATTATAGAAAAAATTCTTTATCAGCACGAGGTATTTGGTCACCAGCGTTATATTGCCCAAATCGATTTCGGTGGCGTTCCCTTTGATCGCTTACAGAAAAACATTGAATTGATCGGTACCGAAATTTTACCAGCAATTAAGAAATATACAGCAAAGAACTAGGGGGGCATAGGAAATGAAGGTAGTCGGTTTATCTGGTTCAAACGTCGGGTCGAAAACAAGAACGGCAATAAACTACACGCTTAAATATCTTAAGGAAAAATATCCAGATATTGAAGTGACATTAATTGATTTAGCTGAATATGACGTTCAGTTTAGTGATGGCCGCAATTATTTAGAATATGAAGGTGACACAAAATATGTAGCGCAAACAATCATGGAAGCAGATGCCATTATTATCGGAACACCTATTTTTCAAGCATCAATACCAGCGACGTTGAAGAATGTATTTGATTTACTTCCTGTAAATGCGTTTATGGACAAAGTTGTCAGCATGATTGTGACAGCTGGTTCTGCAAGGCATTTCTTAATTGCGGAAAACCAATTAAAACCGATTTTGGCTTACATGAAGGCACAAATTGTTCAAACGTATGTATTCATTGAGGAGAAAGATTTCCACCGAAAAGAAATTATCAATGATGATGTATTTTTCCGTATTAATCGATTGGTAGAGGATACTGTTGTCTTAGCGGAGACATATGAGAAGATTCGTGAGTCGCAATACGGCTTTTAGTTGCAGATGTATTTCCCGCATGGAAGCGAACTGCTTATGTCTCAAGTGTCTTGGTGTTGGAGCTGGACATAAGCACAAACCGCTCACCGCGGGGTTTCACCTGCTTGCTTTTCCAACAGTAGTCTCGCATCGAGTCCACTGCTGTAAATTAAATATTATCTTATTATGTAAAATCACTCCAACCCTTTCAGATATTGGCCTTTTCACAACCTAATACAAAACACCCAATAAATACGCTTTGGAGAAATTCTCTCTAAAGCTTTTTTAAATTATACCTTCTCTTTAATTAAAATTTTTTACGATTACTTTCAAACTCCTTAATTCCTTTCCATTATGTATCACGATAAATTACCTAATGTTAGTTTTTTACATATCTTCTATGCCAAGTAAAATTTTATTTATACCCTATAAAATAAAACAATTATTCAAAACGTTAATAGTTTGCTATCATTAAATAAATTGAAATTTAGTTATATTTTGATTCTTAAAAACAAGAAAATGAAGGGAGTAAAGTTCTCGGGGAAGGTGAGTTATTTTTTACGGAGTTCAAAAGAATGAAAATAACTTTAATAAAGTAAATGAAAGCGCCGTCAATGAGATGGTGAAAAGAACTCAGGGGAGGTAGAAGAATTTCCTTTGCATTAATAGAGTCAATTTCCGTTCTTCAAAATTATTACAATATAGTTATAGGGTTTATCAATATTCAGTAGATAAAATTTAATAATTTAATGTAAAGCTAAAAAATAATATTGCTCAATATGTATTGTTTTATTAATAAGTATTTACTTATTGGGACTTATTTCGTTGTATTATAAATGACTTTATGGAGGTATAAACATGTTTTTTCGTTCATTTTTCGATGAAAGCTTAGCTCAAATGTCTTACATGGTAGGCTGTGAACGTACAGGAGAAGCTATTGTAATTGATCCTGCACGTTGTATCGATCCATATTTGAAAATAGCAAAGCAAAAGAGATTTAAAATTATAGCTTCAGCTGAAACACATATTCATGCTGATTTCCTCTCTGGCTCTAGGGAAATCGCTGAGAATTACAACGCAACTGTTTATGTGTCAGATGAGGGAGATGAAAGTTGGAAATACCATCAAGTAGAAGGTGTCGACTATATGTTGCTTAAAGATACCTACACATTCGAAGTAGGGCTTGTTGAATTTAAGGTTATGCATACCCCCGGGCATACACCTGAAAGTATTTCATTTATTCTAACGGATAAAGGTGCAGGTTCTGCACAACCGATGGGTGTTTTTTCAGGAGACTTCGTCTTTGTAGGAGAAATTGGCAGGCCTGATTTATTGGAAAAATCCGCTGGAATAGCCGGTTCTTCATATAGTGGTGCAAGTCAAATGTTCCAATCTTTACAGATATTTAAACAACTGCCTGATTTTATGCAGGTATGGCCAGCGCATGGAGCTGGAAGTGCCTGCGGTAAGACGCTTGGAGCAGTTCCGATGTCTACAGTTGGATATGAGAAATTAAACAATTGGGCTTTGGAGGAAGAAAACAAGGAGAACTTTATTAAAACTTTGTTAGCGGGTCAGTCTAATCCCCCTAAATATTTTGCAATGATGAAAAAACTGAATAAAATGGGGCCGCCTTTAGTTAACGAAGGAGAAATTGATAAGTTAGAAACGACAGATGAGCTCGTAAAATACGGAGGTAATACGGTTCTGTTGGATACAAGAAGAGTTGCAGAATTTGCAAAGGCACATTTTGAAGGTACCATCAACATTCCATTTAATCAATCATTTGCAAATTGGGCAGGAGAGCTAATTGGTTATGATCAGGACATTGTACTTATCGCAACGGAGCAAAAACTGAAAGCGATAAGAAAAAGTCTGTCTTCCATTGGCCTGGATCGTGTTGTCGCTTCCATTGAACCATCATTTGTACTAGCAAATAAGGACTGCTTAGAAAGCTACGGAGAAGTGAATGTCCAAAAGGTACATGATTTATTGCAAAATGATCAATATCATCTGATTGATGTTCGCAATCAATCAGAGTGGGATGAAGGCAGAATTGAAGGTGCTAATCATAAGACGCTTAGTCTGCTTGAAGATTCGCTGGATGACTTACCTCAAGGAAAAACATACCTTGTACATTGCCGTTCTGGTGCACGGTCAGCAATTGGCGCGAGCCTGATGCAGGCAAATGGATATAAAGACGTAATGAATGTGAAAGGTGGTTACTTAGCTTGGACAAAAGAAAAATTTCCAGTAACATTTTGACCAAAACTACCTAGTTAAAAACGGGATAATTAAAACGTACAGGAGGTCTTTTAATGAGATATGATTTTGATCAAGCAATAAATCGATACAATACGAATTCAGTAAAGTGGGATAAAACGGAAAAGTTATTCGGTGATAAGGATATTCTACCAATGTGGATTGCTGATATGGATTTTGCGTGTCCCAAACCTGTTGTTGATGCAATTAAAGCAAGGGCAGACCATGGAATATTTGGGTATACTGCAAGATCACAAGATTACTTTGGGGTATTTATAGATTGGGTGGAGCGACGTCACAATTGGTCGGTTGAGAAAAGGTGGATTCGCTGTACGCCAGGGATAATGACTGCTCTCAGTATTGCTATACAATCCTTCACAGATGAGATGGATAAGATTATTATTCAAACCCCTGTATATACACCATTTACAGAGGTTATAGAAAAAAACAACCGTGAGTTAGTGTTAAATCCACTTAACCTTGAAAATGAAAGATATGAGATGGATTACGAAGGCTTAGAAAAAATGGTTGCGGACACAGATGTTAAAATGCTTATTTTGTGTAACCCACATAATCCAGTCGGCAGGGTTTGGTCGAAGGAAGAATTGATGAAACTTGGGGAAATTTGTATGGATAATGACGTGCTAGTAGTATCGGATGAAGCCCATATGGATATTGTTTATAAAGGGTCTACCCACACACCTTTTGCAAGTATCTCAGGAAAGTTTGCAGATAATTCCATTACATGTACAGCACCTAGTAAAACATTCAATCTAGCTGGTGTTCAAATGGCGAATAACATTATTCCAAATAAAGAATTACGAAATAAGTTCACAAAAATGATTGATAGACTTTATCTAGGACTATCAAATACTTTTGGCATTACTGCAGTTGAAAATGCCTATAAATATGGAGAAGAGTGGTTTGATCAATTTGTAGATTATTTAGAAGGAAATTTGAATTTATTAACAGAGTTTATTGAAACGAATATGAAGGAAATCAAAGTGATTCCTCCTGAAGGGACATATCTTGTTTGGTTAGACTGTCGTGAACTTGGTATGGATGGAAAAGCTCTTGAGGACTTTATGCGAAAGAAAGCCAAGATAGCATTTGATGAAGGGTATACATTTGGCGTAGGTGGTGAAGGATTTACCAGAGTTAATATTGCTTGCTCACGACACGTTCTAAAAGATGGCCTGAGAAGAATAGAAAGAGCAGTAAAAGAATCCTTAGTTAGAGTTGGGAAGGAGATTAAATAATGGAATTATTTCATGTTATATTAATCATTACCTTGTTCCTGTTGATTTGTTCTGGGTTATTCTATATGCAGAAAAAGTATGTTTCGTTTGGTAAGCGCGTTTCTCTGGCGTTGGTAGTTGGTATAGTACTCGGACTTATCCTACAGTTTGTGTATGGTTCAACCTCAGAAGTTATTGCTAGATCTGCGGACTGGATCAACATCGTTGGGAGTGGTTTCGTAGCATTATTAAAAACGTTAATCATGCCACTTGTTTTCTTTGCTATTTTGCGAGCTTTCACGAACTCAAAGTTTTCAGACGGCTTCGGCAAAATTGGTGGGTTAGTAGTAGGATTTTTAGTCGGAACGGTAGCAATTTCGGCTGCAGTAGGCGTCTTTTCTGCCGGTATTTTCCAACTAGAGGGGATGGATCTTTCCCAAGGGGAAGCAGAAACAGCGGCTATCTTAGGCAATGACTAAGCATTAAACGATTTGGAAGACAAGTCGATGCCGGATATGATTTTGGCAATGATTCCAACGAATATATTCTCGGATTTGACAGGAGCAAATCCTACTTCAGTAATTTCGGTCGTCATATTTTCGGTTTTAGTAGGGATGGCCTTTATGGGTGTAAGAAGAAAGCAACCTGAACAAGCTAAAGTGTTTGGTGGACTGGTTGAATCCATTTTTACCATTGTGATGAGAATTGTAACGCTCGTATTACGCCTGACACCTTATGGGATACTTGCATTAATGATAAATAAGGCCGCCACTAGTGATATAGCAACATTTGTGAATTTAGGGTTATTTATTGTCGCCTCGTATTTTGCGATTATCGTTATGTTCCTAATTCACTTGCTACTAATTCGCATGGTGGGATTGAATCCAGTGACATATGTCAAAAAAATAATACCAGTTCTGATATTCGCATTCTCATCTCGTTCCAGTGCAGGAACTCTACCTCTAAATATCAAAACACAAAAGAAAAGTTTAGGGGTATCAGAAGGGGTTGCCGATGTATCAGGGGCATTTAGTGTAACAATTGGTCAAAATGGATGTGCTGGAATTTATCCCGCGATGCTTGCAGTAATGGTTGCACCAACAGTAGGTATTGATCCATTTACTCCTTCATTTATTTTGATGTTAATTGCTGTCGTAGCTATCGGCTCGTTCGGTGTTGCGGGAGTCGGCGGCGGAGGAACGTTTGCGGCGCTTATCGTATTGTCAACGATGAACCTGCCTGTAGCTATTGTCGGATTGCTTATTTCGATAGAACCTCTAATTGACATGGCGCGTACAGCGTTAAATGTTAGTGGCGGCATGACAACTGGCATATTAACGGGTAGAGTTACAAAACAATTAGATAAAGACATTTATAACAGTAAAGAGGAACCAGTTGAGCTGGAGCAGAGTGCAATCTAACTTGTTGAGACAGTTTGAAAAAATATAAAATGTAGAAGTAAGTGCCCATTGCATATCCCCAAATATGCAATAGGCGCTTTTTTGTTCCATTTAGGAAACAGCCATAATTATAGAACAAGTTAACGTGCTAAAATAGAGATGGATTCGTAGTTTAATAGGACAGGGAGTGAATAGCGATGAACATAGGTAATTTAGAAATGTTTTGTCGTGTGATTGAGGAAGGAAGTATCAGTCAAGCAGCTCGGATAGGGTATGTCTCGCAACCAGCGGTGACCAGTAAAATACGGCAGCTGGAAAAACATTATGGTGCTGAGTTGTTTGATAGAACTGGTGGAAAGCTTAACCTTACAGAATCCGGTTCCGCTCTTTATCTCTTCGCCAAAGAGATCATCGATTGCTTTAAGCGTTCTGAAGAGGCGGTAAAAGGTATTGCAAATCTTGAAGCCACTACATTAAATATAGGCGCAAGTTTAACAATAGGTGAATATCTTTTACCTGGTATATTAGGTGAATTTCAAAAAGAGAATAGAAATGTAAATTTCAATTTAGCTATTGGAAATACACCAAATATTGTTGCACAGTTGGAAAACCGAGACATTGATATTGCCTTGGTAGAAGGCATTGTTACACACGATGATTTAAACATAGAAAAATTCGCAGAGGATGAACTAATCATGGTTATTCCCAGTAACCATCGATGGAATGATAGAAGTAAAATAAACATAGAAGAATTGCCTCAAGAAAAGATGATTTGGCGGGAGAAAAATGCTGGTATTAGGGAGATTGTGGAAAATGTATTACGAGAAAATAATGTATTGGAAAAAGTAAAGGGTCATATGGAACTTGGGAGTACACAATCAATTAAAAGCGCGGTTGAAGCAGGAATGGGTATTAGTATACTCCCAAGGTTATCTGTGACAAGGGAACTCGAATTAGGTGTTTTAAAACATGTAACGATTTCTGATATTCATATCACCAGAGATTTATGGGTGGTGAAAATTGCTTCACGCTTCCCGAAAAAAAGTATGAATTCATTTATATTCCATTTAAAAAAGCTGACAAAATGATTTAAATGATCTTTTCAGGCTTTAGGAAAAATGTTTTTACCAGTTCTTCACTTGAACGAAACGGAAACGTGTGTCCTATTCTTTAGGTTATACCTCATAAAAAATATGTATTATTCACCTTTTTTAACGTGTGATACGATTAAATTAAGAAAAATATTTATTTTAGTAATCTTGTAAAAAAACCTTAATTACAAGGGAGGATGGAAATGACTCAAATGAACAATGCAAAGAAAGTAATTGTTAGTACTGGTTAAGCAATTATGTTCTTCTGCTCGTAGTGATGGCTACAGTTTTATAATATGGTATTTGCATAGATGAGAAAATAGGTGATTAAGATTGGGTTTGGATTTAATTATTGTGTTATTTTTAATCGGATTCATTGGCTCGTTTATATCAGGTATGGTAGGTATTGGTGGTTCGATTATTAAATATCCATTACTGCTTTACATTCCGCCATTGCTTGGAGTAGGGGCTTTTACAGCAACTGAGGTTGCTGGTATATCGGCTGTTGATGTCTTTTTTGCATCATTAGCTGGCGTATTGGCATTTCGAAAGGACGGATATTTAAATAAACGACTAATTATTACAATGGGTACTGTTGTGTTGGTAGGTAGCTTTCTAGGTGGTTATGGCTCGGTTCTTTTATCAAATACTAGTATTAATCTTGTATATGCAATACTAGCCAGTGTTGCAGCAATTCTGATGTTTAGTCCTAGGAAAGGAAAAGAATTGGGAGAAGAGGCAAATATTCAAATTGAATTCAATCACTTACTCGCAGTAATCAGTGCTTTTCTTGTTGGAATAGGGGCAGGTATAGTCGGAGCCGCGGGTGCATTTCTACTAGTACCAATCATGCTAGTGTTACTAAAAATACCAACCCGTGTTACCATAGCTTCCTCTCTTGCGATAACTTTTTTATCGTCGATAGGTTCAACTGCAGGGAAGATAATAACAGGTCAAGTGTTATTTGGACCAGCGGGGGTTATGATAGTTGCCAGTCTTATTGCTGCCCCGATGGGAGCAGTTACCGGTAAAAAAATAGACACTAAAGTTTTGAAAGCCATTTTATCCTTACTTATCCTAGCCACAGTAATAAAAATTTGGGTTGATATTATTTAGATTTGTAAAGGGAGGAAAGTTTATGGAACTTAACAAAATAAATTATAAACTGTCGGACTTTATTCGGGATTTAACCAATGTGGTAGAAACAACCAATGATGATAGTGAACAAGTGTCACAGGTTGAACATCATCTCAGTAAACTAATGCGCACGAAGTCATGGCTACCTACTGAAAAACTGTATGCAGGCAACAACAGTTATGGTCGGCACTCTCTGTATCGCGATCCAAAAGACCGCTTTGAAGTTCTTGCGCTTATTTGGGAACCTGGACAAAGTACACCGTTACACGACCATGATGGGACATGGGGTGTAGAGGGAGTTGTTTCAGGTCGTATGAGGATTTTAAATTATTTACAATCGGACTCGTATTCCAATCAAACTATTAAACTATGTTATTCTGGTACAATGACTCTAAACGAGCAAAGCACCGGAGAGCTTTTACCACCAGCGGACTGCCACATCTTGAAACCCGAGGGGGATGAAACGGTCGTTACTGTTCATGTTTACGGAAAACAGCTTAAAAAGTTTCGGATATTTGAACATACTGATCAAGAAGATATCTTCATTACTCATGAAAAACCTGTTGGATATACAACAGAAACATGCCTCGAAGGTCTATGGAATTAAGCTAAAAAATACAGTCACTATGGAATATCGTACTTTCGATTACGATTTCTAGTTCCGCGACCACAGCATATAACAAACGAGCTTGGATAATTCCAAGCTCGCTGTTTTAAAATCCTATTATTTTCATTAAAAAGTCAAACAAGAATAGCGATGATATGATCACTAATGCGAATGGCAACTCTTTTTGCTTGCCGAGTGCTAGTTTGACAATCGGATACGCAATAAAGCCAAATGCCATTCCATCAGCGATACTGTATGTGAATGGAATCATAACAGCGATTAGAAATGCAGGTACTGCCTCCGATAAATCGTCTAAATAAATATGACGAATGTTTTGCGCCATCAGCATACCAACAATAATTAAAATCGGACTAATTGCCGTATTTGGTATGATTGATATCCATGGAATAATAAATATAGTAGCCAGGAATAATAGACTCGCTGTGATTGCCACTTTACCTGTTTTTCCGTTTGATGCGATTACTGCCGCATTTTCTGCAGCTGATACGGTTGGTGACGTTCCAAGAAAAGCACATGTGAGCGATGAAAATGCTGTTACCCGATATGCTTTTTCATAACGGTTCTCCCGTTTCAGCATGTCTAGCTGTCCATGTAACAATCCCATATTTTCAAAAATAAGAATCATGGCAAGTGGAAAAACAGCTAACCAGAATGACAGTTCATCGAATGCCGTAAAAGCTGGAATGAAAACCAATTCCTGAGCATTCACGTCTACAGCACTAGCCCCTTTATGCAGAATACCAAATAAATAAGCTAACACGGTTCCGCTAATCATTGTTATTAAAAAATTTGCTGGTACATTTTTCATAAATAAAAATATCGCCAGGAATAATGTTAGCAGACTCACCATTACCGTTGGCGAAGTAAAATCACCGATTGCAATAATCGTATGTTCGCCGCTCACAACCAGGCCACTTTTTTCTAAACCAATTAAAATTAAGAAAAAACCCAACCCAACGGTAATCGCATGCTTTAACGAATTCGGTATCGCTTCTTTTAGAATCAATCCCAATCGACTAAATGCTGTGATGAGAAATAATACTGAAGCTACAATTACTACTGCTAAACCTTCTTGAAAGCTAAGGCCTGTACCTTCCACTATGGAATAGGCAAACAGCGCATTAATTCCCATTCCGGGAATTAAAATCAATGGAAGCTTGGCATACAGGCCCATGAACAATGTTCCGACAAAGCTTGCTAGAATCGTAGCCATCATGCCACTCTCGATAGATATCCCAGCTTCACTTAAGATCGAACCGTTCACTACTACAATGTATACCGTAGTCAGGTAACCAATCAATCCAGCTATAATCTCCGTACGCCAATTCCCTTTCGCTAGCGCTTTACCCGGATCTTGTTTGTTATAAGGCATAAAATCTCCTCATATTTCCTTCTATCCCTCTCCCACCCGATTATATCAAGTATAATCCACAAGAGAAAATTATAGATGGATTGGAGGGGGAAGTCAAATTGGGATGAAAACAAATTAGAGATAGGTGTTAATCTTCTAACGGGATTGGGAGCGAAATTAGTGGGAAGAAAGTTTTGAAGTCGATCAATTATATTAGCAGTAGAGCAAAGGACATTGTTATACTAAAGTCTGATTATAATTGACAAAGAATTGCCTTTAAAGTAGTAAATACATTTGTTTCAATAACAATTCTACTTGCCATGTTTATCCCCTTTGGTAGCTTTCAACTAGTAGATACGCCATTTTATGATTAGAAAGAAGAAAAAATAGTAGATCTGGAATTAAAAAGTTAACATTTCAATCCATAAAAGAGAAGATATCGTCAATGGCAAAAGAAACATCCGAGAAACATGTTGAGGTAAAGAATTTATTTTCACTGGAGTAAACTTCTTCTAGTTGGAAGGTATTTTCGTGGTTTACATTTTTCAATGCTACGATATTGATAATCAACGATTAAATATTCCTTTACGCCAGCTCTTTCATAGTAATTTCGTTTAAGAAGTCGATCATTACGAGCTGTGCTAGGGGATAGTACTTCAACAATTAAATCCGGAGCCTCGTAGCAGCGCTTATTACGAAGCTTGCTTTTATCGCAAACAACGGAAATATCAGGTAGCACGGTTACATCATTTTCCCTTTTCTATCGTCTTTAAACGGAAGGATAACTTGAAGGTTACTTCCATATACCTGGCATTTACTTCCTTTAAGTGCATGAATGAATTCTCCAATTAAATTTGCAATTATACCCTCGTGTTCGTGGGATGCTGGAGCCATAAAAACAGGGATGCCTTCATATAATTCTGCGCGTTCTTCCTCTTTAACGTATAGTAAAAACTCATACAGTGTGTATGTTTTATTTTTATCTAATTGAGTCATGTTACAGTCCTCCTATATGTCCGAAATTCACTTAAATACAGCTAGCATTCCTGTTAAAACACAAAATGTAAGGTTTAAACTTCTTTAATTTAATTTTGAATCTGAGAAATTCTTAAAGGTATCAATCTCTTTTGCAAGTGCGGTTTTCATTTTTTTCCCACATTTATGGGTTGCAGGCGGTAAACAGACCGTCTTGATCTAAACATTGTCATGTCTCCTTTCTGAAAGTCCATATCTTTTAACAGAATTTTAAAGTGCTATGTCTTATTTTACAACTAGTAGGTATTTGCATTCGAAACAATTAGATATATTCATGCTCTAATGGTGAATAAGCCGCATTCCTCAAGGGATAGCGGCTTTCTTCAAAGGCAGAACTCTAACTACTTATTTTCTTTTGTCATGTCTATTAGACGTACTAAATTACCGGAGTTGTCCTTAAAGATTGCATAACGGCCAGGCGGAATGTCAAACGGTTCTTGTATAAAGTGAAGATTTGAGTGTTCGCTGTAAAAATCATCAACACTGTCCACTAAAAATCACCACCAGCATCCAACTCGTTATCTTCCTGATCCAGCATTAATTGTACATCGGTTCCTTCTAGCTTCATAGCTGCTGTGAGATCACCCTCGCGCCAAGCTTCCACATACCAAAGTTTTTTCGGTAGAATTCAACTGATTCCTTCAGGTTTTTAACAGTAAGACAAAAATACTAGTTTCAATTCTTCCAACCCCTCTATGCGAGCAGCGATGCTTGTAGGCTTTGACTCAGCCGTTAAGTTTGGGGCTTGTCGATTGTTGAGCGAAGAAGATCCGAGTCACGGACTGGATCGAATTGCTGATTTTTTGGATACGATCCAGATAGATAAACCACGTGGCTTGCCATACATTTTACCTGCAGCATGGCGGGCGGGATTACTTGCTGTGGAAGAAGAGCATTTAACTGTCAAGGAAGCACGTAAAACATTGGAATGGATTTTTGATGGAGGAGGAAAGTAGACCAATTAAGGTGAGGTAATGTTAGTAAAATACGAAATGACGTTATTGTATGCATGAGTTTTCTTTGCAAAAAGTAAATGATACAAATTAGGGTGAAAATCACTTTACAAATTTAAGACAATAATAAGATAAATGGCTCTATACCAATAAAAAAATCACTACAAACAAGCAGGCTTCTGGTGGCGTATTATGCTACTTAACACAGACAAAATAATTTTTTAAAAAAACTTTCAAATTCAAAGCCACCAAACGACCCTCTTCAAACGATTATAGTGTTAGGAAATGTTGTTATCCGATAAAATGCGGTACATTTCACTTACATTCATTCGGATGAGAGGGGGATTGTCATGGAACGGCAGACATTAACAGTGAGAGAAGTCGCGGATTACCTTGGGTTGCATACCGATATTATTTATGCAATGGTGAAAGAAAAACAGATTCCGCACCTGAAGATTCGAAGGCGCATCTTGTTTACAAAACAATCGATTGATTTATGGATTCAGGACCAAGAGCACACGAACCCACGTATTTAAGACGATACGTGGGTTTGTTGTGCTCTTCTTTTTTATTTACATAACCAGAAAGGAAAATGATGATGGATTATATTAAAGAGTTGAATGCGTTTAAGGATTGGTTATTGATGAATGATCTACCGACGGGGGCTATTACTTTATGGCATACATTAATGGCTGTGAATAATGCAACCGGGTGGAAGGAACGATTTAATGCGCCAAGTTCTACTGTTGGGCAATTGATGGGTTTATCGAAGCAAGGAATATTAGATGCACGGAAAATTCTTATGGAAGAGGGGGTTAATTCGGTTTGAAAATGGTAGAAAAGGAAAGTCGCCGATTTATGAAATGATTTCTTTTATGCCAAATGCTGATCAATCAATGGACCAATTGCCAGACCAATCAGATAACCAATTAGTAGACTCATCACTGTGCCAATTACCAGACCAATCCTTGAGCATACCTAAAGAAAAACTAAAAGAAAGAGAAGAAGAGGAGGAAGAAGAAGCGTGCGAGGAAAAACTTGTAAAGCTTTACGAGAAAAATATTGGGGGAGTTAAGTCCACTTGTGAAGAATGAATTTTTGAAATGGTGTAGGAAGCTTGGCGAAGCTGTCATGTTGGAGGCAATTAAGATCATGGTGAAAAATAACGGCCGAACGTTTCGCTACTTGGAGAAAATCTTACAGGAATGGAGTGTGGCACAGGTTCGTTCGGTTGACGATATACAAGCTCATGAAAGGCTGAAAAGTGCAGCGCGCAGGGATACTACTGTACCATTTCAGAAAAAACCAAGTTCAGGTGGACTGTCCATTTTTGACGAATTACGAGCGGGGGTAGGATTATGAATTAACTAGAGGCAATTGGGTGCTGGAAACTTCATTATTTGTTGGGGCACACGAAATATTGTTACCTGATGCGAGAAAGTTCAAAGATATTGCAGAATCACAGGGCATAATTATAAATTATTATGAATATCCGAAAATGAACCATGTCTTTCTGTTATATCCTATTCCGGAAGCGAAAAAAGCAAGGAAAGAGATTATAAAAATTATTGATAACACATAGCAAGTGTATAACGTGATGGTATAATGAAAGCGAATTCACTTTATGAAAAGCTAGGAGGATTAACATGTCTGAACATTACCCAGTTTTGCAAGGTGCCGAGCCCTTTTACTTTGAAGGAAATCGTATTGGCATCTTGGTATCTCATGGATTTACAGGATCGACTCAGAGTATGCGGCCGTTAGGTAAGGCGTATGCTGCAGCAGGTTATACTGTATGCGGACTTCGTTTAAAGGGGCATGGTACACATTATGAAGAGATGGAACAAACTACTTATCAGGATTGGATTGCCTCAATAGAAGAAGGGTATCAGTGGTTAAAAAAGCGGTGTGATACCATCTTTGTTACTGGTCTATCAATGGGTGGCACACTGTCCCTATATATGGCAGAAAATCATCCAGAGGTTCAAGCGATTGTCTTGATAAATGCTGCTGTAAATGTTCCGGAGATGGAGACAGCTAGCCAAATAGAAGACGCCAGATTCTTGGATGCCATTGGATCGGATATTAAAAAGCTTGGAATTAAGGAACTTGCTTATGAAAAGACACCCGTTCAATCAATTAAAGAAATTTTAAAGTTAATGGAGGAAGTAAAGGGGGATCTATCTCGAATTACCTGTCCTACTTTAATTTTTGTTTCTGATGAGGACCATGTTGTTCCACCAGATAATGCAAATATTATTTACAATGATATCCGTTCCGAAATAAAAGAAATCCATCATTTGAAAGATAGTTATCATGTTGCGACACTTGATAATGACCAACAATTTATTATAGAAAAAACATTGAATTTTATTAAAAAGACTCTTTAAGAAATATCGTCTTCTTAACTGTCGGCATAATCCAAAAAGGATTTTTGTCGTTAGTCTTTCAGCTAAGAATTATCTAATTTGTTTTGTATTCTAAATGGCAACCGAATTTTATAAAATGTCAATAAATTGTTTAGATTATCGAACCAATTACTTTAAGGAAATGGATTACAAACGCGCAGTGTTCGGTACTAACCGCCACTGCGCATTTTTTCCATATTATGAAGATGTCCATGCTCCGCCGTTTATGTGAATGGCTTGTCCTGTCATATAGGAAGATTCTTCAGAAGCGAGCATTACATAAGGCCATGCATGTTCGGATGGCTGCCCAGGGCGACCCATTAAGTTGTCTTGTCCAAAGTTTTCGACACCATCCTCATCGAAGGAAGATGGGATAAGTGGCGTCCATACTGGCCCAGGTGCAACAGAATTGGCACGGATACCTTTTCCAGCTAAACTTTGGGCAATACTGCGAATAAAGGAGGTGACAGCTCCTTTGGTTGCCGAGTAATCCATGAATATTGGGTTTCCACGGTACGCATTAATAGAAGAAGTCGAAATAATAGAATCTCCAGCTTGCATGTTTTTTACTGCAGCTTTTGTTAAATAAAAGTGAGAAAAGAAATTGGTTCGGAATACTTCTTCAAACTGTTCGGAAGGGATATCCAGCACATCTTCATGTACATGTTGAATTGCGGCATTGTTTACGAGAATATTTATTGTACCGAATTCAGATACCGTTTTTTCAACAAGACTTTGACAGTGTGATTCTTGTTTAATATCTCCCGGAAGTAATAAACACTTCACGTCTTCTGCTTCTACCATTTTTCTTGTTTCCTCTGCATCATCGTGTTCATCTAAATACGAAATGGCGACATTGGCACCTTCTTTTGCATAGAGAATAGCAACAGCGCGACCAATCCCACTATCGCCGCCAGTAATTAGGGCAGCTTTTCCTTTTAATTTATTCGTACCCTTATAATTGGTAGGTTGTGCGGGCATCGGTTGCATTTTTGATTCAATACCTGGTTGCTTGTCTTGATGTTGGCGTGGTGTACTGCCTTTCTGCATATCTCTTGGATCCATAATTATTACCTCCTATGATCATATTTGTTGTGTTTTAATTTTCGGTACCCTTGTGGAATAGTGTGCAAACATACTAGGTTATACCTTCTGTAAAGAGTTTTGTCGTACAGATTATATATTGTGCTTGTTGGCTTGCAGATATGTAGGGTAGAATAAATACTATTATTCTTTTTTGCTTTTAGAAAAAAATATCCCTTAATATTCTTGATATTTACGTTAACCTCAGCCTAACGAAGTGATTATTCTACCACTTTTTGTTATAATAAATATAAGAGTATAACGTTCATATTAATGGTTAAGGTGGTGGCAGTTTTGAAATTTAATTCAGTATTCGATATTATTGGCCCTGTTATGATTGGTCCATCAAGTTCACATACGGCTGGTGCAGCAAGAATAGGTAAAGCTGCACGTAATTTATTTGGAGAAGAACCTAAGTGGGCGAAAATTCATCTCTATGAATCTTTTGCTAAAACATATAAAGGTCATGGAACTGATTTTGCATTGGTAGGCGGATTACTAGGTTTTGAGACAGATGATACTCGCATGAGTAAAGCGTTAACAATCGCTAAAGAACGTAACATGGAAATAGAGTTCATTGAAGAAAGTGGAGCTACTGACCATCCAAATACCGCTAGAGTAATTGTCGGTAATGATAAAGAGGAAATGGAGCTTGTTGGTATTTCCATTGGTGGAGGAAAAGTTGAAATTACCGAGTTAAATGGTTTTGAACTTCGCTTATCTGGTAATCATCCAGCAATCTTAATCATGCACAATGACCGGTATGGAGCAATCGCGTCTGTTACGAAAATTCTAGCAAAATATGAAATTAATATTGGTCATATGGAAGTTAATCGAAAAGATGTTGGAAAAGAAGCATTAATGGTTATCGAAGTCGATCAAAATGTGGAGGACACTGTTCTGATAGAATTGGAAAACGCTGACCACATTATTCAAATCTCTAAGATTGTAAGTTAATCATCATAGAAGGGGGATTCATACATGTTTCGTTCAGTTGCAGAATTAGTAGAAATTGCAGAAAAAGAAAATATATTAATTTCCGAGGTAATGATTCTACAGGAGATGGATGTTAAAAATATCTCCCGCGAGGAAGTCTATGCCAACATGGAAAGAAATTTAGTTGTTATGGAACAAGCGATAGAGGATAGTTTGAAGGGTGTTCAATCTGTTACTGGTTTAACAGGTGGCGATGCTGTTTTAGTTCAAAAATATATGAAGGAAAAAACCCCATTATCTGGCAACCTTATGATGGATGCGGTGAGTAAAGCTATGGGTACAAATGAAGTAAATGCAGCCATGGGTACGATATGTGCAACACCAACAGCTGGTAGCGCTGGTTGTGTCCCTGGTACATTGTTCGCAGTGAAAAATCAATTAAACCCAACGCGTGAACAAATGATCCGTTACCTATTTACTTCGGGTGCATTTGGATTTGTCGTCGCGAATAATGCAATGATTTCTGGAGCTGCTGGAGGATGCCAAGCAGAGGTTGGTTCGGCTGGGGCAATGGCGTCTGCCGCAATTGTAGAAATGGCAGGAGGGACCCCGCAACAATCAGCTGAAGCCTTTGCGATCACGTTGAAGAACATGCTCGGACTAGTTTGTGATCCGGTTGCTGGGTTAGTAGAAGTTCCTTGTGTAAAACGAAATGCAGCAGGTTCATCTCTAGCAATCGTTTCAGCTGATATGGCATTAGCGGGTGTTACAAGTCGAATTCCTTGTGATGAAGTAATTAGTGCTATGTATAAAATTGGAAAATCAATGCCTTCAGCTCTGCGAGAAACGGGTGAAGGTGGGCTGGCAGGTACACCAACAGGTGAAGAAATAAAGAAAAAAATATTCGGGATGTCGATGTCATCGAAGGAAGTGTGATCAAATTTGCTACGTGAATCTGTAACTACCATCAAAGGTGTCGGTGACAAATTTGCTGAAGCATTAGCGTTAGCTAATATTTATACAGTGGAAGATTTACTTTATTATTTCCCATACCGTTATGATGTTTTTGAAATAAAACCGCTTAACGAATTAATTCATGATGACAAAGTAACCATTGAGGGAAGGGTAATCCATGATCCTTCCCTTTCCTTTTATGGGAAAAAGAAATCTCGCCTAACGTTTACGGTTGAAACGGAAGGCGTCGCTATTAAGGCTGTTATGTTCAACCGCGCTTTTGCAAAAAAACAAATAAATGCGGATGATACGGTAACCCTTACTGGCAAATGGGATGCCCATCGCCTGCAAATTACGGTTAGTAATTATAAAAAAGGCCCTGCTGAAGAGCAAGCATCGATTCAACCAATGTACCCATTAAAAGGGGAATTAACCAACATCAAACTAAAAAAGGTAGTAAGTGCTGCTATAAAAGAATACATAAATGATGTAGAAGAAATTATTCCTGAAGAATATTTGAAGGCTTATAAGATTCCAGATCGTAAACATGCTATTTTAGCTATGCATTTTCCGAACGATCGACAATTACTTAAACATGCTAGAAGAAGATTTACATATGAAGAGTTTCTATTATTTCAATTAAAAATGCAGTTACTTAGAAAGATAAAACGAGAATCGACTACTGGTAATGCACAGCATTATGATCCATCGAAAACTCAAGAATTTATTCAGTCTTTACCATTTACGTTAACAGGTGCTCAAACCAGCTCACTAAACCAGATATTAGCTGATATGAAATCACCTTATCGGATGAATCGACTATTACAAGGAGACGTTGGTTCTGGAAAAACAGCAGTTGCAGCTATTTGTTTGTGTGCCACCATTTCAGCAAATCGACAAGGTGCTTTAATGGTTCCTACCGAAATATTAGCAGAACAGCATTACCAATCATTGTGTGACATGTTTGGTGAGAGAGCATCGATTGTTTTATTGACTGGTTCAGTAAAAGGGAAGAAAAGAAGAGAAGTAACCGAAGCAATAAAAGACCATAAGGTAGATATTGTAGTAGGTACACATGCTTTGATTCAAGAGGATGTAGTATTTGCAAATTTAGGTTTCGCAATTGTTGATGAACAACATCGATTTGGCGTGGAGCAACGACGTGTACTTAGAAGTAAAGGGTTACATCCAGATGTATTGTTTATGACTGCAACGCCAATCCCAAGGACGCTGGCTATTACAGCATTTGGAGATATGGATGTTTCCATCATTGATGAAATGCCATCTGGAAGAAAAGAAATTGAAACATTTTGGACAAAAGAAAATACGTTTGAACGGGTATTGAACTTTATAGAAAAACGTGTATCTTTTGACGAACAGGCATATGTAATCTGTCCGTTAATAGAAGAGTCAGATAAACTGGACATCCAAAATACGGTTGATCTTTTTCATCAGTTGCAGGAATTTTATTCAAGCGAAGTTCAGGTAGGTTTGATGCATGGAAGATTGTCAGCAGTTGAAAAAGAAGAAGTAATGAATCGATTTGCCAAAAATGAAATACAGGTTCTTGTCTCTACTACGGTTGTTGAGGTAGGTGTCAATGTACCAAACGCAACAGTCATGGTTATTTATGATGCCGAACGATTTGGCTTGTCACAGTTACATCAGCTTAGAGGACGTGTTGGCAGGAGTGATAAGCAAAGTTATTGCATTTTAATTGCTGATCCAAAAGGTGAAGTTGGTAAAGAACGGATGAAAATCATGACCGAAACAACGAATGGCTTTGAATTATCTGAGCAGGATTTAAAGCTTAGAGGACCTGGTGATTTTTTTGGGAAGAAACAAAGTGGTCTACCAGAATTTAAAGTAGCTGACATGATTCATGACTATAAGGCACTTGAAACTGCCCGCGCGGATGCACAGGATATTATTGAATCAAATAAATTAGAAAATGATGTGAAATATAAGGGCTTGCAGAAACTTCTAGAGAATGATTCATATATGAGAAAAAAGCTGGATTAAGGATTGCTTGCATAATTAATTATCCTATTATATATTACTATTAGTACCAAGTCATAAAGATAATAGCCATAAATAGTGGATGGTGTCCTAAATGAAACGAACCAAGATAGAGAGACAACGATCTTTAATAGAAACGATAGCGGAAACTCCTTTTATTACAGACGAGGAACTAGCGCGGAAATTTGAGGTTAGTATTCAAACCATTCGTTTAGATCGGATGGAACACGCGATTCCAGAATTACGTGAGCGAATAAAGTCGATGGCAACGAATCAATGGAATGAAACAGTAAGGGCTTTGCCATTAGAAGAAGTAATCGGTGAGGTAATTGACCTTGATCTTGACAACCGTGCCATTTCAATTCTGAATATCAACGCGGAACATGTTTTTTCTCGAAATAAAATAGCAAGAGGCCATCATTTATTTGCCCAAGCAAATTCGCTAGCTGTTGCTGTCATTAACGATGAATTTGCGTTAACTGCCAAAACGGAACTAGCTTTTACCAGGCAGGTTAAAGAAGGAGAACGAGTAGTAGCAAAAGCGTTTGTGGAAGGTGAAAATGAGAAAGGATTAACGCTTGTCCGCGTCACGAGTTATGTTGATCAAGAAGTAGTTTTTAAAGGATTATTTTATATGTTTCGGTTAAACGAACAAAAAGGGGAACATTCAAATGAAATTAGCCATTGATGCTATGGGCGGTGACCATGCTCCAAAAGAGATCATATTGGGTGCAATGGACGCCATTGAAGCTATCAAGGACTTAGAAATTGTTTTAATAGGTGACAGTGAGAAAATAAATCCAATCTTAACGAACCAAACCAGGATAAGTGTCCTACATACAAACGAAGTAATTACTAGTGAAGATGAACCTGTACGAGCAGTTCGTAAAAAGAAAGATGCCTCCATTGTGTTAATGGCAAAGGAAGTTAAAGAAGGACGTGTTGATGCTTGTATATCAGCAGGGAATACTGGTGCACTAATGACGGCCGGATTATTTGGCGTTGGTCGAATCGCAGGTATTGAACGACCAGCACTAAGCCCGACACTACCTACAATTGATGGAAAAGGGTTTGTATTGCTTGATGTGGGTGCAAATGTTGACGCCAAGCCCAATCATCTTTTGCAATACGGAATTATGGGTTCTATTTATACAGAAAAAGTACGTGGAATAAAAAATCCGGCTGTTGGGCTGATGAATGTTGGCACAGAGGACGGTAAGGGTAATGACCTAACGAAGAAAGCTTTTGCACTCTTGAAAGAGGCGCCAGTTAATTTTGTGGGGAATGTAGAAGCTCGTGATCTGTTAGGTGGTGCAGCTGATGTTGTCGTAACAGATGGATTTACTGGTAACATTGCCTTGAAGACGATAGAAGGTACATCCCAAGCCGTCTTCCAATTGTTAAAAGAAACATTTATGTCTTCGTTTAAAACAAAAATGGCTGCAGGTATGATTAAAGGGGATTTAAAAAGTCTAAAAGGAAAACTAGATTATAGTGAATATGGTGGTGCAGGACTTTTTGGATTAGCTTCACCAGTTATTAAAGCGCACGGTTCATCAAACCGAAGAGCAATCCATAGCGCAATTAAACAAGCATGCCATATGGTTGAATTTGAGGTCACAAAGACCATTGAAAACACGATATCAGAAATTGAGATAAGCAAGGGGGAAAAAGAATGAAACGAGTAGCATTTATGTTTCCAGGTCAAGGGTCACAGGAAATTGGCATGGGAAAGTCATTTTATGATGCATATCCTGAAATAAAAGAAATGTATCAAGAGGCAGACGAGGTTTTAAGTTTGCCATTATCAGAAATTATGTTTAACGGCCCAGAAGAAACATTGACTGCAACACAAAACGCACAACCAGCATTATTGCTTTCAAGCATTGCAGTACATACACTTTTAGTGAAATCAGGCGTACAACCGGTTATGGCTGTTGGTCATAGTCTTGGAGAATATAGCGCATTGGTTGCTGCAGGGGCACTATCACTTGAAGAAGCAGTTCAATTGGTTGCGACACGCGGTAAATTAATGGAGGAAGCCTTCCCTGCTGGAAAAGGTGCAATGGCTGCAGTTTTAGGGCTATCATCAGAAAAAGTAGAAGAAGTGTTAACTTCGATAGAATCAGAAGAAATAGTTGATCTAGCAAATATCAATTGCCCTGGACAAATCGTTATTTCAGGTACAAAAGAGGGTATTGATCACGCTTCTGTCGTTTTGAAAGAAAACGGAGCAAAACGGGTTCTTGCGTTGAATGTTAGTGGGCCATTTCATTCCAGATTAATGAAGGCAGCAAATAAAAAATTTGCTGCAAAACTAGAAGCAATTTCGATTACAGATGGTAACATTCCTGTATACGCTAACGTTACAGCTAAACCTGTTACAGAACATGAAGAGATCAAAGAACTATTAATTAAGCAACTTTATTCACCGGTTCGTTTTGAAGAATCCATTCGGAATATGATGGAAAAAGGTGTAGACGCATTTGTTGAGGTAGGAAATGGGAAAGTATTAAGTGGATTGGTTAAGAAGATAGATCGAAAAACACCTACATTTACTATCCAAGACCCTGCATCTATGGAAAAGTTTATTTCATGGTACAAGGAGGACGCGTAATGTTACAAGGGAAGAGCGCTTTAGTTACAGGAGCTTCACGAGGTATTGGAAAAGCAATCGCACTTGAACTAGCTAAACAAGGTGCGAATGTTGCTGTAAACTATGCTGGTAGTGAAGCGAAGGCACAAGCAGTCGTAGAGGAAATTGAGCAAATGGGCGTGAAAGCTTTTAAAGTACAGGCTGACGTGGCAAACGAAGCAAATGTAAAAGACATGATAAAAGAGGTCATAAGCCAGTTTGGAAGCCTTGATATTCTGGTAAATAACGCCGGAATAACTCGAGACAATTTGCTGATGCGTATGAAAGAGGAAGAATTTGATCAAGTTATAAATACAAATCTAAAAGGTGTTTTTATGTGTACAAAAGCAGTAACCCGTCAAATGATGAAACAAAAAAGCGGGAAAATTATCAACGTCTCCTCTATTGTAGGTGTGAGTGGTAACCCAGGACAAGCTAACTATGTCGCAGCGAAAGCCGGAGTTATTGGTTTGACAAAATCAACTGCAAAGGAACTGGCATCACGTAATATTTTAGTGAATGCGGTAGCACCTGGATTTATCGCTACGGATATGACAGATGAGTTGACGGAAGAACAACGTGCAGGTATGCTTGCCATGATTCCACTAGGAAAATTGGGACAAGCAGAAGACGTAGCAAGAGTAGTGCGCTTCCTCGCATCCGAAGATTCTAGCTATATGACGGGCCAAACTCTAAACATAGACGGCGGAATGGTGATGTAGAAAGAAAAGCGGAGTGGGCTTATTTTAAAATAAAATAACTTTGAAGGGAGGTGAAATGACTATGGCAGACGTTTTTGATCGTGTAAAAGAACTTATTGTTGAGCGTTTAGAAGTGGAAGAGTCCAAAGTAACAATGGAGGCATCTTTTAAAGAAGATTTAGATGCAGATTCACTTGATGTAGTTGAGTTAGTAATGGAACTTGAAGATGAATTCGATATGGAAATTGCTGATGAAGAAGCTGAAAAAATTAATACAGTTGGTGATGCTGTTAACTACATAAACAGTATTAAGTCCTAATAACTATAAAGAGAAAGTCTCGCTACATGCGAGGCTTTCCGTATATTCAACAGAAGCAGGTGACACAAATGAATAGCAAACAACTTGAAGAGAAACTTCATATTAAATTTAATAATCATAAATTGTTAGAGCAGGCTTTTACACATTCATCGTATGTGAATGAGCATCAGGGAAAAGTGTTTTCGGATAATGAACGATTAGAATTTTTAGGTGACGCAGTATTAGAACTTGGTGTATCCCAATATTTATATCGAAATAATGAAAAGATGCCTGAAGGAGAAATGACAAAATTACGTGCAGCAATTGTATGTGAACCATCCTTGGAGAACTTTTCACGCGATTTAGGCTTTGGAGAGTACATTTTGCTTGGGCGAGGAGAAGAACAAACAGGAGGTCGCGATCGACCAGCGTTATTAGCGGATGTTTTTGAGTCATTCCTTGGAGCGCTTTACCTTGATCAAGGTTATGATCAAGCTATAAGCTTTTTAAACGAATTTGTTTTCCCGAAAATCAGTACCGGTGCTTTTTCGCATGCGATGGATTATAAAAGTCAATTACAAGAATTGGTCCAACAGTATAAAAACCAGAATATCGAATACAAAATAGTTGACGAAAAAGGGCCATCACATAGCAAGGAATTTGTTACAGAAGTGTATGTAAAAGATCAAAAAGCAGGTTCAGGTGTGGGCCGTACGAAGAAAGAAGCGGAACAACGCGCGGCTAAGCACGCATTAGATACCTTTAATGACTAGGGGAAAAGTAGCAAGGCTGTACTTCACGATGTGAAATACAGCCTTAATTAAATAAAACTTTATGCTTTTCTTACAGATCTTAATTCATCAATAAATGCTTGCGTTTCGGACGCACTTAAATGCCCTTTTTGCACAACCATATCATACATGAATTTTATGTCATCATATTTATCCAAATCATAATCCTCGTAATCCAATAGACTACGATTAGCAACCTTAAGGCGATCTGCTAATTCTTCTAACATAAATTTTAAATTTTCTTCAGATGGATGTTCAAGATTCATTTTTTACACCTCACAATTTGCTTTATTTTAAAAAGAATACATATGTATGTCCCGTCAAACTTGTTACTCTCTTCTGTTACTTAGTTTAGGATAGATAATAATGTTGCAAAAATGGGCTTCCCTAACATCATAATCTATACTATTAATACTATTGTAATATGTTTTATTAATATCAAGCAAGTGTTCATTTGATTTGATGCTTTTCTATGATTGAGGTTAGGATCTGAAGGAGAATTTAAGCACCCCATTTTGATAATGAATTTACTGCCAAAATGGGGTGTAGGTGCAAGTGATTTTTTCTACTGTTTTATTTAAACTGATGCTACTTCTTGGATTGATTTCTAAACTCATGGAATCCCTCCTAAATTTTTTAATACAGTTGAAAAACAAAAAAGGACAAAGAAAGATACGATAATGTACCTTTCTCAGTCCTTTTTACCTGAGAGTTTAACTCATGACGAGTCTTCCCCGTGGGTGGCTTTCGCGCTCTCCAGAGATGCTTCCCATTGTGGTCTTTGGACCTGAGAGATTAACGCCCAAGGTTATTTTTGGGAATTTGCTCCTTCGGTGACGGAATAAATCCGAACTCTCCCACAAAGGTCATACGCAAGTATATAAAGTTCTTATAGCATCAATACTTCTGCTAACTAAACACTTACTTTCAAATTATCAAATACTTTCACAGCTGCCTGTGCTACCTGGACATCATGCTCCCATGTACTGCCACTCACACCAACAGTTCCTACAACTTTATCGTCTTTGACAAGCGGGAAACCGCCACCGAATACAACGATTCGACCGTTATTTGTTGTATTTAACCCGTATAGTTCAGCATGCGGAACAGTCGCTTCAGCTAAATCTCCAGTTGGCATTGTTAATGCAGCGGAAGTCCAAGCTTTATTTTGAGCGATTTCTATGCTAGCTAACCAAGCATCATCCATGCGGTGTGTTGCAATCAGATTACCACCATTATCCATAACTGAAATGACCATATTAACGCCAATATTTTGTGCTTCTTTTTCAGCACCATCGATTAATTGCTTTGCTACCTCTAAATTTATTTTACTCATTATAAATTCCTCCTTTGAAATATCTAGATAATTCGAGGGATGAAATTATTGTATCTTTGTCATCCCATTATTGATAAAAGAAATCACCATCATCGTAAAATATCATTTCAACATGCCATGCGGGTCAATGACGAATTTTTTTGCCACGCCACCATCAAATTCTTTATATCCGGCAGGGGCTTGATCTAGAGAAATTACCGTTGCATTTACAGCTTTAGCAATTTGTGCTTTACCACTTAAAATGGCTTTCATTAAATCTCGATGGTATTTCATCACTGGTGTTTGCCCAGTAACAAATGTATGTGCTTTGGCAAAACCTAAACCGAAACGGATACTTAACGATCCTTGTTGTGCATCCTTATCCTTAGCGCCAGGATCACCAGTTACATAGAGTCCAGGAATTCCTAAACGACCACCAGCTCGCGTGACACCCATGATAGAATTTAGTACAGTAGCAGGGGCTTCGTCAGTGTCTTCTCCGTGACCACTTGCCTCAAATCCGACCGCATCAATTGCACAGTCCACTTCTGGATCTCCTAAGATTTGTTCTATTTGTTCTTCCAGATTAGCATGCTCGCGTAAGTTTACAGTCTCACAGCCGAAGCTCCTTGCTTGAGCAAGACGCTCTTCAATTAAGTCCCCAACTATAACAACCGATGCACCGAGTATCTGTGCGGCATGGGCAGCTGCTAGTCCTACAGGACCTGCCCCAGCAACATATACTGTTGAGCCTGTTTTCACGCCTGCACTTACCGCGCCATGGTATCCAGTAGGGAAGATATCAGACAGCATAGTTAAATCAAGAATTTTTTCCATTGCCTGATCTTTATCAGGAAACTTTAATAGTTGGAAATCGGCGTAGGGGACCATCACGTATTCAGATTGGCCGCCGACCCAACCGCCCATATCTACATAACCATAAGCGGAACCGGGGCGATCCGGATTGACATTTTCACAAATATGCGTGTCTTGCTGCTTACAACTTTTACAACGGCCACAAGCAATATTAAATGGAACAGATACAAGATCTCCCGTTTTAATAAACTCTACATCTCGTCCAGTTTCAATGACTTCACCAGTAATTTCATGTCCAAGAACAAGTCCAGATGGGGCAGTTGTTCTCCCGCGAACCATATGTTGGTCACTACCGCAAATGTTAGTCGTTACAACTTTTAAAATTACACCGTGTTCACATTTTCGACCGACGTTTAATGGGTTAACCCCTGCACCATCCTTTAATACAAGCTCAGGGAATCCAATTTCTTGAACGTCTACTTCTCCTGGTTTTGTATAGACAACACCTTTATTAGTCATTCATATTCCTCCCGCCCTATTTCTAAGTACTGTATATTAAAGTAATGTACCTCCCTTGCTTTGTAACATGTGGTCTTAATCCATATCATAAGCGCTAATTGTCATCAGGTAAAATAGCTAATATTGATGGTTGTTATCAGTAAAAATGATGACTTATAACATAGTAATAACATTTTATTAATTCATTTTAAATCGGCTTATCTATAGGTGGATAATCGATAGCTGTTAAATCCTGAATCGTTTCGATAAATTTTTCCAGCGTATTTGTTAAGTATGAGTCTGCATGCCGAATAAAAACAGTTGATATCTTGCTGTATTTTTCAGGAATAACGTGGCACTGAATAGCACCATCCATTTCTAATTGATGAACTGAGGATTGTGGGACAAGACTAATACCAAGCCCGGATTTAACACTACCTAAAATCGTTTCTAATGTGCCAAATTCCATCACTTTTACATTCATAATGCCTTCATCGTAAAGCCAACTTTCTAAATTTGCACGATAACTACATCCTTCATTAAAAACGAGCGGTGGTTTTCTTTTTAGATCTTCAAAAGGGATATTTTCATTACTTGATATTAAAACTAATCTTTCCTGGAATACTTCAACTTGTTCGATTTCTGGGTGATTGCCGAAACCTGTCACAAATGCGCCATCCAGTTTCCGTTTCAAAATTTGATTGATTAATTCTTTTGTGACACCAGTTAAAAGTGATAAATCAACATTGGGGTAGTTTCTATGGTAGGTAGATAAAATGACTGGTAGTTTAATAACCGTTTCAACTGTGCCAATTTCCAGTGTTCCTGAGGGATTGTCGGAATCTTGAAATGCTTTTTCCATTTCATCTAGCATGAGTAGAATTCTTTCTGAGTAATTGAGAAGTTTCTTTCCTTCAGAATTGAGCGTTGTTCCCCGGCTGTGCCGATGAAATAGTTGCGTTTGTAAGTTTGATTCTAAGGACTTAATTCTTGCAGTCACATGTGATTGAACATAACATAGTTCATTTGCAGCCTTGCTAATGCTTCCATGGTAAGCAACACTTTGAAAAATAAGCAAATCTTTTATTTCCATTTGCAACCCCCTTTAATCATTCAATCCGGTTACGAGCTTTCATTAATAATGATACAAGTCATCATTTCCAATCATTATCCAAGAAGATAATTTTATTTTATACTACATTTACACATTGAACAAGTTGGAATCTTCATAACAGTTCAAATCCCGTAATCATTATCACAGTTATTCAGAATGATATGTTGTTGGTCGTCCTAAGCGAAGACATCATGAATTGTTTATTGTAATTGGAAAGGTTTGTTATTTTTATTTTACATTGGGGTTTTCAATTTCAATAAAATTGTAAACGCTTCCAATAGTAAAAAATAGATTTTTTAGTGAGGTGCTAGTTTGAAATGACGGAAGAAGAAATAGTTTGTAAAGCGGAGTTAAGATTTACTTAAAGAGGGTGGGAAACAATGGCAAACTTGAACCCGCTGGTTTTAACAGTGCTTTTAATCTGAATTAAAGTTATTTTTAAAAGCGATTTCTATAAATAAAGCAGGTTTATACTACTTTTGATATGACAGGGTTTTAAAAGAGTCTAGTATTATACTTAAAAAGAAAGTGGGATGGGCATATATGGATAGTAATAATGTAGATTTTAAACAAGTTATTTCTTTTAGCGGAGCTTTTATAGCATTTTTAATTGGCTCAGGATTTGCAACTGGACAGGAATTAATGCAGTATTTTGTTGCATATGGATATATGGGTATTGCTGGAGCAATAGTAGTTTTCCTCCTTTTTATGTATGTAGGAATAAGTTTTATAATAACAGGGTATAAGAATAAATTTCCGAAACCTAATGATATTTACACATATTATTGTGGAAAGAAAATAGGTAAATTTTTTGATTACTTTTCAGTATTGTTTATTTATCTATCTTTTATTGTAATGATTGGAGGAGCAGGAGCCACACTAAAACAGCAATTTGAACTTCCAGTTTCAATAGGTGGTATAGGATTGGCCGTACTTGCAGGGGTTACGGTAATATTTGGGCTTAACAAAATAATTGATGTAATCGGTAAGATCGGACCAGTAATATGTGTTATGGCTATACTATTAGGAATTTCAGCTATTATTATGAATCCTTTCGGTTTAAGTAAGGCTAGTCAGATTATACCTGATTTAGATTTATTAAAGGCATCAAGTAATTGGATATACGCAGCGGCTTCTTATGTAGGATTTTGTATGCTATGGCTAGCTGCATTTATGTCTACAATGGGAGCAACAGCAGTAAACAAAAAAACAGCATCTTTTGGTGCACTTTTTGGTGCGCTTGGTTTTTCAGCAGCTGTCATAGTGCTAACTTTAGGACTTATGGCGAATATTCAGCAAGTCGAAGAATCTTTAGTGCCCTCATTAATTTTAGCAGGAAATATACATCCTAGTATAGCAGTAATATTTTCATTGATAGTTGTAGCAGGAATCTACACTACAGCTGTACCACTACTTTGGACAGTTTCATCCAAAATTGCAAATGAAAAGAGTAGTAAGTTTAAATATATTACGATAATACTAACAGTTATAGGAACATTTGTTGGATTAAATATTCCGTTTGATAGGCTTGTAAATATTGTTTATGTAATTAACGGGTATGTAGGGATACTCTTATTAGCTTTAATGATTATTAAAAGTATAAAAAATGTTATCGAGGATAAAAAGGATAAAAATAATGACGATAGGTCACTTGAAACAAAACGTAGCGTAAGGTGAGAGATTCCTAGAAGATACATTTTGAACCAACTTGGATTCTTTTTTTGTGCTTTATTTAGGGCCGATTGTGGAAGATCACATCTATAATGATCAAACTTTTTTATAAAAACCAAACTTAAATGCCAATCTGTAAAACTGATATATTCTATCATTTTTAGCTATTATACAGGGTCTTATCTATCTACTATAATGATAGTAGATGATCAACTTCATCATAATGTAAGCGTATACATGGTCCGTGTTTAAAACAAGTAAGTGCTACTTTTGAACTTAAAAAAATGGGGGGATTATGAATGACAAAACATTATGATGTCATTGTAGTTGGCGCTGGTTCCATGGGGATGTCTGCTGGGTATTATTTGGCAAGACAAGGGGTCAAGACTCTATTAATTGATGCTTTTGATCCGCCACATGATCAGGGAAGTCACTATGGTGATACACGAATCATTCGTCATGCTTACGGAGAAGGGAGAGAATATGTTCCGCTTGCACTTCGGTCTCAGGTGTTATGGGATGAACTGGAAAAAAAGACGCACCATAAAATATTTATGCAATGCGGTGCTATGGGTTTCGGTCCGAAAGGGGATGCACCATTTATTGATGAAGCGATCATCAGTGGGAAGGAATATAACTTGGATGTTGAACAGCTTACAGGGGCGGAGATGAAGAAACAATTTCCAGGTTTGTATGTTCCAGATGATTATAATGCTTTTTATGAACCTAACTCGGGATTCTTATTTAGTGAAAACTGTATCCAAGCATACCGTGAACTGGCAGAATACCACGGTGCAGAGTTTTCTATAAATGCCCCGGTGGAAGACATTGAGGCTTATGAAGATTCCGTTAAAGTTATCACGAAAAAAGGAATATTTACTGCGGATAAGCTAATCATTAGCGCTGGATCTTGGAGCGGGAAAATAGCTTCCAAAGTTAACCTGAAGTTGCCACTTATACCGTCCCGTCAACCTGTTGCTTGGTTTGAGGCAGATGAATCATTATTTAATGCGAATACATTTCCAACCTTTATGGTTGAAGTTCCGTCAGGTGATACAAAAGCAATCTATTACGGCTTCCCAACCTTTGGCGGATGTGGGGTAAAGGTAGGTAGACATGAATATGTTGATCCAATTGATCCCTCCACAATGAACCGCGAATTCGGGTCCGGTGAGAATGACGAAGGTCATATTCGCGAATTCTTGGATCGTTTTATGCCAAAAGCATCAGGGGAATTAAAGAAGGCCGTAATCTGTATGTATACAAGAACCCCAGATGGTCATTTCATCATTGATAAACATCCTGAACACTCTCATATCTCTATTGCTGCTGGATTTTCGGGGCATGGATTCAAGTTTGCAAGTGTTGTAGGAGAAATTTTATCTCAATTAGCTATGTCAGGAGAAACAGATCATGACATTTCAATCTTTAAGCTCAACCGACCAAGCCTGAAAGAAGAAAGCGTTAGCAAATAGGTGAAGCTTTAAGATAGTGTTATAAAAAGTAAAAAAGAATGATCAAAACATAGTCCGATCATGCATTTTGATCATTCTTTATTTCAAATCTATGTATATATCGATGCAATCATATTGAAAATTGAAAACCAATTTCTTAGCTACTAGCTTACCCACAATTTAAATCCACCCGTTGAACGAGAAGAATACTTATTCTTACGGGGTGGTAGCTTTGTTCTCACCTCCGATTTTTTCTGGTCCATCAATCAAAAATGAAATCCTTGGACTTGTTGCTCTGTTTGAAAAGCCCCTTTTCTAAACGAACTGACTTCAATTTTGTTAGATTTTAATTCCTAGTAAACGTCGATTGTTTCAATCCTCTATATAACTTTCTTCAAACTTTTGTTCAGTGATTCTTTTTGATTTGTAAAGCAGATTAAACTTATAAAGGTGGCCGATACGATAAAGAAAAGCACCATGCCTAACATTCCTGTTGAAAAAAGTGTGTCAATTGTGAAAATGGTATAAACAGTTAGTACAACTGCAGAAAACAACGCGTAAAATCCGAATTTGGAATATCTGTATTTAATTTGGCCTACGTTATCAAGCAAAGTTACAAGGCAAAGTGTTGCAATGTTTACGATCATTCCAACCCAGACAGGATGCGAATTCAAATAGAAGTTATTTATATCCCAATTACCAAGATGATACCAGAGAAGTCCTGAAGCCGAACCGCAGAATAAGGAAACAAGAGCAGCTCTCTTCGTGACAATCGGCCAAAATAACGCTGCGATAACAGGAGCGAATGTTGCTGAGTTTCGCGTTACCCATGCAAGGATGTTCCACCAGGCTGATTGCTCTGAACGAAGCATAGCGAAACCAATCATTAACACTGTTAACAGTACCAACGACCATTTTGTATAAGTTACGAGTTGTTGATCGCTCGCTTGGGGGTTCATGGCTTTTCCGACATCTCTGCCAAGGCTTGTTGCTCCGGAAAATTGGCAGGGAGCTCCCCAACTCAAAGCTGCTGCCCAAAAGCCAAGAAAGAACAATCCAACAAGGGGTGCGGGTAGCGTGTCCATTAAATAAAGCGGAACAGCAACTAGTCCACGAGCCTGGTCTGGAACAACGTAAGCGGCTGCAAGTCCAAAAGCTACTGCCCCAATAATTAGGGGTATTCCTAAGATGGCTGCATAAAGTAAGCCCCGTCGCCCTTCTTTTTCCGTTTTACATGACAAAGACATTTGGAAAGCGGCCTGCGCCAAAATAACATTTAAAATAAACGTACCAAACCAGGCGACAATGGTTTGCATACCGACGGCCGTCCAATCGGCATAGACAGGCTGTTGCGAAAATAATTCGCTTATTCCCTGAATCCCTGGATTGATAAAAAAGGCAATTGTTCCGATCACAAGCATGATAAAGAAGACAATGACGTTGCTAAGCTGTGTAAAACCGATGGACCACATTCCGCCAAATTGCAAATAGACAAGCAGAGTCACGGCTGTAACGGCCACGGACCAAACCATCGAAATACCAGTGAATACGGTAAGAGCAGATGCAAATGCAAGTGCAGTCGCGACCGACCACATTGGAAAGGTAAAGGCAGTAATTGCACCGGCAAGGCCCCTTACTTTTGAACCGAAATGATCACCGATCAAACCAGAAATCGTAACTAATGCTTTTTTTCGAAACGGAGTAATCATAACTAAAGCGATGATTAAAATTTGTACCGTTTCAGCTACGCCATACCAAACAGCGGAAATACCCGTAATATAGCTGAGTTCTAAGATAGCAATATAGGAGGAGCCTGAAAATAATCCAGTAATGCAGACGGTAACGAACAACGTGCCAAAGTTTCGTCCTCCGACAAAAAACCCCGTACCATCCAATGCTCGTCTTTTCGCAACTTGCCCCATAATAATTAAAAATGCGGTATAAGCCAAAGCAAAACCGATAAACCAGTAGCCTACCTCTGTCAATTTCATCATCCCCCTTTAAAATTTAATGATGTTCCTTATCGCCTGAGTATATCAATTGGAAAAGTTGGGTTTGGCGAATGAAGCTCCCCAAACAAAAAAACCTCTTCAAAAGGGAAGAGGGTAGCTCTTCCTCATCTCTCAGACATATGTCTGTTGGAATGTGCACCTTATTATTTACATAACAGGTTGCCGCAGGATCTTAGGACCAAATTCCTCCCCTGGCTCTTGATAAGGATATCATCGTATATGAAATTACTAATACTCTACTAAATAAACGGTTGACTGTCAATGCAATTTCGAAAAATGAAAATTTAATCCGAAACTGGATTTATTATAATTCCAGGACTTACGGGCTAATAAGAGGGCTTTAGTGTCTGTGATGCGATTATTGTGGCTTTGACATCAAAATGTAAGCGGTACCCTTAAATGGATTTACTTCATTTGGTATAATCTCCCTTACATAAAGCAAACTATAAAAAGTAGCGTTTTATTGGGAGATTGTGATATGGGAAAGGATGACCGTTATGAATCATGTTTGGCGGAAGCTGTTGAAATCTAAAAAGAAGGAAAAAACACCCACAGTAGAACAATTCACGCAAGAACAGGATCCGCTATTTGATAACTTGACTGATAACGAAAACAAGTTCCGCTCTATTTATGATGATTGCTCTGATGTTATCATTCGACCTTTTTTTATAGGTGGAAAAGATAAAGCCATTCTTATTTACATTGAAGGTCTGTCAAACATTGAAGAAATAGATGACAACGTACTTACACCGCTTATGCAGAACACAGCGGGGGAAACTCTCAACGTTAATACTTTAATTGAAAAAAAAATATCCGTTTCCAATGTGAAAGAAACCAAAACATTTTCCGAGTGCATACAAGAGATCTCCTCGGGAAATCCAGTGATACTGGTAGATAAGAGGAAAACGGGGTTTTCGTTAGGTCTCTCAAAATGGGAGAAACGTTCAATTGAGACACCATCGGCTGAAATGGTCGTCAGGGGGCCACGCGAGGGGTTTGTTGAAACCCTATCAGTGAATACTTCTATGATACGAAGAAAAATTAGGAGTCCTGAGTTGAAAATGAAATCCATGCAAATAGGGCGGTACACCGAAACAAAGATTGTTATCGCTTATATGGAAGGAATTGCAGACAAGACTTTAATAGAAGAAACCAAAAATCGGCTTAGTCGAATAGAAATCGACGGAATATTGGAAAGCGGAATGATAGAAGAATTCATCGAAGAAAACCCATATTCCCCTTTTCCACAGGTTTTAACGACAGAACGACCCGATATAGTTACCTCAAACCTATTAGAAGGACGTGTGGCCATTTTAGTCGACGGAACCCCTTTTACTATCGTTGTGCCTACGACTCTTTATTCTTTACTGCAATCATCTGAGGATTATTATGAACGGTTCTTGATTGGGACGGCTATTCGCTGGCTTCGTTATCTTTTTCTTGTGATGTCACTACTCTTACCTTCCTTGTATGTAGCGGTGCTCACCTATCACCAAGAGATGGTTCCAACAACTCTTTTGATTAGTATGGCTGCCTCGCGTGAACAGGTTCCATTTCCAGCTCTTGTTGAAGTATTATTGATGGAAATTATGTTTGAAGCGTTACGCGAGGCAGGGTTAAGACTTCCAAAACAGGTCGGGTCGGCTGTAAGTATTGTTGGTGCTCTCGTCATAGGAGAATCTGCTGTTTCCGCTGGAATTGTCTCTGCACCAATGGTTATAGTCGTTGCGATTACAGGAGTCGCTTCTTTTACAATTCCACGCTATTCGGCAGCTATGGCGTTCCGTATGCTTCGTTTTCCAATGATTATTCTTGCAGGGTCCCTCGGATTGCTTGGAATTATGCTTGGAATCATTACAATTATCGTCCATTTATGTACACTACGTTCTTTTGGTGTACCGTATCTTAGCCCTATGGCCCCGATGAAATTCCGTGATATGAAAGATGTGCTTATACGTGCTCCATGGTGGAAGCTGAATACAAGGCCTCATCTTACAGGGAAATATAACAAATATCGTCAATCCACCAGCCAGAAGCCTGATCCAACTAGTGGGAGTGAAAAGTAAATGTGACGTGCTTTTTAGTTAGAGAGGTGAAAAGTGATGATTGAAAAAGGAAGGATTAGCGCGTTACAGATGGCCATTTTGGTCTATCCAACAATTATGGCAACGGCCATTCTTTTAGTGCCATCTATTACAGGGGAATTTGCGCAACAAGACATGTGGTTGTCACCAATTTGGGCTTCATCGGCCGGTTTCCTTTCTGTCTATATTGCATACCAATTGAATATACACTACCCGAAGCAAACGGTTATCCAATATAGTGAGAAAATTATCGGACGGATTCCAGGAAAACTGATCGGGCTTGTTTTCTTATTCTTTTATTTACATTCAAATGGAATTATATTGAGGGAATATGGGGAGTTTGTCGTTGGAAACTTTCTTCCAACAACCCCAATAATTGTCGTAATTGGTAGCATGGCACTAGTCAGTGCCTTGGCTGTACACGGTGGACTTGAAGTTATGGCGAGAAGTGCACAAATTTTTGTTCCAATCGTTGTTATTTTGTTTCTTTCCATCGTTATATTACTTATCCCGGATCTAGAACCTAAAAATATGTTTCCTGTCATGGAGAAAGGGGTTAAGCCATCTGTAATGGGAGCGGTTGTACCATCAAGTTGGTTTGTAGAATTCTTTCTCATCTCTTTCTTACTTCCATTTTTGAGAAAGAGGGAAAAAGGATTGAAATGGGGTATGATCTCGGTGTTTACTGTGATGCTTACGTTGGTAATAACCAACTTATTTTCTCTTTTTTTATTTGGGAACATCACCGCTACCTTTACTTATCCAGTCATGAGTGCTGCTCGGTATATAAGCATAGCCGATTTTCTCCAACACCTTGAATCCATTGTGATGGCGATTTGGGTCGGGGCTATGTTTATCAAGATTTCAGTCTTTTATTATGCCGTTGTTATTGGTACGGCTCAATGGCTAAATTTATCTAACTACCGCCCGGTTGTTTTTCCAATTGGTTTCCTATTAGTAATCTTTAGCATTTGGTCGGCTCCAAATTTGCAGGAACTAGCGTATTCTTTAGGTACTACTTGGCCTTTTTATGCCATTTTTATCCAAACGTTTATACCTATATTACTGTTGTTGTTTGTTGTTCTACGTAAAAAAAATCGTCGAAATAGTCTAGAGGGTTCTAGTAACATAAAAAATCATTCGGCAGTATTACCTGAGAGTGGGAAAAAGGATGAATAAGACTTTTTTAACAAAAGCAGTAAAAATGACGCTAATTTTTTTAATATGTTCTTTTATGCTCTTTCTTTCGGGTTGCTGGGATCGAGTAGAAATCAATGACTTAGCACTTGTTGTGGCTACAGGACTTGACAAAACTGATGACGATAAAATTGAACTTTCGGTACAGATAGTTAATCCAAAAGCACATAAGGGAGGACAAGGAGCTGGTGGCGGTCAAGGTGGAACTAAGCCGACGATCGTTAAAAAAGTTACTGGTCAAACGATCTTCGATGCCAGGTCCAAGCTTCAAGAAAAGGTGCCTCGTCGTCTTTTCTGGGGACATAATCAGGTTATCATTATTGGCGAAAAAATGGCTGAAGAAGGGATCCAGAAGCACATTGACTTTTTTGCTCGTCACCCATCACCAAGGCTTCGGGCATATACATTTGTCACGGAAGGTAAAGCTATTGATACTTTAAAAATTATTCCTGATTTAGAGAGTAGTTCAGCAGAAGTTGCAGGGGAACTAGCAAACTTCAAGGTTGGATTGAGTGTAACGGTGAAGGATCTGCTTCAGATGTTAAGCGGTGAGGCTAGAGCAGCGGCATTGCCTTGGATAGAGGTAGAACAGGATCCGTCAAATAAAGGTGGTTTACGTGTTAACGGAACAGCTATTTTTAAGAAGGACAAAATGGTAGGGCGAATCGACGATAAAGTAACAAGAGGGGTATTATGGCTAAGAGATGAAATCGCATTGGCCGCTGTAACCGTTGAGCCAAAAGGTGCTGAAGATCAGATCTCATTTAACCTTCTACGTTCTAGTACGGAACTGATACCTAAAATTGAGAACGGGAACTGGAAAATGATCGTTAAAATTGTGACGGAAGACGATGTGGTGGAAAACGAAACAAAATTAAATCTGGGGAATCCTAAGATTGTAAAAAGACTCGAAAGGCAATTAGAACAAGACATTGATAAGCGAATTCGCTTGACACTTGAACAAGTTCAAAAAGAGATGGAAGCCGACATTTTTGGTTTTGCCGAGACGTTTCATCGCCAGTATCCAGATCAATGGTCGAAAGTAAAGGATCAGTGGGACGATAAATTTCCAGAAATAGAAGTTGAAATCAAAAGTAAAGCGTATATAAGGAGACCAGGACAGTCTACTACACCACAGGGAGTACCGGAAAAAGAGGTGAAAGGATAGTGAATTTGGCGTTTGTGTTCGGAATAACCGTCGTTGTTGTCCTTATAACCCTATATGAATGGCCGAAAATTAATCGTGATCAGAAGAAAGAGAAAGCGGCATTTGTGACATTGACCGGGGCAGGATGGCTCCTTGCCGTCCTACTCGTTTTCTTTCCGGATATACCTGGACCTACTGACTTAATTGACGCAGTATTCAGGCCACTGGGCAAGTTTTTGGAAAAATAGTGATATAGAGGGGGAAATGAAATGATTGAAAAAGGAAGAATTTCCGCTTTTCAAATGGCGATCATGATGTACCCTATGGTCGTTGGCACTGGAATTATTTTTATTCCAGGGATTACAGCAAAATATGCCAAACATGATATGTGGTTATCACCGATATGGGCTTCCTTCATCGGTTTTCTTGCTGTGTTAATTGCTTTTCAGCTTCATAAGATGTATCCGAGACAGACAATTATTCAATATAGTGAACACATCATTGGCAGGATTCCAGGTAAGGTTCTCGGTTTTGTCTTTTTGTTCTTTTATATCCAAATGAATGCAGGAGGTGTAAGGATTTATGCAGATTTTATTGCGGGGACCTTTTTTAGCCAAACCCCGCTGATTGTCATCATCTCAACCATGATCCTTGTCTGTGGTTTTGCCGTACGTGGGGGAATAGAGGTAGTGGGAAGGTCTGCTCAGCTGTTCATCCCTCTTTATGTCGCTTTTCTAATGATCATCATCATACTGCTCCTGCCTGAATTGGATCCCAAGAATATTTTCCCTATCATGGAAAATGGGGTTATGCCCACAATTAAGGGAGCGATTACACCGCAGAGTTGGTTTGCTGAATTCTTGCTCATATCTTTCCTCCTTCCTTTTCTTACTGATGTTGAAAAAGGGAGAAAGTGGGGCATTATCTCCGTGTTTATCGTCATGCTTACGTTTGTTGCAACGAACCTCGTTACTCTTTTTCTATTGGGCGAAATCACAGCAAGTTTTACTTATCCGCTGTTGGCCGCCAGCCGATATATCAGTATTGCTGGTTTTTTGCAACATCTTGAATCGGTAGTTATGGCCATTTGGGTAGCGGGTACGTTCATCAAATTTTCAGTTGTTTATTATGCGATTGCACTAGCTACAGCCCAATGGCTGGATCTTTCCGACTACCGTCCCATCGTATTTCCTTTAGGTTTTCTGACTTTGTTGTTAAGTATTTGGGGGGTGTCTAGCGAAATTGAATCAGCCCACTATAACAGTATCATATTTCCTTTTTTCTCTCTTATTGTCCAAACTCTTATTCCAATTTTGTTACTCCTTATCGCTGTCTTACGGAAAAGAAACCGACCGAAGAAGGAATAGAACCAGGGCAGCTGATAAAAACTACTAACATCTCTACCAGCTTACTAACTAGCCACATTATTTATCGGAAACTGCATGCTATTTTTGTATCAGTCACAGCATCCCTTTAATCAAAAACTATATCAGGACAAGACTATCAAAAATTGTTGGATATAGATAAAAATACACATCTGATTATGATAATGTACTAACTCGATGAATAATAGGGACAAGGTTTCTTTTCCTTGTCAACAAACCGGTTGCCCAAGCATCTGGGAGTGATCTGGAACTGGGTTAAACACCTCAGAAGGAACGACTTTCCGAATCACCATACAATAGCAGAATATTTCACCCGAAAAACTACTACCTAGTGTTAGTAGTTTTTTTTTGCACGTAAGGAAAGTAATATAAGTTTTAAGGAAACGCCGGCATAAGAAAAACTTCGCTATTCGCTATTAAGGACGAGGCGAATGGCGAGTTTTTCTAAAAAAAATTAGGGTCGAGATCTTTCTGATACATTGGATCTATAAAGTGGGGTTGAAGGGCGTCATGAAGCCAACACCTGACAACAACCTCTTTATGGGTAAATTTTCTTATTTAAACTATTCGTTATTGACATTGATAATCATTATCATTTATGGTGATAAGTGTAATTGGTAATGAAATTCATTTTCATTTAAAGATTATAGTAAGAATTAAATGGTAAATAAAACGTAATGATTATTAGTTGGGGAGTGTTGAAATATGGAAGTAACTGTTCAAACTAGTTCAGGAAATAAAGCATTGTTATCAACGCAGGAAAAAAGGGAATCAAACGCCAGATCCTATCCAAGAAGATTGCCCCTTGCGATTAAGAGAGCAGAAGGCATTTATGTAACAGACATGGATGGAAAGCAATATATGGATTGTTTAGCTGGAGCAGGAACACTGGCATTAGGTCATAATCACACAGTCGTCCGTGAGGCGATTGAAAACGTCATGCAGTCATACTTGCCTTTACATACACTTGATTTGACGACACCAGTAAAAGAGGCGTTTATTGATGAGGTGTTCGCATCTTTACCACCTTCATTTGCAGAGAAAGCCAAAATTCATTTTTGTGGTCCAACAGGTGCTGATGCTGTAGAAGCGGCCTTAAAACTAGTGAAAACCGCAACTGGTAACAGAGCTATTCTTTCTTTTCAAGGGGGTTACCACGGTTCTACACACGGAACATTAGGTATTAGCGGAACGATAGGACCAAAACAGAAGATTCACGCACTTGTGCCTGATACTCATTTCCTTCCGTACCCATATGAATACCGCTGCCCGTTCGGCGTAGGAAAAGAAGGGCATGGCATCGGGATTACATACATTGAAAATTTATTGGATAATCCGGAAGGTGGTATTGTCAAGCCAGCCGGTATAATCGTAGAAGTTGTACAAGGTGAGGGGGGTTCCATTCCTGCCCCAATCGGGTGGTTAAAAGAGCTCCGTCGTATTACAAAAAAACGCGACATTCCACTAATCATTGATGAAGTACAAACAGGCATCGGACGAACGGGTAAAATGTTTGCATTTGAGCATGCTGGGATCGAGCCAGATGTCCTTGTACTTTCAAAAGCAATAGGGGGGAGTCTTCCACTTTCCGTTGTTGTTTACGATCGTTGTCTTGATAAATGGGAACCAGGAACCCATATCGGAACATTTAGAGGAAACCAAATGGCGATGGCTACCGGCCAAGCAACGTTACGTTTTGTAAAGGAAAATCATCTACCGGATTACGCACAGGAAATGGGGACTTATTTAGCTGAACAGTTGAATTCTATTCAAAAAGAAGTGTCCTCAATCGGTGATGTAAGAGGCAGAGGACTTATGATTGGTGTTGAAATCATTAATCCTACGAAGCAGCCAAATAGAATTGGAAGTTATCCGGCGTACGCTGAACTTGCCGAAAAAATTCAACAAGAATGCTTAAGTCGCGGATTAATTTTGGAAGTTGGAGGCCGTTTTGGTAGCGTGATTCGTTTGTTGCCACCATTAATCATTTCTAAAGGGCAAATTGATGAGGTACTGCAGCGCCTCTCTGAAGCAATTAAGAGCGCAGAAGCCCAGTTTGGATTGCGGTGAGGTTGATGGAAATGAATACGAACTTTACCCAATGGTTTCTTCATGCTAGTGATGAAAGCCAAAATAGGTATCAAACATTGATGGATAAGGCAGTTAAGTTAATTACTGATCAAACAACAAGAACAAATCATCCTTTTTCAGGAGCTTCTCGTCAAGAGATTGAAAAAGCTGTGAAGAAGGTGCGGAATATCCCGACTGTGGGACAGGAAATTGATGTTGTCATGGAAGAGATCCAAAATGGCTTAGTGAAAAACTCTTTATGGGTTTCACATCCTGCTGCTATGGCACATCTTCATTGTCCGCCTGTCCTTCCGTCCCTTGCGGCTGAAGTTATTATCAATGCACTTAATCAATCGATGGATTCGTGGGATCAAAGCCCTGCAGCTACTTACTTCGAAACAGAATTAATTAATTTTTTCGCACGCAAGATTGGCTATTCACATGAAGGTGATGGTGTGTTTACAAGCGGTGGAACGCAATCCAATTATATGGGTTTGTTGCTCGCACGCAATAAAGCTTGTCAAACGTATTTCTCAGTTAATGTGCACAAGGAAGGATTACCGTTTGCAGCAAACAAATTACGAATTCTTTGCTCGGAACACGCTCATTTTTCAGTCCAGCAATCGGCAGCACAGCTTGGGCTAGGCATGAATGCCATAGTAAAGGTAGCGGAAAATGACAAGCACCAACTTTGTCCAAATGATGCAAAGAAAAAGATTGAAAAGCTTAGGGTGCAAGGACTTCTTCCATTTATGGTAGTGGCAACGGCAGGAACAACAGACTTTGGGAGTGTAGATTGCTTAAGCGAGATAGCCAAGTTTGCGAATGAAGAACAATTATGGCTCCATGTTGATGCTGCCTATGGAGGGGCTCTATTATTTTCCCACCAATATCGTCACCTTGTCAGTGATCTATGTTTAGCCGATTCTATTACAATTGATTTTCATAAACTTTACTATCAATCTATTAGCTGCGGGTCTTTCTTCGTAAAAGATAAAAAAGATTTCCAGCAAATTGCTTACCATGCAGATTACTTGAATTCTGAAGAAGACCAGGAGGATGGTATTATCAACCTCGTGGAAAAAAGTGTTCAAACAACAAAACGGTTTGATGCTTTAAAGCTATTGATGACCTTTAAATTGATGGGAACCGATTTGTTTGGAGAAATGGTCGATTATACCATTAATTTGGCAAAAGAAACGGCATTGTTACTAAAGGAAGATCTTTCTTTTGAGGTGCTGAATGAGCCGGAAATCAATGTTGTCTTATTCCGCTATTTACCGTCAGAACACTTTGAAGACCAGACATTTGTTGATGAAATCAACCTTGGGATTCAGCGTGCTTTTTATCAAAGCGGTGAGTTGATCATGGCAAAAACGAAACAAGACGAAAAAGTATACTTGAAATTTACAATGCTTAACCCTCTCAATACGATCAGTAGCATGCAAGCTCATTTACAGCGAGTGAAACAAGTTGGTGAAAAAATAGAAAAAGAGCAAGGAGAGATCTGGTATGAATATTCCATTTATCGCTAATCATCTTACAATACAAAATTTGATTAATTGTTATGTTAGGGAAACAGGGGAGGGGGAGTGGAAGTTTGCTGATGAAGTCTCTGTTCCTTTAGAAGACGAAAGTATCAAACAAATATTGGTCATTCCATTTGAGCGACAGTCTGTTACATTATACATTCCGGTTCGATATAAATCCGTGACAGATCGTCATCTTTTTAAACCAGTTATGTATTATCAAGTTAAAAATGATGAAGCAAAAGAGCTTGATTACATTACATTACTTGCATTCATGAAAAAAGAATTATCACTCACATCCAATAAACCTGTTCAAACTGATGAGCTGATGCTTCGGACGATCTTAAGCCATCAAAATTTGAAAGGAATTATTTCAGAGCGAAGCGATAATCTGGAAGAATGCTATCAAAAGGAAAAAACGTTTCTTCAATCAGAGCAATCACTGTTAATTGGTCATCAGGTACATCCGACACCGAAAAGTCGTCAGGGAATTGATGAAGATGAAGAGTATATTTTTGCGCCAGAACGAAAAGGAGCTTTCCAGCTTCATTACTTTCGGTCTGAGACTGATATAGTCGAGGAAGATTCTATTTTGTCTCAAAATGCTTCGGCGCTTATAAAAGAAGAATTAAAGAATGATCCTTTCGTTTCGCAATCGTTTAAAGATGACTATTGCCAAGAAGATTGTTTTTCACTTATCCCTGTTCATCCATTGCAAGCACGAAAACTGTTAGGGCGAGAAGATGTGTGGCAATTAATTCAATTAGGCAAACTCGTTTATCTTGGTCCACTTGGAAGGAGATTTTATCCTACCTCCTCAATCCGGACTGTATACCATCCAAAGGCTAGTTTCATGTATAAACTTTCGATCCCTGTAAAAATTACGAATTCACTTCGCATCAATAAGCGAAAAGAGCTTAATCGTGGGGTAGAAGTAAGCCGTTTGCTTCACGAGGAGCTTCATAAAAAGTTAAAAGAAACGCATCCTTCATTCCGTATTATCGAAGACCCAGCTTATATTACCTTAAAACTTGGCAAGGAAGAAACCGGATTTGAAGTAGTAATTCGTGAAAATTCATTTCAAGAAGGGAACGAATCACGGACGACATTGCTAGCGGCACTTTGTCAGGACCATATTAAAGGAGAAGCCTCCCATTTAGCTAACATCATTTATGAAATAGCAGGTAACGAAAACATTTCAATCGTCGATGCAAGCGAACAATGGTTTGCACGCTATGTAAAAGTAAGTTTACGTCCGCTGTATTGGTTGTATGCTACCTATGGAATAGCCCTTGAACCCCATCAGCAAAATTCCATTATAAAACTTGATGAACAAGGGTATCCTTCTATTTTTTATTACCGTGATAATCAAGGTTATTATTTTATGGAATCGAAGGCTAGTGCTTTAAAACAACTCGTTCCAACTCTAAACGAAAAAAGTGACACGATATGTGCTGACTCAATTGCAGAGGAGCGTTTCCGTTATTATTTCTTTTTCAATAACTTGTTCGGTTTGATTAATGCATTTGGGGCCAATCGTCTTATCGATGAACATCGGTTACTACTAATGTTGAAAAAGGAATTGGTAGACCTTAAGAAACATTTAGGAGATCATACAAACTTATTGGATTCTTTATTATATAAAGAAAAGTTGCCATGCAAGGCTAATCTGCTAACGAGAGTGCATGATATGGATGAGCTTGTGGGATCGATGGAGACTCAGTCGGTGTATGTTCAACTTACAAACCCACTGGTTGTGGCGGCAGGTGAACTCCATGTCTAACACCCCCGTTCAACAGAGGTATCCATTTGAACGGTATGATTCGGTAATTCACAAGACAATTTCCTTTCGCCATGTAAGTATGACAGAGGATTTAGGTAGACTTTACTCATGGATGCAGGAAAAGCATGTGATCCCCTTTTGGAATTTAAATATTTCAATGGAAAATTTTATCATACATGTTAATAAAAATTTGCAAGATGACTATCAAACCCTCTTGATTGGTAGCCTTGATGAGATACCTATGAGTTATTGGGAGTCATATTGGGTGAAGGGCGATATTATCGGAAATTATTATGCTTTTGATAAATATGATCAAGGGATTCACTTGCTGATCGGGCCAAGAGAGTTTTTAGGAAAAGGCCTCATCTATCCTTTATTGATGACGATTCTGCATAAAAAATTTCAAGTATATAACACGCGCAAAATCATAGCAGAACCCGATATACAAAACGAAAAAATGATTCATGTGTTCAAAAAGTGTGGTTTTCAACCTGTTAAGGAGATTGCATTGCCTGACAAAAAAGGTTTACTGATGGCATGTGAACGAAAAGTGTTCGAAAGAAGGTGGACAGATTGGCAAACAAACAAATTTTAGACGTCATCGGAGTAGGAATTGGTCCATTTAATCTCGGATTAGCAGCCTTGCTTGAAAAAACAGAATGTCGTTCTTTGTTTTTTGATAGAAAAACATGTTTTGAATGGCATCCAGGGATGATGCTAGAAGGAACGACACTGCAAGTACCCTTTATGGCAGATGCTGTAACAATAGTGGATCCGACAAGCCCTTTCAGCTTTATGAACTATTTGCATGAGCAAAAGCGGCTTTACCATTTCTACTTTCTAGAGAAATTTCATATTCCGCGAGCAGAGTACAATCATTATTGTCAATGGATAGCGGAACAACTTCCACAGCTTCAGTTTGAGTGCGAAGTGGAGAACATTGAGCAAACAGAGGAGGGACATTTTTGCGTTACTGTCTTTTCATCTAGAAAAAAAGAACAAGAAACGTATTACGCCAAACATGTGGTAGTAGGAGTAGGAACAAGTCCATACGTTCCTGAAAGGTTTCATTCGGCTCTTGGTGATCAGGTATTTCATTCTTCTCAGTATAAGAATAAGCAGGAAAATGTGCTAAAAACAACTTCGGTTACGGTCGTAGGCTCAGGGCAGAGTGCAGCTGAAATATTCCATGATCTATTGGCCAAACAACAAAGTCATGATTATAAATTGTCTTGGTATACAAGATCAAATGGGTTTTATCCAATGGAATATTCCAAGCTTGGACTGGAACATTTTTCACCAGATTATACCCGTTACTTTTATAAACTGCCGAAAGAAAAGAAGAAAACAATCCTGGACAAACAGGCATTACTATACAAAGGAATTAGCAGTGATACAAGTGCCGACATTTATGATTTATTGTATGAACGAACAATTGGAGCCAAAACAACGAATGTTCATCTGCAGGCATTGACCGAGCTTGAGTCCATCAAGGAAAAAAATGGTCACTATCATTTATCAATGTATCAACATGAACAAGAAGAAAACATGCAACTGGAAAGTGAGGTAGTTATTCTTGCAACAGGTTATCGCTCGTACATTCCCGATTGTTTAAAAGGATTAAAGTCTGTGTTGGAGTGGGATGAAACAGGTCAGCTTGTTATTCAAGAAGATTATAAATTGAAATTGAACAACGCGGGTCATAATCATTTATTCATACAAAACGGGGAGCTTCATACACATGGTGTCGGCGCGCCTGATTTGGGTCTTGGGGCGTTTCGGAACGCGATAATTATCAACCAACTAGCAGAAAAAGAAGTATATCAAACATATAAAAACAATGTATTCCAGCAATTCGGAATATAGGAGAAGGTAGGGAGTGGACCATCATGAAAATTAGTGAAACACCTTTAAATATGTTAACTGAAAAAGTCTGGAAAGAAGCAGATCGGCAACTTTTGGCAAAAATGCTCCAAGAGTTTATGTACGAAGAAATCATTACGCCGACATTGCTTAGGAAAAAAGAAGACATTCAGTTTTATGAATGGCGTGATAAAAAGGGAACGGTGTACCAGTTTGAAGCGAAACCTCGTTTATTCGATAGTTTTCAAGTGTCGGTTGAGAGTATTGAAATCCAAGTAGTAGAAGAAACAGATATACCGTTGTCTCTCGCTCTTTTATTAAGCATTCAAGAAGAAGGAAAGATGACCGGTCCAACAGCAGGTCACTTAGTGAAGGAATATTTGCATACACTTGTCGCAGATACTCATTTGAAGGGAAAAGCCAGATCTGCTGATCAATTAACTGAACTCGATTATGCCGAACTGGAGGGGGAAATGACGGGACATCCGTGGATTACATATAACAAAGGCCGCATCGGATTTGGATATGATGATTATCTGGAATATGCACCTGAACAACAAAAGAGGGTGAACTTATCCTGGATTGCTGTCCGCAAAAACATCGGTACATTTCATTCCATTGATGGTTTAGCTTATGAAGATGTAATCGTACAAGAACTGGGACAAGAGAAAAGTGAACGCTTTGGAAAAAGGCTTAAGTCTTTAGGGGGAACGGAATCGGATTACTACTTCATGCCTATTCATGAATGGCAATGGAACAACATGATTGTTTCCATGTTTTCTGCAGAAATTGCTAAAGGAGAAATTATTCCATTAGGAGAAGGAGAAGATGATTATCTCCCGCAGCAATCGATTCGCACATTTGTTAATGTCACTAATAAAGATAACTTTCATGTCAAGCTACCAATGAGCATCTTAAATACGCTTGTACATAGAGGATTGCCAAGTGAGAGAACGGTTATCGCGCCTGAAGTAACTGCATTTATGAAAAACATACTTGAAAACGATTCATTTTTAAAAGAAAAATGTCGTCTTGGCTTGTTAGGTGAGGTCGCGACGATGAATGTTAACCACCGCACATTTCATCAATTAAAAGGTGTTCCTTATCAATATTTAGAAATGCTTGGTGCAGTGTGGAGAGAAAGTATTTATAAGGAACTTCAAGAAGGGGAGCATGCTATCACACTAGCGGCCCTGCTGTATGTGGATTATGAAGGCTCCCCGTTTGTATCAAAGCTTATTGAAAAATCAGGGTTGGCAGTGGATCAGTGGGTTCATAAATTGACCAATGCCATTTTACCTCCATTGCTTCATTGCTTATATCAATATGGTACAGTCTTTTCACCACACGGCCAAAATACGGTTCTGGTTCTAAAAGATTACATACCCGAACGCATTATTATGAAAGATTTTGTGGACGATGTAAATATTAGTGACCAGCCGCTGCCCGAATTGGATGAGTTGTCGTCTGGAATGAAAGAGGTTTTACGCTGCGAGCCACCTGAAGGTTTGACACAGTTTATTTTTACTGGATTGTTCATTTGTCATTTCCGTTATCTAAGTAATATTCTGCAAGAAAACGAACAATTTTCCGAACATCGCTTTTGGAGCATTGTCCGTGAAGAAATTCTATCCTATCAAGAAAATTTTCCGAAATTACAAGAACGATTCGAGCTGTTTGATTTGTTGCGCCCAGCATTCACGAAGCTTACTCTTAATCGAAATCGCATGTTTGATTATGGATATGAAGATGGGGACGACCGTCCGCATGCAAGCGAACATGGAAAAGTTGCTAATGCCCTTCATGAAGTAGTAGTAAAACAATAACTTTAGAGGGTGCAAAAAAGAACTTAATTATTACTTTTCCTCGAAAAGCACAAGAAAAGACGGCTTAGTGTTAAATGGGAGAGAAACTGCACCAGTTATTTCGTTAGAAAAATTGGAAGAAAAACGGGAGCCGATTGCTTTTAATGCGTTTCGCAGTAATCGAAACGGACAACCTCACATAATGTGGGGTTGTTTCAGTTTCATAAAGTTTTTACGTTTTACAATATTACATTCTATTAACATTCACTTAATATTCTACTGGTATTATTATACTTGACTGATCAAAATTGAATAATGGAGGGGGGGAAATTTATACATGAGATTGACTAAATTAGTGCTTGTAGGAATTATCTTAATTGCAGTCATGACAAGTGGAATTAATAACTCAGCTGTGGCAGTTACAAACGACAATGTGAAGCTTCAATTCAATTCTGATGGAAAATTCAGGATTGTACAGTTTAATGATATGCAAGATGACGAGAATATCGACCCTAGAACTGTAAAACTAATGGAAAAGGTACTTGATGAAGAGAAGCCCGATCTCGTTGTGTTGAATGGAGACAGTATTAATGGTGACATGGAAACACCTGAGGAGGTCAAGAAAGCCATCAACAATATTGCCCAGCCGATGGAAAAAAAAGGAGTGAAGTGGGCGGTCACTTTCGGCAACCATGACGCGGACCATACGTCAAAGACCGGCCTCGATGAGGAAGATATGCTGGATATATATATGTCTTACGAACATAACGTGAACAAGCCTGGGGTAAAGGACATTACCGGGACCGGTAACACAAACTTGTTAATCCGAGATTCCAAAGGCAAGAAGGCAGCATTCAATATTTGGTTGTTTGACAGCGGGAGGTATGCTCCAGAGGAAATCGCTGGACAAGACTTTGAAGGATATCCGAGTTGGGACTGGCTCCGTTTTGATCAAGTGCAATGGTATTATGAGACTTCTCAAAAGTTGGAGCGTCAAACCGGCCATAAAGTTCCATCACTGGCGTTTATGCACATTCCTCTCAAAGAATTTGAATTTATGTGGTACGCGAGCCCAAATGAAAGAACGAAAGAGAGTCATGCCAAGGCTGTTGATAAGCATGATATCACAGGAGAAAAGAACGAATGTGTTTGCTCCGGTCCGTTTAATAGTGGCATGTTTGCAGCTATGTTAGAAAGAGGTGACGTTGAAGGCGTCTTCTCCGGCCATGACCATGTGAATACATATGTTGGCAACTATTATGGAATCAAGTTAGGCTATGCGGGAAGTACAGGATTCGGCACCTATGGTCTGGAAGGTAATGAAAACCACAGATTGCGCGGAGCAAGGGTGTTCAATCTCAACGAAGACAAAAAAGACGTTCTCGTTGAAACCCATATGGTTTTTGCAAAAGACTATGGTATTCAATAAAAAGAAGATATGATTATAAATTGAAGAGGGACATTACCCTAGCAAAGAGACAGGTGCTGGAGTAATGTCCCTCTTTTTAAGATATCAAGACTAACTATTTAAAAGAGGGCTTCTTTCCGCATTAGACTGTATATAACTTTTAACTTTTTATCGAGAGTGATTTCTTAAAAGTTTTTCAGTATCGTATACGATAAGTATAGAATTATTTTTTTATTTGTGCTATTCTAAAAAACACGAATTGAAAAATCACTGTAGAAAAGTGTCGTTTTTTATAGTTTTTTCAATTCCTTCATCAAAATAGTAATCCATTCCCTGGGGAAGAAAAGACCTGTTATAATTAGTTGGAAATTGTGTTTGATTTATATCAAGCGAAAGCCCATTTCCTATCCGGGTACAGATAAGGATACTATTTTTAAGTAATGTTAATCCTATTACCTTGGAAATAACGTTTTCTCTATTCTTTTTTCACTAATGCTTTTTAGTTATCAAAAAAATATTGTTTTATTTCAAGTAAAATTATTTAACAAATAGTCAAAATAAGGTATAATGTAAATAGTCAAAATAAAGTATCATTTAAATGTCGTATACTACGATGCTAGTAGCTAAGTGCAATACCCCTTTAAAGAGGTAGCTCACATATTAGCTTATAAAAGTAAAGTAACTACCCTAAATGCTCACCAAGGGGCATAGGGTAGTTACTTTATGTTTTAAGATACGTTCCCTTAGTTTCGTCCCATACTTGTATGCTTCGGATTTTCTTCAATTGACATAGAATATGTTTACGATTTTAAACTTAAAAGCAAAATTCATTTAAAGGAGACAAATACTACATATGACTATTACATTAAAAAAGACTAAACAAACTGAAGTTCAAACTGCTAAGAATTACGTGGATCACGTTTATGAAACAATTAAGAAGCGGGATCCGCATGAAGTGGAATTCCATCAAGCCGTCGAAGAGATTTTTGAATCGCTTGTACTTGTTTTTGCGAAATATCCAGAATTAATTGGCAAGGGATTACTCGAAAGATTGGTGGAACCAGAAAGGGTTATTACGTTTAGGGTATCCTGGGTAGATGATCAAGGAAAAACACAAGTTAACCGCGGATTTCGTGTTCAATTCAACAGTGCAATAGGACCATATAAGGGTGGCTTACGTTTCCATCCTTCTGTAAATACCAGCGTCGCTAAGTTTTTGGGCTTCGAGCAAATCTTTAAGAACTCTCTGACTGGTCAGCAAATTGGTGGAGGAAAAGGTGGATCTGACTTTGACCCTAAAGGTAAATCAGACGGGGAGGTTATGCGTTTTACGCAAAGTTTCATGACTGAACTTAGCAAACACATTGGTTCCGACGTAGATGTACCCGCAGGCGATATTGGAGTTGGTGCTAGAGAAATCGGATATTTATTTGGTCAGTATAAAAGAATGCATGGCAAATTCGAACCTGGTGTATTAACAGGAAAAGGTCTCGAGTATGGCGGCAGTTTAGTACGACCACAAGCAACTGGCTATGGTGTGATTTATTTTGTGGAAGAAATGCTGAAAGACAAAGGCCTTAGCTTAAAGGGGCAAACAGTTGTCGTATCTGGTTCTGGAAATGTTTCTACCTATGCTATCGAAAAAGCTACTGAGTTAGGTGCGAAGGTTGTAGCCTGTAGTGACTCTAACGGATATATTTATGACGAAAGTGGTTTAAATCTTGATACAATTATACAATTAAAAGAAATAGATAGAGCCAGAATTAGTGAGTATGTAATCGAACATCCTACTGCAAAATATGTCGAAGGGTGTTCTGACATCTGGTCTCTCCCTTGCGACATTGCTTTACCGTGCGCAACACAAAATGAAATTGATGGCTCAGCAGCTAAAAGCCTAGTTCTAGGTGGGGTCAAAGCTGTCGGTGAAGGAGCAAATATGCCATCCTCACAGGAAGCAATTGACATATTTTTAAAAAATGGTATCCTTTTCGGTCCTGGAAAAGCTGCCAATGCAGGTGGGGTAGCTGTTTCATCTTTAGAAATGGCTCAAAACAAAAGTGGAGTATCATGGACATTTGAAGAAGTGGATAGAAAATTACACGAAATTATGGAAGACATCTTTCAAAGGTGCTTAACAGCTTCAGAAGAATACGGTCATCCAGGGAATCTTGTCATAGGGGCTAATATCGCAGCGTTTAATAAAGTTTCTAAAGCTATGTTGGCACAAGGAGTCATTTAATAAACGTATTGTTTTTAGAGGTGGGTGCGTATTTTGTGTACAAAAAGATTTAGCACTACAAAAAGCTGCCAATAAATAGCTAATCATGCAATGAGATACGTAAATAAAAAAGTATCAGTACCTCACAATTTGGAAATGATAATCAAATAAGGGAGGTATGATAGTATGGCTCAAGATGTTCTATGTGAAGTCAACAATTGTAAGTATTGGGGTTCAGGAAATAAATGCCAGGCAGATTCTATTTATGTAGTTAGTCATAAAGGGAAAAAGGCATCTAATAGTGAAGAAACGGATTGTAAAACATTTGTACCAGAGATTTAAACTATTGAGGGTAACCATTACTTTGGTTACCCTCTTTAAGTATAAAATAAAATAGTGCTTTCTTATAATAATGTAACTTAGGTTCGGTACCTATATAAACATTTGAATAAAGCTATAAATGATAAAATAGGATGTTTATGATAAAATAAATGCGGTAAAAGCCAAATTTTAGTACGAATTAGTAAGTACCACGTATCGGTTATATATGATCTCGGGGTTTATTTAGGAGAATGTTTATGTATTTAAAACGATTAGAAAGTATAGGATTTAAATCTTTTGCAGAGCGTATACAAGTGGACTTTGTGCCAGGCGTCACTGCAGTAGTGGGCCCGAATGGGAGTGGAAAGAGTAATATAACCGATGCGATACGATGGGTACTTGGTGAGCAATCAGCTAAATCACTTCGTGGATCCAAAATGGAGGATATCATTTTCCAAGGTAGTGATACAAGAAGGGCGTTAAACGTGGCTGAAGTATCATTGGTTCTTGATAACAATGATCAAGCAGTACCACTTGATTATGAGGAAGTTAGTATCACAAGACGTGTATATCGTTCTGGTGATAGTGAATTTTATATTAATAAACAATCCTGTAGGTTAAAGGATATAATTGACTTATTTATGGATTCTGGACTTGGTAGGGAAGCTTTTTCCATTATTAGTCAAGGTAAAGTTGAGGAAATTTTAAGTTCAAAAGCGGAAGAACGTCGAACTATTTTTGAAGAAGCCGCGGGCGTATTAAAATATAAACAACGGAAAAAGAAAGCTGAGTATAAGTTAGCTGAAACACAAGAAAATTTAAATCGAGTAGAAGATATTATTCATGAAATTGAACAACAACTTGGACCACTTCAGGAACAGGCCGAGACAGCAAAGAAATACAATCAGGCAAGGGAACAATTAAAGCAACAAGAAATCTCATTAATGATTACGGAAATAGAGCAGTTGCATAGTGAGTGGCAACAGGTATTAGATGAATTAGAAAAAGAAAAAACAAATGAATTGGCAATAAAAACTGCCGTTCAGAAAGAAGAAGCGAATCTGGAAGTAGAACGCAGCAAAATTAATGCTTTAGATGATGAAATAGAACAGATACAAGCTGGGCTGCTAGATATTACACAGAAATTAGAGCAATTCGAAGGTAAAAAACACGTTTTACAGGAAAGAATGAAGCATTTTGAAGAGAATAAAACAAAGCTAGAAACGGATAAGCAAGCAATGGAACAACGAATTAGTCAATTAAAAGAAGAGCTTCAACAAGAAAAAGAAAAATATGAAACAGTAACAAAAGAACGGAACACAGTTAAGAAAAAGGTAAGTCAGCTGGAAAAACAGTTAACAGTAGATAAAGAATCCATTGCAGATCAAATTGAAGAACTCAAATCAGAATACATTGAGTATCTGAATAGTCGAGCGGCCAACCGAAATGAGCAACAATCAATTGAACAACAAATCAATCAACTACTAGTTAAAAAGCAGAAACAGGAAGACAAAAATAGTGATACCGTGAAAACAAGAGAAGAACTTGAAAAAGATAAATCAAGTATTGCTAAAAGACTTAACAAACTGCAAAAAAACTATTCTTCAGATGAAAAGGAAATCAAAAAAATAAAGGATACACTTAGCAAGGAAAAAAGTGAGTACCAGGAACTTCAACTAAAATTAAATCAAGGATTTCAATACATAGAGAAAATGAAGTCAAGAAAAGAAATGCTTGAAGAAATGAAAGAAGACTTCCAAGGTTTTTTTCATGGTGTAAAAGCAGTTTTAAAAGCGCGCGAAGAGAATAAATTAACGAAAATTCATGGTGCGGTAATTGAACTAATTGATGTACCAAAAAAATATGTTAATGCTATCGAAACCGTATTAGGCGGACAAGCGCAACATGTTGTTGTTGACGAGGACCATGCGGCTCGTGAAGCAATTAAGTGGTTGAAAGATACAAATAAAGGGAGAGCAACATTTTTACCATTAAAATCAATTCAACCTCGATTTATTTCTGAAAATGTGTTGGCACAATTGAAAGATCAAACTGGTTTTATTGGTGTTGCTTCTAAGCTAGTGAAATGCAATTCCACTCACCAAAGAGCAATTGAGCATTTAATGGGACATGTAATCATCGCGAAATCATTAAAAGAAGCCAATGAAATAGCTAAATTGGTCATGCGCAAGTTTCGTATTGTGACACTTGACGGGGATGTAGTGAATCCTGGGGGGTCTATGTCAGGTGGGGCGATCAAAAAAACAAATCAGTCATTATTTACACGTGATCAGGATCTGCAAGGAATCACGGAGAAGCTTGCAGAATTCCAACAACGAACAGTATTGTTTGAGGAAAAAGTTCAGGCCGCAAAAGAGTCAATTGACCGTAACGAAGAAAATTTAGAGAAAATGCAAGAAAGGTTTCGAGGAAGTAATCAAGCTTTGCAAGATAAGAAAGCGGCGTACAATCAAGTAGAAATGCGTTTAAACACAGTGAATAATAATTTAGCTTTATATGACCAGGATAAAAAACAATTTGAAACAGAGGAAAGTGAATTAACAGATCGCCGTAATTTTTTATCGGAAGAGTTAAGTAAGATTGAGAATGAAATTGCAGGAATTCAACAAAAAATTGATGAATTAGGTGAACAAGAAAGTAAATTAAAAGAGAATAAAGAGCAGGTCCAACATGATTTCCATCAAAACCAAATTCTATTGGCAGAACTAGAGGAACGTGTGAAAAACCAACGCGGTAAAACGAAAGCATTAACAGAAGAAATTGAACTAGGAAGTCAACAGTTTGATGATCACAGAGATAAGCTACAAGAATTAATAGATTTGAAGGAAAATGAGGTTACGGAAGCCCAAGTCACTGATCATATTGCTAATTACCAAGCTGAAAAAGAAAAGATTACAAATGATATACAGGAGAAGCGACGAAATCGTAGCAATCTAACGCAATTTGTTCAGGATGCGGAAAGAGAGCTAAGGGAACAAAATAGATCTTATCAGGCGATAGCAAGACAAATCCAGGAAAAGGAAGTCAAATCAAATCGACTAGATGTAGAGCTAGAGAATCACTTAACACATTTACAATCGGAATACATGCTAACCTATGAACGAGCAAAAGCATCTTACAATAAAACGGATGATCTTAAGAAAACAAAAATAAGTGTTCAGCAAATAAAAAAATCGATAGAAGATTTAGGTGCAGTTAATCTCGGTGCGATAGATGAGTATGATCGTATTATGGAACGTTTCACTTTCCTATCTGAACAAAAAGATGATCTAGTACATGCAAAAGAAACGATGTTTTCGGCGATTGCTGAGATGGATGAAGAAATGCAGAAACGTTTCGAAACTACTTTTACTCAAATTAAGGACGAATTTGGGATCGTATTTAAGGAATTATTCGGTGGGGGACATGCGGAACTAAAATTAACTGATCCTAAAAACATCCTTGAAACTGGTGTTGATATAATTGCTCAGCCACCAGGTAAAAAACTGCAACATCTCGGCTTACTTTCTGGCGGTGAGCGAGCATTGACTGCTATTGCATTGTTATTTGCAATCTTGCGTGTTAGACCTGTCCCGTTCTGTGTGTTAGATGAGGTTGAAGCAGCATTAGACGAGGCTAATGTGATGCGGTTTGCTAAATATGTCAAAATGTACAGCAAGAACACCCAATTTATCGTTATCACCCATCGAAAAGGAACGATGGAAGAAGCGGATGTGTTATACGGTGTCACTATGCAGGAATCAGGTGTTTCCAGGTTGGTTTCTGTCAGGTTAGAGGATACAAAAGAATTAGTGAAGTTTTAAGGAGGAATTTTGATGGGTTTTATGGATAAATTAAAAAACAAATTTAAGCAAAATGATGAAGAAGAAATTTCTACTAAATATAAAGAAGGTATGACCAAAACGAGAAACTCCTTCTCAGGCAAAATCAATGATTTAATCGCCAAATATCGAAAAGTGGACGAGGACTTCTTTGAAGAACTAGAAGAGGTTTTGATAACTGCCGACGTTGGTGTTATGACGGTTATGGACTTAATTGATGAATTAAAAATGGAAGTGAAGCGACGTAATATTAAAGATACAAAAGATGTTAAAGATGTTATTTCCGAAAAGTTAGTGGAAATATATTATGGTGATGATGACGAAAGTATAGAAGAATTAAATTTTCAACAAAATGAATTAACGGTCATGTTAGTTGTTGGCGTGAACGGTGTAGGAAAAACAACCTCTATTGGAAAGTTAGCACATCAGCTAAAATCTGACGGAAAAAAAGTGGTATTAGCAGCTGGAGATACGTTTCGAGCAGGAGCTATCGAACAACTTGAAGTCTGGGGAGAACGTGCAGGCGTGGATATTATTAAACAAGGCGCTGGTAGTGACCCAGCTGCTGTTATTTTTGACGGAATTAAAGCCGCAAAAACGCGTAATGCAGATGTGTTAATTTGCGATACAGCAGGGCGTTTGCAAAATAAAGTAAATTTAATGAACGAACTGTCAAAGGTGAAGCGTGTCATAGAGCGAGAGGTCCCAAATGCGCCACATGAGGTATTGCTAGTCTTAGATGCAACAACTGGTCAAAATGCAATGAGTCAAGCTAAGACATTCTTAGAAGCAACAAATGTTTCAGGAATCGTATTAACGAAGCTTGATGGGACAGCAAAAGGTGGGATAGTCTTGGCAATTCGTAATGAGTTACATATCCCAGTAAAATATGTTGGACTTGGGGAAGAAATCACAGACCTACAAAAGTTTAACGCACAAGCCTTTGTATTTGGTTTATTTGCTGATATGCTTGAAGATGATAACGAGTACTAGTTGCAGCTTCACTTTTCTTAGTTGACAGGTAAAAACTATATTCGTTATTATATTGTAAAGGACTTTCACTTAACGAGGGGTGTTTGGAATGCTAGAAAAAACGACACGCATTAATTATTTGTTTGATTTTTACCAAGCATTACTAACACCTAAACAACGTAATTACATGGAAATGTATTATTTAGAGGATTATTCGCTTGGTGAAATTTCCGAACTGTCCAAGGTTTCTAGACAAGCTGTGTATGATAATATTAAACGCACAGAATTGATGCTTGAATCATATGAGAACAAACTTTATTTATATGATAAATTTAAATCTCGCATGAAACTTTTAGATCAAATTGAACGAGATATTGCAGAAAATACAATAACAAATGAAACAAAAAGTATGTTTATTAAATTAAAAGAAATAGATTAGGGGGACACCTTCTATGGCATTTGAAGGACTTTCCGACCGTTTACAAAGTACAATTAAAAAGATAACCGGTAAGGGTAAAGTATCTGAACAAGATGTAAAAGAAATGACAAGAGAAGTCCGACTTGCACTTCTAGAAGCTGATGTAAACTTTAAAGTTGTAAAGGAGCTAATAAGTCGAATAAAAGAGCGTGCAACTGGTCAAGAGGTAATGGAAAGCTTAACACCTGGACAGCAAGTTATAAAAGTTGTAAAAGACGAACTGTCTATACTAATGGGTGGAGAACAAAGCAAAATAGCTGTAGCAGATAAATCACCAACTGTCATTATGATGGTTGGCTTGCAGGGTGCGGGTAAAACAACCACAACCGGTAAACTAGCAAATTTGCTCAGAAAAAAACATAATCGTTCTCCGCTGTTAGTTGCTTGCGATATTTATCGTCCAGCAGCTATTAAGCAACTCGAAACACTTGGAGACCAATTGACTATGCCTGTCTTTTCGATGGGAACTGAGGCGAAACCAGTTGATATTGCTAAGAAGGCCATTGAACAGGCAAAAGCGGAACATAATGATTATGTCATTATTGATACAGCAGGTCGTTTGCATGTTGATAATGAATTAATGGATGAGCTACAGGATATAAAAGCTAGTGTGAATCCAGATGAAATCTTCTTAGTAGTTGATTCAATGACTGGTCAGGATGCTGTAAATGTAGCAGAGAGCTTTAACGAGCAACTTGATATTACTGGTGTCGTTCTAACGAAACTTGACGGCGATACACGTGGCGGTGCAGCCCTATCTATTAAGGCAGTCACAGATAAGCCAATTAAATTTGCAGGGATGGGTGAAAAGCTAGACGAGCTGGAAGCATTTCATCCAGAGCGCATGGCTTCTCGAATTCTCGGTATGGGCGATGTCTTAACGTTAATTGAGAAAGCTCAAACGAATGTTGATGAAAAGCAAGCTAAAGCCTTAGAAGAAAAAATGCGAACGATGTCATTTACATTTGATGACTTTTTGGAACAAATGGGTCAAGTGAAAAATATGGGACCACTAGATGATCTCATGGCTATGATTCCAGGAGCAGGTAAAATGAAAGGTTTAAAGAATGCGCAATTAGACGAGAAACAACTGGTACATGTAGAAGCTATTATTCAATCCATGACGAAGCAAGAAAGGCAAGAACCGAGTCTTATGAATGCTAGTCGTAAAAAACGAATTGCTGCTGGATCCGGTACATCTGTTTCACAAGTCAATCGTTTATTAAAGCAATTTGATGAAATGAAAAAGATGATGAAGCAAATGACTAACATGCAAAAAGGCAAAAAAGGTAAAGGAGCAGGAATGAAGTTTCCTTTCATGTAAAGATAGAAAAGCGCAAGCGTCCGTTTAGCGGTGTACAAATAGATAGGCGCTGGGCGCTAGACAATAAAAGCTAGACTTATCGCAGGGATGGCCTGAAGAGCACTAGGCAATGGATGCTTACACTGTGGGCGGGCTGTTTCTGAAAAACAAAATTTTTTATTCCAACATAGTTATTTTTTGTTGTAATGTAAAAACACTTTACAGACAAACAAATATCTGGTAGAATCTACAATTGTGTAAAACATTATTATTGGAGGTGCAAGAAAATGGCTGTTAAAATTCGTTTAAAACGTATGGGATCTAAAAGAAATCCATTTTACCGTATCGTTGTTGCTGATTCACGTTCTCCTCGTGACGGACGTCAAATCGAACAAATTGGAACATATAACCCGGTAGTTAATCCGGTTGAGGTTAAGATTGATGAAGACAAAGCACTTAGCTGGATGACAAACGGTGCAAAACCAAGTGATACAGTTCGCAATCTTTTCTCAAAAGAAGGCATCATGAAAAAATTCCACGACTCTAAAAATCAAAAGTAAAGTAGTGTGATATCATGAAAGCCCTAATTGAATCCATTGTTACACCACTTGTTGATTTTCCAGAAGATATCGTTGTAACAGAAACAGAAGAAGAAACAAAAATTATTTATCACCTTACTGTTAATCAAGATGATGTTGGAAAGATTATCGGCAAGAATGGACGTATTGCAAAAGCTATCCGGACAGTTGTATATGCAGCTAAGACGGACGCAAACAAACGTATATATTTGGATATCATGTAAAAGGGAAAGGGCATACCTTTCCCTTTTTACTAATTCTTCTACCTAGTCGAAGAGGGTGTGATCATGTATGAAAATAATGAAAAAAGTATTGATTAAACAAGTGTTAACGGAAAAAAGTAAAGAGGAGTTAAGACAAAACTTCGCAAATCATAAAATGCGACTTGAACAAGAGTGTCAACAATTGTTATTTGAACAAAGGAAATTACAGAATAAATCAGGGGTATCTAAGCAAGAGGTTTACCAGCGTTTTCAGCAAGAAATTAAAAATCGCAAAGAAAAAATGAAACTAGTTGACTTTAAACTAGAGCAATTGGATATGTTGGAACTTGGTAGTGAAATTACAGAAAAAGAAGTTGAGGCTCTTGTTGAAGTTAAAGTGGGAACGCATTGGGATCAAATCATGGTAGAATCAGCAATTGTTATAAAAGATGATGTTGTTATCCGAATCGATGAATAGCAGGTGATTTTAGTGAATGAAAAAATGTTTAATATAGGTAAAATTATAAACACTCATGGTATTCGAGGTGAAGTGAAGGTACATCGGATCAGTGACTTTGACGATCGATTTGAGGTTGGTGAAACATTGCTACTGGTAATGGAAAATAAACAACCGATCCAATTGGAAATAGATAGTCATCGCACACATAAAGGGTTTGAACTGATTTCATTTAAAGGTTTTAACAATATAAATGATGTCGAGCATTTCAAGGGATCTTATTTGAAAATTACTGAAAGCCAATTAACTGATTTAGAGGAAGACGAATATTACTATCATGAGATAATTGGTTGTAACGTTTATTCAATCAATGAAGAGATGTTAGGAACGATCAAGGAAATTTTATCACCGGGAGCAAATGACGTCTGGGTAGTGAAACAACCTAAAGGAAAAGATTTGTTAATTCCTTATATCGAGGATGTCGTAAAATCAATCGATATCGATGCAAAAAAGGTAGTCATTGAACCAATGGAAGGACTGCTTGACTAATGCATATTGACATATTAACCCTATTCCCAGAAATGATAGAGGGAGTATTTAACTCCTCTATTTTAAAAAAGGCTCAGGACAAAAATAAGTTCAGTTACAATCTAGTGAATTTTCGTGATTACTCCGTCAACAAACATAAAAAAGTAGATGACTACCCTTATGGTGGAGGGGCTGGGATGGTATTAACTCCTCAGCCTATTTTTGATGCGGTAGAAACGATTACCAAGGAAAAGTCGTCCAAACCACGTGTTATTCTTATGTGTCCGCAAGGTGAGCCGTACAATCAAAAAAAAGCAGAGGAATTAGCAAAAGAAGAAAATTTAGTATTCATTTGTGGTCATTATGAGGGGTATGATGAACGTATTCGGAAACATTTAGTCACCGATGAAATATCAATTGGAGATTACGTTCTTACAGGCGGTGAGCTTGGTGCAATGGCTGTCATCGATAGTGTAATCCGTTTATTGCCGGATGTATTAGGTAATCAAGAATCCGCGCCTGAGGATTCTTTTACAACTGGACTATTAGAGTATCCCCATTATACTAGACCAGCTGATTTTCGTGGTCTGAAGGTTCCAGATATCCTATTATCGGGGGACCATGCCAAAATTTATAACTGGAGAAGAAAAGAATCGTTGAAACGGACATATGAAAGACGACCTGAATTGATTAATTCACATACATTATCAGAAGAAGATAATAAGTTACTTGATACCTTAATCAAAAGTGATGAATAGTAATTCTATCTTTGTTTTAAAAGTAGCGTGTTCAAAAAGTCGGCAAATTAGAAACAAGAAGTTCAAGGCGTGAAGATTTTGAGGACCGGAACGTATGCTTTTAATACGTGAGGACCGGAAAAACTGAGCAACGAAGAAATTCGCCGTTTATCATTTGATGACTTTTTGAATAACCTCTAAAAGTAGTTGAACTTGACATTCCTATATGGTATATTTATTGTTGTGCTTAAGTAGGATACTTGAGCTTTATAAAACGATGTTCCGCTGTCCCTAGTGAGTTATGAACATTGGTTTGGAAGGAGAGAAATACAATGCAAAAAATAATTGCAGATATTACAAAAGAACAAATTCGTGCAGACCATCCCAACTTCCGCCCTGGTGACACTGTTAAGGTGCATGTGAAAGTTGTCGAAGGGACTCGCGAACGTATTCAAGTCTATGAAGGTGTTGTAATTAAACGCCAAAACGGAGGAATCAGCGAAACATTTACAGTAAGAAAAATTTCTTACGGCGTTGGTGTTGAACGTACATTCCCTGTACATTCACCTAGAATTGAAAAAATTGAAGTTTCAAGACGCGGTATCGTTCGTCGTGCGAAGCTTTATTATCTACGTAATCTACGTGGAAAAGCAGCACGTATCAAAGAACGTCGTTAATAAAAGTGATAGTAAAGGAGCTTGGCATTGTATGCAGGCTCTTTTTTACTTTAAAGCACTTATAGAGGAGGTTCAAAATGGTCACCAAATGATAAATGGCGAATCTCTTCGGCGACTTTTTGAACACACATTACTAATACATATCTCAACTGTTTCGGAGGAAAACTAAATGACTAAACTGAAAAATGAATGGTTCGATTGGGCTAAAGCGCTATTGATAGCTTTTGCATTGGCCTTTATCGTTCGAATGTTCTTTTTTGCTCCAATTGTAGTAGATGGACCTTCGATGCAACCAACCTTACATAATCATGATCAAATGATTGTAAACAAATTCATCTATAATGTTAGTGAACCTGAAAGATTTGATATTATTGTGTTCCATGCTACACCAGAGCAAGACTTTATAAAGCGAATAATTGGTTTACCTGGCGAGCATGTGGCAGTGAGGGATGATGTTTTATATATTAATGACAAACAAGTAAAAGAGAATTTTTTACAAGAAATCAAGGATAATAAACAGGCTAACCAAACACTGACAAATGATTTTCGACTAGAAGATTTGCCTGGAGGTTATGAAACAATACCTGAGGGATATGTGCTAGTGCTCGGGGACAATCGAAATAATTCAGCAGATAGCCGCGTCTTAGGCTTGATTCCACAAGACACAATTGTCGGTAAAACAAGCTTTATTTATTGGCCACTAGATCGATTTCGTATTTTAGACGTATAAAATAAAAGGGTGATAATATGGCAATACAATGGTTCCCAGGACATATGGCAAAAGCGCGTCGACAGGTAGAGGAAAAATTAAAGCTCGTGGACTTTGTTATGGAATTAGTCGATGCACGAGCTCCGTTTTCCTCACAAAATCCAATGCTCCAACAAGTGCTGCAAAGCAAACCAAAAATGATAATTTTAATGAAAAAAGACTTAGCAGACAAGCGTGAGACAGACAAGTGGATTGCTTATTTTCAAGAAAAAAATAGTACGGCAATTGCAATTAATGTAAATGACAAGAGTGATATTCAAAAGGTTATCCATCATGCAAAGGCACTTGGTCAAGAAAAAATGGATAAGCTTATGAAAAAAGGAATTCGACCAAGGGCTTCAAGAGCCATGATAGTCGGAATTCCTAATGTTGGAAAATCGACGTTAATAAACCGACTTGCAAATAAAAAAGCTGCAAAAACCGGAGATCGTCCAGGAATAACAAAACAGCAGCTATGGATTAAGGTGAAAAAGGATTTTGAATTATTGGATACACCAGGTATCTTATGGCCTAAGTTTGAAGATGAGTTAGTGGGTTTACGATTGGCCGCATTAGGTACAATTAAGGACCAATTATTATCCCTCCAAGATATAACTGTATTCGTTATCAAGTATTTTCAAGAATATTACCCTACCTTACTTGAAGAACGCTATGAAATCGATCATGGTATAGATGATATAGTGGAAATATTTGAAGCGATTGGAAAAAAACGCGGCTGTTTAGAAAGTGGCGGTTCAGTTAATTTTGATAAAGTTGCAGATGTGGTTATCCAGGATTTACGTTCAGGTAGGCTAGGGGCTATTACATTAGAGTCCGTACAATAAAAGTGGCATTGCATCTTAGGATGAATGCCTTATTTTTTTACACACTACCAAATACCGTAAAATAAACCGATATAGAAGGTGACGTATGAAGAATAAATCTATCGCTGAAATTAAACAAATAATTGATGAAAATAACCTCTCAGATAGTGATTGCTCAGATTTACAACGGGATTCTAGAAAAGGTGTGCAAAAGCTATGGAAAGCTTATGAACAGGGCCAGAAGAAAGAAAAAGAACTAGAACTGCATTTTTTAGAAATGTGCCAATATGAACATAAAAATTATACAAACGGGTGTGAATATATAGCTGGAATAGACGAGGCAGGAAGAGGTCCGTTGGCTGGTCCAGTAGTGGCTGCCGCAGTTATTTTGCCGAGAAATTTTAAATTATTAGGGTTAGATGATTCAAAACTATTGAATGAGCATAAACGTAATGAGTTTTTTACACTAATTAAAGAACAGGCTATCAGTTTTGGAATATCAATTGTTAGTAATCAAAAAATTGACCAGGTAAATATTTATGAAGCAACAAAAATTGCAATGCGTGATGCTTTAAGTCAGTTAGATCCTTGTCCAGATCATGTTTTAATCGATGCTGTTCCATTAGAACATCTTCCATGTACGTCTGAATCTATTACAAAAGGCGATCAAAAAAGCATTACAATAGCCGCCGCAAGTGTTTTAGCTAAAGTTACACGAGACACAATCATGAAAAAAATACATAAGGATTTTCCTTTCTATGATTTTGAGTCAAATATGGGGTATGGCACAAAGCATCATATGGATGCGCTAAAACAGCATGGTAGTACACCATTTCATCGAAAATCATTTGCACCAGTAAAAAACACATTTAGTGGATAAGGAGGGGGCCTCAGTTGAGCATACAAGACGTGGTATCCAAACGATTGAGCGGTGCACAGGTAAACCATGCACAGTCATTCCTAAAACCTGGACAAATCGTTCAAGGTAAAATTGTGAAGCTTTTTCCAAATAATAAAGCACAAATTCATATAGGTTCACAAAAAATGATTGCTCAATTAGAGGCCTCACTATCAATAGGTGAAAACTATCATTTTCAAGTGAAAACAAATACCGATGTTACACAATTAAAGGTTATTGGTGAACAGTTAAAGGATAACACTACTGACAATATGCAAAAATTACTACAAGAATTAGGTATGAAAGCAACAAAGGCAGCTATCTCTCTTATGGAACAACTCATGCGTGATAAGATTCCATTTGATACAGAGCAACTGATAAAAGCATTTCAATTACTGGAGGGTGCTGCAAACAAAGCACAAGCACAATCGGTAGTCAAGGATATGATCATACATAAATTACCAGTAACAGATTCAATTTTTCAAGCCTTGTATACGAAAACAACGAGTGAATTTAGTGACCAGTTGAATAAGTTATTGCTGCAGTTAAAACAGGACGCGAATCAAACACCTTTAAAGCAAACCTTAATCGAACGTTTGGCATCGCTAACCGAGCACAATCATTCAAATAAGTCAGCATTAATTAAACATATTTTAACAGAGATAGGGTCAAACCAGATATATTTCTTAGAAGCAGCAAAAACAACCGAATTAGTTGATAAACGTGTGAATTTTTCTTCCTGGAAAACGGAGTGGCAAGGTTTTGCTAAAAATAACTTTGAAAATGTCCCGGTACAAGCTATCACGTTAACCAATCAACAATTAACTTCACTAGTATTGCCATTTGAAATGATTTCATCAGAAGTGTTACCTACATTGAGTAAGCTAGCAGAAAATAAAGGTATTTTAATGATACAAGCTCAAGTGCTCATACAACAGTTTTCATCAGCAATTAATACAGCCAGCATTCATCAAATTCCGTTAGCTACAGAGGATTTCTCACAATTGAAATTACAAATTGAAAAAAGTCTACTACCTTTTTTATTTGATAGGCAACAACAGTTGGTCAACACCCTTTTACAAAATAATCCGACTTCATTAAATCAACTACAAACAATGCTTAAGACATTATCAAATAAGCAAACATATGCACAACTAGAGCAATTAGGAAAAAGTGCAAACCATGCAGACAACTTATTGGTCACTAAACCCCATGACCAGTTTTTACTTCAGTTAAAACAAGTGCTTCAGACTACTGGCTTAGCCCATGAATTTTACGTAGCAAATGATTTACCTGAACAACAATCTGCTACCATTAAATCTATGGTATTACAACTATTACAACATAGTGGTGGCCAGATAAATGATCGAGCTCAGCAGTTAATTCATTATATTAATGGTATGCACATACATTCTGTGAATGAATCAACGAATCTTTTACAAGCAAGTATTCAGATACCTGGAGAAAAGCTAGCATTAAACAAAGATATACAGCTTGAGTTTGAAGGGAAAAAGACAGAGTCAGGAAAAATTGACCCCGCGTATTGTCGAATTTTATTTTATTTAGATCTAACCAATTTGAAAGAGACTGTTATTGATATGAACATTCAGAAACGAGCAGTTGCTATTACTGTATTCAATGATAATATGCCAATTTTAGATCATTCGCATGAATTAAAACGAGTTTTAAAAGATGGCCTTCATGCACTTGATTTTTATTTATCGACAATTACTGTAAAACCATTGAAACAAGTAGATATGGAAAAAGAAACAGCGCCGAGAAAAATAGAAAATAATTCCTATCAAGGGGTTGATTATCGGATATGAACGGTAAACAAATGAAAGCAGCTGCACTTAGATACAATCAGAAGCAAGACAAAGCACCTACGATAGCGGCTGCAGGTAAAGGAATAATTGCAGAAAATATTATTGAAAAGGCTAAACAAAATAATGTTCCGATGATTGAGGATGCAACACTAGTAGAACTTTTGGCTGAATTAAATATAAATGAAACCATTCCTGACGAATTATATCAAGCAGTTGCAGAGGTATTTGCATTTGTTTACCGTGCAGACAAGGAAGTAGGTTCTATAAAATAGCTATACTATTTTTCGACAGCAAATTCCGCCTATTCTGATCTAGCTATGACCCGCAGATGCCGTCGTCATAAGCAATGAACAGTCGCCTCCGCTTTTCTTTATTTCTTTATTCCTTGTGAAATTTGTTGTTTTTTAATACAATAAGGGTGCAGTGAATTTTGATGGGAGGATAAATGATGAACATTCATGAGTATCAAGGCAAAGAAATTTTGCGAAGCTATGGTGTAAATGTTCCAACTGGACATGTTGCATATACAGTGGACGAAGCTGTAGAAGCTGCTAAGAAACTAGGGTCTTCTGTGACTGTTGTTAAAGCACAAATTCATGCTGGTGGTCGTGGTAAAGCTGGCGGAGTGAAGATTGCGAAAAACTTAGAAGAAGTGCGTACATATGCTGATGAGATTTTAGGTAAGACACTAGTAACGCATCAGACTGGTCCTGAAGGTAAGGAAGTTAAACGCTTGCTTATTGAAGAAGGGTGCGACATTAAAAAGGAATATTACGTAGGACTTGTTCTTGATCGTGCAACTTCAGCTGTTGTTATGATGGCGTCAGAAGAAGGCGGAACAGAAATTGAAGAAGTGGCTGAAGAAACCCCTGAAAAAATCTTTAAGGAAGTTATTGATCCCGTAGTAGGTCTTTCAGGATATCAAGCTCGTAGACTAGCATTTAATATTAATATCCCTGATGAATTAATAGGGAAAGCGGTTAAATTCATGATGGGTCTTTACCAAGCATTCGTTGAAAAGGATTGCTCGATTGCAGAAATAAATCCTCTAGTTACAACAGGTGATGGGGAAGTACTAGCATTAGATGCGAAATTAAACTTTGATGATAATGCACTTTTCCGTCAAAAGGATGTTCAAGAGTTCCGTGACTTAGACGAAGAAGATGCGAAAGAAATCGAAGCATCTAAGTATGATTTAAGCTATATTTCATTAGATGGAAATATTGGTTGTATGGTTAATGGTGCGGGTCTTGCAATGTCTACAATGGATATCATTAAACATTATGGTGGCGACCCCGCTAACTTCCTTGATGTTGGGGGCGGTGCGACTGCTGAAAAGGTTACAGAAGCATTTAAAATCATTTTGTCCGATCCTAATGTAAAAGGAATTTTTGTTAATATTTTCGGTGGAATCATGAAGTGTGACGTTATTGCTGAAGGTGTTGTAGAGGCAACAAAGCAAGTTGGTCTTGAAATTCCATTAGTTGTGCGTTTAGAAGGTACAAACGTTGATTTAGGTAAGAAAATATTAAACGAATCAGGCCTAAATATTACTTCAGCTGACTCTATGGCTGACGGCGCTGAAAAAATCGTTTCAATGGTTAAATAAAAGCGGAAACGACTTATTCAGCGGCGTATTGTCTAGACTGACTTATCGAAGACATGAGAAAGGAAGTCCAATAGACTAGTCGTTGAAGTTAGATAATAACCAACTGATTGTAATGAGAAAACGTATAAAGAATGCGTAGAAAGGACGGACGAAAATGAGTGTATATGTTAATAAAGATACAAAAGTAATTGTCCAAGGAATTACTGGTGGTACTGCTAGATTTCATACCAAACAAATGCTTGAATATGGTACAAAAATCGTTGGCGGTGTAACACCTAAAAAAGGCGGTACAGAGGTTGAAGGAGTACCTGTATTTAACACAGTAAAAGACGCTGTTGATCAAACAGGTGCTAATGCATCTGTAATTTACGTTCCTGCTCCATTTGCTGCAGATGCTATTATCGAAGCAGTAGATGCAGGACTTGATCTTGCTATTTGTATTACAGAGCATATTCCAGTTTTGGATATGGTTAAAGTGAAGCGTTATATGGAAGGTAAGAAAACACGTTTGGTTGGACCGAACTGTCCTGGTGTAATCACACCTGACGAATGTAAAATTGGAATCATGCCTGGTTATATTCATAAAAAAGGTCATATCGGAGTTGTTTCTCGTTCTGGAACATTAACATATGAAGCCGTACATCAATTATCTGAAGCAGGTTATGGTCAATCTACTGCGGTTGGAATTGGCGGAGACCCTGTTAATGGAACTGACTTTATCGATGTATTAACAGCATTCAATGATGATCCAGAAACAGAAGCAGTGATCATGATTGGTGAAATCGGTGGTACTGCTGAAGAAGAAGCGGCTGAATGGGTAAAAGCCAATATGAAAAAACCTGTAGTAGGATTCATCGGTGGCGCAACTGCACCTCCAGGAAAACGTATGGGGCATGCTGGCGCAATCATTTCAGGCGGAAAAGGTACTGCGGACGAAAAGATCCGGGTAATGAACGAATGTGGAATTGAAGTTGCCGAAACACCTGCCGTTATGGGTGAAACTATGATCAGTGTATTAAAAGAAAATAATTTACTAGATAAATGTAAAACACATTAAGCAACAAAAGGCTTTAGACAAGGAACTCAATAATAGTATTGGGTTCCTTATTTTCACGTAAGGAAAGTATATAAGTTTTAAGGAAACGCCAGTATAAGAAAAACTTCGCCATTCGCTATTAAGGACGAGGCGAATGGCGAGTTTTTTCTAAAAAAAGGAAGTGATTAGTTGTCATTACGTAATCGAATCATCCATCTGCACCGGTGTAGAGGCATTACAAGGCGGTCTATTAAACGAATGCTTGCCATTGATCCTACGCTTTCTACTATTTATAATCTGACTTCATCCCAAATTAGTCATCAATTTTTCATTCCTCTACAACATGCTAGATCGCTTCATCAAGATCTTCATAACCGTACACTTCAAAAAGATATAAAAAGAGATATCGATAGCTATACCATCCTCACAGTAGTTGACGAGTTATATCCAATTGTGTTAAAAACAATTAAAGATTCACCTCTAGTATTATATACACGTGGTGATGTGTCATTGTTGCAGAATACACCAGCTTTAAGTGTAATCGGTACAAGATCACCATCACGGAATGCCTTAAATAAAATGAAGCTTATTTTGCCAAAACTTATTGAAGAAAATTGGGTAATTGTAAGTGGCATGGCAATGGGAATAGATAGTTACGCTCATCAATTTGCCTTAGGTAATAATGGGAAGACCATTGCGGTATTGGGGGGTGGCTTTCATCATATTTATCCGAAACAAAATGTCACATTGTTTGACCAACTAAGCAATAAAGGATTAGTATTATCAGAGTACCCACCAAGCCAACCACCAGCGCGTTTTCATTTCCCTGAACGAAATCGCATTATAAGTGGTTTAAGTTTTGGAACATTAGTTATTGAAGCAAAAGAAAAAAGTGGTACACTCATAACAGTTGATCAGGCATTAGATCAAGGTAGAGAGGTTTATGCTATTCCTGACTCTCCGACTATCCCTGAATCAATTGGTTGTAATCGAATGATACAGGATGGTGCCAAATTGGTAATAAGGCCTGATGACATCTTAGAAGACTGGAATATGGCTAAAGAAATTTGGATTAATAAAAGCTAAAGTTGTTTCAAAAATTTAAAAAGTGGAAATAGCATGTTTGACAAATAAGGAGTATATATTTACTATTAGTGAAGATTTCAACTTAAATACTGAGGACCTCATTTTTAGGAGGATGAATGAATGTCAGATTATCTTGTAATCGTTGAGTCGCCTGCTAAGGCAAAGACGATTGAACGATATTTAGGAAAAAAATATAAAGTAAAAGCTTCCATGGGGCATGTTCGTGATTTACCTAAAAGCCAAATGGGTGTTGACACAGAAGATGAATTTAAACCAAAATATATAACGATTCGTGGAAAAGGCGATGTGCTTAAATCGCTTAAAACTGCAGCTAAAAAAGCTAAAAAAGTATACCTTGCGGCCGACCCCGACAGAGAAGGAGAGGCCATTGCGTGGCATCTAGCACATAGTCTCGGTATTGATGAGACCTCTCAATGTCGAGTGGTTTTTAATGAAATCACAAAGGATGCTATAAAGGAATCGTTTAAACATCCTAGATCTATTAACACAGACTTAGTAAATGCTCAACAAGCACGAAGGATTTTAGACCGATTGGTAGGTTATAATATTAGTCCTTTGCTATGGAAAAAGGTGAAAAAGGGACTAAGTGCAGGTCGTGTTCAATCAGTAGCAGTTAAAATGATTATGGATCGTGAAAAAGAAATTGAAAGCTTTACTCCTGAAGAATACTGGTCTATTGAAACAAATTTCACAAAAGACAAAGACACTTTTGAAGGTTCTTTTTATGGAGTCGATAAGAAAAAGAAAGAATTAAAAACGGAAGATGATGTAAAAAAAGTACTTGAACAAATAGAAGGAAAAAACTTTACTGTTGATAAGGTAAATAAAAGAGAACGTAAACGAAATCCTGCAGTACCCTTTACTACATCTTCAATCCAACAAGAAGCGGCACGAAAATTAAATTTCCGGGCTAAAAAGACGATGATGGTTGCCCAACAGTTATACGAAGGAATTGACTTAGGAAAAAAAGCTGGTGGAATAACTGGTTTGATTACCTATATGCGTACCGACTCAACACGTATATCTGAAACCGCTAAATCAGAAGCGAAAGAATATATCGTGGAAAAGCACGGTAAAGAATACGTAGGCCAAACAAAATCTGTTAAACAGAAAGAGGGAGCTCAAGATGCCCACGAGGCAATCAGACCCACTTCTGTTACACGTGACCCGAAATCGTTAAAAGCAATATTATCAAGAGACCAATTTAAACTTTATAAATTAATATGGGAACGTTTTGTATCAAGTCAAATGGCACCAGCAGTTATGGATACAATGACCGTTCATTTATTGAATAATGGAGTTGAGTTCCGTGCCACGGGTTCAAAAATTAAATTTAAAGGATTTATGTCTGTTTACATTGAAGGAACAGACGACAACAAGAAAGAAGAAAACAAGTATTTGCCTGATTTAAAAGAAGGTATGGAAGTGACGGCGAATGATATTGATCCAAATCAGCATTTCACACAGCCACCTCCAAGATTTACAGAAGCAAGACTTGTAAGAGCGATGGAAGAACAAGGTATTGGACGACCGTCAACATTCGCTCCAACTCTTGATACGATTCAGCGTAGAGGATATGTAAGCATTGATAATAAACGGTTTATTCCAACTGAACTAGGAAGTATCGTGATAGAATTACTTCAGGAATTTTTCCCGGAAATAATTGACGTAGACTTCACTGTGAAAATGGAAGGGGATCTGGACTCCATTGAGGACGGGAAAAACAATTGGGTTTCTATCCTAGATGGTTTTTATGTAGACTTTAACAAACGTCTAGAAGTTGCGGAAAAAGAAATGGAAAAAATTGAAATTAAAGATGAGCCAGCTGGAATTGATTGTGAAAATTGTGGGCATGAAATGGTATATAAAATGGGTCGCTATGGAAAATTTCTTGCTTGTTCCAATTTTCCTGAATGCAGAAATACAAAGCCTATTCTTAAAGAAATTGGTGTGAAATGTCCGAAATGTAAAGAAGGAAATGTAGTTGAAAGAAAATCGAAAAAGAAACGTACATTTTATGGATGTGACAGGTTCCCAGAATGTGACTTTGTTTCATGGGATAAGCCGATTTCACGACCATGTCCGAAGTGTGAATCATTGTTAGTAGAGAAGAAAAGTAAGAAAGAGACACAGATTCAATGTACAAACTGTGATTATAAAGAAAAGACACAAAACTAAAAATGAACACAAGGCAAAATAATGTAGAACTGTTCAAGGCGGACAGTTCTTTATTGTTCTACTTAATGAAGGCGAAAAGTTTTGGCGTTTATCTGTCTAGCTCCAGCGCTAAAGCGACTAGTGGACTTCCTTTACCTCCGTACGATAAGTTAACATCGGTTCGCAGTAAAAGGAAGGCTGACTAAAAGCGGGCTTGCGCTCAGGCGTCGGCATACCCCTGTTGCAGGGGCATGTTTCTTTTTCACTTCATCACAGCATAAGATTCTCTTTGACTTTCGCCTTTGTGGGCGATAAGTCAAGTTCATCTAATCTCCTGTGGAAGAATGTCCGATTAAGACCGCCGCTTTGCGCGCCAAAATCGAACCACCCGTGTTGCACGGGCGCAGTCCATACGTCGCTAAACGGGCTCTTGCGCTTTTCTTACAAGTTTTAACTTCAATGAAAAGGGAAAACTACCTAAGTAGAGGAGGTTATAATGATGAATGCAAGAAAACAATATTTTGTAACTGTTGATACAGAAGATATTCGCGAAATGTCAATCCCCGATAGTGGTATTGAATATGAGATTTATGCTGATGCCGATGAAATCAAAGAAGTTGAGATGTTATTTATGGAGAAGAGAAAAAAAGGAAAACAAGCGGTCGAATATATAGGTAAACCATTTGATGAATGGGGTGCAGACGATAAAAGAAACAAATACGATGAGTATTTAGTTAGAATCTATCAAAAGGTATATGATCTAGGCACTTCAACTACTAAAGAAAAAATCGCTGAAATAGGGTTATTAAACTAATTATTTGTCAATAAATATAGAAACTCCCTTTCACATTTATTTAAGCTTTGTAACTTCTTCGAATACGTGAATTGTTGAAAATTGACTATTATATTTGAAGAAGATATAATTACGTATTGGAAAGCTTATTTACTTGACAGTGGTGGAAGGGAGTTTAGTTGTGGACAATAATTAGTTGAGATAACTTTGTTCGTATACTCTAAAAATTCATTGAATGTTCACGTGAATAGATGCAGAAATGGCAAGGTAGATCCGAAGTATATAACAACATGAGGATAAGGGTCAATTCTGAATTTTGTTACAATTTTGTTAAATTTATTGCGCTATGCAATCGAATGTGATATGATTTATTCGCTGATTAATGGGGTGACGTATTGTATCATTTAAAACAATTTAACGAAGCATTCATGGAATATTTACAAATTGAAAAAAATGCATCTCCATATACTGTAAAGTATTATCTGAATGATCTGGAAACTTTTAATCAATTTTTAATGGTTGAAGGAATTGAAAACCTAGCTGATGTTGATTATCGTTTAATTCGTGTTTTTTTAACTTCTTTATATGACAAGAAGTTAAGTAGACGCACTGTATCAAGGTTAATTTCTAGTATGCGCAGTTTTTATCGTTTTTTAGAACGAGAAGATAAGGTTTCAAGCAATCCTTTTCTTCAAGTCACTTTACCAAAGACGACCAAACCTATCCCTGGATTTATGTATCAGGAGGAACTTGGGAAATTGTTTGAAGTGAATGATATGAGTGATCCATTGGGGCAGCGAAATCAAGCATTACTGGAAACGTTCTACGCTACAGGAATTCGGGTGAGTGAGTGTCAAAGTCTAACACTGCAAGATATTGATTTTACTATAGGCACTATGCTTATCCATGGTAAAGGTAGAAAAGAACGATACGTACCATTTGGTCGCTTTGCGGAAATTGCATTGGAAACGTATATGAATGAAGGTAGAAATGTACTACTTAAAAAATCTAATGTGGCAACAAATGCTGTATTTCTTAATGCTAAAGGTACTCCTTTAACTGTTAGAGGCATGCGCCTGATCTTGACAAAAATGGTAGAAAAGGCTTCATTAACTATACATGTTCATCCACATAAATTACGTCATACATTTGCAACACACATGTTAAATGAGGGTGCAGATCTTAGAAGCGTTCAAGAACTATTAGGTCATGAAAGCTTATCTTCAACCCAAATTTATACGCATGTAACGAAGGATCATTTGAAAAATGTGTATATGAAGGCTCACCCTAGAGCCAATAATTAATTAGATTATGAGGTGATGCAGGTGTCAAATGAGATGCATGCAACAACAATCTTCGCAGTTGCACACAAGGGACAATGTGCAATGAGTGGAGATGGCCAGGTTACTCTAGGAAATTCAGTTGTAATGAAACATAAAGCACGTAAAGTACGTACATTATTTAATGGGCAAGTGCTGGCTGGCTTTGCGGGTTCGGTAGCAGATGCGTTTACTCTTTTTGAAAAATTTGAAAGCAAGCTTGAAACGTATAATGGTAATTTAGCAAGAGCATCTGTGGAACTTGCAAAAGAATGGCGAAGTGATAAGGTATTGCGTAAATTGGAGGCGATGCTCATTGTCATGAACAAAGAAAACATGTTTCTTGTATCTGGAACTGGTGAAGTAATTGAACCCGATGATGGTATTTTAGCTATTGGTTCTGGTGGAAACTATGCTTTAAGTGCTGGTCGATCTCTAGTACGCTATTCTGAAAATCTAACTGCTAAAGAAATAGCACATGCAGCACTTACAATTGCCGGTGAAATATGTGTCTTTACAAATGACCAGATTACACTTGAGGTGCTTGAGTAATAAGGAGGCCTTGTAAAACGATGGGAAATGATTATACACCAAAGCAAATTGTGGAACAACTTGATCACTATATTATTGGTCAAAAGCAAGCTAAAAAGTCGGTTGCTGTAGCCCTCAGAAATCGTTATCGCCGTATGAAGTTAGATGATTCAATTAAAGATGAAATCGTACCAAAGAATATACTAATGATTGGTCCAACTGGTGTCGGTAAAACAGAAATAGCTAGAAGGTTAGCTAAATTAGTTGGTGCTCCTTTCATTAAAATTGAAGCGACAAAATTTACTGAAGTAGGTTATGTTGGCCGTGATGTAGAATCGATGGTACGAGATTTAGTTGAAATGTCTATTCGAATGGTTAAAGAAGAGAAGATGGAAGAAGTCAAAGAAAAAGCAAAGCAAGAGGCTAATGTGAAACTTGTCCAGTTACTAGTACCTCAGGTAAAAAAGGATACAACCAACAAAAACCCGTTTGAAATGCTTTTTCCAAGTAGTTCTTCCGATGATGATGAGGAAGAAAATAACGAAAGTAACGAAGAAATTAGAAATAAAAGACAGCGTACTGAACACATGCTAGCTCTTGGTGAGTTAGAGGATCATATGGTCCAGGTGGAAATTGAGGAAATGCCACCTTCTATGTTTGATATGTTGCAGGGCTCTGGAATGGAACAAATGGGCATGAATATGCAAGATGCCTTTGGACAATTCATGCCAAAGAAAAAGAAAAAACGTAAATTACCAGTATCTGAAGCGAGAAAGATTTTAACCCAGCAAGAAGCACAGAAATTGGTAGACATGGAAGAAGTAGCCCAAGAAGCTATCTCTCGATCAGAGCAGTCAGGAATTATTTTCGTTGATGAAATTGACAAAGTAGCTGGAAAACAGGATAATACAGCAAATGTTTCCAGAGAAGGTGTTCAGCGTGATATTTTGCCAATTGTAGAAGGATCTACTGTTGTCACAAAGCATGGATCAGTTAAAACAGATCACATGTTATTTATAGCAGCAGGAGCATTTCATATGGCAAAACCGTCCGATTTAATTCCAGAGCTTCAAGGGAGATTTCCAATTCGGGTGGAATTAGAAAAGCTAACAGTTAGTGATTTCAAACGAATTTTACTTGAACCATCCAACGCATTACTTAAACAATATCAAGCTATGTTGAAAACAGAAGGTATAAATGTACAATTTACCGACCAAGCTGTAGATAAAATAGCAGAAGTGGCTTTTGAAGTAAATCAAGACACAGATAATATTGGTGCACGTCGCTTACACACTATTTTAGAAAAGTTAATGGAGGATTTATCATTTGAAGCTCCAGACATCACGATGGATAAAATTGAAATAACATCGGAATATGTTGATAAGAAACTAAGTTCTATTGTGAAGAATAGGGATCTAAGCCAATTTATACTATAAATTAAAATATTGAATGGAGGATTAATAGTATGGAACTATTAAATCGCGCAAGAAAAATTAATGCAATGCTACAGAAGGCAACAGGAAAATCGGTGGATTTCAATGAGATGTCAGCATCCCTTAGAGATGTAATTAAGGGGAACGTATTTATCTTAAGCCGTCGCGGAAAACTTTTAGGATTTGCAATCAATCAAGAAATCGAAAATGATCGCATGAAATCCATGCTAGAAGAAAGACAGTTTCCAGAAGAATATACGCAAGGATTATTTTCAATCTATGAAACAACTCCAAACTTGGATATCAACAGTTCATTTACTGCTTTTCCAGTTGAAAATCGTGAATTATTCCAAAGTGGTTTGACAACGATTGTTCCAATTATTGGTGGTGGAGACCGTCTTGGTACATTAGTCTTAAGTAGATTGGAAGAAAGCTTTAGTGATGACGATTTACTTTTAGCTGAGTACGGTGCAACAGTTGTTGGAATGGAAATTCTCCATGAAAAAACAGAAGAAATTGAAATAGAAGCTCGTAGTAAAGCGGTTGTACAAATGGCAATTAGTTCACTATCCTACAGTGAACTTGAAGCAATCGACCACATCTTTGAAGAGTTAAATGGTAACGAAGGTTTGTTAGTAGCAAGTAAAATTGCAGACCGTGTAGGAATTACTCGATCTGTTATTGTAAACGCACTACGCAAGCTAGAAAGTGCTGGTGTTATCGAATCCCGTTCATTAGGTATGAAGGGAACATATATTAAAGTATTGAACAACAAATTCTTAGTTGAACTTGAAAAATTGCGCTCAAGATAAAAAGCAAAAAATGTAGGCACTCGAGAGCTTGAGTCCTTAGAATCAAAAAGGAATCAAAAGGCTAGAAATAATAGCCCTTTTGATTCCTTTTTTTATTTTAGCAGTTAAGAAAGTATAGATCCTTTCTTACTGCATAAGTGCAACTAAGGCTTTCGCCATTAAGGCTTGGCGATAAGCCAAGTTTTCTAATGGTTTATTACTTTAAATAAAGGGTCATTATGCCTATTAGATTTGTGATCGAATTAGTTTATGGTAGTAAGATCCAAAATAATAGGTACATAGAACTGGATAATATTAACTATTTTATTTTATTAAGTCGTAATATGTCGAAATTTCATAGACATTCCTCAATCTATAATTTACAATATTCGTAAGCCTTATTGAAAAAGTGTCGGTTGTAAAATAGTTAATAAAAGGAAGTGTTGGAAAGATATGGGTTTATTTGAGGGAACTATAAGAACATTAGAAAATTCGCTTGATTATGCAACTGCTAAAAACCGTGTCATTTCAAACAATGTAGCAAATGTGGATACACCGAATTACAATGCAAAAGAAGTTGTGTTCAAACATGTATTGAATGATGCCATATCAGGCTCGTTTGAAGCTAAACGAACAAACCCAAAGCATCTGCCTTTTTCCTTGGAATCCTCTAGTCATGCATATCAAGTAAGAACCCTAAACAATACCATGTACAATCATAACGGAAATAATGTTGATATAGATAAAGAAATGTCAGAACTAGCAAAAAATCAAATCTATTATCAAGGATTAGTAGATCGGTTAAGTGGTAAGTTCGGTAGTTTACAAACAGTTATTAGAGGGGGTAGATAGGAATGTCTATTTTCGGGGCGTTAAATTCAAGTGCTAGTGCACTCACAGCTCAACGGTTACGAATGGACGTTGTCTCATCTAATATTGCAAATGCACAAACCACGCGAGCATCTATAAATGAAAACGGAGAGGTTGAACCATATAGAAGAAAAATGGTCGTCTTTGAACCAGAAGATGGTAGTTTCCAATCTTTCCTACATAAAGCATCTAATCCTTCATCAACTGAAACTGGTGGAGTGAAGGTTTCCAGAATTGCTGAAGATGACTCTCCATTTAAACTAGCTTATAATCCAACTCACCCTGATGCAAATCAGGATGGCTATGTACAATTACCAAATGTTGATCCTTTAAAAGAAATGGTAGATTTAATGAGTGCAACACGCTCCTATGAAGCAAATGTAACTGCATTAAATGCAACAAAAAGTATGCTGTTAAAAGCCTTAGAAATCGGAAAGTAATTAAAGAATGAAGAAATTCGATGCGTCATAACCGGACTTTATGTACACGCAATTAAAGGAGTAGAAAATACATGAGCCAATTTATAAATGGAATAACTAATTCTATATTACCCGTTAATACATATGACAAACCCATATCTCCAGGAAAGGCACACGCAAATTTTGCAGATAATTTAAAATCTGCAATAGAAAATGTGAATAAAACACAAGTTATATCTAATCAAAAAACAGAAGCTTTTGCACGTGGTGAAATAGAAAACCTTCATGATGTAATGATTGCTTCTCAAAAATCTAGCGTTACCTTAGAGGCATCTGTGCAGGTCCAACGAAAAGTGATTGATGCATACAACGAAATAATGCGTATGCAAGTTTAAAATTAGTTTGTTTAGCTTTGAGGGCTAGAGGCTCGTAACGTAAGGATTGACACTCCGAGACCCTAATCCATGTGTTCAGGTGGTCCCTCGCTAACCGACTTCACAGTTGCGTTTTTTATAGCAGGTCTTAATACATACTATTATTTTTTTCGGAATTTGGCGGGGGAATATATGAAAGAAAACATGTTAAAAATGAGGGATTCAGCTAAATCTTTTTGGATGAAGCGATCAAAAGCCCAAAGGGTTATTTTTTTGGGCTCAATAGGTATCGTTGTTTTTCTAATTATCGGGTTGTCACTTTTTTCAGCTAAATCAAATTTGGTGCCATTATATAGTAATCTATCCTTGCAAGAGGTTGGCCAAATTAAAGCAGAATTGGATACTAGAGGGATTCAGTATGCGCTTGAAGACAGTGGTACTACGATAACCGTCCCAGAGGCAGAGGTGAATAATTTATTAGTTGACTTAGCTGGGCAAGGTATTCCCAGTAGTGGGAATATTGACTACTCATTTTTTAGTCAGAATGCATCCTGGGGTATTACAGATAATGAATTTAGCATGATAAAGCTCGATGCTATGCAAACGGAGCTTGCTAACTTAATTAAAGGTGTTCAAGGGATTGAAGATGCTAAAGTGATGATCAATATGCCGAAAGATCCTGTTTTCGTAAGTGATACTGGACAACAGGCGAGTGCCTCTATAGTGGTTAACACAAAGCCTGGACACGAATTTCAAGGGAATCAAATTGAAACGCTCTATCATTTAGTTTCAAAAGCAGTTCCGAATTTACCACCAGAAAATATTGTGATTATGAATCAGTACTTTGAATACTTTGATCAAAATACTCAAAATACTGGAAACAATCAAGATGTTTATGCCTATCAACAATCGGTCAAGAAAGATATTGAACTCGATATTAGAAGAAGATTACAACAAATGTTAGGAGCCATGGTAGGACCAGAAAATGTTATTGTATCTGTGACTTCAGATATTGATTTCACGACAGAAAACCGTGTAGAGGAAATAGTTGAGCCAGTAGACTTGGAAACAATGGAAGGTCTACCTATAAGTATTGAAACGGTGCACGAGACGTATTCTGGAAACCCTCCTATTGAAGGTGGAGTTGCAGGGACAGGTGATGAAGATATTCCTGGGTACCAAGCAACAGAAAATGAAGACGGCGAGTACGAATTAGTAAAAGAAACCATTAATAACGAATATAACAAAATACGAAAAGAAATTGTCGAAAGTCCTTACAAGATAAGAGATCTAGGTATTCAAGTGGCTGTAGACAACGTGAAAAGCCGCGATGGTGATCAGGTTAGTTATTTGTCAGAACCAGATATAACCGCAGTCCAGGAAGGAATTTCCTCTATCCTCAACTCAATCGTAACAACATCAGTTGATGCTGAATACGGAGATATACAACCAGAAGAAAAAGTTTCAATTGTTTTCCAAGAATTTAGTGACAGCACAAAGCTTCCTGAACCGACAACACCGATAATTCCATTATGGATGTACATTGTTGGGGGAATATTGTTACTAATTATCATCGTTTTAGTTGTGATGTTAATACGGAATAAAAAAGATGTGAATGAAGAGGTTGTGGAGGAGACAACTTTTACAGAGACATCGACGGAACTACCGGAAATAAGTCAGGAAAAGGATTCGGAATCAGTTGTACGGAGAAAACAATTAGAAAAAATGGCAAAAGACAAACCAGAAGAATTTGCAAAATTGTTACGCAGCTGGATAGCGGAGGATTAGGAGGATTTTAATATGGCACGAACAAAATCAACATTAACAGGCAAGCAAAGAGCAGCAATTTTATTAATTTCCTTGGGTCCTGATGTCTCCGCACAAGTATATAAACATTTATCGGAAGAAGAGATAGAAAAGTTAAGTCTAGAAATCTCTTCGGTAAAGAAAGTTGAATCGAAACTAAAAGAGGATGTATTAGAGCAGTTTCATCAAATTGCTCTTGCTCAGGACTTTATTTCACAAGGTGGAATTGGATACGCTAAGACGGTTTTAGAAAAAGCTTTTGGAAAGCAGGAGGCGTCAAGTATCATCAATCGGCTTACTTCTTCCGTCCAAATAAGGCCATTCGATTTTGCTCGCAAAGCCGATCCACAGCAAGTATTAAATTTTATTCAGGGCGAGCATCCCCAAACGATTGCGCTTGTATTATCTTATCTAGATCCTGAACAAGCTGGGCAAATATTATCAGCTCTTCCTCAGGAAATGCAAGCGGATGTAGCAAAACGTATCGCAACAATGGACTCCACCTCACCTGAAATTATTAGTCAGGTTGAGCAAGTTCTGGAGCGAAATATCTCTTCCTCGCTTACTGAAGATTATACACAGACGGGTGGAATTCAAGCGGTAGTCGAGGTGCTAAATGGTGTAGATCGTAGTACAGAAAGAACTATTTTAGACGCTTTAGAGATACAGGATCCAGAGTTAGCGGATGAAATTAAGAAACGAATGTTTATTTTTGAAGACATTGTAATTTTAGACAACCGAGCTATCCAGCGTGTTATTCGTGAAGTAGAAAATGAAGATCTCAGACTTTCACTTAAAGTATCAAGCGATGAAGTGAAGGATCTTGTTTTTAAAAATATGTCACAACGTATGGCTGAAACGTTTAAAGATGAAATGGAATACATGGGTCCAGTACGCCTGCGAGATGTAGAGGAAGCACAGTCTAGAATTGTAGCCGTAATACGTCGACTTGAGGACATTGGAGAAATTGTTATTGCCCGTGGTGGGGGTGACGATATTATTGTCTAATAATTATTCGCAAGACACTTCTACTAATAAGCAAAAACAAATTAAAATTAGACCAATGGAGCTTTTCAAAAAAAAGGAAAGTATACAACCCACTGCTGAAACAATTGACGATGAACTGATTGCTAAGCAAAACAAACTAGCAGAACTGAATCGCGATTTAGATCATATTAAACATCAACGTGAAACACTACTAAAGAATACACTGGAAAAAATTGAACGGGAAAAGAAAGATTGGGAAGAAGAGAAGCGACAACTAATTAAAGAAACAAAGGAATTAGGAAGTAAGGAAGGATTCGCATCTGGTAAAGAAGAGAGTTTAAATTATTACGCCGAATTAGTAACGAAAACAAATGATATTGTTGATTCCGCTACCAAAGACTATCATGCGGTATTAGAGAGTAGTGAGGATATTATATTGAGACTAGCAATTCAGTCTGCTGAAAAAATTATTCAATATAAACTAGAAGAGAAACCTGAAACATTTGTTCACATTGTGAAAGCAGCCATAAAAGACATTAAGGAACAATCAACTATTTCTATCTATTTACATCCAGACAATTATCAGTTTGTATTAAATCAAAAAGAAGAGCTAAGTAGATTACTCGACTCAGATTCAAAGCTATCGATTTATGTAAAAGATGATACGAAGGTAAATAATTGTTTTATCGAACATCCTTTTGGACGAATTGATGCAAGCATTGATACGCAACTAAAGCAACTTCGGGCTATTTTACATGAAGTGAATATGGAGAATAAACAATGAAGGTTGAGCAATATATAGATGCTATTCAACAAGCAAATACATATAAACGATTTGGTAAAATTTTGCGAGTAGTTGGATTAATGATAGAATCTCAAGGCCCAGAAGCTAATATAGGTGAGGTCTGCTATATTCATAGTTCCGTATCAACTAATAAGCCGATTCTTGCTGAGGTTGTTGGATTTAACAATGAAAAGATTATTCTTATGCCTTATTCAGCGGTAACCGAACTTGGCCCTGGTTGTTTAGTTGAATCAACAGGAAAACCACTAACAATTAAAATTGGACGCGGATTGATTGGGAGAGTAGTTGATTCAATAGGTAAGCCATTGGATGATTCTAAATTACCAAAAGGATTATCTAACTTTACTACCGAACGATTACCACCGAATCCTTTAGCACGACCGAGGATCAGCGAGTCTTTCCAAGTTGGCGTGAGGGCAATTGACTCTTTATTGACAGTAGGGAAAGGTCAACGGATTGGTATATTTGCTGGAAGTGGTGTAGGTAAAAGCACACTACTTGGTATGATTGCCAGAAATAGTGGTGCAGATATTAATGTTATTGCTTTGATCGGAGAACGTGGTAGAGAAGTAAGGGAATTTATTGAAAAAGACCTTGGTGAAGAGGGTTTAAAAAAATCTATTGTAGTCGTAGCGACATCTGACCAACCTGCACTTATGCGAATAAAAGCCGCCTATACTGCAACCGCGATAAGTGAATATTTTAGAGATTTAGGCTTTCAAGTAAATTTAATGATGGATTCTGTAACCCGAGTTGCAATGGCTCAACGGGAAGTGGGTTTAGCAACAGGTGAACCACCAACTACAAAAGGCTATACGCCATCGGTATTTGCGATCCTTCCGAAATTATTGGAAAGAACTGGTACAAGTATTCACGGGACTATAACAGCTTTTTATACTGTTTTAGTAGATGGAGATGACATGAATGAACCGATAGCTGACACGGTAAGAGGTATTCTCGATGGTCATTTTGTCCTTGATAGAAAACTAGCCGAACAGGGTCAATTTCCAGCGATTAATGTATTAAAATCTATTAGTCGAGTAATGACTCAAATAGCTAGTAAGGAACATCTAGAAACAGCTCAACAAATTAGATCATTGATTGCAACCTACGAAGAAAATAGCGAATTGATTCAAATCGGTGCATATAAACATGGCACAAATCATGAGATTGACCGAGCTATTGCATTTCATCCAAAGATTAGAGGATATTTAAAACAAGGTACGTTGGAGCATTCACCTTTACACGAATCAATTAAACGTATGCAAATTTTACTTTCAGGAGGCATTGGTTAATGGCTGAAACCGTAGCATTATCGAAAATACTTAACGTTAGAGAAAGAGAAAAGCATGATGCGCAAAAGGATTACCATCAATCAATGGAGTATTTTGAAGGTGTTGCAACTCGACTATATACATTACTTAAAAAGAAAGAAAATGCTGAAGAAGTCCAAGAAGCGTATCTGGAAACCACAATATCTATAGACAAAATAAGAGAACAGATTACATATATTGAAAACTTAAACAAACAGATTGTACAGTTACAGCGTGATGTCCGGACTGCTAGAACAGAAATGGAAGCAAAACAGGTGAAACTTACAGATGCACATGTTGAGGTTAAGAAGTTCGAAAAAATAATTACATATCGAAAAAAAGAACAACAAGAACGAATACAAAAACAGGAAAAAATATTTATGGATGAACTATCCGTTCAGCAATACTTAAATCAAAAAAATAGGTGAATGAAATGGCTAAAAAATCCGAAAAGCAAATAAAAACAAAATCAAACCCGGTTCTTTGGTTTTTGTTTGCTATCGTTGTTCCATTAATCGTAGCAATTACAATTGTTATTATCATTTTTACAGTAGCTGGCTTTAATGTAATGGATTGGGCAAAAAATACTGCAAATGATATTCCAGTTATTTCATCGGTAATAGCAACAGATAAAGAAAAGGACGAACAGCGTACAGAACAATTGGTTAAGGATAAAATTAGTGATAAAGACGAAAAAATTGATGCACTACAAGCAAACGTAACGAACCTTGAAGAAACCGTGGATCAGTTAAAACAAGAGATTGTTAAGTTAGAAAATAAAAATAATGTAAAGACTGAGTCAAATGATGAAAAAGCCCAAGCAACTTCGGTTGAAGCTGAAAAAGATAGCCAGTTAAAATCGATAACAGCCTCTTTTGAACAAATGGATCCAAAACAAACCGCACTTATTTTACAAGACCTAGAAGAAGACATGGTAATAGCAATTTTAAAAGAGATACCAGAAGATGTTCGTGCAGGAATTTTTGAAGAAACGGAGCCGGAAATAGCTGCACAGTATACAAAGGCTTATCTTACTAGTGCTGAATAACTTTCAAACACTTGAAAGGGGGTGGAAAAAATGAATATAACTGGAATGCCTATTCCTGTTCAACTACCAATTCATGGAAAAGTTCTATCAGGTGAAAGTGTGCCAATTGAATTATCAAGCGTATTTACAGGGCTACTATTAAAATTAAAGCAGCCTAATACTTCTACAGGAAACACAGGAAGTCACCTTAAATCAGAAGATACCAATAATCTGTTGAAACGTATTTTTGCAAACCTGCCAGAAGCATTAAACGATAAGCTTGACACGATACTTAAAGAACCAGAAGACATAGAACGGACGCTTGAGGAAATGAATGTACGTGCAGAAGAAGTTCGGCAGTTGAAAATTATTCTTGGTAATATAGCGTCTGCCAGCACAAGTAAACAATTTCAAATGGATGCTCAAGTTGTTTTACCACGTATAAGTACAACCATTGTTTCAATCAATAAAAAAGAAATCGCTCAGAAGCTTATTGAAATTAGTAATAAAGCTGAATCATTACTATCGGGTATCACAAGTTATAGAAACATTGAGAAGATTGCCCCGGAAATACAAAAGCTATTGCAGCAATGGACAAGTCTAGAGAAAAAGGCTGGTACCAAGGAAAGCGCTATACAGGTAGGAAATCAACTGAATCTAAATGGAACAAAAATCGAGATTGTATGGCGGGAATTAGTAAATGCGTACCAAAAAAGAGATCAATTTGTGGCATCACGGCAATATAACACGGATGCAAAGGTAACAAATTCTGACGTAGTAAAATGGATTGAGAAGGCTCTGTCACAGCATAGTGTTTCTGAACCTGTTTCACTTAATCAAGTTGCCTCTTCATCAATGCCGTTATCCAAGGTTGAGCAATATGTCATTCACCTAAATCAATCACAACATAAACAAGGCCAAGGGCAACAATTAGTAGATAAATTTCAAGAAGTGATGAAATCAAGTAAATTTTATGTGTCTAACAACGGTTCAACCCAATTATCTATTGCTTTACGTCCAGCTAATCTAGGGGAAATGATGGTGAAGCTAACCCAGATTAATGGTGAGATGACAGTGAAAATTATTGTAACATCTGCAGCAACTCAGGATATGTTGGAGGCGAACATGCATCAACTCAAACACATGTTTTCACCACAACAGGTTGTGATTGAAAGGCAAGATAGTAGTACACAGACGCAAAATATGCAACAAGAGAAGGATCAACAATCTATGAATAAAGATGAGCAAAGTCAATCAGAACATTCCCATCAAGATGAGCAGAAACAATCAAATGATGAGTTTGAAAAATTCTTTCATGAAATTCTACTGAATGAGAAAGTGTAGGTGGTTGATGTGACGAAAATCGATCCATCGTATTATTTGCAAAACCAATCAACAACAAGACAACCAAGTCCTGAACTTGGAAAGGAAGAATTTTTACAGATACTAATGACGCAGTTACAAAATCAAGACCCAACAAATCCAATGGACGATCGCGAATTCATTTCTCAAATGGCTTCTTTTTCATCGTTAGAACAGATGATGAATATGTCAAAGTCAATAGACACCTTAGTGCAAAGCCAGCTGGTTTCCCCAGTAATTAAATATAGTCATATGATTGGTAAGGAAGTTTCTTATCAAAATTATGAGGAAGAGACTGGTGAAAAACTAGACATCGAATCTAGTAATGTTATTGCAGTGAGTCAGAAAGAAGGATGGGCGATTCTAGAATTAGAAAATGGGAAAAAGATTTATGCGGATGCTATTTTACAAATCAGTGATCCGAATGCAAAACTTGACGATGCAACTGAAGCCACGGTAGAAGGACCAGATAAAACAGAAGGAAGTGAATAAAATGGATCACCGTATCCATCAGACAAAGTCACATGCCTTGCAATTTCCGAATGTAAACAAACCTTTATCTAAACAACAATCCACTTCAGTCAATTTTAAAGATATGTTGGTAGATGCACAGACTGTTAAGGTTAGTAAACACGCAAAAGAACGATTACAGGAAAGAAATATTACGTTTAATGATAAGCAATGGCAGACAATAACAGAAAAAATGGTAGAAGCAAGAAACAAAGGGATTACTGATTCACTTGTTGTAACCAATGATGCAGCTCTACTTGTTAGTACAAAGAATCACACAGTTGTAACAGCAATGAACCGAGAAGAAGCAACAAACAAAATTTTCACGAATATTAATGGAACAATTTTAATTAACGAATAGGCTGGACTCGGGGGAACTGGGAGGCCATGGAAGCTGTTGACTGAATGATACAGCTTACTACATTACTAAGTGAAGGGATGAATGAATATGTTACGTTCAATGTATGCGGGAATTTCAGGGATGAAGGGGTTCCAAGCGAAATTAGATGTTATTGGTAACAATATTGCAAATGTAAATACAGCAGGATTTAAAAAAGGGAGAGTAACGTTCCAAGACATGATGAGTCAAATGACGTCTGGTGCTCAAGGCCCAACTGCTACACGAGGCGGTATAAACGCGGCACAAATTGGTTTAGGGTCACAATTAGGATCGATTGACAATATTCATACACAAGGATTTCGCCAAACGACAAATAATCCGCTAGATTTGGCATTAGAGGGAGATGGAATGTTCGCTCTGCAAGCAAATGGTGAAACGTTGTATACACGTGCTGGTAATTTTTATCTAGATGATGGAGGCAATATTGTAAATGCAGATGGTTATTATTTAGTTGGAGCAGGTGGAAATTTTCCGCTAACTATCCCAGATACAGCACAAAGCTTCAGTATTCAAACAAATGGAACGGTAACGTATATAGATGCTGCTGGTGACACTCAAACTGAGGGGCAGATTGGCATTGCAAACTTCTCGAACCCTGCTGGTTTACAAAAATCTGGTAGTAACCTCTTTTTAAATTCAGAAAACGCTGGTTTTACGGGATTGGCAGTACCTGAAGCGGATGGCGCTGCATCCATCATTAGTGGTTCACTAGAAATGTCGAATGTAGACTTGGCCGAGGAGTTCACTGAAATGATTACTGCACAACGTGGATTCCAGGCAAATACAAGAATTATTACGACATCTGATGAAATACTACAAGAGCTTGTAAATCTAAAACGATAGATGAGGAGGTAGGGGATGTTGCGCTATAGATAGCTACAGGCACATCCCCCCACCATATTATGATTCAATTAACCAGGCTAAACAATGAAGTGTTTACATTAAATGCTATCATGATTGAACAAATACAGTCCCATCCAGATACAACGATTACGTTAATTAATGGTAAGAAAATGGTAGTAAAAGAGCCTGAGAAAGAGGTTGCAAGCTTAGTTACAAGTTATTACCGTAAACTTGGAATCAGGGAATGTGTAAAAGGAATCGGTGATGCAAATGGGTAGCGGTTTAGTTAAAACAATGGTTACTTCATTGGTCATTTTATTGCTAGGTGGAGTAATCGCATTAGTTGTTGTCTTATATGTATCTGGCGACGATAAAAACGGTGATGCTCAATCGATAGATGAAATCGTCGAACATTCCTATCAAACATCTGAAATTACGACAGATCTAGAGGATGGAAGCTTTGTTCGTATTCAGTTCCAGGTAGTAACAGATAGTAAGGATGCAAAAGAAGAAATAGCAAAGAGAGAATTCCAACTTAAAAATATCCTTATAAAGGAATTATCAAAAATGCACGCTGAAGATTTTAAATCCGGACTTGGTAATTTAGAGGATGTTGTACAACTGAAACTTAACGAATTAATGATAGATGGAAAGATTACGGATGTCTATACAATAAGTAAGATTTTACAATAATAGGTTGTTTTGAACACGCACAATAACGATAATTACTCCATTACGGAGGTGAGGGTTTTACGTGGAAGAAGTACTGTCACAAAATGAGATTGATGCACTGTTATCAGCTATTTCAACTGGTGAGATGAATGCTGAAGAATTAAAAAAAGAAGAAAAAGAAAAAAAAGTTCGAGTCTATGATTTCAAGAGAGCATTGCGCTTCTCGAAAGACCAGGTTAGAAGTATATCTAGGATTCACGAAAATTATGCCCGGTTGTTAACGACATTCTTTTCGGCACAACTAAGAACATATGTAAATATATCTGTTGCATCGGTTGATCAAATTCCATATGAAGAATTTATTCGTTCGGTACCTAAAATGACTGTATTAAATATATTTAGTGTTGCCCCCTTAGAAGGTCGTATACTGATGGAGGTAAATCCGAACATTGCATATGGTATGTTGGATAGAGTTTTAGGGGGAAAAGGAAACAGTGTCAACAAGGTAGAGAACTTAACTGAAATTGAAACGTTGTTGATGTCACAGCTCTTTGAAAAGGCTGTTGTTAATCTGCAAGAAGCATGGGCATCGATAATAGAAATTGATCCAGTATTAGAAGATTTTGAGGTGAATCCGCAATTTTTACAAATGGTTTCCCCAAATGAAACAGTTATTATTGTATCTTTAAACACAACTATTGGAGAAGCAAGCGGTTTGATTAATATTTGTATCCCGCATATTGTTCTCGAACCGATTATTCCAAAATTATCTGTTCACTATTGGATGCAAACGACAACAAAAAATAGAGACCCAGAAACATACAGCAAGCTTACAGAAAATATTAAGCTAGCTAAGGTAGAAGCGAAAACTCTATTAGGTCAAACGACGATTAATATCGATGAATTTTTAAACTTACAAAGGAACGACATCATTGGTTTAAACCAGTCTATTGAAGATCCATTAACGTTGGAAATTAATAATGAACCTAAGTTTTATGTGCAGCCAGGTAAACTAAGAAATAAAATTTCAGTACAAGTATTAGAAGAAATTGAAGGGGGAAACAGGGATGACGAATGATGGCATGCTTTCCCAGGATGAAATAGATGCACTTTTAAAGGTAGGATCAGATGATGAGATAGAAACTGCTATAGAGGATATCGATAATTCCAATTTTTTAACTACCATAGAAGAGGATACACTTGGTGAGATTGGTAATATTTCGTTTGGAAGTTCTGCAACCACACTTTCTACATTATTAAGTCAAAAAGTCGAAATTACAACACCTCAAGTGTCTGTTATTAAGCAAGAGGATCTAACAAGGGAATTTACCTTTAACCATGTTAGGGTTGAGGTGAAATACATAGAAGGTTTTATCGGTCAGAACGTTTTTGTTATTAATTCGGAAGACGCTTCTATCATTTCCGATATTATGCTTGGTGGTGATGGAACAAATCCATCAGAAGAATTAAATGATATTCATATTAGTGCAGTACAGGAAGTTATGAATCAAATGATGGGCGCTGCTGCAACTAGTATGTCTACGATTTTTGAAAAGAAAGTTGATATCTCACCACCAATTATCAAACTACGAAATGGCCAAAACAACGTGAAAGATGAACTAAATGGGAACGAAAACGTATTTGTAAAGGTTTCCTTCCAACTAAAGGTAGGAACATTAATTGATTCAACTATAATGCAATTAATTCCAATCCCTTTTGCAAATCAACTTGTTGATGAGTTAATGAAAAGTTCACAAGCAGAAATAAACGAAAAGCAAGCTGCAGTTGGAGAGATCGAAAAACAAGCTAGTAATGAGCGAAATCTACATAAAGGTCAAGAAGAAACCTCACAACCTAAACCACAATATTTGGGTGAAAATGTGAATCGATCATCAACTAATATACATCAGGCTACATTCTCTACATTTGACCAGGTGGGGCTAAGTGAAAATAACCAACGTAACCTAGATTTGTTACTAGATATTCCATTAAAGGTTACTGTGGAACTTGGGCGTACAAAGAGAACGATTAAAGATATATTAGATTTATCGTCAGGATCAATTATTGAATTAGATAAATTAGCTGGTGAGCCCGTTGACGTATTCGTTAATAAGAAATTAATCGCAAAAGGTGAAGTAGTGGTTATTGATGAGAGCTTTGGAGTTCGCTTAACAGATATCATAAGCCAGTCAGAAAGGCTTATGAAACTCAAATGAAAAATTGATGGGGGAAAGCATAATGGGACAACGTATTTTAATCGTAGATGATGCGGCATTCATGCGTATGATGATAAAAGATATTTTAAGTAAAAATGGCTTTGAGGTAGTAGGCGAAGCACAGGATGGCGCGGAAGCCATTGAAAAATATAACGAATTAACACCAGATTTAGTGACAATGGACATTACAATGCCTGAAATGGATGGGATTACCTCTTTAAAGAAAATAAGAGAGGCAAATCCTCAAGCGAAAATAATAATGTGTTCTGCAATGGGCCAGCAGGCTATGGTGATTGATGCTATACAAGCAGGGGCAAAAGATTTTATTGTCAAACCATTCCAAGCAGACCGCGTAATAGAAGCTATACAAAAGGCTTTAAACTAAGAAGCGAGTGAATATGGTGTTGAAAAAAATAAGTATTTGTATTTGTTTAGTATTATGCTATTTAAATTTAGGTTTACTATCGGAGGTTTCCGCTGCTGCACCTAATGCCAAGGAATGTATAGAAGAAAATTTGGATTGTGATAAGTTAGAAAAAGAAGGTTCTAATGGAACGCGTATAGAGGCAAGTGAAAACGAAAATGGATCATTAGTATTTGATTTAATAAAAATGGTTTTTGCTTTGCTTCTCGTACTAGCACTTATTTATGTATTATTAAAACTTTTAAACAAACGAAATAAAATTTTTCAACAAGTAAAAGCATTAGAAAATATTGGTGGAATTTCTGTTGGTCAAAATAAGTCGATACAAATTATTCGTATCGGTAGTCGAGTTTATGTCGTCGGTGTCGGAGATAATGTTGAATTGTTACACGAAATTACAAATGAGAATGAAAAAGAAGAGTTATTACATATTAATCAAGCAAATGAATTCCAAGCCGGATCATTCGTAACGGCTTTATTTCAACAAAAGAAAAATGATAATTCAACAAACCAAACAAAAAGTGAATTTAAAAACCTATTTACAACAGAGCTAGATAAATTAAAAAGTGGTCGAAGAAAAATGATTAATCACCATAAACAAAAGGGTGATAAGCATGAATGAATTTATAAATATGTTTTCTGATTCAGATCCGGCATCTGTTGCGACATCGGTCAAATTATTATTATTATTAACTGTTCTATCACTTGCGCCAAGTATATTGATTTTAATGACTAGTTTCACACGTATTATTATTGTTCTATCCTTTGTTCGAACATCACTCGCAACACAGTCAATGCCTCCGAATCAGGTGCTTATTGGACTTGCCTTGTTTTTAACATTTTTTATTATGGCACCAACCTTCAATGAGGTAAATGAAGAAGCACTTCAGCCACTTTTCGATGAAGAAATATCCTTAGACGAGGCGTATGATCGTGCAAGTGCACCAATGAAAGACTTTATGGCAGCTCATACGAGACAAAAGGATCTAGCATTGTTCATGAATTATGCGGAAATGGAAAAGCCTGAAACAGTTCAGGATATACCAATGACTACACTTGTTCCTGCTTATACAATTAGTGAACTGAAAACGGCATTTCAAATGGGTTTTATGATATTCGTACCGTTTTTAATTATTGACATGGCTGTTGCAAGTGTTCTTATGTCGATGGGAATGATGATGTTACCACCTGTCATGATCTCGCTGCCATTTAAAATATTATTATTTGTATTAGTGGATGGTTGGTATCTCATAACCCATTCATTATTAGAGGGATTTTAATGAATATCATAGGGGTTGGGCTTTAATGAGCAGTGAGTTTGTTTTAACATTAGCAGAAAAAGGTATTTATACGATCTTACTCGTGTCTGGTCCGTTGTTGATATTAGCACTTGCGATTGGATTATTAGTAAGTATCTTTCAGGCGACTACACAGATACAGGAACAAACACTTGCATTTATTCCGAAAATTGTAGCTGTGTTTGTTGGTTTGATATTTTTTGGACCTTGGATGTTAACGAAAATGGTTGAGTTTACAGCTGATTTATTTCAAAACTTAAATCAGTTTGTTGGGTAAAATATGCTGGATATTATTAATTTAGCAAGTATACCCGCTTTTTTATTAATATTTGTTCGAGTAACAGCTTTTTTTGTTGCATTACCACTGTTTTCCTATAAAACCATACCAACGCACTTTAAAATAGGGTTTAGTTTTTTTCTAGCATTTATTATGTTTTATACAGTCGATTCACCTCCAATTCCAATTGATGGAACATTTATACTTTTGCTTGCAAAGGAAGCAATTGTAGGATTGTTAATTGGCCTACTCGCTTATATTATATTGTCGGCGATTCAAATTGCAGGGGGATTAATTGATTTTCAAATGGGTTTCGCAATTGCAAACGTCATTGATCCGCAAACAGGAGCACAAACCCCTTTAACTGGGCAATATTTTTATATTATTGCGTTATTGTTTTTATTATCGGTCGATGGACACCATTTATTAATAGATGGAATCTTTTATAGTTATAATTTAATTCCAATAGATGCTTATGTACCTTTTCAAAACCAATCACTCATTGATTTTGTTATTGATACGTTTAATGAAATGTTTCTTATAGCATTTCAAATGGCAATTCCAATTGTAGGCTGTTTATTTTTAGTTGATGTTGCACTTGGAATTATTGCAAGAACTGTTCCACAACTAAATGTTTTTGTTGTTGGATTGCCTCTAAAAATAGTAGTAAGTTTTATCGCAATTTTATTTTTCTTAAGTTTATATATGGTTTTGGTGAAAAGTTTATTCGAGACTACATTTGAGGCAATGCATGGCTTAATGCAGCTAATGGGAGGTGCCTAACATGCAAATGAAATTGGATCTTCAATTTTTTGCAGGTGAAAAGACAGAAAAAGCAACTCCCAAAAAAAGACAAGATTCTAGAAAAAAAGGACAGGTAGCAAAAAGTCAGGATATTAACACTGCATTTCTATTATTCTTTTGTTTTTTAATTTTATTTATTTTCGGCGATAACATGGGGAAAAGCCTGACAGCATTATATAAAACTGCTTTTACGGAATACATTCAATGGGATCTTACAGAGAACAGTGTCCACCAAATTTTTGTTGAGGGAACAATGGAGATGGCAAAAATAATTGCCCCAATTATGGGAATTGCTATTATCGCTGGTTTAGCAGCGAACTTCACCCAAATCGGTTTTTTATTTACAACTGAACCACTTAAACTGGATTTGAAAAAGATGGATCCTATTCAAGGTGCAAAACGAATATTTTCTATGCGCGCTTTAGTGGAATTGTTGAAATCATTATTAAAAATCGTGTTTATAGGAGCTATAACATTTTGGATCATTTGGTTATACAAGGATGAAATGATGATGCTCTCGTTCAAAACAGTGGAAAGTGCTTTAGCTTTTTTCGGTAATAATGCAATAAAAATGGGGTTTGCAGCAGCACTTGCATTAGTATTCATTGCCGTTATTGACTATGCTTATCAAAAATATGATTTTGAAAAAAGCATTAAAATGTCAAAGAACGATATAAAGGATGAATACAAAAATATAGAAGGTGATCCATTAATAAAGTCAAAAATTAAAGAAAAACAACGTCAAATGGCAGCAAGACGTATGATGAGCGAGGTTCCAGCGGCTGATGTAGTTATTACGAATCCAACTCATTATGCGATAGCAATTAAATACGACGAAATTAAGGCTAGTGCACCTTTTGTAGTAGCAAAAGGGGTAGATTACACAGCACTTCGAATAAGGGAAATTGCCAAAAATAATAATGTTATGACAGTGGAGAATAGACAACTGGCACGGGCGCTTTATGGTGCGATAGAAATTGGTAATAGTATCCCTGAGGAGTATTACCAAGCGGTTGCGGAAGTATTAGCATATGTTTATCGATTAGAAAAAAAGGTTTAGCAAAAGGACTCTTTTCGTTAGGCTATTTTCGTATGTTCGTTGCTCATACCACCGAAGTTGATATAGGATACGGCGTAAGTACTTTGTTTGGTGGTTGGACAACCGTTCCGGAAATCCACTTCGCGCACCTTAGGGCTCGCGATGAGCCTCCTCGATTGCAAAGATCGCTCTCTGCGGGGTCTCATCGTCTTCGCTTTCTAAGCAGGAGTCTACGTGGATTTCCTTCACTAGTGTTCAGTTTAACAATTTCCTGGGTTACTGTTTGCTTATATAAAGACATCCTGCAATTAAGGCAGTTGATTGGAGCGGAGGACCGTTGACTCCTGCGGGAATAGCACGAGTTTGAAGACCACGCAAAGCGATTTTGAGTCCACTGAAAAAGGATGGATTTGAGAAATTAAATTTCTCACTTTAACCTAGCATCCTCGAATATACGGAGACTCCTACGGGAAGTAAGAGATCGGCGAGACCCCGGAGGACGGCAGTCCGAATAGGCTCGCCACTCGCCCGTGGAAAGCGGAGTATATTCGAGGATGCGGCCGTCGATTCACTATTTTGTACTACACTTAACTTTTTCAGTGGCCTCGTGCGAAAGCACAAGGAGGCGCAACGGAAAACAACCAGCAGTTTTGTCATAATGTATTTTTGTGGCGGTAAGTTACGTCGCAGTCTTTGTGTCAAAAACAACAATCTTTTAGAAAACAGCCTAGCAAAAAGGGGTTACATATATGAAAGCAAAAGATCTGTCGGTATTATTAGGCGTTATATTAATCATTGCAATGTTAGTCGTTCCATTACCAGGATGGTTACTAAGTATTCTAATTTTAATCAATATTATTTTGGCGCTCATCGTTATCTTAGTATCGATGAATACACAAGATGCATTACAATTTTCTATTTTCCCATCCCTATTATTGCTATTAACCTTATTTCGTTTAGCGTTAAATGTATCGACAACAAGATCTATTCTTTCCGAGGGTGAGGCAGGAGGAGTGGTAGAAACATTTGGTTCATTTGTAATTGGAGATAACCCATTGGTTGGTTTTGTTGTGTTTATCATCCTAGTTATTATTCAATTTTTAGTTATAACAAAAGGCGCTGAACGCGTGTCTGAAGTTGGGGCTAGATTTTCCCTGGACGCAATGCCTGGAAAACAAATGAGCATTGACGCTGACTTAAACGCTGGTTTAATTTCAGAGCAACAAGCAAAAGAACGACGCGCGAAGGTAGAAAATGAAGCAGACTTCCACGGGGCAATGGACGGGGCAAGTAAATTCGTTAAGGGAGACGCAATTGCAGGAATTATAATTGTACTTATTAATATTGTATTTGGACTAATTATCGGAATGGTTCAAATGGGAATGTCTTTTCCAGAAGCACTAAATACATTTATGCGTTTGACAGTTGGTGACGGCTTAGTAAGTCAAATTCCAGCATTATTAATAGCAACGGCAACTGGTATTATCGTGACGCGTGCCTCCTCAAAAGGTAATTTAGGCAGTGATGTATCAGGACAACTATTGCAATATCCTAAACTACTTTTTATTGCAGCTGGAGCAATTTTCTTGCTTGGTTTAACACCGATTAACTTTTTATTAACAACTACATTAGCAGGATTATTAGTACTTAGTGGGTATATGCTTCTAAAACAAGAAGAAAAAATGGAAGTACCTGATGTAGAAGAAGAGGAACAATCAGAAAGCTCTGCAATGAAGTCACCTGAGAATGTAGTAAGTCTATTGAATATGGACCCAATAGAATTTGAATTTGGGTACGCACTTATACCACTAGTAGATGCGAGTCAGGGTGGTGACCTGCTTGATAGAGTTATCATGATTCGCCGTCAGTTAGCTATCGAGCTAGGTATTGTCATACCAGTCGTACGTATTCGTGATAATATTCAACTAAATCCAAATGAATATCGATTAAAAATTAAAGGGAATGAGGTTGCTTTTGGTGAGCTTTTACTTGATCACTATTTGGCAATGACACCAGGAATAGATGACGATAGCCTCGAGGGGATTGATACAAATGAGCCCGCATTTGGTCTACCCGCTAAATGGATTAGTGAGGAAGTAAAAGATGAAGCTGAATTGTCTGGATTTACTGTAGTTGATCCACCTTCTGTCGTCTCCACCCATATCACTGAGGTTATTAAAAAGCATGCACATATTTTACTTGGTCGTCAGGAAACAAAGCAATTAATTGATCATTTAAAAGAAAACTATCCAATACTAGCAGATGAAGTAACTCCAGAGCCACTCTCGTTTGGAGACATACAAAAAGTATTAGCAAAACTATTAAAAGAAAATGTTTCTATCCGTAATCTACCAATAATTTTTGAAACATTAGCTGACTTTGCGAAAATGACAAACGATACGGAACTGTTAGCAGAATATGCGAGACAATCATTATCACCGCAAATTACCAAGCAATATGCAAAGGATGACAGGTCATTAAAAGTTATTACCGTTTCAGGGGCAGTTGAAAAAATGATAGCAGAGAATATACAACAAACAGAACACGGGAACTATTTATCCTTAGATCCAGAATCGCAGCAATTAATCATTAAAACAGTTAGTGAAGAGGTAGAACGAATAGCATTACAGGAGGATACAGCTATATTGTTATGCTCGCCTGCTATCCGAATGTATATGAAACAATTAGTTGAACGATTCTTACCGCAAGTAGTTGTATTATCCTATAACGAGCTAGAACCAACCGTTCAAGTACAAAGTGTAGGGGTGGTGAACGTAGCATGAAGGTAAAGAAGTATGTAGCGGCAACAATGCCTGAAGCAATGCATCAAATTCGCAAGGAACTTGGTGCTGATGCGGTCATATTAAATTCAAAAGAAGTAAGAAATGGTAGCCTTTTTGGGTTATTTAAAAAAAGAAGCATTGAAGTTATCGCTGCACTTGACCCACAACCGACAAAGCCTAAGCCGGAAGTCTATCAATCACTTGACAAAGCTCCACATAAAAAAGTTCAATCCGATCAGTCAATAAATAAAAATGTCCTTAGTGAAATTAAGCATCTAAAGAAATTACTTGAGGTACAAAATCAACAAGTTAAAACAAATTTTACCTCGCAGTACAATATGGTTTATCAACACTTAATTGACCAGGAAGTTTCCCAATCATTAGCATCCAAGATAGTCCGTACAGTTATCGATCAACATAAAAATGATAGTGATAGTGAACCAGAACAGCATGTTATTTTTCAGGATACAATGAAAGAAATCACTTCTCAACTTTTAACACTTTCATTTGAAGGGATAACATACAACAAGAGGATTATTCATTTCGTCGGACCAACAGGGGTTGGAAAAACAACAACAATTGCCAAAGTTGCTGCTGACAGTGTGTTGAACAATCATAAAAAAGTGGCCTTTATCACTGCTGACACCTATCGAATTGCTGCTATTGAGCAATTAAAAACATATGCGAAAATATTGGATGTACCTTTAGCGGTTGCTTATGATAATAAAGACTATAAAGAAGCTGTCGAGAAGTTCGCGGATTATGATTTGATTCTTGTTGATACTGCGGGTCGTAATTTTCGAGATCCGAAATACGTACATGAATTGGAACAAAGCATTGATTTTAATGACGAGATAGAAACATATCTGGTGTTATCTTTAACAGCAAAACCGAACGATTTACAGAAAATCAGTGAACAATTTCAACATATTGCAATAAAAGAATTTATTTTTACTAAAATTGATGAAACAAGACAATATGGAAGCATGATTAACCTAGCACTTCAAAACCAGGTAGGAATTGCTTACATGACAAATGGTCAAGATGTGCCTGATGATATAGTTAAGCCTTCACCTGTGAAAATTAGTGAATATATAGTGGGTGAGTATCGTGATGAATGATCAAGCCATGAATTTGCGACGTAAATTACAGCAGTCGAAGGACTCAAGGCAAGCCAAAACCATTTCTATTGTCAGTGGAAAAGGCGGAGTGGGGAAGTCTAATTTCGCAATTAATTTTTCACTAGAACTTATAAAAACCGGAAAAAAAGTTCTGTTAGTGGATTTAGATATCGGAATGGGTAATATCGATATTTTGCTAGGGTTACATGCAACAAAAACGATTGTAGATATGTTTGATCAACAGTTAAAGATTCACGACATTATTGAGAATGGACCCAATAATCTTGCCTTTATCGCGGCTGGAAATGGTCTATCAAACTTTTTTACATTGAGTGATGATAAAAAAGATTATTTCCTGAATCAATACAATGAATTAGTTAAGCTATACGATTACATTATTTTTGACATGGGGGCAGGTGCCTCAAAGGAAAGTTTATTTTTCATCGTGGCATCAGACGAATGCATCACGATTACTACGCCTGAGCCAACATCGATAACAGATGCATATGGCATGATCAAACACATCGTAAGCAATCAAGGCCAAATGCCGATATATCTGGTGATGAATCGTTCGTTAACCTATAAAACTGGTAAAAAAGCACTTGATCGATTTCAACGTGTTATTTCCCAATTTCTAACTATTGAAACGCAACAAATGGGGATCCTACCCGATGACCGTACCGTTTCAGCTTCAGTAATTAGGCAAATACCATACAGTATTCTTAATGAAAATGCGGCTATTTCAAAAGCAATCAAACAAATTGTAGGAAATTATTTACAAAACTCATATACAACAGACAAAAAAGTGGCCACTTCATTCGTGCAAAGGTTGAAACGATTACTGGTTGAGAGGTGAATGGCAATTAGAAGTTAGGGGGGATGTAAAATGGATACAGCACACTATTTGGATGTTTTTCTAGATGAAAGTAATGAACATCTCGAATCACTCTATAAACAATTAATAGCACTCGAAAAGAATCCAACTGAGAAATCAACTATTGATGACATATTTAGGTCTGCTCACACACTAAAAGGTATGTCTGCAGCAATGGGATTTGATGATCTAGCTAATTTAACACATCAACTTGAGAATATATTTGACGGAATACGGTATGACAAAATCATAATTACAACGGAAACCATGGATGTTTTATTTGAATCGGTAGATCATTTAAATGCAATGGTTGAAAGTATTACGGGTGGCGGCAACGGTAAGCGGGATATGGAACAAATTATTGATAGCCTGAAGAAAATAGAAAATGGTGATTGTGTTGTTTCTACACCAAAAACAATTGCTTCAGGTGAAAAAATGACAGATGTACTCGGGGTTAAAAAGAAAAGTTCTTCGAGCAAAACAATAAGAGTCAATATTGAGCGATTAGATAGTTTGATAAATTTGTTTGATGAATTAGTTATTGACCGAGGAAGATTAGAACAAATTTCCTCTGAATTAAATCACAATGATTTACAAGCTACGGTAGAAAGAATGTCAAGAGTATCAAGTGACTTACAGCGTATGATTTTAACAATGCGCATGGTACCTGTTGAACAAGTCTTCAGTCGTTTCCCGCAAATGATTAGACGGTTAGCACGCGATCTTGGTAAAAACGTTGAAATTGAAATTGTTGGCGCTGAAACTGAATTGGATCGGACTGTTATCGATAAGATTGGAGATCCATTTGTTCATTTAATACGAAATGCAATGGATCACGGAATTGAAGCCCCAAATGTTAGGAAGGTCAATGGGAAACCTAAACATGGAACAATCAAATTACATGCTTACTATAGTGGAAATCATGTATTTATTGAAATCTCTGATGATGGCGCTGGTATTAATAAAGATAAAGTTTTAAATAAGGCACTGTCAGACGGTGTAATTACAGAAAACCAAGCGGGAACTTTGGCTGATCAACAAGTTTATGAACTTATCATGGCGAGTGGTTTTTCAACAGCGGAAACGATTACTGACATATCTGGCCGTGGAGTTGGTTTAGATGTGGTAAAAAGTACAATTGAATCACTTGGAGGTACTATTACAATAGATACAAAACTAGGCAAAGGGTCTACTTTCTCTATTCAACTACCATTAACACTAGCCAGCACCAGAAGTAGTTGGAACTGTTGACGTGGACTATATCGAGGGTGTAGCTAAATTAGAGGATCGTTTATTGATTTTATTAGACTTACAAAAAGTGCTTTCCAAAGATGAAGTTGATACACTACAAGACGCGAAAGGTTAATCAAACATGGATTTTAATAATGGATTATCTAGCGAATGGCGAAGTATTTCGTATACTGATTTCCTTAGAATCTTTTATACTTTCCTTCAGTGGAATAAAAGGGAGGAACACTTACTATGAATACGGATAAAACTCCTATAGAGAAACAGTTATGGGAAAATTGGTTTTCTACGCACGACTCGAATGCTGCTAATGAGCTTATCAAAAATTATATGTATCTAGTAAATTTTCACGTTGAGCGGATTGCGACTCATTTACCCAAAAATGTAAACAAAGATGACTTGAAAAGTTTTGGATTAATGGGGTTGTATGATGCAGTTAAGAAATTTGAATCAAGTAGGGACTTAAAGTTCGACACGTATGCTTCATTTCGAGTTAGAGGTGCCATTATTGATGGGCTCAGAAAGGAAGATTGGTTGCCTAGATCAATTCGTGAAAAAACAAAAAAGATTGAACAGGTTTCTGGGCACCTTGAGCAAGTTCATCAACGTACACCTTCTTCCAATGAGATTGCAAAAGAATTAAATATGACCGCTCAAGAAGTTGAAACATATACGAAGGATTCTCTGTTTGCAAATGTATTATCAATTGAAGAAAAGTCTAAAGATGGTCATAGTGATCACAAAGAGGGGATTGGCTATGCAATCGCTGATCATATTTCCGCGTCCCCAGATAATCATTTAACAACAAGTGAGACCAATAAAGAATTAGCGAAAAGTATAAAATTATTAAATGTTAATGAACAACTAGTTATTAGTTTGTTTTATAATGAAGAACTAACATTAACTGAAATTGGACAAGTACTGGACTTAACGACATCTAGAATTTCACAAATACATAAAAAAGCTATCTTCAAACTTAAAAAAACATTGGCTAAAGTACACAGATAGAAGGGATTACATGACATCATTTTTGTTAATAATAAGTTTTTTATTGCACATGGTTACATTTACTGCGATTTATCAATTATATAAACAAACCAAGCTTCCCAATCAGAATAGTTCTTCTCAAGAAATAATGGAACTTTTTGAAGTGTACTTGGCAGAAATTAAAGAAGAAAATAATCGACTGGAACAAACGTTATTGGACAAGGAACACAAACCAGATGATGAAGTTTGCCCAGTGCCGCACATGAAGGAAGAAGTGAATCCTGAAGGTGTAGATGATACATATACAACCCCTAAGGTAGATGATGATGTACACTATAAAACGTCGTTACATGCCAAAATTCTTCAGATGCATGATCAAGGGATGCCAAATGAAGAAATTGCTCGAAAGTTGAATAGTGGTAAAACAGAAGTGGATTTAATTATAAAAATACATGCAAAAAAGTCGAATTAGTACTTGCTAGCTTAACATCCTTGTGATATATTAATTCATGGTGCAAATACTATGTTTACGTTAATCTTGTAAACATGTCTAACCACACACGTTTGTCGATTTGTGTAAGAGGTGCCTACTTAACGTGGTCCTTATATAAAAATGACACAAACGGAGGAAAAAACCAATAGGAGGAATTTATTATGTCAGTAATTTCTATGAAGCAATTACTTGAAGCTGGTGTACATTTCGGACATCAGACTCGCCGTTGGAACCCAAAGATGAAAAAATACATCTTTACTGAGCGTAACGGCATCTATATCATTGACCTACAAAAAACAGTTAAAAAGGTTGATGAAGCATACAAATATGTAAAGGAAATCGCAGCTGATGGTGGTACAGTTCTTTTTGTAGGAACTAAAAAGCAAGCACAGGACTCTGTTCGTGATGAAGCGACTCGTTCTGGCATGTACTTTGTAAACCAACGCTGGTTAGGTGGTACACTAACAAACTTCCAAACAATCCGTAAACGTATTACGCGTCTTAAGAATATCGAGCGTATGGAGGAAGATGGAACGTTTGAAGTACTTCCAAAAAAAGAAGTTGTAAACTTATTAAAAGAAAAAGACCGTTTAATGAAGTTCCTAGGTGGAATCAAGGAAATGAAAAAGCTTCCTGATGCAATGTTTGTAATTGATCCACGTAAAGAACGTATTGCGATCGCTGAAGCACATAAATTAAACATTCCAATTATCGGAATTGTTGATACGAACTGTGACCCTGATGAAATTGATTATATTATCCCTGCAAATGATGATGCAATTCGCGCGGTAAAACTTCTTACTTCTAAAATGGCTGATGCTATTATTGAGGTTAAACAAAGTGAAGAAGCTGAAAGAGTTGCAAATGAAGAAGAATCTGCAGAGCCAGTAGAAGCAGATAAAGAATAGTAATGTAAAAGACTAGGTGATAAGGGGATAAGCCTTTTATCACCTTTTTTACACGAAGAAAGTATATACGTTTTATGGAAAACCAGTATATTTAACTATTTCCTGAGGAGGATTAATGATGGCAATTACTGCACAAATGGTAAAAGAATTACGCGAAAAAACTGGTGCTGGGATGATGGACTGTAAAAAGGCACTTACTGAAACTGACGGTAATATTGAACAAGCAATTGATTATTTACGAGAAAAAGGTGTAGCAAAAGCTGCAAAAAAATCAGATCGTATTGCTGCTGAAGGGTTGACACATGTAGAAGTTGATAACAACGTTGCTGCATTATTAGAAGTTAACTGTGAAACAGACTTTGTTACAAAAAATGATCAGTTTAAAACACTTTTAACTAAATTAGGAAATCACATTATTACAAATAAGCCTTCATCAGTTGAAGAAGCATTACAACAGGATATGGATGGTGAAGGTAACAGTGTAGAAACGTACATCAATTCCGTTGTCGCGAAAATTGGTGAGAAGATTTCCTTACGTCGTTTTGTGATTTTAACAAAAACAGATAACGATTCATTCGGTTCATATCTCCATATGGGTGGGCGTATTGGTGTCTTAACACTTCTTGAAGGTACAACTGACGAGCAAGTGGCAAAGGATGTTGCAATGCACGTTGCTGCAGCAAATCCGCTTCATATATCTCGTGACGCTGTTTCAGAAGATGAAGTTAGCCGCGAACGTGAAGTATTAAAAACACAAGCATTAAACGAAGGAAAACCAGAAAAAATTGTAGAAAAAATGGTTGAAGGTCGTTTGGGTAAGTTCTTCGAAGACATTTGCTTATTAGAACAAAACTTTGTTAAAGATCCAGATCAAAAAGTTAAAAAGTACGTTTCTGATAAGGGTGCAACAGTTAAATCATTTGTTCGTTATGAAGTTGGCGAAGGAATGGAAAAACGTGAAGATAACTTTGCAGAAGAAGTTAGAAACCAAATAAATAATCAATAATGTGGGGGGACACAGGCTGTTCCCTTTTTCTAAAAATAGTTGTAAAAAATTATAGTTTCTATGGAGGTTATTATGACAGCAGCTCGTTACCGTAGAATTGTGTTGAAGTTAAGTGGTGAGGCATTGAGTGGTGACCAGGGATTTGGACTAGATCCTAAGGTCGTTCAGTCTGTAGCAGAACAGATAAAAAGTGTATCCGAATTAGGCGTTGAAATTGCAGTAGTTGTAGGTGGAGGTAATATCTGGCGCGGTAAGGTTGGAAGTGAAATGGGAATGGATCGTGCTAATGCTGATTATATGGGAATGTTAGCAACGGTCATGAATTCACTTGCCCTTCAAGATAGTCTAGAAAATATCGGAATACCTACTAGGGTACAAACTTCAATAGAAATGCGTCAGGTTGCAGAACCATATATTCGTAGAAAAGCAATTCGACATTTAGAGAAGAAACGTGTTGTCATATTTGCAGCTGGTACTGGAAATCCTTATTTCTCTACCGATACAACTGCAGCACTTAGAGCGGCAGAAATTGAAGCAGAGGTAATACTAATGGCGAAGAATAGTGTAGACGGGGTTTATACAGACGATCCTAAGTTGAATAAAGATGCTACAAAATATGAAAACCTATCTTATTTAGATATGTTAAATGAAGGTTTAGGTGTAATGGACTCCACGGCATCATCGCTTTGTATGGATAATGACATACCACTTGTGGTATTTTCTATAACAGATGAAGGCAATATAAAACGAGTGGTTCAAGGTGAAATAATTGGAACTACGATTAGGGGGAAATAACAATGTCTGATGCGATTATAAATCAAACACGTGAGAAAATGACCCATGCTGTACAAGCATTCTCAAAAAATTTGGCAACTGTTAGGGCGGGTAGAGCTAATCCATCTTTACTGGATAGTGTATATGTGGATTATTATGGTGCTTCAACACCACTAAATCAATTAGCAACCATATCTGCTCCAGAAGCTAGGATGTTAATTATAACACCATTTGATAAGTCCTCAATTGGCGATGTAGAAAAGGCAATTCAAAAAGCTGATTTAGGCATTTCACCTTCAAGTGATGGAAACATCATTCGTATTGCTATTCCAGCGTTAACTGAGGAACGTCGTAAAGATTTAGTTAAGGTGGTAGGAAAGTATGCGGAGGAAGCACGTGTACAAGTAAGAAATATTCGTCGCGAATCAAATGATCAGCTGAAAAAAGCTGAAAAAAATGGTGAGCTTACAGAAGACGAACTAAGAAACGCACAGGATAATGTACAAAAAGAAACAAATAATAACATAAATGAAGTGGATCAGGTAGCGAAAAATAAAGAAAAAGAAATTATGGAAGTATAATATAAGCAAAAACAACATGATATTCCCCCTAATATAGGGGGTTTTTGTTTTTTTGCTAAATCGTTATAATAAATAGTGGGTAATCATGATATAATGGAAACTTATCAAATAAATAACTATACCAATCATATAATTCTTTTATCCGACATATTGATGAAAATGGAAAGGATTGTATATACACAATCAATCGTATTCGGAGGACAAATTATGTCAATGAGACTTCCTTTTTTTAAAAATAAACAAGAAGAAACAGATGATTCATGTACTGTAGAAACAACAAACATACCAAAACATGTAGCGATAATTATGGATGGAAATGGACGTTGGGCAAAAAAACGTGGACTTCCTAGAATTGCGGGGCATAAAGAAGGTATGAATGTTGTTAAAGAAATTGTTCGATCCGCTACTCATTACAAAGTGGAAATCCTTACGTTATATGCCTTTTCAACTGAAAATTGGAAACGACCTAAATCTGAAGTTGAATTTCTAATGAAACTGCCGAAAGAATTCTTACATACGTACTTACCCGAATTAATAGAAGAAAATGTTCGAATTGATACGATTGGTGAATTTGATGGGCTGCCATTACACACAAAAGAGGCAATTCAATATGCGAAGGAACAAACAAAGGATAATGATGGCTTATTATTAAACTTTGCTTTAAACTATGGTAGTAGATTTGAGATAATGCGGGCAATTAAACAAGTGTATACAGATATGCAAAAAGAGGATTTGTCCATCGACCAATTTGATGAGGAAGTTTTCTCAAAATATTTGTATACAAATGGATTATCAGATCCTGATTTATTAATACGAACAAGTGGTGAGCAACGTTTAAGTAATTTTTTATTGTGGCAGTTGGCCTATGCAGAGTTCTGGTTCACTGATGTATTATGGCCAGATTTCAGTGAAGAAGTATTCAAAAGAGCCCTCCATGATTATCAACAACGAAAGAGACGCTATGGAGGTATTTAAGGTGTTGAACAGTAGATGAAGCAACGAATTCAGACAGCAATTTTGGCATTAATCGTATTTGTACCTCTGGTCTATATAGGTGGACTACCGTTTACTATTTTTGTTTACCTTATGGCAACTATTGCTTTGATTGAACTTTTGCGGATGAGAAAGGTAGGTAAATATTCGATTCCAGCTTTTTTGGCCATTATTATTTTATGGCTACTGTTACTTGATAAGCCATTTGATTGGATTCCATATATAGGGTTTACCAAATCAGAAATTATAATGATGTTTGCTATGCTGTTATTGTCTTATACAGTTTTAGTGAAAAATAAATTCACGTTTGAGGATGCTGGATTTATACTTCTAGCAACTGTATATGTAGGTATGGGGTTCTTTTATCTTATTGAAACTAGAGATGAAAACTCATTTAAAGGACTAATGAATATTTTTTACGTACTATTAGTCATATGGGCTACAGACACTGGTGCTTACTTTTTTGGACGAGCGTTTGGTAAAAGAAAATTATGGCCTATGATTAGTCCAAATAAGACTATTGAAGGAGCAGTAGGTGGTATTCTACTTTCTGTTATAGTTGGAGTTTTGTTCCAGTTATTTACATCCTTCCATTTTTCCATGATAATCGTTATTGGCGTAACCATTTTAGTATCCATTTTTGGACAAATTGGAGATTTAGTAGAGTCGGCTTTTAAACGCTATTATGGTGTGAAGGATTCTGGTGACATCCTTCCAGGTCACGGTGGTATATTAGATCGATTAGATAGTTTGTTATTTGTTTTACCAGTGCTTCATTTTATCCATTTCATTTACTAATTTGACTTTTAGTGCATGTTCAAAAAGTCGCCATTTATCGTTTGGTGCCTTTTTGAACATCCTCTTTTATGGATATTTGTTCAAAATGCCTGAATGAGTTAATAGGTAAAGGTTAAACTTAATTGGCGTAGTTTTAATTAGATCTATTCAACCTACGTTCATCAAAGGAAGGTGCTTTATTTGACCACAGTTATTGCGTTTATTTTTATGTTTGGATTACTCGTGTTTATCCATGAGTTAGGCCATTTAATTTTTGCAAAACGTGCTGGAATGTTAGCCCGTGAATTTGCAATCGGATTTGGACCTAAAATTTTTTCTTTCACCAAAAACGAGACTGTATACACAATACGATTACTACCTGTAGGTGGGTATGTGCGTGTGGCAGGTGAAGATCCAGAAATTGTAGAATTAAAACCAGGTCATCATATTGGCATTGAGTTTAATAATGAAGATAAGGTTAACAAAATAATTGTCAATAATAAATCGAAACATCCGAACGCGCGCGTAATAGAAGTAGAGCGTGCAGATTTAGACCATGATTTGGTTATTGAAGGTTATGAGATTGATGAGGAAGAACGTTTAAGATTTAATGTTGACCCAAAAGCGTTTTTTATAATGGATGAAAAAGAAACGCAAATAGCCCCTTATGACCGTCAGTTCGCATCTAAAAGTATTGGTAAACGAGCAATGCAATTATTTGCTGGACCGATGATGAACTTCATATTGGCTATGTTTATATTCTTTATTCTGGGTCTTATTCAGGGTGTTCCTACTGAGCAAGCACAACTTGCTGAAATTCAACCAGATAGTCCGGCCGCTGAAGCTGGGTTTCAAACGGGTGACGAGGTAGTTGAAGTTGAAGGTAATTCAGTTAGTACTTGGGAAGAGTTTACAAAAATAGTTCGAGATAACCCTGAGGAATCATTATCTATGCAGGTAGAACGTGGTGGGGAGATTGTCGATGTCACCGTTGTACCACGTGAAATAGAAACCCAGGGTGGGACTATTGGACAAATTGGTGTAGTGCAAGCGACTGAAAAATCGTTTACCAATACAATTCAATATACTTTCACCCAAACGTATGACATAACGAAACTTATTTTAACTAGTTTAGGTAAGTTGGTTACTGGACAATTCTCGATTGACATGTTATCTGGTCCAGTTGGTATTTATGATGCAACGGATACGGTTGTTCAAACAGGATTCATGAACTTCCTAATGTGGACTGCAATGTTAAGTATTAACTTAGGAATCGTGAATTTGGTGCCACTACCTGCACTTGATGGGGGTCGTTTACTTTTTGTTGGAATTGAAGCGGTACGTGGTAAACCAATAGATCAACAAAAAGAGGGTATTGTTCACTTTATTGGTTTTGCGTTATTAATGTTACTAATGATTGTTGTTACCTGGAACGATATTCAACGATTATTCTTATAAGAACGAGCAAACCTATAGTAAAGTTATTGAAAACCCTTGTCTAAGGCTATCAGACAAGGGTTTTCACACCTTGAATTTAATTTTTCTAGCCTAAGTTATTCAAGGGGCGTTATGCTTCTCTATAGTCTATATGCTGTATTGGGGGAAACAAGAAATGGAATTATCAAAAGCAGAAAAAATGGGCGTTTTGTTAAAGCAACTGCAACTATCTGAAGAGGATATAAACAATTATTTTAAAGATAGTCAGTTAATTCGTCTCGAAGTGTTTAAGCAATTGAAAAAATGGCATTTCCATATACAAATTGAAAAAATGCTTCCTGTTGAAATGTATCAAGTTTTAACAACGAAATTAAAGGATTCGTTCAGCGAAATTGCTCAAGTAGATTGGACTTTTTATACAGATAAAAAAGATGAAAATGATACCTACATATGTGATTATTGGCAGAACTTCTTGCAATCAATACCAACTATCTCTCCAGCTTATAAGGATCTAATCCATAACCAGGTGCCTACCGTTCAAAGTAACAAGCTTGCTATTACTGCTAGAAATGAGGCAGAAGCTGCTGCATTAAGAAAACGATTGGAAACTGCTTTTAGGATGTATTGCACTAAAATTGGTAGTCGATCCTATCAATTAGAGATCAATGTAAAAACAGAGGCTAAAGATTTACAGAATTTTCGTGACCAAAAAGCTAAAGAGGATCAAGAGATTATCTTAAAAACCGTAATTGAAAAAGAAAAACGTGAAAAAAATAGTTTAGACAAAGTACAGAATAAACCATTTTCAATTGGTTATAGTATTCCTGATGAACCTATGGAAATGGAACTGATACAAGATGAAGAACGTCGTGTAACTGTACAGGGGTATGTTTTCTTTGTGGATATTCGTAAGTTGCGATCAGGTCGAAGCTTACTGATTGGCAAAGCAACAGATTATACAGACTCTTTACAAATTAAAATGTTCTCAAAGAATGATGAGGATGTTGAAAAGTTTGAGCAACTGAAAAAAGGTATGTGGGTTAAAGCTCGTGGTAGTATACAAACTGATATGTATTCAAATGAACTCGCTATGATGGCGAATGATATTCAAGAGGTTAAAGTAGAGACAAAGTCAGATACTGCGCCAGACGACGCGAAGCGAGTGGAATTGCATGCCCATACAACCATGAGTCAAATGGATGCAGTCGTGTCCCCTGGTAGATTAGTTGAACAGGCTGCAAAATGGGGACATAAAGCAATAGCTATAACAGACCATGCAGGCGTTCAGGCATACCCTGAAGCACATGCAGCAGGGGCGAAAAATGGAATTAAAATACTATATGGCGTGGAAGCAAATTTAGTGGATGATGGTGTACCAATTGCATATAACGAAAGTGATATTCAATTAGAGGATGCAACATATGTTGTATTTGACGTCGAGACCACAGGATTATCGGCAGTATATGATACGATTATTGAACTCGCGGGGGTTAAAATTAAAAACGGGGAAATCATTGACCGCTTCGAAAGGTTTGCTAATCCACACCATTCATTATCCGAAACAACAGTGGAATTAACAGGAATAACGGATGATATGGTTCGTGATGCACCAGAAATCGGGGATGTATTGATAGAATTTGAAGAATGGGCGCAGAATGACATTCTAGTTGCTCATAATGCTAGTTTTGACATGGGATTTTTAAATGAAGGTTATAAGAAAATTAACTATGACAAATCGACAAACCCGGTAATTGATACATTAGAACTAGCACGGTTTTTATTTCCTGAATTAAAAAACCACCGTTTAAACACTTTGTGTAAAAAATTAGATATCGAATTAACACAGCACCACCGTGCCATTTATGATGCCGAGGCAACAAGCTACTTATTATGGAAACTGGTTCAGGATCTGTTGGAAAAAGACATCACCAATCACAACCATTTAAATAATCATATGGGGGAAGGGAATGCCTATCAGCGTTCACGTCCACAGCATTGCATATTGCTTGCTAAAAACCAAGAGGGGTTAAAAAACATTTACAAATTGGTTTCCCATGCACATATTGATTACTTTTACAGGGTGCCACGGATTCCTAGATCAAAGCTACAAAAACTTCGATCTGGTTTATTAGTTGGTTCTGCTTGCGATAAAGGTGAAGTGTTTGAAACCATGATGCAAAAGTCAAAAGAGGAAGCGGAAAGGGTTGCTGAATTTTATGATTATATTGAAGTTCAACCACCAGCTAATTACGCTCATTTAATTGAAAAAGAATTAGTACAAAACGAGGCACAAATTTTTGATATCATTTCAAACTTAGTTGATATGGGAAAACGGATGAACAAGTTAGTAGTAGCAACGGGAAATGTCCATTATATAAATGATCATGAAAAATTGTATAGACAAATATTGATTTCTTCTCAAAATGGTAATCCTTTAGCGCGGCAAACGTTACCAGATACACCATTTAGAACTACAAAAGAAATGATTGATAGTTTTCACTTCTTAAATAAGCAAACGAGAGAAGAAATTGTCGTAACGAACACAAATAAGTTGGCTGACTCTATTGAAGAAATATCACCAGTTAAAGATGATTTATATACCCCTACAATCGAGGGAGCAGATCAAGAAATTCGTGATTTAAGCTATAATAGAGCGAAGTCTTTATATGGAGAATCATTGCCTGAACTAGTGGTGGAGCGCTTAGAAAAAGAACTGACTAGTATCATCGGACATGGGTTTGCTGTTATTTATCTTATTTCTCATAAACTAGTTAAAAAATCATTAGATGATGGCTACTTAGTTGGTTCAAGGGGGTCGGTTGGTTCCTCATTTGTTGCGACCATGACTGAGATTACAGAAGTGAATCCACTGCCACCACATTATGTGTGTAAAGAATGTCATCATTATGAATTTATTACGGATGGATCAGCAGGAAGTGGCTTTGATTTACCAGATAAATTCTGCCCTACTTGTGAAATTGAACTAGACAAGGATGGTCATGATATTCCATTTGAAACATTTCTAGGCTTTAAAGGGGATAAAGTACCTGATATTGACTTGAACTTTTCCGGTGAGTATCAACCGAAGGCACATAATTATACAAAAGAACTTTTTGGTGAGGACAATGTGTATCGTGCTGGCACAATAGGCACGATTGCTGATAAAACTGCCTATGGTTATGTAAAAGGCTATGCTTCAGACAAACAGTTGGTCTACAAAAATGCCGAAGTTGATCGTTTGGTTCAAGGGTGCACGGGTGTAAAACGAAACACTGGACAGCATCCAGGTGGAATTATTGTTGTACCTGATGATAAAGAAATATTCGATTTTACACCAATTCAGTTTCCGGCAGATGATCGCAATAGTGATTGGAAAACAACACATTTCGACTTTCATTCCATCCATGATAATTTGTTGAAGCTTGATATACTAGGACATGATGATCCTACTGTTATACGAATGCTTCAAGATTTAAGTGGCATTGACCCAAAAACAATTCCAACTGATGACGCAGGGGTAATGAAGTTATTTTCCGGAACAGACTCTATTGGTGTTACAGAAGAGCAAATAAATTGTAAAACAGGTACATTAGGTGTACCTGAATTCGGAACAAAATTTGTTAGACAAATGCTCGAGGACACAAAGCCAAATACATTTGCAGAGCTTGTAATTATCTCAGGTCTTTCGCATGGTACAGATGTATGGCTTGGAAATGCACAAGAACTAATAAACGATGGTATTTGTAAACTTCCGGATGTAATTGGATGCCGTGATGATATTATGGTTTACCTAATGCATAAAGGTTTAGATGCATCGCTTGCATTTAAAATAATGGAGTTTGTTCGTAAAGGAAAAGGTCTCCAAGATGAGTGGATTACAGAAATGAAAAAGCATGGCGTACCCGATTGGTATATCGAGTCGTGTAAAAAAATTAAGTATATGTTTCCAAAAGCACACGCATCAGCATATGTACTGATGGCAGTTCGGATTGCTTACTTTAAGGTCCATTATCCAATTTTCTTTTATGCAGCATATTTTACAGTACGTGCTAGTGATTATGACCTCGATACAATGGTAAAAGGATCAAGTGCTATCCGCGAGCGGGTAGACGGAATCGCAATCAAGGGAAATGATGCTAGTCCAAAAGAAAAAAGCTTATTGACTGTATTAGAAATTGCTTTAGAAATGAATGAACGTGGCATGCATTTTCAACGGGTTGATTTATATAAATCAAGTGCAACGGAATTTATTGTAGATGGCGATACGCTAATACCGCCTTTTAATGCAGTAGACGGACTAGGCACCAATGCGGCACTAAATATTGTAAAAGCTCGCGCAGAAGGTGAATTCTTATCCAAAGAAGATCTAAGAGAGCGAAGCAAGATATCAAAGACTGTATTGGAGTACTTGGATAATCATGGATGTTTAGAGGGTATGGCTGATAAAAATCAGTTATCATTATTCTAAAAACCTTTATCAATCACGGTTCTCTTGCTTCAGGGATGGAAGTGTGATATAGTTTTAAGGGTAAGAAATGATACGAACGGTAAAAAGAGTGGGAACCCCCCACTCTTTCTTCATTACCATCCTACTTTAGCGAATCCCCTTGCCACATTATCAGGCAAGGGGTTTATTTTGAAAAAAACAAAAGGATTGAAATGAAAATTGGTAGTTTTGTTCATAATAAGAAATAACTACAACTGAATAGAGGAGGGGTGTCCCTTGAGTTCCCAAGTTATTAAAAATACTGAAAATCTGCTACAACCTATTTTAGAAGAAAAAAATTTAGAGTTAGTCGATGTTGAATATGTAAAAGAAGGTAAAAATTGGTTTCTACGTGTTTACATTGATAAAGAAGGTGGAATTGATATAGCTGAGTGTGGAGAGGTTTCCGAGCAGTTAAGCGAGAAATTAGATGAAACAGATCCAGTCACAGATGCTTATTTTCTAGAAGTTTCATCTCCTGGTGTAGAACGTCCACTGAAAACAGAGGCAGATTTTGAAAAAAATCTAAATAAAAATGTTTTTGTAAAGCTATATGAACCTATTGATGGTGCGAAAGAGTATGAAGGAACACTAAAAGATTTCACTAATAATAGCGCAAGTATAGAATACAAAGTGAAAACTAGACGAAAAGTAGTTGAAATTCCATTTAATAAAATAGCTAAAGCAAGAATAGCAGTTACGTTATAAGGGGGAAAAGAATAGTGAGCAGTCAGTTGTTTGATGCGATTGATTATTTGGAAAAGGAAAAAGGTATTAATAAAGAGATATTATTAGAAGCACTTGAAGCAGCTTTGATTTCTGCTTATAAGAAAAACTTTAAATCAGCATCCAATGTGCGAGTTGATTTAGATGAGAATGCAGGAACAATGCGAGTATTTTCAAGAAAAACAGTTGTAGAAGAAGCAGAAGATATACAAGAAGAAATCTCCCTAGCAGAGGCTAAGCAAATAGATCCAAACTATGGAATTGAGGATGTTATTGAAATTGAGGTAACACCAAAAGATTTTGGGAGAATTGCTGCTCAAGCCGCAAAACAGGTAGTTACACAGCGAGTTCGCGAAGCTGAGCGTGGCGTAATTTTTAGTGAATATGCAGACCGGGAAGAAGATGTAATGACTGGAATTATCCAACGTCTAGATCCACGGTTTGTCTATGTGAACTTAGGAAAAGTTGAGGCCAAATTACCGGAAGCTGAACAGATGTCAGTTGAGGAATACAATGTCCATGATCGTTTAAAGGTTTTTGTTACGAAAGTGGAGAATACGAGCAAAGGTCCACAAATCTATGTTTCTAGATCACACCCAGGACTACTTAAACGATTATTTGAAATGGAAGTACCTGAAATATATGATGGCACTGTTGAAATTAAGTCAGTTGCACGTGAGGCCGGAGACCGCTCTAAACTATCTGTCTATGCGAGTGACCCAGAAATTGATCCTGTTGGCTCATGTGTAGGTCAAAGAGGACAACGTGTGCAAGCGATTGTAAATGAGCTTAAAGGTGAAAAAATTGATGTTGTAGAATGGTCAGAAGATCCTGAAGTTTATGTTTCTAACGCGTTGAGTCCTTCAAAGGTAGTTGCTGTGCTTATTGATGAGGAAGCGAAGGCGACAACAGTTATTGTACCTGATTATCAATTATCACTTGCAATTGGTAAGCGTGGACAAAACGCTCGTTTAGCTGCAAAACTTACTGGTTGGAAAATTGATATTAAAAGTGAATCTGAAGCACTTGAAGAAGGATTATTGAATCATTCAACTGATGATGAGAATAGCACTTATTCTGACGAAGATGAAGAACTGTTTGAATAAGGAGGATTACTGATGGGACAAACAAGAAAAACTCCTCAGCGCAAATGTGTTGTAACAAATGAAATGAAACCTAAAAAAGAACTGATCCGGATTGTTCGTAATAAAGATGGAGAAGTTTTCGTGGATGAAACAGGAAAGAAAAATGGCCGTGGAGCATATTTGTCAAGAGATTTAAGTGTTATTGAAAAAGCTGAAAAAAATAGTATGTTAAACCGCCATTTAAATACCCAAATTGATCCTTCCATTTTTGAAGAACTTAAGCGATTAATTTCTGGAAATAATCATGAAAAATAATTATTTAAATATGATTGGCCTAGCATATAGCGCAAGAAAATGCTCGCTTGGTGAAGAGGTTGTAAAAGATATAAAAAAGAAACGGGCAAAACTTGTTTTATTGGCAAACAATACTGGCCCACAAACAAGAAAAAAGATTACAGATAAATGCAATACGTATGAAGTACCTTTACGAATAGTTGATGACAAGGAAACATTGTCAAACGCTATTGGTAAATCAGAAAGAGTAGCAATTGCAATTTTAGATGCAGGTTTTGCCGCTAAGATAAAGTCGTTACTCGATAATTCTATTCGGGGGTGAACGTATGACTAAAATGCGCGTATATGAATATGCTAAAAAACAAAATACGACAAGCAAAGATGTCATTCAAAAGTTAAAGGAATTAAATGTAGAAGTCTCTAATCACATGTCTACTATTTCAGACGATATAAAAGGTAAGCTAGATGATAAATTTAAACCTAAGCAACAATCAAGTACATCTACTATGAATAAGAAACCTGAGAATAAAAATGTAAAAAATCAAGAGAATAAAGGGAAGCCTTCAAACAATCAATCGAACCAAAAAAATAATCGAAATCAACCAAACAACAGAAATCAATCAAATAAACATCGAAATAAAAAAGGTAATAACAACCTAGCTCCAAAGCGCCAACCAGTTGTAAAAGAAATGCCAAAAGAAATTAAATATAATGAAACATTAACGGTAAGTGAGCTTGCTGCAAAATTGAATAAAAAAGAAGCGGAAATCATCAAAAAGTTGATGGGTCTGGGTGTAATGGCTACGAAAAATCAAAACCTCGATGATGATACGGTTGAATTGATTTGTGGTGATCTTGATGTCGCAGTTGAAAAGGAAATTATTTTAGAAGATACAAATTTTGATAAGTATATACAGGAAGATAACAAAAATGAGCTAAAAGAACGTCCAGCTGTAGTTACCATAATGGGACATGTTGACCATGGTAAGACGACGTTGCTTGATTCCATTCGTCATACAAAAGTAACAGAAGGTGAAGCGGGCGGAATTACGCAACATATTGGGGCTTACCAAGTTGAAAATGATGGAAAAAAAGTAACATTTTTAGATACTCCTGGTCATGCGGCATTTACAAGTATGCGTTCTAGAGGAGCACAAGTTACGGATATTGCTGTCTTGGTTGTAGCAGCCGACGATGGTGTAATGCCACAAACGGTTGAAGCAATTAATCACGCAAAAGCAGCTGAAGTACCAATTATTATTGCTGTAAATAAAATGGATAAAGAGGGCGCGAATCCTGATCGTGTTATGCAAGAGTTAACAGAATATGAACTTGTTCCAGAGGATTGGGGCGGAGATACTATTTTCGTTCAACTTTCTGCCGTTAAGCGAGAAGGAATCGATGACTTATTAGAAATGATATTGCTCGTATCTGAAGTGGAAGAGTTAAAAGCAAATCCAAACTCAAATGCATTTGGTACAGTTATCGATGCTCAACTTGATAAAGGTCGAGGCTCAGTCTCAACGTTACTCGTTCAAAATGGTACATTACGGGTAGGGGATTCTATTGTTGTCGGAAATACGTTCGGCCGAATCCGTGCGATGGTAAATGACATTGGTAAACGTGTAGATGAAGCTGGTCCGTCAATGCCTGTAGAAGTAACTGGATTGAATGATGTACCTCAAGCTGGTGATCAATTTCTTGTGTTTGATGATGAGAAAAAATCACGTCAAATTGGTGAAGCTCGTCAACAGAAGCATATTCAAGAAAACCGTGGCGAACAAACAAAGGTTAGTTTAGACGATTTATTTGAACAAATTAAACAAGGTCAAATGAAAGAAATTAACATTATTATTAAGGCTGACGTTCAAGGATCAGTTGAAGCATTAGCAGCTTCCCTTCGAAAAATTGAAGTAGAAGGTGTCAAGATTAAAATTATTCATACAGGTGTTGGGGCAATAACGGAATCCGATATCATACTTGCTTCAGCATCAAATGCGATTGTAATTGGGTTTAATGTGCGTCCGGATGTTAATGCTAATAAGACTGCAGAATCTGAAAAAGTAGATGTACGTTTGCATCGTGTCATATACAATGCAATTGAAGAAGTAGAATCTGCAATGAAAGGCATGCTTGATCCAGAATATGAAGAAAAAGTTATTGGTCAGGCTGAAGTGCGTGAAATCTTCAAGGTTTCAAAAATTGGAACAATCGCTGGAAGTTATGTGATAGATGGTAAGATCACACGTAACTCAGGAGTACGTGTCATTCGCGATGGTGTTGTTCAATTCGAGGGTGAATTAGATACGTTAAAGCGTTTTAAGGATGATGCCAAGGAGGTAGCACAAGGCTACGAATGTGGTATTACCGTTGAGAAATTTAACGATATCAAAGAAGGCGATATAATTGAAGCTTATGTCATGCAAGAAATCGAACGCAAATGATCGTAATTGCAGAAATAGAATGTATGTTGTATAACTCGCATTCACTAAAAGATAAGCGTTCTGTACTGAAAAAGATTATGAATAAACTAAGGAAAGATTTTAATGTAGCACTTACAGAACTTGATTATCATGATTTGTGGCAACGAACTAAAATTGGAATAGTAACCATTTCTACTAGTTATACACACGCAGAACAAATTATCCAAGAAGTATTTCGCGTGATGGATACCTATTCCGAAATGGAACGTACCATTACGCATGTTGAAAGAATATAATCTTTACTAAGTATGATAAAAATGATGACTGTCGTTTTGAAAAACATTATGTCTCGTATTAAATTAAGAGGTGACTGTAATTATGAGTGAAGTGCGTGCAAATCGTGTTGCCGAACAAATGAAAAAGGAACTCGGTCAAATTATTACTCGTAAACTAAAAGATCCACGTGTGGGTTTTGTTACTGTTACAGATGTTGAGGTAACAGGTGATTTGCAACAAGCGAAAATTTTCATCTCTGTGCTAGGAGATGAAAAACAAAAACATGAAACGTTAGTGGGTTTGGCAAAAGCTAAGGGCTTCATTCGGTCCGAGATTGGGCAAAGAATTCGTTTGCGTAAAACACCAGAGCTTGTTTTCGAATTTGATGAAGCACTGGAATACGGCAACCGAATTGAAGGTATATTGCGCGATTTGAATAAAAAGTAATGAGTGAAATAAATTGGAGATCTGACACCTGTACAACTAAGCAGGGTCAGATTTTTCCTTGTATTATATGTTGAAAATTTCAAAAAAAGCGGTAGCTTTCACGATTATAAGAATATGGAGGCAATTCAATGAATGGCATATTACCATTATGGAAGCCTAGAGGGATGACATCACATGATTGCGTGGCGAAAATCAGAAGATTATTCCGAACAAAAAAGGTCGGGCATACAGGGACACTGGATCCAGAAGTAGAAGGAGTTCTTCCTATCTGCATTGGGCAGGCCACAAAAATTGTTCCCTATTTAACTGATACGAAAAAAGTATACATAGCCGAGCTTAAACTGGGCAGTACAACTGACACGGAAGATGCACATGGCAAGATTATCGAACAAAAAGAAGTTATATGGATACCTTCGCATGAGGAAATTGAAACAGTATTAAATAGATTTAAAGGACAAATCGTTCAAGTTCCACCAATGTTTTCGGCTGTAAAGGTTAATGGAAAAAAGCTGTATGAATATGCGCGTGCTAACGAAACAGTTGACCGCCCAAAAAGAAAAGTAAATATCGAACAACTACAATTAATAGACATAAAAGAAAACCGAATAAAACTCAAAATTACTTGCTCGAAAGGTACATATATTCGAACATTGTGCGTGGATATTGGTAAAGCTCTTGGTTATCCCGCACACATGTCTGATTTGATGAGAACGGAAACAGGCTCTTTTTCCGTAGAAGACACAGTTACCTTCGAACAATTAGAAGAAAAAGAAAAACTGCAGCAGCATACAGACCTACTATTACCAATAATTAGAGGGTTATCACACTTGGATCACTATTCGGTTAACGAAGAAGTGAGCAAAAAAGTTCTTTTTGGTCAAAAACTTCCGAAACCTATGATAAACTTAAAAACAAATCCATTTATTATTTTGTATCAGAAGGAAATACTAGCGATCTATCAAGAACATCCTGATAATTCAGATCAAATCAAACCAGTACGAGTTTTTCCTTTAGATGGATGATAAAAAAGTGAAGGTGAAAAAGATGAGAACCATTGAATTAACATATCCACACACATTAGTATTGGAGGAGCTTCCAAAAACGGTAGCAGCAATTGGTTTTTTTGATGGCATACATAAGGGCCATCAGAAGGTAATTCAAACTGCTGTAACAAAAGCGAAGGAATCAAAAATGGAAAGTGCGGTTATTACATTTCACCCACATCCATCGGTTGTATTAAAAAAAGAGACTGTACACGTGGAGTACATTACACCACTTCGAGAAAAGCAAGAAATTTTACAACAAATGAATGTTGATAGATTGTATATTATTACTTTTTCAAAAAAGCTTGCATCGATAAGTCCTCAGGAATTTATTGATCACTTTATCATTGGACTAAATATTCAGCACGTTGTCGCCGGATTTGATTTCTCATATGGTCACAAAGGTGAAGGGAACATGAATATTATCCATTCACATGCAAGGGGTGCGTTTGATTACACGATAATTGAAAAAGTAGAACTCGAGAATGAAAAGGTTAGTTCTACTAAAATTCGTTCGCTTTTATCAAAAGGTGATGTAGAAAAAGTGAATGAATACCTTGGTAGAAAATTATCCGTATACGGAACAGTGATTGAAGGAGATAAGCGCGGCCGAACGATTGGTTTTCCTACTGCAAACATGCAAGTAAGTTCAGAAGCATTGTTACCAAAGATTGGCGTATATGCGGTAAAAGTTCTATACAAAGGTGAAGTGTATGAAGGAATGGCTAATTTAGGTGTTAAACCGACATTTAAAGATAATGAGAAAAAACCAACATTGGAAGTAAACATTTTTGATTACTCCAATGATCTATATGGTGAAGAACTACAACTTGAGTGGTGTAAATTTATACGTGACGAAAAGAAATTCAATGGCGTTAATGAGCTGATTGAACATATCAAAATGGATGAAAAACAAATACGTCATTATTTCTCCTGCTAAGTATTCTTTTCTTTTTGTATGTATTACTTGCAATTTTGTCTAATTAGATGTACGCTTAACATCGTAAAACCATTGCTTGGCAAGACGACACTCCGACGTTTGCTAGGGAATTGGGGATATGAAATAATAATAGGAGGTGAACCTAATGGCTATCACAAAAGATCGTAAAAACGAAATCATTAATGAATATAAGGTTCATGAAAATGATACAGGTTCTCCAGAAGTACAAATTGCTGTACTTACTGCAGAAATCACAACGTTAAATGAACACTTACGTACACACAAAAAAGATCATCATTCACGTCGTGGTCTATTGAAAATGGTTGGTAAGCGTCGTAACTTACTAAACTATCTACGTAATAATGATGTTACTCGTTATCGCGAACTAATTAAAAGACTTGGTTTACGCCGATAAATTCTTTGAAAAGCGGGAGAAATCCTGCTTTTTTTATATTCATTGACAAGTAACGCGGGCTAGCGGTTCGTGACGTAAACAATAGACACTCTGAGCACGAAAGATCATGTGCTCTACGGTCTCTTGTTTACGCATTTCACCGCTAAGCAAGCCCGCTACGCTTTTCTTTGGCTAGCTGCGGCTCCTAGAAGCTGTCGTCATAAGCAATGAACACTTCGAGCACTAAACCCTTGTGCTCTGCGGTTCCTTGCTTATGCGTCCGCTTCTAACCAGTCGCCTTCGCTTTTCTTTGTCTAGCTACGCGGGCTAGCGGTTCGTGACGTAAGCAATAGACACTCCGAGCACGAAATACCGTGTGCTCTACGGTCTTTTGCTTACGCATTTCACCGCTGTGCAAGCCCGCTACGCTTTTCTTGTTTACATACGAACATTTTATCTATAAAATGAACTATAGTAGCTTTTGAAAGGAGTACTCAATCTAATGGTAGAAAAACAATTATTCTCCACTGAAATTTCTGGTAATAAATTCACAGTAGAAATTGGAGAACTTGCAAAACAAGCGAATGGAGCTTGTATGATTCAATATGGTGATACTTCTGTATTAACCGCCGCAACTGCATCAAAGAAACCTAAAGATTTACCTTTTTTCCCATTAACGGTTAATTATGAGGAACGTTTATATGCCGTGGGAAAAATACCTGGTGGTTTTATTAAGCGTGAAGGTCGTCCAAGTGAGAAAGCAATTTTAGCATCACGTTTGATTGACCGTCCGATCCGACCTTTATTTCCAGATGGCTTTCGAAATGAAGTACAAGTTATCAGTACCGTAATGAGTGTTGATCAAGACTGTACATCAGAGATGGCAGCTATGATCGGTTCATCTATTGCACTAAGTATATCTGATATTCCATTCAGTGGACCAATTGCTGGTGCTGTTGTTGGACAAGTTGATGGTGAATTTGTGATTAACCCAACTATTGAGCAACAACAAAAAAGTGATATTGAACTTACTGTTGCTGGCACGAAGGATGCAATCAACATGGTTGAGGCTGGAGCAAATGAAGTTCCTGAGGAAGTAATGCTTGAAGCAATTATGTTTGGGCACGATGAAATAAAACGGCTTGTCGCATTTCAAGAAGAAATTGTTGCCGCTGTTGCAAAAGAGAAAACAGATGTTACGTTGTTTGAACTAGATCAAGATTTACTAGTTAAGATCGAAAGTGAATCAAAAGAAAAGCTAGTATCTGCAATTCAAGTGCATGAAAAACATGCTCGTGAACGGGCTATTGAAGAAGTTAAGGCAGAAGTTTTAGAAGCGTATGAAGGCGAAGAAGATAGCGTTATTAAACAGGTGAAGTCTATTCTTGATAAGATGGTTAAGGATGAGGTTCGCCGATTAATCACAAAAGAAAAAATTCGTCCAGATGGCCGTAAGCCTGATGAAATTCGTCCACTTACATCACGCATTGGTGTATTGCCAAGAACGCATGGTTCAGGTTTATTTACTCGCGGACAAACGCAAGCATTAAGTGTTTGTACATTAGGAGCTTTAGGTGACGTACAAATTCTTGACGGATTAGATTTAGAGGAAACGAAACGATTTATGCATCATTACAATTTCCCTCAATATAGTGTAGGGGAAACAGGTCCAATACGTGGTCCAGGCCGTCGTGAAATTGGTCATGGAGCATTAGGAGAACGTGCACTTGAAAAGGTAATGCCATCAGAAACTGAATTCCCTTACACAGTTAGACTTGTATCGGAAGTATTAGAATCAAACGGATCAACTTCACAAGCGAGTATATGTGCAAGTACGCTGGCTATGATGCATGCAGGAGTTCCAATTAAAGCACCAGTAGCTGGAATTGCAATGGGACTTGTGAAATCAGGTGATGACTATACGATCTTAACGGATATTCAAGGTATGGAAGATGCCTTAGGTGATATGGACTTTAAAGTGGCTGGTACAAGTAAAGGTGTAACCGCATTACAAATGGATATTAAAATCGATGGGTTATCAAGAGAAATTTTAGAGGAAGCATTAACACAAGCTAAACATGGTAGACAACATATTTTAGGTCATATGCTTGAAACGATTGATAAGCCTAAAACAGAGCTTTCCGAATATGCCCCTAAGATTTTAACAATGTCTATTAAACCTGATAAAATCCGTGATGTTATTGGGCCAAGCGGTAAGCAAATCAATAAAATCATCGAAGAAACTGGCGTTAAAATTGATATTGAACAAGATGGTAGCGTGTTTATCTCTTCGACTGACTCAACTATGAATAGTAAAGCGAAAAAAATCATTGAAGATTTAGTACGCGAAGTTGAAGTAGGTCAACTGTATTTAGGAACAGTAAAACGCATCGAGAAATTTGGTGCATTTGTTGAAATCTTCAAAGGCAAAGATGGCTTGGTTCATATCTCTGAATTAGCCGAGGAACGGACGAACAAAGTGGAAGATGTTGTATCTATTGGTGATGAATTCATGGTGAAAGTTAAAGAAGTCGATCATCAAGGTAGAGTTAATCTTTCAAGAAAAGCCGTACTACTTGAACAAAAAGAAAAAAGTGAGAAATCAAGATCATAAACAAACAATGAATGAAGAGGCTGGAGAACCAGTTTCTTTTTTTATTTGCTCATTTTGATAAGAATCTCCTCGTTTTTCCCTCGCTTATGCTTTTCGTCGCTAAGCAGGCCTATTACACTTTTCATTGTCTAGCTGCGGCTCCTAGAAGCTGTCGTCATAAGCAATGAACACTCCGAATGCTAAAACCCGTGCATTCTACGGTTCCTTGCTTATGCGTCCGCTTCCGAGCTGTCGCCTCCGCTTTTCTTTATCAGTTTCGTAGGCTAGCGACTCGAGACATAGTCAATAGACACTCCGGGCACAAAGGTCGTGTGCTCTACGGTCTCTTGACTATGCTTGTCGTCGCTAAGCGAGCCTACTACACTTTTCTTTATCATATCTTGTCCTTTTCGTTCATATGATTGAAATGAGAGGGGGGATTTAGTATGTATAGATGGATCATCCAAGCTTTTGTTTTTTTCTTTTTAGTAGTTATTTCGTTTAATCCTTTAACTAATCCTTTTGAATCAAAAAAAATTACTACATTCTCTGACGTACAGTACTCAGTGAAAAATAAGGATCCATTATATGAGGAAATAACAGCAAAAAATTCTGCATATAAAATTCCACCCCAAAATGCAGTAATCGATAAGGTATGGAAAAAGATTCCTGGCTTAAATGGTAGGGAAGTAAATATTGATAAATCATATAAAAAAATGAAAAAAGATGGTGTATTTAATAAAAAGCTACTTGTATTTGATGAAATCAAACCCAGTATTTCATTAAATGATTTAAAACCCGCGCCAATTTATCGTGGAAATCCATCTAAAGAAATGGTTTCTTTAATGATTAATGTTTCGTGGGGAACGGAATACATACCGCCAATTTTAAATATATTAAAAGAGCAACATGTAAAAGCAACTTTTTTTATCGAGGGAAAATGGGCTAAGAATAATGCGGAATATGTTCAAATGATAGCAGAACAAGGGCATGTAATTGGTAATCATGCATATAATCATCCCGATATGGCACGTTTATCTGAACAAGAAATAATGGAACAAATAAAAAACACGAATGATACACTTCAAGCTATAACCGGTGAAAAGCCAACATTATTAGCACCTCCAAGTGGAAGTTATACGGATCAAGTCGTAAAAGTAGCGGCTAGTTATAATATGGAGACTATTTTGTGGAGTGTAGATACCATTGATTGGAAGAATCCATCTGTATCTGTTATGATGAATCGAGTAACGCCTAAACTTCATCCAGGTGCAACCATTTTAATGCATCCTACTGAAGCAATAGTACGTGGTTTGAAAGATTTAATTACTGTAATACAAGAAAAAGACTATCATTTAGGTACAGTTGAGAAGTTACTTTCTGAGGAACGTTTAAATTAGGGAAATAATGCACGTAATAATAGGAGGATTCATCTGTGATTGAAAAACATACATGTAAAAATGGTTTGCGTATTGTGCAGGAAAAGATTCCCGCTGTACGATCAGTAACAATTGGTATCTGGGTATTGACTGGATCACGAAATGAAACAGATACGAATAATGGAATTTCACACTTCCTTGAGCATATGTTCTTTAAAGGAACTGAGACAAGGTCAGCAAAAGATATCGCTGAAGCCTTTGATGCTATTGGTGGGCAGGTTAATGCATTTACGTCAAAGGAATATACCTGTTTTTATGCAAAAGTTTTAGATAACCATAAAGAATATGCGTTAGAAATTTTGGCTGATATGTTCTTTAATTCTTCTTTTGATGAAGATGAAATGGAAAGAGAAAAGAAGGTAGTATTAGAAGAAATTAAAATGTATGAGGATACACCAGATGATATAATTCATGATCTTTTAGCACATGCATCGTACGGAGATCATCCATTAGGCTACCCTATATTAGGGACAGAAACACAATTAAAATCGTTTAAACCTAATACACTAAGAGATTATATCGCTAATCGCTATACACCTGATAACGTAGTTGTTTCAGTAGCTGGAAACGTAGACGATTCCTATATTCGTAAAATAGAATCACATTTTGGCAATTACGAATCGGATCAAAAGCATGAATCATTAGGTAAACCTATATTCCATACAAATCAAATGAAACGTAATAAGGAGACAGAACAAGCTCATTTATGTATCGGATATGATGGATTACCAGTAGGTGATGACCTCACCTACAGTTTAATTATTATGAATAATGTGCTGGGTGGAAGCATGAGTTCAAGACTATTTCAGGATGTAAGGGAACAAAAAGGATTAGCTTACGCAGTGTTTTCATACCACTCTTCCTTCTTAGATAGTGGACTGTTAACAATATATGCTGGAACGGGTAAAGAACAGCTACCATTATTACAAGAAACGATATCAAGCACCGTTAATGAACTGATTTCAAATGGACTGACAGATAAAGAACTGAAAAATAGTAAAGAACAGTTGAAAGGTAATCTAATGCTAAGTCTTGAGAGTACAAATAGTCGTATGAGCAGAAATGGAAGAAACGAACTACTGCTTCAGCGTCATCGCACATTGGATGATATGATAAAAGAAATTGAAATGGTTGATCATAGAACGATTCAAACTGTCATTGAAACTATGTTTAAATCAGAGCCATCGACGGCGTTAATCGCTCCAAAGCAAAACTAAAAGTTTAAAATAACCTATGTCTTTTGACATAGGTTATTATTTTTTACATATAGTTATAATACGTATACTAAATGAGGTGAGTAGGATGCGTTATAAAGATATAAGTGGTAAAGAAATTGTTAACGTAAGCCATGGTTCAAGGCTAGGTGTTTTGGGTGCAACTGATTTGGAAATTGACGAGAAAACCGGTCAAATCAGATCTTTTATTATTCCTAATTACAAGTGGTTTGGTTTAAAAAAAGAAGGTGCGGAAACAAAAATTCATTGGAAAGCAATAAAGAAAATCGGGGAAGATATGATTATGATTGAAACAGACGGATAATCGACAATACTTTAGGTGAATAACGCGAGGCTAGTATGTTAAAATACTAGCCTTTTTTCTTTTTCTTTTTTTAATGCAAAACAAATTATTTCTGAGGTAATTAGTAGGAGGAAAGCTTTGGATTAGCCAGTCGAGGTGAGGTGAATACCAAGTTTTTTTTAATAATACTCACTTACCAACGTGAAACACATAAGCTATAAGGAAATGATTTCAAAATTGGTTTTTGTATAACAAGGAGTGTATATCGCATATGGGTTATTTAATAGCTGTGATTGGTGGAGATGCCAGATATATTGAATTAATACGCCAATTACAACAACTAGACAATACTACTATTTGCTTAGTTGGATTTGATAAATTGAACCAAGGTTATACAGGTTTAAAGCAAATGGAGTTTTCTGAGCTAGAACCAGAAAAATTAGATATGGTTATTCTACCTGTAACAGGCACGGATAATAACGGAATGATCGATCCAGTCTTTTCTGACCAATCAATTCATTTAACAAAAGATTGGGTCCAAAAATTGAAAAGTACCGTTTCAATCTTTACGGGCATTGCAAATGACTATTTAACTTCAATTACTTCTGAAGCGAATAGACGATTAGTAAAATTATTTGACAGAGATGATATTGCGGTTTATAACTCTATTCCAACGGCGGAAGGAACAATCATGATGGTAATTGAACATACTGATTTTACCATTCATTCCGCAAATGTTCTTGTGGTTGGCTATGGTCGTGTTGGAAAAACAATTGCGAACAAATTCGCTGCTCTTGGTGCGAAGGTTTCCGTTTGTGCTAGAAAAACGGAAGATTTGGCGCGAATAACAGAAATGGGATTTAATGCAATTCCATTTGAAGAGCTTCCAGATAATACAGTTGATTGTGACATATTAATTAATACCATACCAGCTCGCGTAATCACGAAAGAGTCCATTCAATATTTACCATCACATGGATTAATCATTGATTTGGCTTCTAAACCAGGTGGAACAGATTTTGAATACGCTGAACAACGAGGGATTGAAGCGATATTGGCTAAGAGCTTACCTAGTATTGTAGCGCCTAAAACTGCGGGGAGAATTTTAGCAGATGTAATTAAAAAGTTTATTACTAGCAAGGAGGAAACAGAATGACTTTAAAAGGAAAACGAATTGGTTTTGGACTTACAGGTTCTCATTGTACGTACGATCAGGTGTTTCCGCAAATTGAGAAACTAATGAAGGAAGGTGCAGAGGTTGTTCCAATTGTAACGTATACTGTGCGAACGACAGATACAAAATTCGGTAAAGCGGAAGATCATATTGAAAAAATCGAGTCCATGACAGGCAAGAAGGTAATCTCTACAATGCCAGAAGCTGAACCATTAGGACCGGCCGCACCACTCGACTGTATGGTTATTGCTCCACTAACAGGTAATTCTATGAGTAAATTTGCTAATGCACTTACAGATTCACCAGTATTAATGGCAGCAAAAGCAACGATGAGAAATGGGAAGCCAGTGGTATTAGGTGTTTCCACAAATGATGCATTAGGACTTAACGGTGTTAATCTAATGCGGTTAATGGCTAGTAAATATATTTATTTTATTCCTTATGGGCAAGATGACCCCTATAAAAAACCGAATTCACTCGTTTCACACATGGAATTGCTAGCTGATACCATAGAATCAGCACTGCTTTTTGAGCAAATTCAGCCAGTCATTATCCCCTACCAAAATAATGGGGAAAGTTAATAAAAAAGGTTATTCAAAAAATAAATGGTTGTAAAATAGAGGTGTTTTAATGGCAATTTTAGTTCAGAAATTTGGAGGAACCTCATTACAATCACCCGCTAGCATTTCGAAAGTAATTTCCCATATTAAGCAAGCAATTAAAAACAAATATAAATTAGTAGTTGTAGTATCAGCATTAGGACGTATGCCTGATCCTTATGCTACAGATACGTTACTGGGACTTATTAATCAGTCAACAGCACTCCATAAGAGGCGTGAAACCGATTTATTATTGTCCTGCGGGGAAACAATTGCTAGCGTGGTATTATCAAATGAGATGCAAAACAGTAATATACGATCAGTTGCACTTACTGGTGCACAAGCAGGAATTATGACTACATCTGAATTTACTCAGGCAAAAATTAAAAGTGTAAATACCACGCGCTTATTAAATGAATTAGATAATCATGATGTAGTTGTAGTTGCAGGCTTTCAAGGACAAACGTCCACTGGGGAGATAACTACAATAGGTAGAGGGGGCAGTGACACCACTGCCGCCGCTCTTGGAGTGGCACTTAACGCAGAAAAAGTTGAGATTTTTACCGATGTTAACGGAATCATGACAGCAGATCCTCGTATGGTTAAATCTGCTAGACAATTAAAAATTGTTACGTATACAGATATTTGCAATTTGGCTTATCAAGGTGCTAAAGTAGTTCACCCAAGAGCTGTCGAGCTTGTGATGCAGGCAAATATACCCTTACATGTTCGCTCTACCTATTCAACGGATGATGGAACACTAGTAACAAATTCAAACATTAAAGAAATACCTGATCAGTTAATTACTGGAATTGCTCATATGCCTTCTGTTACTCAAATCAAAATTAAAAACAGGGAAGAAATGTATCGTCTTCAATCAGAAGTGTTCAAGGTTTTAGCAGATGGTGGGATTTCAGTTGATTTTATAAATATATCTCCAACCGGATTAATTTTTACCATTCCAAATGTCTACACACAAGCTGCATTAGACCACATCATAAAATTAGGATTTAACCCTCAAGTGATCGAAAATTGTGCAAAGGTTTCAGTGGTTGGAGGCGGCATGATGGGGGTTCCTGGAATTGCTTCTAAAATAGTGCAGGCACTTACTGAAAAGGGAATTCAAATCTTACAATCGGCTGATAGTCACACGACAATTTGGGTGCTAATTCACGAGAAGGATCTAACGAATGCGGTTAATGCACTACATGATACGTTTCATTTGGGTCAAACGGTAGAGCCAGGTATAAAATAGTTTTTTTCTAAAAGGAAAAGGTGATGATTAATGAATTTTGGCAATGTACTAACAGCCATGGTAACTCCATTTAATCAGCAAGGCGCTATAGGCTTTCAAGAAGTTACAAATTTAGTGGAATACTTATTAGATCATGGAACTGAAGGATTGGTAGTAGCTGGGACCACTGGTGAATCACCTACTTTATCGACAAAAGAAAAAGTAGCTTTATTTACCCAGGTTGTAAAAGTTGTAAATAAACGAGTACCAGTGATTGCAGGAACTGGGAGCAATAATACAGCAGGGTCAATTGCATTAACAAAACAAGCAGAAGATTGTGGCGTTGATGCAATTATGCTGGTAACCCCGTACTATAATAAACCGAGCCAAAACGGTATGCATCAACACTTTATGGAAATAGCTAATAAGACGAGGTTACCCGTTATGCTTTATAACATCCCAGGTAGGTCTGGTATAAACATGAATGCGGATACTATTATTAAACTTAGTCAAATCGAAAATATTGTTTCGGTAAAAGAGGCTAGCGGAGATTTAGATCAAGCTACCACAATCATCGAAAAAACCTCTTCTGATTTTAGCGTGTATTGTGGTGATGACGGGCTAACATTACCAATGCTCTCGATTGGGGCCTCGGGTGTTGTGTCAGTGGCTTCTCATATAATTGGTACTGAATTGAATCAGATGGTAACAAAATTTAAACAAGGTCATGTTAAGGAAGCGGCAGCAATTCATAGAAGGTTTCTTCCAGTTATGAACGGATTATTTACGTATCCTTCGCCAACACCTGTAAAATATGCATTGAGTCAAAAAGGCCTTGAATGTGGTGGTGTACGATTACCACTTATTCCACTAGCTGAGGATGAACAACTAGAAATTCACGAAATTGTAAAGGATTTATAAGAGGTTGGTCCCATACATTATAAACTGCCAACAATTTGTTGGTAGTTTTTTTAATAAGAAAACATCCACTTGTTCATACTATTTGTTAGTAGGATTAAAACAAGAGGAGTGTCCGTAAATGAACAGTGATGCAGCAATGGAAAAAGACAAAAATCAAAATCAGGATGAGGAAAATAAGTCGTCTTTAGTTGATAAAATTCAACAGTTAGGACAATCGAATGTTCCACAAGCCCCTGATTCCAATATTCATGTCTTGACAATTATCGGTCAAGTCGAAGGTCACATACAATTGCCACCGCAAAATAAAACGACGAAATACGAACATCTTATCCCACAATTAATTGCTATTGAACAAAATCCAAAAATCGAAGGCGTTATAATTTTACTTAACACAGTTGGTGGGGATGTTGAAGCTGGACTAGCATTGTCTGAAATGATAGCATCAATATCAAAGCCTACAGTATCAATTGTATTAGGTGGTGGCCACTCAATTGGTGTTCCTATAGCAGTTGCGACAAACCATTCTTTTATCGTTCCTACTGCTACCATGATTATTCACCCAATACGTTTAACAGGAATGGTAATTGGTGTACCACAAACCTTCGAATACCTGGATAAAATGCAAGATCGAGTAATTAACTTTGTAATCGACCATTCGAAAATTAAAGAAGAAAAGTTTAAAGAGCTCATGTTTGCAAGAGGAAATTTAACAAGAGATATCGGCTCCAATGTGGTTGGTGCGGATGCAGTAGAATATGGATTAATTGATGCTGTTGGTGGTGTGAAAGAAGCAATGAAAAAAGTAAGTGAACTGATTAATCAAACGAAACCAAAGGGGAGTGATTCAGAATGATCCTGTATACACCGATGGTTGAATCAGATGTCTTTCCAAACCAAGATAATAGTTCAAACCGGGTGATAATTACACACCAAAATAGACCTGTTTGTGTCGAAAAAAACCAAGAGGGCAATTATCAAATTGTTCAATTGTTATCGACAGATCCAAAAGACTACATGGATCCACAATATCAACCAGGCGCTGTTCTTTCATCCTCGTAAATTTTTCTAAGAATCCATATTCAATCTATGCTATAATAGCCTTAGATACTGGATATTATTGTAAGACCCTTGTCAAATTTTGTGGCAGGGGTTTCCTATTCAGTTACATCGTATGTTATTTGAGGTGAATTCTATGGCTAAGAAACGTAAGAGAAAGAAAAAGAGTCAATTAAAGCAACAAGTGAAGTTTGAGTTGATAGGTTTACTATTTATTTTCATTGCTATATTTGGTAGTGGGGCTGGCATTATTAGTGGTGGGGCAATCCCGAGTATACTAGAAAATATATTTCAATTCTTTTTTGGAATCTGGTATTTTATAGCTTCACTGTTATTACTAGTAACCGGTCTATTTTTAATTATCAAAAGAAGATATCCTGACTTTTCTCATAAGAAAATGATCGGATTTTATATTATTTTTATAGGTATTTTACTCTTAACCCATATACAAACATATGAGATGTTACTAGTACGATCTAATAACACATCTATTATCAAAGCGACATGGAGCAGCTTTTTTACGTATGTAAACGGTCCTGGTGAGTTTGCTCAAACGGGTGGAGGCATGATTGGAGCTATCATGTTTTCGTTTTGTTATTATTTATTTTCATCAATCGGGGCAAAAATTGTAGCCATTTTTTCTATGGTGATTGGGGTTATATTTTTAACCGAGTTTTCTTTAGGTGATTTTACTGGGAAGATTTGGCTGAAAGTGAAAGCATTGTTAGGAAATAGCAAGGCGAAAGTGAAAGAAAATAGAAAGACAAAAAAGAAAGCAGATGAAAGACTAGAGGTTAAAAATGATGAACCTCAACAACAAGAAGTAATTCATGATGAACCTGTTATCCAGGATTTCACTGATGTGGCATATTCTTTCGACCAAAAAAAGCAAACTGAAGTAAAACCAATAGAAGTAACCGAAAAAGAAAAAGAAACGGAAACAGACTTTACAAATTCAATGCCAATGACTGAACCTGAAAACTATGAATACGAATTACCATCGCTTAAATTACTTGCGGAACCAACACATAACTCACAGCAGCATGAAAAATCTCATATACAAGCTACTGTTAGAAAGTTAGAACGTACATTTACTAGCTTTGGAGTCAAAGCTAGAATTACCAAGGTTCATGTTGGTCCAGCAGTTACAAAATATGAAGTTTATCCAGAAGCTGGCGTAAAGGTTAGTAAAATTGTAGGTCTTCATGATGATCTGGCACTTGCATTAGCTGCAAAAGATATTCGTATCGAAGCACCTATACCAGGCAAGTCTGCTGTAGGTATTGAAGTTCCTAATAAGGAAGTCGCAATGGTTTCTTTACGTGAAGTAGTGGATACTACTTTAACAAAGCAGTCTTCAAAACTGTTATTTGGTTTAGGACGAGACATATCTGGAGATGCTGTTGTGGCAGAATTAAACAAGATGCCACATTTGTTAATCGCTGGTGCTACTGGAAGTGGTAAAAGTGTTTGTGTGAATGGAATTATTACTACAATACTTATGCGCGCTAAACCACATGAAGTTAAAATGATGATGATAGATCCTAAAAAAGTAGAGCTGAATGTATACAATGGAATTCCACATTTACTTGCGCCTGTTGTTACAGACCCGAAGAAAGCATCAAGAGCATTGAAAAAAGTTGTCTCTGAGATGGAAAGAAGATACGAGCTATTTTCTGACACAGGTACAAGGAATATTGAAGGGTATAACGAATATATTCGCAAATATAATCAAACTTTAGAAGAAGAAGAGAAACAACCAAATCTTCCATACATTGTAGTACTTGTTGACGAATTGGCTGATTTAATGATGGTTGCTTCTAGCGATGTTGAAGATGCAATTACTAGATTAGCACAGATGGCACGTGCAGCTGGTATTCATCTCATCATTGCGACTCAACGTCCATCTGTTGATGTAATAACTGGTGTCATTAAGGCCAATATACCATCAAGAATTGCGTTTAGTGTTTCCTCGCAAACAGATTCAAGAACCATTCTAGATTCTGGTGGTGCCGAAAAATTATTAGGTCGAGGCGACATGTTATTTATGCCTACTGGTTCATCCAAACCAACCCGAGTACAGGGTGCGTTTTTATCAGATGAAGAGGTTGAGCGCATTGTTGATCATTGTATCGAACAACAGAAAGCTTCCTACCAAGAAGAAATGATTCCTGAAGAAACTAGTGAAACAAAGTCGGAAGTAGACGACGAACTATATGATGATGCCGTCCAACTTATAGTAGAAATGCAAACCGCTAGCGTCTCCATGCTGCAACGTAGATTTAGAATTGGTTATACGAGGGCTGCACGATTAATAGATGCGATGGAAGACAGAAGTATAGTAGGTCCATATGAAGGTAGTAAACCTAGAACGGTATTATTATCCAAATCATCGGAAGAGAAACTTTCGTAAACAAAAATCGGACAGTACAGAATTCTGTACTGTCCGATTTTTGTTTGGGGGTGAATTAAATGACCGAAATTGTAGAAAAATGCTAAATATTTTTAAGAAATTTAACCTATAGTGTTTATTTATTATTTTAAAAGTGGTATATTTATTTCGGACAAAAGAGTCATACGTCAGATGTCAGATCTCTTTTATCACTAGTAAAGATTGTCAAACAAAGGAGGTCACTATGTCGATAAAAACCGATTCACGCCATTTATACTTACAAGTTATTGAAGAAATTAAACGTGACATTCAGCTAGAGAAATATAAAGAAAAAGAAAAACTTCCGTCTGAATTTCAACTTTCCAAACAATTAGGGGTGTCTCGTGCGACTTTAAGAGAAGCATTACGTATTTTAGAAGAAGAAAATGTTGTAATACGTAAACATGGTGTAGGAACATTTGTGAATCCAAAGCCGATTTTTTCTTCAGGTATTGAGCAACTAAATAGTGTGACGTTAATGATTGAAAACTCTGGTAGGGTTGCAGGCTCACAATATTTATCAACAGAGCTACTTGAGCCAATGGAAGATGACAGGATAAAATTTTCACCTAAAGAACTACATACAATAGCGCAAATTGAACGTGTAAGAACTGCGGATAATGATCCTGTTGTGTTTTGCATTGATAAGGTTCCTGAGGGAATTATCCCGTTAGAGCGTGTACATAAAGAGGATTCTTTATTCAAATTAATTGAAGAACATTCCCATAAACGAATTACGTATGCGGTTACATATATCGAACCTATCGGGTATCATGATCGTATTTATGAAATATTAAAGTGTGATCCTGATCAATCTTTATTACTATTAAAACAAATGCATTATACGGATGAAGATGAACCAGTATTATATTCTGCAAACTATTTCCGATCAGATGTATTTAGCTTTCATGTTTTAAGGAAACGTATGTAAGGGGTTTCATTCTTTGAGGAGGTGGTTGTGTTAACAATTGGAAACGTTTAGTCTGCTTATAGTCATAATTAACTACTAAATTAGGGGGTATTTAGATTGAAAAATCGTAATTTTTTGTTATTGTTTGCTATGTTGTTAAGTCTAGGAATGATACTGGTGGCATGTGGAGATTCGGGTGAATCAGAGAGTTCTGGAAGTGATTCTGATGGCAATAAATCTGAGGGATCTGGTGATTTTAAAGCAGGTATGGTTACAGATGTTGGTGGAGTGGATGATAAATCATTTAACCAATCAGCATGGGAAGGACTGCAAGCTTGGGGCGAAGAACATGGTTTTGAAAAAGGCACAAATTTCGATTACATTCAATCAAATGAAGATGCGGATTATATGCCAAACATTACCCGTCTTGTTCGTGACGATTATAATTTAATCTTTGGAATAGGCTACAAATTAGCTGATGCTATCAGCAAATCTGCAGAACAATATCCTGATACAAACTTTTCAATTGTTGATTCGGTTGTAGATCAACCAAACGTTGTAAGTATTACATTTAAAGAACAACAAGGATCTTTCTTAGTTGGGGTAGCTGCTGCTAAGAAAACAAAAACAAATAAAATTGGTTTCGTTGGTGGAACTGATTCAGAATTGATTAATAAGTTTGAGTCTGGATATATCGCTGGTGCTAAATCAGTAAATCCCGATATTGAAGTTGAGGTACAATATGCAGGTGCATTTGATGCACCAGATGATGGTAAATTAATTGCTTCAAGCATGTACAATGACGGTATTGATGTAATCTATCATTCATCAGGCGCTACTGGAAACGGTGTATTTGCTCAAGCAAAAGATATTAAAAAAAATAACCCAGAAAAAGAAATTTGGGTAATCGGAGTTGACCGTGACCAATATGACGAAGGTCAAATTGGTGATTATAACGTGACACTCACTTCAATGGTTAAACGGGTTGATCTTGCAGTACAAGATGTTTCTAACAAAGCTATGAATGGAGAATTTCCAGGTGGAGAAGTTCTTGCTTATGGTTTAAAAGATGACGGAGTTTCTGTGGCGAAAACAAACAAAGAAGCTTTAACAGACGAAATTATCAAATCTATTGAAGAATGGAAAGAGAAAATTGTAAGTGGCGAAATTGAAGTTCCAAAAACACGTGAAGAAACAAAAGCATATGTAGAAGCACTTTAGAAAGTGAAAAGGCTGGATATTCCAGCCTTTTATCTAGCTCCGGCGACTAGCCCGTCTGAGGTTTTAACTCAAATCTCTTTGTGATAAAAACCATCACTAAGAGATTCGTCTTAAACTTGCCTGAGGCTGACCACTAAGGAAAGCTTCTGCGAATAATCATCGCAGGAACAATCTGAACTGTGATTGTTTCGAAGGCGCTTGCGCTTTTATTACTGTTTTAATAAAGGCTGTTTTCTGAAAGATTGTTGTTTGACACAAAACCTATAAACTGCGACGTAACAGCCACGTGATTTCCGCTGCGGGCAGTCGCTTTCCGCGGGCGGCTGGTGAGCCTCCTCGTGCTACCGCACTGCGGGGTCTTACCTATGCCTATCCTCCCGCAGGAGTCGACTGCCCTCCGCTCCAATCACTGAAGAGTGAAGAGATGAATGTTATGAATTTTAGGAGGAGGCTCATCGCGAGTCCGCGGAAAGCGTAGTGGATTTCCGGAACGGTTGTTCAAGCACAAAACATGGCACTGACGTCGCATTTTTTATCAACTTCGGTGGTATGAGCAACAAACTATACGAAAACAGCCTTAATAAATAAAACAGATTGAAAGTCTTCAAATGAAGAGGAGAGTGTTCCGGCTCTTTTCATTTGGAGATCTTTCAAGAAAAAATTTAAGATTCGCGTTTTTAATAGGGGGAATGAAAAATTTGGATTATGTAGTAGAAATGCTTAATATACGAAAAGAATTTCCAGGCATCGTTGCTAATGATAATATTACAGTCCAAGTAAGGAAAGGTGAAATCCATGCATTGTTAGGTGAAAATGGTGCGGGAAAATCAACCTTAATGAATGTTTTATTTGGGTTGTATCAGCCGGAAAAAGGTGAGATTCGTTACAATGGCGAAAAAGTGAACATAACTGATCCTAACATTGCAACTAAATTAGGTATTGGAATGGTTCACCAGCATTTTATGTTAGTGGATAATTATTCGGTAACAGAAAATATTATTCTAGGAAGCGAACCAACAAAAAACGGAAAAATTGATCTTAAAAAGGCGGAACGAGAAGTTCAAGAGCTTTCAGATAGATATGGTCTGAAAGTAGATCCAACCGCTAAGATTCGAGATATTTCTGTTGGTATGCAACAGCGCGTGGAGATATTAAAAACATTGTATCGTGGTGCAAATGTTTTAATTTTCGACGAGCCAACAGCTGTATTAACTCCCTTAGAAATTAAGGAATTAATTGACATTATGCACTCGCTAATTAATGAAGGTAAATCTATTATTCTAATCACTCACAAATTAAAGGAAATTATGCAAGTTTGTGATAGATGTACTGTAATTCGTAAAGGTAAAGGTATTGGTACTGTTAATGTGAGTGAGACGAATGTAACGGAATTAGCTTCCTTAATGGTGGGGCGAGAGGTTAATTTTACAACAGAAAAAAGCCCTGCGAAACCAGCGAATGTTGTTTTAGAAATAAATAATTTAAATGTGAAAGATTCTAGAAATGTAAATATAGTAAAGGATTTGAATTTAGAGGTTCGAGCAGGTGAAATTGTTGGTATTGCAGGTGTTGATGGGAATGGACAGACTGAATTAATTGAAGCCATAACAGGATTAACCAAATCCCAGTCAGGTTCAGTAAAAGTTAACGGAAAAAACATCACTAACTTTAAACCACGAAAGGTAACAGAAAGTGGTGTTGGACATATTCCACAAGACCGTCACAAATATGGGTTAGTATTAGATTTTCCAGTAGCTGAAAACATTGTACTACAAACGTATTACCAGAAGCCCTATTCCAAAAATAGAGTTCTTAATTTTAAGGACATCTATTCAAAGGCGAATAAATTGATTGAGGAGTATGATGTACGAACTCCAAGTGTTTATACGAAAGCACGAGCGCTCTCGGGAGGAAATCAGCAAAAAGCAATTATTAGTAGAGAAATAGACCGTTCTCCAGATTTACTAATCGCTGCGCAACCAACAAGAGGTCTTGACGTAGGTGCGATTGAATTTATTCATCGTAAACTAGTGGAAGAACGAGATAAAGGGAAAGCGGTTTTACTAGTTTCTTTTGAACTAGATGAAGTATTTGATGTAAGTGATCGAATTGCAGTAATGTTTGATGGGAAAGTTGTAGCGAATGTCAAACCAGAAAAAACAAATGAACAAGAATTAGGTCTGCTTATGGCTGGAAGTACGAAAACAGAGGCAGGTGATAAAGATGACATCTAACAAATTATTTAATATTTTAGTACCAGTAATATCTGTACTTCTCGGCCTAATCTCAGGTGCTATCCTTATGCTGGTTTTTGGTTATAATCCAATAGATGGTTATCTTGCACTTTGGAATGGCGCGTTTGGTGATTTGTACTTTATGGGTGAAACAGTAAGACAAATAACGCCATACATTTTAACCGGACTTGCTGTCGCTTTTGCTTTTCGTTCAGGACTGTTTAATATCGGTGCTGAGGGGCAAGTAATTGTCGGATGGCTAGCAGCGATATGGGTAGGACTTGCTGTAGATGCACCTATTTATATTCATTTGCCACTTGCTGTATTAGCTGCAGCGATAGCGGGGGGGCTTTGGGGATTCATCCCAGGTATACTAAAAGCAAAGTTAGGTGTTCATGAAGTCATTGTAACCATTATGTTAAATTATACGGCGTTATATATAACGAATGCCGTGATTCGAAACATATTAACAGATTCAAAGGATTCAACTGAAACGATTCCAGCAACGGCATCTATGGCATCTGAGTGGTTACAACAAATGACCTTTTACTCACGGATGCATTACGGAATACTTTTAGCATTATTCGCTGCATTAATTATGTGGTTCATCATTGAAAAAACTACTACAGGTTATGAGCTACGGTCTGTAGGATTTAATCAATATGCATCAAAATATGCTGGAATGAACGTACAAAAAAATATTGTTTTATCGATGGTTATTTCAGGAGCTTTTGCGGGACTTGCAGGCGCAACTGAGGGACTTGGTACATTTGGTTATATGTCTGTACAATCAGGTTTTACGAATTTAGGATTTGATGGAATAGCTGTAGCATTATTAGGAGCAAACACAGCTATTGGTGTTATTATTGCTGCTTGTTTATTTGGAGTATTAAAAGTTGGTGCTTTAAATATGCCACTTGCGGCAGATGTACCGGCAGAACTAGTAGACATTATAATTGCAATTATAATTTTCTTTGTAGCATCAAGCTATATCATCAGATGGGCTATTCTACGCTTTAAAAAGGAGGGGAAATAAATGAACATTGTAGATCTATTACAATCAATTATTCCACCTGCATTATTCTTTTCAGCACCCCTTATTTTTACAGCGCTGGGTGGCGTTTTTAGTGAACGTTCCGGAGTAGTTAATATAGGACTTGAAGGATTAATGGTTATGGGGGCATTCGTAGGCGTTGTGTTTAACCTCACCTTTGCTGATACGTTAGGAATGTGGACTCCTTGGGTTTCCATTTTAGTAGCAATGATTGTTTCAGCGATATTTTCACTTATTCATGCGGTTGCATCTGTTACCTTTCGTGCAGATCAAGTGGTAAGCGGTGTAGCTATTAACTTCCTTGCCTTAGGTCTAGGAGTATTTTTAACCAAACAATGGTATGATAAAGGCCAGACAGATATGGTAAGCAAACCATTCTACACTACCGATATTAAATATCTAAGTGATATTCCTGTTTTAGGACCGATTTTCTTTCAAAATATTTATTTAACATCGCATTTAGCTATCGCACTTGCATTTGTTGCTTGGTATGTATTATATAAAACACCGTTCGGATTGCGATTACGCGCGGTAGGTGAACATCCAATGGCAGCTGATACAAATGGGATAAGTGTGTATAAAATGCGCTATATTGCAGTAGTTATATCAGGCGCAATGGGTGGTTTGGGTGGTTCTGTTTTTGCACTAACAATTGCATTAAACTTTTCACACGCAACCATTGTTGGTCAAGGTTTCATGGCACTAGCTGCTGTGATCTTCGGTAAATGGCATCCACTTGGGGCTATGGGGGCCGCGCTATTTTTTGGCTTTGCACAAAGTTTAAGTGTTATCAGTGCAGGTATACCATTATTAGAAGACGTACCACAGGTTTTCTTATTAATTGCGCCATATGTACTTACAATTCTTGCGTTAGCTGGATTCATTGGCCGAGCGGAAGCACCAAAAGCAAATGGTATCCCATATATTAAAGGTAGCAGATAGGATATAATAAACTGACTCGCTAAATACATGGCAAGTCAGTTTTTTTGCAATATTAATGGTATAAACGGTTAATACTAGTAGTATTATCGAAAAATATTTTAATATGGAGATGTTTTTTATGAACCAAGTGAATGAAAAAGTAGTGGAATCAGGTGGACTTAACGTTCATTTGGTGCCTAGTAAAAAGTTCAAAACAATAAATTTTGTAGTTAAATTTAAAGAACCTTTAAACCGATCAACCATTACAAAGCGTGCTATTCTTCCGTATATTTTGCAACAAGGTACAAATAAATTTCCAAATCGTAGTGAATTACAACAAAAGTTAGACGATTTATATGGCGCAGTTTTATCTATAGACGGAACTAAAAAAGGGAATTTTCATATTATAACGTTCCGCTTGGAGATTCCAAATCAACGTTTTTTAGAAAATGAATCCGCACTTATAGAAGATACTATGGAACTTTTAAATGAAATAATAATTAGTCCAAAGTCCTCTGGAAATGGCTTTGATTCAGCAATTGTTGAACGTGAAAAAGAAACGTTAAAACGGAAGATTAGTTCAATAATGGATGATAAGATGAGTTACGCAAATAGGCGATTAATTGATGAAATGTGTGAGAATGAAGTGTACCAAACCCATGTGCATGGTTATTTAGATGACTTACCAGAATTGCATGGCGAAAACCTGCTTACATACTACCAGTCGGTTTTAAAGGAAAATAGTGTAGATTTTTATGTACTAGGTGATTTTGAAGAAAATCAAATGGAAAATATAATTAAAAAACATATTGGAAAAGGTCTTTCTTCAACCAAATCCATCACGTCAACGAATGAGAAAAAGAAAAATAGTAAACCAAAAACAATAATTGAAAAACAAGAATTACAACAAGCCAAACTTCATATCGGTTACCGAACGAATTGCATCTATAGTGATAAATTGTATTTCGCATTGCAAGTATTTAACGGCCTGTTCGGAGGATTTCCTAATTCGAAACTTTTTTATCATGTTCGGGAGAAAAATAGTCTCGCCTATTATGCTGCGTCTCGAATAGAGAGTCACAAGGGGCTATTATTTGTTTTCAGTGGTATTGCGCCGAAAGACTTTCAACAAGCTAAAGAAATCATGGATCATCAAATGGATGCAATGAAAAATGGTGATTTTACAGAAGATGAAATTAGTTCAACAAAGGAGTTAATTGTCAATCAGCTGCTAGAAACACTGGATCATCCCCAAGGCATAATTGAGTTGTTGTATCAACAGGTAGTAGCAAATCATTCCTTATCACCAGATGATTTAATTACAAATATACAAGCGGTTAGCAAGCAGGACGTTCTTGATGTGGGTCAATCTATTGTGGAAGACACCACTTATTTACTAACAACTAAGGGAGAGGAGTAAATCAAATTGTCAACGAAAAGATATGATGATATAAACGAAGTGTTACGAGCAGAAAAGCTAGCAAATGGGTTAAACGTATTTTTGTTACCAAAACGAGAACTTTCCAAGACGTTTGCGATATTTTCAACGGATTATGGATCGATTGACCTTTCCTTCGTTCCGAGAAATAAACAGGATGCGGTTACCGTTCCTGAAGGGGTTGCCCACTTCTTGGAGCACAAGTTATTTGAAAAAGAGGATCATGATGTATTTGCTGACTTTAGTAAACAGGGTGCTTCAGCAAATGCTTTTACATCCTTCACGCAAACAGCATACCTATTCACTGCAACTAATTATATTGAGCAAAATGTAGAAACATTACTTGATTTTGTACAGGAACCTTATTTCTCGGACCAATCAGTTGAAAAGGAAAAGGGTATAATTGGTCAAGAAATTACCATGTACGATGACCAACCGGATTGGCGGGTTTTTATGGGTACTATCCAAAATTTATTTCATCATCATCCAGTGAAGGTAGATATTGCAGGTACGGTAGAATCGATCGCATCCATCACAAAAGAAGATTTGTATGAATGTTACCAAACTTTCTATCATCCTGATAACATGACATTGTTTATAGCGGGTAATTTTGATGAGGAAAACATGATGGAACTTATTAAACAAAATCAACTATCGAAAGAATTTCCTCCATCAGACCAAATCAAACGAATCATGCCAGATGAACCAAAGGAAGTATATAAAAAAGAAACAACGATTAACATGCCAGTTTCTATCCCGAAGTGTTCAGTGGGAATTAAAGGATTGGTGAACGGATCAGATAGCGATACCTTTTTAGTAACCGATCTTGTGCAAGGTATGATAGTAGATTTTTACTTTTCAGAGGGAGGATCATTTTATCAGGAATTGTATCAAGAAGGTATAATTGACAATAGTTTCTATTTCGAAACAACTGTAGAAAAAGGATTTGGGTATGCAATTATAGGAAGTAATACCTCAAAACCCGAAGAATTCGAAAAACGTGTTAAAGAAATGTTGCTAAGTATCAAAGAGAAGAAAATAAGTGAAGCTGAATTTGAACGGATGAAGAAAAAACAAATTGGACAATTGTTGCGAGCCATGAACTCGATTGAGTTTATTGCAAAAAAATATATTCATTATCATACAATGGGAATTGATTTCTTAGAGATAATTCCAAGGTTACAATCATTAACATATGAAGAAGTTTCGTCATTTTTAAAGGATTGGATTAAAGAAGAGCAGCTAACTACATTTAAAATTAAAGCGGAATAGGGAGATATAATGGGGAAAAACGTATTAATTATTGGTGCAAGTGGCGATATTGGCCTGGCCATTGCTAAACAATTAGCAAGTGATGGATATAGCCTTCTTCTTCATTTCAATAAAAATAATGATGGGTTTAAAAGCATACGAGGAACTATAAATGAGGAATGTATTTTAACAGAAATCAAAGCCGATCTTAGTCATGCTGATGGAATTAAGTATTTATTAAGTCAGTTAGTATTTCCAGTAGATGCAATTATCATTGCGAGCGGGAGAGCACATCATGCACTTTTCCAGGACAGTCAAGAAGATGTAATGGACGAAATGCTAACATTGCATGTGAAAGCTCCTTGGATGATTGTTAATCATGTACTACCCACTATGGTCCAAAAGAAAAAAGGGTCAATTATTTTCATCACATCCATTTGGGGTAATGTTGGTGCGAGTAATGAGGTACTGTATTCATCGGTTAAAGGAGCCCAAAATAGTTTTGTGAAAGCATTAGCTAAAGAGGTTGCACCGAGTGGTATATCTGTTAACGCCATAAGTCCTGGGTTTATTGATACAAAAATGAATCATCATTTATCAGAGGAAGAAAAACAAGCAATTGTCGATCAGATACCGATGAATAGACCCGGGTTTCCTGGTGAAATTGCTCATACAGTTCGTTTTCTTATGGACGAGAAATCAACTTATATTCAAGGTGAAATTATTAATATTGACGGCGCATGGTAAAATCCTTTTTCCAAACTTATATGTATAAAGTAGTTAGTTCTTCAAATACTATCTATGTAAAATAAGTTAAAGATGTTGTTCGAAAAGTCACCAAATGATAAACGGCGAATTTCTTCGATGCGCAGTTTTCCGGTCCTCACGTATTAGAAGCATACGTTCGGCCCTCGAAATCTTCGCGCCTTGAACTTCTTGTTTCTAATTTGTCGACTTTTCGAACACGTACTTAAAAGGAGGATGTTTGATGTCTGTTTTAGATAATTTTGATACATGGAAAGAGTTCTTGTCGAATCGTTTGGAACAAGCCCAGTCAGAGGGTATGAGTCAACAAGCGGTCAACAACGTAGCATATGAAGTAGGCGATTATCTGTCAAAGAGTGTAGATGCAAAAAATAATGAGGAGGCTGTCTTAAGAGAGTTATGGACCGCTGCTTCAAAAGAAGAAAAACAAGCATTGGCAAGTACAATGGTTAAACTTGTTCAAAACCAAGGTAATACACCACAATAAATTAGTTGGATTTAGATTAAAGAAGCTGATACCATGCAGCTTCTTTTCTTTTTTGTTATATATTCCTCTTTTCACTTAGCAAAAAATCATTTATTATATAGATAGATTGCATTTACGGCATGAATTAGGTAACATAAAAATAGCATGTAACAAAAAGGGGCTTATTATGGAGAAAACAGAATGGTACCTTGAATATGAAATTCAATATAACCGTCCTGGTATATTAGGTGACATTTCTTCTTTATTAGGAATGCTTTCCATTAATATTATTTCAATTAATGGTGTTGAAAATTCAAGACGAGGCATGCTTTTGCTATCTAAAAAAGATGAACAAATTACCCGACTAAGGTCAATATTGGAAACAACTGAAACGATCAAAATTACTAAACTTCGTAAACCAAAGCTACGTGATAAATTGGCTGTAAGACATGGCAGATACATACAAAGTGATGTTGATGATAAAAAAACGTTTCGCTTTGTACGTGATGAATTAGGACTATTAGTTGATTTTATGGCAGAGTTATATAAAAAGGAAGGTCACAAATTAATTGGAATTCGCGGAATGCCAAGGGTTGGGAAAACAGAGTCGATTGTGGCTGCCAGTGTTTGTGCGAATAAACGTTGGTTATTTGTATCTAGTACATTATTAAAACAAACAATTCGGAGTCAATTAATTAAAGATGAATACAATAGTGATAATATTTATATCATTGATGGAATTGTGTCAACGCGACGCGCTAATGAAAAGCATTGGCAATTAATCAGAGAAATAATGGCATTGCCTGCAATTAAAGTGGTGGAGCATCCAGATATGTTTGTAAAATCGACTGAATATGAGTTGAAAGATTTTGATTATATTATTGAACTGCGTAGTAATGAGGGTGAAGAGATTACATACGAACCGATAGAAAAAGAACAAGAATCAAATGAAAGTGGTTTCTCGATGTTTGATTTTTAAATTGGATGGTGTTACTTATGGAAATTGGAGCGAGATTAAAAGAAGCACGTGTAGCACAAAATTTGTCCCTTGAAAGTGTCCAGGAAACAACGAAGATTCAAAAACGATATCTAATTGCTATTGAAGAAGGTAATCTTAATGTGTTACCAGGGAAGTTCTACGCTCGTGCATTTATTAAAGAGTATGCTACAGCCGTTGGATTAGACTCTAATGAATTATTAGATGAATATAAAGAGGAAATACCGGGAACGGAAGAAAAAAGTACAGAACAATACACTCGAATCCAGCGCTCAAGAAGAGATTCAAATTCTTCGAAAGGTCCAGTAATTTTTTCTCTTTTTCCAACAATAATTGTTATTTTACTTATAATTGGTATCTTTTTTGCAGCTTGGTATTTCATTTCAAAAACAACGGCCAATGATTCTGCAGATCCAGTAGATAGCCCAGATGACAATGAAATTATCTATGACCCTGGAGAAAAGAATACCCAGGATAATCAACCATCTGATGAAGATACTAATTCTGATGAGGGTAGTAAATCACAAGATGATACAACTACAGATGAAAAAAAATCGGATAGTACGACAGAGGATCCAGATATAGAAAAAGTTGAACCTACTTTAGATTTAGTGGAAGAAGGATCAGGTACGAGTCCAAAATCTACCTTTGAGCTAAATAATGCCAGTGAAAACGTAGTAATAACGTTGGAAGCTGATGGTGAGTCGTACTTAGCAATAACAAATGATGAAGAAAAACAGTATTTTACTGGAATCATTTCTGCTGCTAATTCCCCGCAAGAAATAGATGTGTCTGGTGATAAGCGGGTTTATTTTAATGTTGGAAATGCTCCCGCCCTACAAATAACAATTGATGGGGTCGAGTTAGAATACCCTCTCGACGAAACAGAAAAGGTACATCAAAAGATTTGGATAAATATTAATCAAACTGAAAAATAATAAGATGTGTTAAACCCTTCCTTTCAATACGGAAGGGTTTACGTAGTAGGAGGAAAAACAATGAACATACCTAATAAGATTACACTATCACGTATATTTTTAATTCCCATTTTCATCCTATTGTTATCTATTCCTTTTGATTGGGGCGAGATAACTATTGGTGAAGCGGTTTTACCTGTATCACATTTGGTAGCAGGATTGTTATTTATCGTAGCTTCAACAACTGATTGGGTAGATGGATATTATGCCCGTAAGTATAATCTTGTCACAAATTTAGGGAAATTTTTAGACCCACTTGCAGATAAACTTCTTGTTTCTGCAGCTTTAATATTGCTTGTTGAGCTCGGTTTGGCACCAGCCTGGGTTGTCATAGTAATTATAAGTAGGGAATTTGCTGTAACAGGATTACGACTAGTTGCAGCTGGAGAAGGTATTGTCTTGGCAGCTAGTCAAATGGGTAAATTAAAAACATGGATTCAAATAGTTGCTATTTCAGCGTTACTTCTTCACAATTTTCCATTTTCATATATAGGCTTTCGCTTTGACATAGTTAGCCTGTATGCAGCATTAATAATCACTGCATATTCTGGGTATGATTATTTTGTTAAAAATTGGAATGTAATGAGGGATTCGAAGTGATGAAACAAGTAAATGCAGAAATTGTTGCTGTAGGTACAGAACTACTACTTGGTCAAATTGCAAATACGAATGCACAATGGATTTCAGAGAAACTTGCGTTACATGGGGTGAACGTGCTTTTCCATAGTGTTGTAGGTGATAACCTACAAAGAGTGCATGACCAGTTTGAGCAGGCAGCTAATCGTTCGGATGTCATCGTGGTTACTGGTGGTTTAGGACCAACAGATGATGATTTAACGAGGGAAGCATTTCAACTTTTATCTGGTTTAACAATGAATGAACATAAGCTTTCCATGGATAAGATCTCTGCATATTTTGAAAAGCAAAAACGGATCATGACACCAAACAATAAAAAACAGGCTCGCGTATTTGAAGATGCAACTGTACTTGAAAATAAAGTTGGAATGGCACCAGGTATGATTATTAATCGAGATGATAAAGTGTGGGTTTTTCTTCCTGGTGTACCAAAAGAAATGAAGCAACTTTTTTCGGATGAAGTTTTACCTTATATCCAAAACTTGTCCGAAGAAAACACAATTATAGAGTCTAGAATGCTTCAGTTTATTGGTATAGGTGAAGCGCAATTAGAGTATGAACTAAAAGATATCATAGCCGCACAGACTAACCCGACGATTGCCCCTCTTGCTCAATTAGAGGGTGTTGCTATTCGTTTGACAGCAAAAGCTAATACAAAAGATCAGGCGCAACAATTAATAACGGATACACAGCAGAGAATTGAAGGTAGGGTCGGCTCCTATTTATATGGGATTAATAATGAAACGATTGAACAACGCGTTTTTCAATTATTAAAGGGAAAAAATAAAACAGTAGCCGCTGCAGAAAGTTTAACTGGCGGAATGTTCACTGATAGATTGATAGCTGTAGAGGGTGCATCATCTGTTTGTCCTGGAGGGATCGTTTGTTATGATACGAAAGTTAAAGAAAAACTCTTGCACGTCCCAACACATATTACGAAAGATATTGGTGTGATTAGTGAGGAATGCGCGGATTCTTTAGCAACTAATATACGCACTGTTCTAGGTTCATCTATAGGAATTAGTTTTACTGGTGTTGCTGGTCCAAGTTGCGTAGACAATCATCCAGTAGGAACTGTGTATATTGGAATGGTTGATGACATGGGTAAAAAACAAATAGAGAAATTTGTTTTTCGTGGTGACCGTCAATCCATTAGAAAAAAAGCTGTCTGGAAAGGCTATGAACTTTTATTTAATTTCTTAAAATAGCATTTTAGTTATTGATTTTTTGTGAGAAAATGTATTTTAGCTATTCGTTATATAGCTAAATATTAATTATCTAGAAAAAAACAACAATAAAATGAGAACATTTATTCGATTTTAGTCTTGGCAAATAAAATAAAACCATGTATGATAGATATAGTTAGTTAAAGGAGGTTGTCTCGTTGAGCGATAAAAAACAAGCATTAGATATGGCGTTAAGAAATATAGAGAAGCAATTTGGTAAAGGTTCTATTATGAAGTTAGGTGAAACAGCTGAACAAAGAATTGCAACAATTCCAAGTGGTTCTTTGGCATTAGACGTTGCATTAGGAATAGGTGGATATCCACGTGGGCGTGTTGTTGAAATTTATGGTCCAGAGTCTTCTGGTAAAACAACTGTAGCCTTACATGCGATTGCAGAGGCGCAAAATAAAGGTGGACAAGCCGCGTTTATTGATGCCGAACATGCACTCGATCCAACTTATGCGAGAGCATTAGGAGTTAATATTGACGAATTACTTTTGTCCCAACCAGATACTGGCGAGCAAGCACTAGAAATAGCAGAAGCTCTTGTGCGAAGTGGTGCAATAGATATTGTTGTAGTTGACTCAGTTGCTGCTCTTGTTCCTAAAGCGGAAATAGAAGGAGAAATGGGAGACTCACATATGGGACTACAAGCTCGACTTATGTCCCAAGCGTTGAGAAAGCTTTCAGGCGCCATTAATAAATCAAAAACTACTGCCATTTTTATTAACCAAGTTAGAGAAAAAATCGGTGTTATGTTTGGTAATCCGGAAACAACGCCTGGAGGTCGTGCACTTAAATTTTATGCGTCTGTCCGCTTAGAGGTACGTCGTGCAGAAACATTAAAACAAGGGAACGATATACTTGGAAATAAAGCAAAAATCAAAGTTGTAAAAAATAAAGTAGCACCTCCATTTAAAGTTGCTGAAGTGGATATCATGTATGGCTTCGGAATTTCAAGAGAAGGAGAACTTATTGATGTCGGATCAGAGCTAGACATCGTTGAAAAAAGTGGTTCGTGGTATTCCTATAATGGGGAGCGCCTTGGTCAGGGTAGAGAAAATGCAAAACAATTCTTAAAAGAAAATGAAAATGTTTTGCTAGAAATAAAAGAAAAGATTCGTAGTCACTATAACTTAGATGCTAAACCAGAAGAGTCTATTGAAGCAGGGCAAGAAACTCTGGATGTGTAACAAACGCTTAAATATGTAATATATCTAGTAAATTCTTATTCTATATTCATCGGAATGAGAATTTACTTTTTCTTTTATCCTAATAGGATGTTCAAAAAAGTCACCAAATGATAAACGGCGAATTTCTTCGTTGGCTTGTTTTTCCGGTTCTCATGTAGGAATAGCCTACATTCCGATCCTCAAAACTACGCCGCCTCGAACTTCTTGTTTCTAATTTGCCGACTTTTTGAACACGCACTAATAGCCTTTTGAGCGGTTATACTTCCTCTGGATAAAACTATATTTTTTAATTCTTACGATTCCTTGACAATGGTAATGTTGACAATTAAAATTAGAATGTATAATTATTTTAATTGCATTATACAAATATTGATATTTTTAGTTAAAATTTGGTACATGCCGACAATAATGAATTGTACAACTTTATAGCAATGGGAGGTGAAACCGTGGACATTATTACAATAATCATCTCCGCTTTGCTTGCCCTAATCGTCGGTATTGTTGTTGGTTATCTGATTCGTAAATCTATAGCTGAAGCTAAAATTTCAAGTGCAGAAAAATTAGCAAAGCAAATAGTCGATGAAGCACATCGAAATGCAGATGCTTCGAAAAAAGAAGCACTTCTTGAGGCGAAGGATGAAAATCACAAACTTCGTCAGCAAACAGAACAAGATTTGCGTGAACGACGAAATGAATCACAAAAACAAGAAACTCGTCTAATGCAAAAAGAAGAAAATCTGGACAGAAAAAGTGAAACGCTTGATAAGCGTGAGCTCATGTTAGAGAAGAAAGAAAACTCACTAACAGAAAAACAACAACAAATTGAAGAAATGGAAAGCAAAGTGGAAGCTATGATACAAATGCAGCAAACGGAGCTTGAACGCATTTCAGGATATACAACTGACCAAGCTAAACAGATTATCTTAGAACGCATCGAACAAGAGGTAACACACGAATCAGCACTAATGATAAAAGAAGCTGAAAATCGTGCAAAAGAAGAGGCAGATAAAAAAGCAAAAAGCATTCTTTCTTTGGCGTTACAGCGTTGTGCAGCAGAT